>JBEKRX010000036.1:0-59636 GCA_049518415.1 Verrucomicrobiota bacterium
GGAGAGCCGGATGCGGGAAATCCGCCTGTCCGGTTCGGAGGGAGGGGTGGCGCTAACCCCGCCATCCCTACCCCTATGAATAATGTTGGAATTACGCCTCGCCTTCGGAACTTGTTTTTGCACGAATCCTTAGCGCACGGTCGGTGTCTTTGAACGACCGATTCAGGACAAGCGCTGGACGCGACTTTTGTGCCAAGCCGAGGTCCACGATCCAGACCTCACCGCGTATGGGCACGGGTCTCCTCCTCGTCAAGCAGCGCAAACGTCTGCGCCGCAATGGCGGTCAGTTCGTTGTCGGAAAGCGGGCCGTAATCCTGCGGCCCGACGGTGCGCGCGATGGCCTCGTACACGCTCAACTGCTCTGCGCGGGGCAGCTTTATGAACTTCTCCAGGACGGCTTGCGCGTCGGCACTCATGCACGTGAACATAGACTGCGGCATCATGGTTGGCAAGACTTTCGCAGGGCGTGGCGGGTAAGGCGAAGCCCGACCGGGCCAGGAGGACCACGGCCACACGAGACCGCGGGCAGCGGCTCATTTCGCCTCGAGGCGGGCGTTCACGTCCTGCTTCACGGTCATCGTGTTTTTCTGACCGCCCACATCCATTGCCAGGGAGGCCTCGGAGTGAAAGCCGACGGTCCGCGCCGGAGGCAGGAGCTGCGCCAGGTCGAGCGTCACGTCGCTGGTGCCATTGCCGACCATTTTCGTGAGGTCCAGCTTCAGCCCCGGCATCGCCGGGTTTTCTATCTTTTGGTTGGAGGCGCGTTGGGCGATGGTGCTCTTGGCAGTGAGGCGCTCGCCTTCGATGGAAACCAGTTGGTAGGTGACGGTTTGCTCTATGGTCATGCCTTGCGACTTGAGCGGCATCCTGACCTCCCACCTGGCGCCGGGGCCGACCGCCTCCTCGGGCAGCGGGGCGGCGGCCGTGGCAATGGATTCCTTCATCTGCTCCATGACCTGCTGGAGTTGGGGGTTGGCGCCGGGCGGCACTTTGAGCTCGGTCCCTTTGCTGAAACCGCGATCGGACGTCGTGCCCGTGCCTGAGAGTCCCTTGAGACCGGCGAAAGCGGACTTCAAGGCCTCGGCGAGCTGCGGCAGGACACCCGGTTCGTCGCTCACGCTGGCGTCGCCTATGACCATCTCGTAGGTGATGTCGCCGTCGGCGGAGACGCTCCTGACCGTCACGTCCATGGTCATCTTCATCGCCGGCATTTGCATCGCCTGGCGCTGCGCTTCGCCCGCCTGGATGTCCATGGCCATTTTCAGAGTGATGCCCAACGTCTGCTTGTCGCCGGGCTTGGGATGCAAGCGCAGCACTTTGCGCGGCTCGGCCCCGGCCTCGAGCAGCTTTAGCTGCGGCGTCGCGGCCGTGGTGGCGGCCTTCGTTTCGGGTGGAGCCGGCTGCGTAGCGGGGGCTGGGCCGCCCACCGCGGGCGTGGAAACTGTCGCCGAGAGGGCGGCGACTTTTTCGGCCAGGTAATTGAATCGGAAAGAAACCAGCGCGGGATTCCAATGCGGGCTGTCCCTTTTCAGACTCTGCAAAGCGGTCTGCGCGGCCCGGTATTTGGCCAGGGCCGGGCCGGCCTGACCGCTCGTGTTCAACGCATCGGCCTGCTGAATGAGATTATAGACGCGCAGATACAGGTCGTCCGGCTCTTGCGCTGGCGCCGGCGACAAAGTCATGAACAACGCCACGACGACCCAGCCGGCAAACCGCTTGAGGTTGACAGGAGATGGCGTTTTTGGGGCAGCCCCGGTGAGACAGGTCTGGTTGCTGGTCTGGCTCATGAGTCGCAGCCTAGACTACGGGCGGAGGGCGTCAACCCAAAAGAGCGGGCGTCGCGCAAGTCGGAGGTCTCGGAGATTTCCCTTGATTTGGGTTGCGACGCTGCCGGGCTGAGGGCAAACCTATCACCGCGTTATGAAATCAAATTCTCTCAAAGGCACCGGCCAGGCAGCTCTTGGTTGCTTGCTGCTGCTGGTCAGTTTCGCCGGACGCACAGCCGGCGCCGATTCGCTCGAGCAAGGCTTTGCCACGCCTCCCCCGGGCGCCCGTCCCTGGGTCTATTGGTTCTGGCTCAACGGCAATATTACCAGCAATGGCATCACGGCGGACCTCGAGGCGATGCAGCGCGTGGGTATCGGCGGCGCGCTCATCATGGAGGTCGACCAGGGCGCCCCGCCCGGCCCGGTCGCTTTCATGGGCACCCCCTGGCGCGCCCTGTTCCAACACGTGGTCGGCGAAGCCCGCCGGCTGGGCCTGGAGGTAAACATGAACAATGACGCCGGCTGGAATGGCAGCGGCGGCCCCTGGATCAAGCCCGAACAGTCCATGCAGAAGGTCGTCTGGAGCGAAACCAACGTGGCCGGCCCCACCCGCTTCGAAGGCCCGCTGCCGCAGCCCGAAACGGTGGCCGGGTTCTACCGGGATATTGCCGCCCTCGCCTTCCCTGCCCCTGGCCCCTATCGCATCCAGGGCCTGCGCGCCAAGGCCATGTTCGATAGCGGACACGTCCCCAGCATCGCCCGCGAGAAAATACCCGCCGCAATGGTGATCGAGCGTTCCCGCATCGTCACCCTCACTCCACAGAGCGACACTGCGGGCCGCCTGGTTTGGGAGGTGCCGCCCGGCCAATGGACGGTCCTCCGGCTCGGACACACGAGCACCGGGGTTGAAAACGCCCCCGCTCCGCAGACCGGGCGCGGGCTGGAATGCGACAAGCTCGCCCGGGAGGGCATCGAAGCCAATTTCGCGGGCATGATGGGCCAACTCGCAACGGATAGCCACCTGAAACCCGGCAGCGGCGGAGCCGGCTTGGTGGCGACGCACATCGATAGTTGGGAGAACGGCTCCCAAAACTGGACCCCCAGGATGCGGGAGGAGTTTCAAAAGCGGCGCGGCTATGACTTGTTCCCGTTCCTGCCGGTCATCACCGGCCGGGTCGTTGACAGCCTCGAGGTGTCCGAGCGTTTCCTTTGGGACTTGCGCCAGACGGTCTCGGAATTGGTGATCGAGAACTATGCCGGGCACATGCGCGAGCTGGCCCAGGCCAGCGGCTTGCGTTTCACCGTCGAGGCCTACGGCAGCCCCTGCGATTTTATCCCTTACGGCGGGCGGGCCGACGAGCCGATGGGCGAGTTTTGGAGTCCCAGCGGCGCCATGGAGACTTGCAAGGGGATGGCCGGCTGCGCGCATGTTTATGGCAAGCCCATCGTCGGCGCGGAGGCCTTTACGGCCGCCGACCAGGAAAGGTGGCGCGAGCACCCGGCCACCCTCAAGGCCCTGGGCGACCGGGCGTTTTGCGAAGGCATCAACCGTTTTGTCTTCCACCGCTACGCCCTCCAGCCCTGGCCCCAGGAGCGGCGCCCAGGCATGACCATGGGTCCCTGGGGCCAGCATTATGAACGCACCCAGACCTGGTGGGAACAGACCCCCGCCTGGCACCGCTACCTGGCCCGTTGCCAGTTCCTGCTCCGCCAAGGCCGCTTCGCGGCCGATATCTGCTATTTGCAGGCCGAGACTCCGCCCCAGGGCTTCGGCGACCATCCGCGCCAGGGCTACGACTGGGACGAATGCGGCGCCGAAGTCGTCCTGACGCGCCTGGCCGTCCAGGACCACCGCCTCGTCCTGCCCGATGGCATGAGCTACCAGGTCCTTGTCTTGCCGCCGACCCAGACCATGACTCCCCGGTTGCTGCGCAAGCTCAAGGACCTCGCCGAGGCCGGCGCGACCATCATCGGCGCTCCGCCCCAACATTCCCCAAGCCTCAGCGGCTATCCCCAGTGTGACGCGGAAGTCAAGCAGCTCGCCGCCCAAATCTGGGGTGATGGCGACGGCGCTAAGGTCACCGAGCGCCCCCTGGGCCAGGGACGCGTGGTCTGGCCGACCGAGCCGGAGAAAGTGCTGCGCCGGTCCGGCATCTCACCCGACTTCGTCAGCGGTCAGCCCCTCCGCCACATCCATCGCACCGCCGGCGGCACGGACCTTTATTTCGTGGCCAATCCCGCGGCCCGCAGGCTGACCACGACGGCCACTTTCCGCGTGAGCGGCAAAGCGCCCGAGTTGTGGTGGCCTGAGAGTGGGCGCCGGGAGCGCGCGCCGGTCTGGCAGGAGCGGGGCGGCGTCACCACCGTCGCCCTGTCCCTGGAACCCAGCGGCTCGGTCTTCGTCGTTTTCCGGGCCGGGCGGGGCCAGGAAGATAGCATCGTGACGCTGGCCCGAGATGGCAAACCGCTCCTCTCAGCGGTGCCCGAGCCGGCGCCTCAAGTGCTGGTGCGCAAGGCCCTTTACGGCGTGCCAAACGACCCGCAACGCACCCGCGATGTGCGGGAAAAAGTGCAGCGCCTGGTCGAGCGCGGCGAATCCAGCTTCCCGGTTTCGGCCCTGGCAGAGGGCGATGACCCCGCCCCGAATGTGGTCAAGACGCTCACCGTGGACTACAGCATCGTCGGCAAGGATTACTCGGTGAAAGCTCAAGACCCCAGCCTGATTTATCTCACGGCGGAGACCTTGAAAATCACGGTGGAAAAGGCCCGCTACGGGGTGCTTGACGATCCTCAGCGCACCCGCGACGTGCGGGAACGCGTGCAGCGCCTGGTCGATGCCGGCGAAACCAGCTTCCAGGTGGCCCGCATGGCCGAAGGGGACGACCCCGCCGTGCTGGTCGTGAAAACGCTGGAATTGGAATACACCAGAAATGGCGAACCCGTCTCCGCGCGGGCCACTGACCCCGAGATCATCGACCTCAAGCAGCCTGTCCTCGCTCAAGCCGAGCGCGTGGCGGAGGTCCATGGCCGTTCGCCCGGCCGCCTGCGGTTGCTGGCTTTTCAACCCGGGACTTTTCAAGTGCGGACCGCCGCCGGCCAACGGCGCGAGCGGAAGGTCTCCTCGTTGCCGGCGCCCCTTGAAATCAGCGGCCCGTGGCAAATCCAGTTCGCTCCGAACCTCGGCGCGCCGCCGGCAGTTACGTTTGACCGCCTGATCTCCTGGACCGCCCATCCTGAGCCTGGGGTGAAGTTCTTTTCCGGCGCCGCCACTTACCTCAAGACCGTCCAGTTGCCGCCCGGGATGCTCGCCAGGGGCAAAAGGGTGTTCCTGGATTTGGGCAGGGTCGAGGTCATGGCCCAGGTGAAGCTTAACGGCCAGGACCTCGGTTCGCTTTGGAAACCGCCTTTCCGGCTCGACATCACCGACGCGGCTACCTCCGGGCAAAACAAACTCGAGGTCCGCGTGATCAATCTCTGGCCTAATCGCCTGGTCGGCGACGAGCAGTTGCCGGAGGATAGCGAGCGCAATCCGGAGGGGACCCTCAAGGCCTGGCCACAGTGGCTCCTGGAAGGCAAACCCAGCCCCGCCGGACGCCTCACCTTCACCACTTGGCGCCTCTGGAAGCGGACCGACCCCCTCCTCGAATCCGGGTTGCTCGGCCCGGTCACCCTCACCGTCGCAGAAGATACGGAGCTTTAATTCCAACGAGCGTTTAAGATGGCACTAAGGCGCGTAGGACTCCCGATGACCTGCACCTCGCTTACTGCTTAGAGTCATTGAGGCAGCGGGCCGTTAAGTGGATATAAGTGGAAATAAGTGAGATGCTGCCAAAGTGTCATAATTCTAGGACTGACCCCTGCCACAGAGGACACGGAAGGAAACGGCGGCATGAAAGCAGCAAGATGCAGAGATTATAGAAGTGACCCTTTCCTGGACTCTTCCCCGCGCAGCTCTGGCGGCTCCGCCAAAGGCGTGTCCGAGACCTCCACATCATCCACGAACACGACCGCCTCTTCAAACGCGGCGGTGATACCCACCTCAAGATGGTTGTAGATCGTGTCCGTCAGCGGCAGGTTGCGGCCCTTGGCCCGGATGATCTGCCGGCCGTCAAGCCATAACTCGTTTACCCCGTCGTTCTGGTCCGACAACGTCAGGTGGATCCTGACATGAACCCACCGGCCTTTCGGGAACTTGGCCGGCGGCTGGACTGACTGCCGGTAGCGCGGCTTGTCCATCCACTTAAGCTCGAATTGCGGCTCGCCATTTTCCAGCACCAGACGCAGCCCCGGGCACATCTTGATCCAGGCCGACTTGATATCCGCGATGGTGTATGGCATGCCGGACGCGATGAAGTACCAGCCCGAGAACCAATAGTCGTCGCCCTTGACGAAGTGCAGAAACTCGCTCTCGATATGCGCCTTGGCGCACTGCATGCTCCGGGATTTGGCGACGGAATAGGCCCGCAAGGACTGCTTCCCGGTATGTGCCTGATCCGTCGATGGCTCGAGGCGGTTTTCCATGAAATCGGCCTTGCCCTGCAGGATGCCCGCGCGGAGTTTCACGTACTCGGGGACCGTCGGCGTCTTCGGGGACTGTAGGACGAAGGAGGTCCAGCCGTACTTCTCGCCGATCAACTCCCGAAGCGTATCTGCATCCTCGAAGCCCGACCGGAATCGCTTGCTCATTTCATACAGCTTGCCCGTGCTCTCGTCGCGGCGAAGCACCTTGCCATCCTGCACCACGTAGTTCTTGGCGAAGAACTTCGGATCGTAGAGATCGTCGAAGAAGCTCCAAGAACTCGTCGCCCGGCCGAACTTGTAGGCATTGCCATCGACGACCGAGTAGGTTTCACCCTGGATCACCCGTGCATTCATCTGCAACCGGACCGGATCCGGAATTTGCGGCGAGGCCTGATGCGCGTGGACCCACAAGACCGGCGCCAGAATCGCCACGGCCATCGCGATCCCTGTCATCGAATAGGGATTTGCTTTTTGACGCGCCGCCGGTTTGTTGACGCTGGCGCGGGTGAGGGAGGATTGGTTTTGTGTCCCGCTCATTCTGGCTCCACCCTGCCAGGCGGGGAGGAGGTGTCAAGGGGGAAGTTGTGCCGGTCTTTTGGCGGTTTTGGCCCAATGCATGGGCGTTGGCTGTCGTGGCGGCTGAGGGGGGGGGCGGCGGCTGGAGGTCGCGCGGGAGCGGAGCCGGTTCTGCGCCGACCCGGCCGGGAAGAGGCCGTCGCCAGGCAGACAAACCTGCTTGACCAGGAAACAGGCTGGCGGTATCGTAGGCTATGGCCGTAATGGCTGACCTGGAAACAACCCAAAGCCTGGAAACCCAAGCGGCGCCGCCTCACCCAGATGACACGGATGGAAACAGCAGCATGAAAGCAGCAAGATGCAAAGATTATAGGACTGACCGTTTCCGCCTTTCCGGCAGAACACAAACAGGGAATGACGTCACCGCAGGTCGGCTAGGCTTGATTGAATGTCGCGAAGCTCGGTGCTGGTGATGTCCCACACGGCAGCAGCCTGTTCATCAATCTCGGCTTCCACCTCTGGTAGCCGTTTTTCCGGCACTTCCGTGGTTTCGGCCGCTAGTTGGTGAGCCCTCGCGCTGAGTTCGGCCAGGCGCTGATGCCGCTTGTCGATCGCGTCGAACTTCGGCAGACGGACGTGATGGAGCAGATGAGCCGACGCGAAGCTTTTGCCTGTACTGTAGGACCTTGCCACGAAGTTGGCGACGCACGAATTGAGCAGGCCGCAGATAAAATGCGCTTCGGTTCGGTCGTCACAAGGGACGAACATTACAGTCTCCTGTGGCACTGGCGGCTTTTTACCTATATGCGGGTTGATGTGGGCTTCTGCAACAGCGGCCGCGAGCTCGTTCCCCATTCGACCCCAGACAACCTTGTACGGTGACAGCGTGTACTCACCCACGTTGTAGATGGAATAGAAGGCTGCGAAGGGCTTACCGCGCTCGTCGCAGAAGTACTTTCGCATACCAGACCGCTGGCGAAGCAACTTCTCGAATTTGAGTAGGTAGGCGTAGGTCAGTGGGAGTTCGTCCTTGAGCCAGTCCTCGTCATAGCCACGCCGCTCTTTCGGGTTTTGGACATTCAGCAGAAATACGGCTGGCGTAGCCCGCCACCGACGCACGTCTTGCCAGCGCAGGAGAGGGAACACCAAATCTGGCTCGAGCGCGGCCTCAACCGCCTGGATGCCTTCGAGCTTGCCTACGTCGCTGAGGTTGCGGGCGACGACTTGGCCGGCGTTGTTCTTGCCGGTAATTTCGAGCCAGTACACACCATTAGCCCATGTGCATGCTCCGGCATAGGCGCGGTATGCCGCCGACCCAATCGCCTTCCGAGCGGCCTCAAGCGCCTTCGGGCGGGCGGTAAGCCAAGGGCTGCAGGTGTTCTCGTCGTCAACCGGTTGAGCACTCCATCGTTTGACTTCGACCTTCTGGAGTACCTCGTCGAGTTGGTCCTCCAAACTGATCGTTGCCTTTGCCTTCTTGCGCCAGCAATCATACTCGACCGGGTACTTGGTTGGCTTACCTTTCTGGAAGGTGACGATTGCTGTTTTGTTCGTGGCTCCTTCGAACGGCTGGAAATCGCTCAGGTCGTCGACCTGCAGAACCTTGAAGGGCTCGCGATCCCCCAACCGGAACCGCCGGAAGCCATCCCCTGCGCCTTCGGTCTTGAAGACGGACTGTGTGATGATAAATCCGAGACGCCCGTTCTGTTTCGCATAGTTGTCGAGGCAGGCGTAGGTGAAGAGCATTGACAGGTCCTTCTTGCCGCCCCCCAGTCGGGCGGCGTGGCCCGTTAGGGAGAATAAACCGTACCTCACCCACAACGGGTTTGTCGCTTCCCTGTAGGCGTCGGATACACTCTCCCAGTTGACCCACGGCGGATTGCCAATGACGAAGTCGAATGTGCGTTTGCCGACGAAGATTGGTGCGAACTGGTTTTTCAAGATGCGCGCCCAGATGCCGTTGCGACCATCATCGTTGAGCTTCGCGATGCGAGCGAAGACGTCAGCGAGCAGTTTCTCGCCATCCGCGTCGAGTTTACCTACGGCAGCTCGGAGTTTTTCGAGGAATTGCGCACTCGTGCGCCTCAACTGCACGGATTCCTCGATGAGTCCGCACACTCTTTCGATCTTTTCCTTTTCAATCACCTCCGAAGGGAAGGAGAATTTTCCAACCCAGGTATCGACATGACGATCGCGTCCCCCAAGTCGCAGTTCGCCCTCGCTGGCAAACTCGGCTGGCGTCAAGATGGAGTCGCAGAAATAAACCGGGATTTCAAGGTGGGGGGCTTTCTTGATGAGCGTGCCAAGGGAGAGCAGGAAATTGGTGCGAGCGGCGATCACGGCGAGCGGATTCAGGTCAAAACCAACGATGTTGGCAAGGAGCTTCTTGACGAGGTCCTCAGGGCGAACCAGGTAACGGTCGGCGTAGTCGAAAGCTTTGCGGATGCAGAGCGAAAGAAATGTGCCGGAGCCGCATGACGGATCGAGGATCCGCTTGTCGGGGTTGCCGTCGTAACCGATTTGGCGAATGAGGCGCTCGGCCAGCCAGTCGGGCGTGTAGTACTCGCCGAGGTCGTGGCGAACGCGGCGCGGCAGAAGGTATTGGTACAGCTTCTTCAGCAGGTCCCGTGTGGCGTCGGGGTCAATGGTGGCCGTGGCCGGCTCGAATTGCTGGAGCGCGATGGCCATGTGCCGCAGATTTTGAGCGAGGGCGGCGTCCCAGATGTCGAGATACCAGCGGAAAAAATCGCCTTCCAGGAAGTTGACGATATTGAACTGCTTGAAAAGCCCCCCGTTTTCGAGGTGCTCGATTTTACCCTTTAGTATGTCACCGCTGGCGGCCTCGATCTCGGCAGTGAAGGACGCGAACCACGAGCCTTCCTGCAAAGAGATGAGTTCCGCGGCAAGCATCTTCATCAGCAGAACGTAATAGGTGTGGACAGCAAAGAGCAGTTTCTTGAGATCGGGCTTGTCGGCGATGTTGTAGAGCTTGGCGAGTTCTTTGGCGGCGGCGTCGCCGCGCTCCAGTTCTTGGCCGTAGATGACACCGAAGATCATGTCCCACTGCTTGAAGAACATCTCGACGCGGCGGTTGCTCGTGGTCAGCAGCCTGTGATAGAGAGCGTTGATGGTCGCGGATGCAACCACGGCCTCAGGGCCAAAGACCTCCGCGAGCGAGTGGGGTTCGAGGGCTCGGCGATGGAAGAACTGGAGCGAGTAGAGCAGCCAGTCCATGCTGGCTTCGTCAACGGGCATCGGGCCGACAATCTGGAACCCGCCCCGCTTGAAGCCCTTTGGCCTAAAGAATTCGAGTTGGGTTTCAAGCGAGACCGGCTGGAAATACCTCGCTCGGTTTTCGGAAGCTGCGTACCGCAGATACATGACTTGTACCCCGTCAATGCCGATGCCAATCATCTTCTTGATGGGCTCAAGTGGTTTGGTTGGCGCTAGCTCGCGAGCCTTTCCGGTGAGATATGAAGCCAGTTGTTCGACAATGGACTTCAGGCCGTTGGCCGTGGCGATAACACCAGGGCGCTTGTACTCGATGATTCCGAAGCCATAGACTGCGTCCGCACTGCCTGAACCCTGAAGCAGGGTGATCGGCTGCTCGTAGGAGGCGGTTGTGGAGATTCCTAGTTGAGCGAGGTGGTGTTTGAGGGCAGTTTCCGTATGGAATCGGACGTCCTCTTCAGTTTTCGCTGATTTGCCGACACCACGAATTTGATCCGCAAGATGTTTCGCGATTGCGGGGTCCATTTTGCCACGGAGGCTCATGCCGGGGACAGTAGCCGAGGCGCTTTCGCATGGCAAGTCCTCGTCGGCCCAATGCTCGGCGGTTGCGACCCCCCACCAATGCTCACAGCTGCGACGAAGGAGTGAGTCCTATAATCTTTGCATAACAACGGAAGTTCTATTAGAGTTTGGGGCGGAAAACGCGATTTGGCCCTTATTTTTCAAGGGTCTTGCGCAGCTTGTTGATTTTCTTGCGCGTGCCTACGCTCACTCCGGCTTCCGGCACCGTGGCCGGCCTGGAAAAAAGCCCCCCGGTCTCAACTCACGTCCGCCCCCATGGCGAATCCCGCGCCAATGGCGGACGAAAAAGCCCGGCTTTATGGGAATGGGCGAGAGCTTGAGGCTGCGTGCGTGCCGCGCGGAAAGCTCCGCACAGCGCACGTTAAAAGCCCCGCCACGCTACGCAGCGGTCGCGGGGCCACAACCTGGGTCTTGTCAATGGCCTTTGCCGGGTACTAATATGCGGCGAACAAACTGAATCTGACTTTGTTTATGCGTGGAAACCTCTGCCTGACTCGCCGCGCGTTTTTGGCGCGGACATCGGCCAGCCAGTCCGGTCTCTCCGTCTCACCTCCGCGATTACTGGAAAGCAACGCTTCCGACTTCAAAGATTCGACTTTCAAGAACGGCACACGCCCCAGCAGGGTACGAAGGAGTGCTTCGAACTCGGCTCTCAGTTCGCTCTCTTTCAGTGTTTTTGCGCTTTTCACCACACGGTGAAAATCATTTATTTAGTGAAATTTGCAAGTGTTATTTCATCCAAATTCCCAATTTCAGCGTATGGTGAAATGCCCACATTTACTGAAAATGCCAGGACTCCAAGCACTTGCACATGAAAGAAAGGAAAGTCAAAGGGTCCGAACTGGCCCTGGCCTGGTGCCCCCACTTCCTTTCGGTTAAAGTGTGTGAAATGCTCTCAAGGTAGTGTGTATGCGAAGCGAATACACACCAGACCAGTTCCTTCCGGTTCGAAAGTGCGTGAATTGCTCTCACCTGCCGCCGGGCGCTAGAACCAGATGGGTGACTGAATCCCGACGCGTCGGGACAGGAGGCGGGTCCGAAATCAGAGTTTAACCGAAGTTCCCAGACCCAGTTGCCGGGCGTGGGTGAGGATGCGAGAGGCCGCCGCCAAGTCCTGAATGGCCACGCCCACGGATTTGAAAAAGGTGATTTCGCTGTCGTCGGCACGACCCGGCTTGCGACCGCTGACGATTTCACCCAGCTCTGCCGCGATGCGTTCGGCGGAATAGCGGCCTTGTTGAATAGGCACCAGGAGATCGCCAGCCTCCGCCAACGCGGACTCGCGATGGTCCACCACCACCCGGGCGCGCAGCACGGTTTCCGCGGGGACCTCCTGCACCGCGGGATGGTAGGAACCAACGCCGTTGAGGTGGACGCCCGCTTTCAGGTCGCTATCGGCGAAGACCGGCGAACGCGCGGACGTGGCGGCGCAGATGATGTCCGCCTGGCGTACGGCTTCCGCTGCACTCGTGGTGGCTACGACGGTCAGTCCGGTCGCGGCGCTCATCTCTCTCGCGTAAGCTTGCGCTGCCGGCGGATTGGCGTCGAAGACCCAGACCCTCCTGATGGTCCGCACGGCGCAGACGGCTTCCAACTGGGTGCGGCCCTGGGCGCCCGCTCCAAGGATGGCCACGGTTGAAGCCTCGCGGCGGGCCAGCAGGTCGGTGGCCGCGCCCGAGGCGGCACCCGTGCGCAAGGCGGTGAGGGATGCGCCCTCCAGGATGGCCAGCGGCTGGCCCGTGCTGCCGTCATACAGGGTGACCAGCGCCTGGATGCGCGGCAGTCCGCGGGCGGGGTTGCCGTCGAACACGGTTACCGCTTTCAGGCTCAAGGCAGCCGCAGCCGGCTGGTAACAGGGCATGAGCAGCAACTCGCCCTGATGCTCGGGCACCTCAACGTGCGAGCGGAGCGGCGCCACCGCTTGGCCGGCCGACAGCGCCGCGAAGGCGCTCTTCATCACCTCCACCGCCTCCCGCATCGGCAGGGCGCGCCGGACATCCGCAGCGGACAGGAACAAAAGCTGATTTGCGTTCATGGGTAACACGTTCATGGGTGGGAGGCCCCACCGCCATCGAGTCTGGGAAGCGCCTTGGCCGAAGGCGTCGCCGCCAGACCGCCCAGCGACGTCACGCGCAATTCCGCCGGCATGACAAGGCCCACCGCATAGACGGCGTCAATCGTCTCATCGAGCGGAATGGGATTGTGGTAGCCGCCCAGAACCAGGTCCGCGTTGACGAATGCTGCCGAGGCGGCCGCGGCGTTCCGGGTATGGCACGGAATCTCGACGATGCCCTGGACGAGGTCGCACACGGTGCCCATCGTGTTTTGGAACGAGATGGCCGCCGCGTCGCACGCCTGGCGCATCGTGCCGCCCGCGACTTCGATCACGGCCGCCGCCGCCATCGCCCCCGCCGCGCCAACCTCGACCTGGCACCCGGCCACCTCCGCCGCGAACGTTGCGCGTTCGGCCACGATGACGCCCACGGCGCCCGCCACCAGCAACGCCAGCGCGAGCTTCTCACGCTCCACATTCTTTTCTTCGTGCAACGTCGTCAGTACCCCGGGAAGCACGCCCGCCGAACCCGCCGTCGGCGCGGCGCAGACGACGCCTTTGCCGCAGTTGACATGCATGGCGGCCATGGCGCGGACAGCGGCGCGCGTGTGAAATCCCCCGATGGCGAGGCGTCCATCCGCGTCGGCTTTGTAAATGCGCGCCGCCGTAGGGCGCAGGAGCTGCATGCTCGGCAGATCCTGGCCCAGACCCCGACGCACGCCCGCGACCATGATGTCCACCCGCCGCGCCGTCTCGGCGACGACCTCGTTCTCGGACAAGCCGAGCAGCGCGGCCTCGTAGCGCGCGGCCACCTGGCCCGGCGAGAGGTTCTCCCTGTCGGCGAGTTTCACCATGCCCGCGGCGCTGTCGAAAAGCTGCGGTCCCTTTTTCACGAAGCTCAGTGACGCTCCCTGAAACAGGCGCGGGCGGCCCGGCAGCGCCGCCAGCCGGTCGCGCAGTTCGACGGGCAGAGGATTGCGGCGCTGCGCGAACAGCAACACACCGCCGTCGCCCGCAAACCGCAGGAGCGCCGCCAGGTTGTCGTCGCCCGCCTCCAGTGCGGCGCGGGCCAGGCCTTCGCTTCCCGCCTCCACTTCCACCAGCGTCTCGTGGCAGCAACCGGTGAGCCGCACAGGCCAGCCTTCGACCGAGACGGTTTCCACCGCCCCACCGCCCACTGATTGTCCCGTCATTTCAAGCGCGCCCCCGGCGCGCCCGCGCAACTGGATGCGCACGGTATTGGGATGAGTGGCTCCGGGCAGAGGTTCGACGCGGAAACGCGCCTGCAATCCCTCCGCCGGTGCCAGCGCCAGGGCGCGGGGGAAACGCTCATCCGTGATGGACCAGCCCAGCAATCCCGCAGTGAACGCGAGGTCGGACGCTTGGGCCTGGTAGCAGCGCGCGTAGCTGCCGGCGGGGTCGAAGGTAAACTCGGCCTCAACCGGTGGCTCGCCTAAGAGCGACCGCGCCAGTGCCGCGAGGTAATAGGAACCCGCCGTGTGCGAGCTGGATGGCCCACGCATGACGGGTCCGATGACGTCGTTCAAGATGCTGATGGCTTTCATTCGTTATGTCCGGTGCGCTCTGAGGGTGGCGGAGGCGGCGCGCGGAAACGGGCAGGAACCGGCTCGTGGCCGGGCGCGAAGTGAAGCGGCGCTGTCAGTTTGGCATTCACCGGGTGCTGGTTATAGCGCGTTTTGGGCCGGATGCCAAACGCTCCATTGGCTGTATTGGCTGTATTGGGAGATTTGGCGGTGTTTTTGCTCCCGAGGTCGCAAGCAGGGAGCGGCTTTGCCGCGGAGGGTCGAGCGATGGTTTGGGCTTTCAGCCCTGCTAGAGGGGGCTGCGTATGCACAACCGCCCAGAGGCGCGCACGGCTCGCGGGGCCGCAACCTGGGTCTTGTCAATCGCCTTTCCCCGGTACTAATATGCGGCGAACAAACTGAATCTGATTTTGTTTATGCATGGAAACCTCTTCCTGACTCGCCGCGCGTTTTTGGCGCGGACGGCCGCGGCCCTGGCCACCGCTCCCCTGGTCTTGCCCGCGCGCGGGTTTGGCGCCAACGAGCGCATCGTGATGGGGTGCATCGGCCTGGGGGGCCAGGGCCGCGGGGATATGGGCGGGTTCCTGGGTTTCCAGGAAGTGCAAGTGGTGGCGGTGTGCGACGTCGTGGCCGAACACCGGCAGGAGGCCAAGGCGATGGTGGATCGCGCATACGGCAACCGCGACTGCCAGTCGTGCGGCCATTTCCAGGAAGTGCTCGGGCGTCCGGAGATCGATGCGGTGCTCATTGCGACGCCCGATCACTGGCACGCCCTGATCAGCACCGAGGCGATCAAGGCGGGCAAGGATGTCTATTGTGAAAAGCCCGAATCGCTGACGGTGCGCCAGGGCCGGGCCATGACCGAGGCGGCGCGCCGCTACGGGCGGGTGTTTTCCGGAGGCAGCCAGCGGGTTTGGGAAGATTACAACTGGTTCCACCGGATGGTGCGCGGCGGGGCCATCGGCCAGGTGCGGGAGGTCTGGGTCAATGTGGGCGAACCCTCAGGCCCGTGCTATCTGCCCCCGGTGCCGACGCCGCCCGGGGTGGACTGGGACCTCTGGCTGGGCCCGGCGCCCTGGCGGCCTTTCCACCCCAGCTTGATCGCGGGCGGGTTCCGGCCGTTCCGGGATTATTCGGGCGGCGGCATGACCGACTGGGGGTGTCACGGGTTTGGCGGGGCGCTCTTTGCCTGCAACCTGCACCAGACCGGCCCGGTCGAGATTATCCCGCCGGACGGCAAGGAACACCCGCAACTGACTTATGTGTTCGCCAATGGCGTTCGCATTTACCATGGGGGCGGCTGGGGCGGGCTGCTTTCTTTCCGAGGTACGCAGGGCGAGGTGCCGGCGCGCAGCCAGAACGCCGCCGAGCCGCCGTTGCCCGACCTCCAGATAGCCAACTACAAGGGGCGCGGCGGAATCTTCGGCGACTTTCTCCACTGCGTGCGGACGCGGGAACGGCCGTTCCGCGACATCGAAATCGCCCACCGCACGGCCTCGCATTGTCACCTGGGCAACATCGCCTACTGGCTCAACCGGCGCCTTCGCTGGGACCCGGCCAAAGAGGAAATCATCGGCGACCCGGAAGCCGCCCGCTGGCTCGACCGGCCGATGCGCGAACCCTGGACGCTGGCCTGAAGATAAGGAGGACACCATGAAACCTGGAGTCTCACGCAACTGGGCCCCAAGAATGGTCCTGAATGCTTTTGCCCGGCGCTGTGACCGGCCGGCTCAGAAACTCTCCCCGGCGCGGCTCGCCTTGCTCGTCGGCCTTGGTCTGCTGGCTGGCGCCAACGCCTGCGCCGCGCCACCCGACCCCCTGGGCCGCCTCGACGAGGCCCTGAAGGCAGTGGCCGCTTTCGCCTACGGGAACGACGCCGCTCCGCTGGGCCTGGTCGAGCAGATTGTGGTTCAGGCTGCCAAAGACCCCGGCCAGCGCGCGGAAGTTGAAGCCCGCCTGCTGGAGGTCCTCCGCCAACCGGCCACGCGCGACGGCAAGGAATTCGTCTGCCGCCAGCTCTTTACTATCGGTACAGCCCGCGCGGTGCCGCAACTTGAGGCCTTGCTCACCGACCCGGAGTTGTCACATATCGCGCGCTTTGCCCTGGGCCGGAACGAGGACCCAGCCGCTGCCGCGGCGCTGCAGCGGGCTTTGGGCAAGACCTCCGGCAAACTCCAGGCCGGCGTGGTGAACTCGCTGGGTGACAAGCGGTACGAGCCGGCGGTGCCGGACCTGCAGCGACTGCTGGACTCCCCGGATGCGGTGGTGGCCGAGGCCGCGGCCACCGCGCTTGGAAAAATCGGCGGGCCAAGGGCTATGACGGCCCTCCAGGCCGCCCGCCTCAAAGCCCAGGCCAATCTGCGCCGGCGGATTGAGGCCGCCCTCTTGCTGGCGGCCGACCGTCTGCTGGCTGACGGGCAAAAGGCGGCGGCCATGCGGATTTACGAGGTTTTTTACGCGCCCGACCAGCCAAAGCACCTCCGCCTCGCGGGCTTGCGCGGGCTCCTGGCGACCGGCGCCAAACAATCTCTGCCTTCGTTGGTGGAATCCATCAGGAGCCCGGACGCCCGCTTCCGCTCGGCGGCGATCGGGTTGGCGCGGAGCGCGAGCGGGGAGGCAGTAACCAGGGCGCTGGCGGAATTGCTGCCGACGCTGCCGCCTGAGGGGCAGGAACTGTTGCTCGGCGCCCTGGCGGCGCGCAACGATGCCGGCGCGGCCCCGGCGGTGCTGGCGGCAGCCAAGAGCTCGAGCGAGACGGTGCGCGCTGCCGCTTACGAGGCCCTGGGCGCCGTGGGCGAGGCCTCGGCGGTGGACCTGCTGGTTGGCGCGGCCGCCACGAGCAGCGGCCGGGAACAGCAGGCCGCCAGGGCCGGCTTGCTGCAAATCAGCCGCGGAGATGCAGGCCAGGCGCTGGTGCGCGCCCTCGGTTCGGCCGAGCCGAAAGGACAGATCGAAGCCATCCGGGCCATTGCCGGCCGGCGGGCCACAGGGGCCGTCGGTGAACTGCTACAGCTTGCCGGCGGAGGTGAAAGTGCCGTGCGCCGCGAGGCCATCAAGGCCTTGGGTGTCCTGGCCGATGAACGCACTCTGGGCGACCTGCTTGGGCTTGTCCCCAAGCTCCGGGAGGCGGACGACCTTATGGAAGTCGAGCAGGCGGTGGCCACAGCTTTTCAACGGGTGCCCGACCCGGAGAAACAGGCCGCCCCGGTGCTGGCGGCGCTGGCGGGCGCCCCGGCGAGCGCCAAGCCCGTGCTGCTGCGGTTGCTGAGCAGGAGTGGAACGTCCGGCGCGCTGGGGGCGGTGCGGACCGCGCTCAAGGACGAGAACGCCGGGGTTCGCGAAGGGGCGCTGCGGGCGCTGGCGGATTGGCCTGATGCGGCGCCGGCGGAGGACCTCCTGGCGCAGGTGCGCGCGGCCACCGACGCTACCAGCAAGGTGGTGGCGCTGCGCGGCTTTGTCCGCATGGCGGGCCTGTCGAAGGACCCTGCCACCATGTATGCCCGGGCGATGGAGTTGGCGGAGCGCCCGGAGGACAAGAAGCTGGTGCTCGGCAGCCTGGGCGCGGCGGAACCGGTCGCCGCCCTCAAGCTGGTCGAGCCGTGTTTGACGAACGACCAACTCCGCGCGGAAGCGGCCCTGGCGGCCATAGAGATCGCGGACCGGCTCCGGCAGCGGGACGCCCCGCGCGCCAAAGCCGTGGTGAAAGATGCCTTGGCGGTCACGACCGATGCCGGCCTTCGCCAAAAAGGCCAGGAAGTCATCAACCAGATTGAACAATTCGAGGGCTATCTCCTCGAGTGGGTTGGCTCTGGACCCTACCAGGAGAAGGACAAGGACGCCCACTCCCTGTTTGACCTCGTGCTCCCACCCGAGCGGCCAGAGGCCACGGACATAAAATGGACGCGCATTACCAAAGGCGTCGGAACCTGGGCTATCAACCTGGCCGAAGCGCTCGGGGGTGGTGACGACGTGGTGGCTTATGCGCGCACGCGGGTTTGGTCGCCGCAGGCACAGGAAGTGCGACTGGAGTTCGGCAGCGACGACGGCCTCAAGGCCTGGTTGAACGGCGCCGTGGTGCACGCCAACAACACGGAACGCGGCCTGGCGCCCCGGCAGGATGCCGCGCAGGCAAAGCTCAAAGAGGGCTGGAACGACCTGCTGGTCAAGGTCACCAACCGGAGCGGCGACTGGGGCTTCTGCTGCCGTATCCGCCAGCCCGACGGCAGCGCTTTGGAGGGACTAAAAGCGGAGGCAAGATAAGGGTGCGTGCAAAAATAAATTCCGAGATCTGGCTGCTTGGGTGGAGCGTGAAGCGTGAGAGCGTGGAGTCCCGACGGCCATCGGGACTTCGACGCCGCTACGATCCGCGCTTTCACGCTCCACGCTCGGACGCCAGGCGAAGGCAGTTCGTTAGAATTACGCCCAAATCACCGGAGTTGTTTTTGCACGGGTGCATAGAGCCGTCTTTACAGGCGCTCCGCTCGGGCTTGGGCCTGCGACCCTGGAGCTTGGACTACTTGTAGAGGTTGTAACCCACGTCCCGGCACGCCCGCACCGTCTCGGCATAGGGGGTATCGGCCACGTCCACGAAGCCGATCTGGTAATTCTCTTCGTCGTACTGGCGGCCGGTGACCGGTTCGTCGTGGTATTGAAACCAGTGGCAGCCGACGAATTGCGGGTGCCGCAACGCCCCCTGCACGTAGTCCTTGTAGGCGAGCGCCCGCGCCTCCTGGTCCGCCACCGGCACCAGCCCGGTATGGAACATGCCCCGATCCAAGGCCCCGAAATGGAACTCTCCAATCATCAGCGGCACGTCGGCCCCGCCGTTGAATTTGAATTCGGCCACACTGCGCTGATAAAGGTTATAGCTGACGACATCGCAGTACTTGGCCGCGGCCGCGGCGGCGCGGGCGTTGCCCCAGGCAAAGCGGCAGCCGAGATAGAGCTGGTGGGGCGCCACCGCCTTGAGGGTGTCCCGCACGGTGCGGAAATACTGCTCGGCCGCCTTGGTGTAAAAGGCCGCCAGGTCCGCGCGCGCCTTTTCCTGGTCAGGCGCCTGGCGGCTGGCCAGCAAGGCCTCCCAGGAGGCATAATTGGCGCTCCAGGCCTGGTTCAGTTTGGCAATCTCTGCGTATTTGGCCTTCAGGTCGCTGAGGAAGGCGCGCTTGGCGGGCTGGTCCGGCGGAGACTTGAGCGCCCCAAGGGCGAGCGAGAGGTCATCCCCCCAGGACATTTCATTGTCCGAGAAGTAGCCGATGCACCACGGGTCGCCCGCGCTCTTTGCTCTCTTTGGCTCCAGGCTGCGGCGCAGCGACTCCGCAAAGCCGGGATCAAACACATCCGGGAACTTGCCCCAGTAACCTTCGCTCCCTGCGATCATCCTGGCGCGGCCGCTCCCGATGGTGTCGGTGTAGGCGGTCAGGCGCATCAGGCGCGTGGCTTCGTCGGACCAGTTGGCGATGGTGTTAATGCCCCAGCTCCGCAGGCGTTTGTGAATCACCGCGCGCGCGGCCTGCGGCCACGCCGGGCCGTATTTGCGGGCCAGGTTGGCGCCGCCGAAGGCAAAGCACTGGGGCGTCTGCCCGGCATAATGGCCTTTAAGCGCGTAGCCCCGGGAAAGAAACTCGGCAAACTCCGGCTGTTTTCCGGGGAAGTCCTGGAACCAGCTTTCGCGCTCGGCCACCGGCGTGGTGTCCAGGGACCGCACGCAATCAAGGCCGTGCGAGAAAAAGAGCCGTCCTTGCGGGTCCACCAGCCACCACTTGCCGTTGACCTTCTCGGTGCGGAAAAAGCCGGTCGCCTGCCGTTGGGGTCCGGCCGCCCAGCCGCCGTACTGGTCCCAGTCCGGCGGGCCGGGCCGGGCCGCCAGTTGCGCCGTTTCCTGCTCGCGCGCGGCCGCCAGGTCGGCGAGGGATTTCACTTTGCCAGGCCAGTCCTTGTGCCGGTATTGTCCGAACGTGTCGATGAAGGGAAAGAACGGGTCGGCATCGGTGACCCAGGCGGTTGGGGGCGTGTAAGTGCCCGCCGCGCGAATATCCTCCACCTCGAAGACGCGGTCCGCGCCCGGTTTGCTGAGGAACACCAGCAGTTGCGTGAGGTTGCGCGGCTCCACCGTCCCAGGGCCGCCGGGCGCCACCGGGTAGCCTCGCATCCCAAAGAGCTTGCCCCCGAGCTGGTCAGCGCTCGCCCGGGTCAACGGCACCTGCAACGTCGCCGTCGCTCCGGGGCCGACCGCCGCCGAGCCGGTCACGCAATGCTCGGTGCCGTCGGCCCCCGGGTTGTCGACCCGGCAAAACACCGTGAGCTTGTCGGCGCCGGGGTTGCGCACCTTCAACCTGACCTGGGCGAACGGCGAAAGGTCCCAATGCCCGCCGGGCGCCGGCAAGGTGACGCCCGGCCACGCGGTCTGGCGTCCCGTGCTGACGCGCAAGGCTGACCCATCCGCCGATTTGGTTGCTTGCGCGTCCGTCGCCACCACCCGGCCCAAATCGAAATCGCCGGTGAAGTCGAAGAGCACCTGGTCGGCGGCCAGAGCCGTCGTGGCGGCGCCCCAGGTGGCCAGGACCGCGACCAGGTTTCGCAAGCAGTCTGTTTTCATTAACTGGTCGTGCGCTCCTCCTCCGGGGCGTAGGCAAGGCGCACCAGCCAGGGCGCGCCGCGCACCAGCCAAAAGCCAACCGCCAGCGGCCAGGCGACCAACAACAAGCACCCAAAGAGGTGGCGGAACAGGAAATGGGGAAATACCGGGCAGAACGTGGCCCAGGCGGCGGGCACCGCGGCCAGGCCCTGATAGAGAAAAACCAATCCAAAAAACCGGACCATGAGGCTGAAGACCTCTTTGGATTTCATGACTAAAAGACTTCAGCTTTCAAGCCGGTGGTTTGCCGGACGGTCTGGGCGATGCGGGACAAGACCTTGAGGGGCAGGTGGCCGCTTTCGGAGTTGGGCGAGGGCCGGTTGGCGGAATAAATCTGGACGAGGGAAATCTCAGCGCCAGCCTTCTTGAGTTCGAGCAGGCGGCGGGAGTACTGGTCGATTTCCTCCAGGGGCGGCTCCTCGGAGTTGATGGCGGGGAAGAGGCTCTGCACGACCACCGGCCGCTGCCGGCCGAGCGTCAAGATGTTGGACAGAATCTTGTCGAGGGGAATATCCGAGCGGTTGACCTTGTTGACATAGGCCTGCGTGCCGCCGTCCAGCTTGGCCCAGATTTCATCGCTCTTGGTAAAGCACCTCAGCCCCTGCTGCACGTGCGGCAAGTCCAGTCCGGTCCCATTGGTCAGCAACACCAGCTTGAAGGGAAAACCGCCCAGCGCCCGGATGTGCACGACGGCCTGGAGGGCCTCGGCAAACTTGGGGGAGAGCGTCGGCTCGCCGTCGCCGCTCAAGGCGACATGGCGCAGTTGGAGCAACTCATCGGGCAGGGTCCGGTACCAGGGACGCTCCCGGAGCCGGCCGGCGCGGACATAGGTCAGGGTTTTCTTGAGCTCCGCCGCCATCACCTCCACGTCCAGAGGCTGGCGGGCATCGCCGTTGCGGCGGACTTCGCAATAGACGCACTGGAAATTGCAGTTCCGATCGGGACAGAGATTGACCCCCACCGACAGGCCGCGCGCGCGCGCGGAAACGACGGTATAGACAAAGCGATTGTCCAGAAAGTCGCGGGGCGAACCATAGGCAGTATCCTGCAGGCCGTTGCTCCGAGCCGGGCCGCCGCGCTTCTTCTCCGCCGGCTCGCCTGCGCCCGTGGCATGTGTCGTAGGTGCTTCCACAGTTCTGCTCCCACCCTATGACTGAAGCCAATCGCGCACTACACTCGGCTTGCCATTTATTTGACATTTTTTGGCAGCCTTTTCGGCTTAGCCAAACTGATTCCACGCTGCCGGGGCCGCCGGGCATTAGCTCCGGGATTGCGGGTTGGGTTTCTTGGTGCCAGACTGAGCAAATGCTTGGGCGAGCTATGGCCGGTTCAGTTGCGGAATTCAAACAGGCCGCTATTACCAACACCTTGCGGAGCTGCCGGCTCTTTGCCGGGCTCGCGCCGGCGGAGCTGAAAGCGCTGGCGGAAATCACAATCGTCAAATCGCTCGACAAGGATGATTATCTCTTTCACGAGGGCGACCCGTCCGCGGGCTTCTTCATCGTGCAAAAAGGCGCGCTCAACGTTCATCGGGTCAACCCGCTGGGCAAGGAACAGGTCATCCGCATCTTCCGCGCCGGCGAGTCGTTTGCCGAGGCGACCCTGGCGAGCCTGCACGGCTACCCGGCCGACGCGCGCGCGCTCGAATCCTCGCAGGTCTTGCTGGTGCATAAAGGCGGGTTCCTGGCCTTGCTCAGGCGCCAGCCCGAGCTGGCGCTGCGGATGCTGGCGGCGATGAGCGCGCACCTGCGGGACCTGCTCCGGCAGCTCGAGGACCTGACCATGAAGGATGTCGAAACGCGGCTGGCCAACTGGCTGGTCAAGCGCTGCCCGCGTCCCGAGGCCGACGAGCCGGTGGCCATCGAGCTCAAGACCACCAAGCGCGTGCTGGCGGCCGAACTGGGCACCGTCAGCGAGACCTTCTCCCGCACGCTCGCCAAATTCCGCGAACAAGGGCTGGTCGCCGCCAAGGGGAAAAGCCTCATCGTGCTCGCTCCAGCCAGGCTTCGGGAGTTGCTCCGCCGCAACCTCGGAGAATAAGCCTGGGCGCGGCTCAGCGCGGCATACCCGCACGCCAACAGGGGGAAAGTTCCTTCGTCGGGGGAGCAGCGCCAGCGCTGCCCCGCCGGGCCGAGCTGAGGGCTGCGCGCTCTTTGATAAGGCCGAAGGACCACACAGAAGAAGGTCCGAATGCGCTTGTTGGACTTTCGCTCCGTGTGCTATCTAATGGGCATGTTGCCTACACGGCAAGGGTCAATCCGCTTGTTCCGTTTCGCGGGAATCGATGTCTTTCTGCATTGGTCCTGGTTCCTGGTCGCCATTTATGAGATCAACTCGCGGCCCAAGGCGTATTCCTCGTTTGCCTGGAACGTGCTGGAGTACCTGGCCCTGTTTGCGGTCGTGCTGCTGCACGAGTTCGGCCACGCCCTGGCGTGCCGGCAGGTGGGCGGCGTGGCGGAGCAGATCATCCTCTGGCCGCTGGGCGGGGTGGCTTATGTGGCCCCGCCGCAGCGGCCTGGCGCCACCCTCTGGAGCATTGCTGCCGGACCGCTGGTCAACGTCGTGCTGGCCCCTCCTTTGACCCTGCTGGTGTTCCTGGGCGGCGGCGCCGGCTGGGGGCAGGCCGCCCCCGACGCCTTCAACCTGCTCAAGGCGGTATGGGGGATCAACCTCGCCCTGCTCATCTTTAATCTCCTGCCGATCTATCCGCTCGACGGCGGCCAGATTCTGCGCTCCTTGCTCTGGTTCCCCCTCGGGCGGGCCCGCAGCCTGATGGTCACGACGGTCATTGGCTTCGCGGGCGTGGCGCTGCTGATTCTGCTGGCGGTGATTGCGCACAACCTGCTTTTTGGCGCCATCTGCCTGTTCATCCTCCTGAACTGCTGGCGGGGATTGATGCACGCCCGGCTGTTGGCGCGCCTGGACCGGTTGCCCCGCCGCCAGGGATTTGCCTGCCCGGCGTGCCGCCAGGCGCCGATTAGCGGCCCCATCTGGCGCTGCGCCAAGTGTTCCAACCGCTTCGATCCCTTCGAAACCCAGGCCGTCTGCCCTCATTGTGGCGCGCAATCGCCCCTCACCCACTGTCCCGACTGCGGGGCCGCCCACCCGTTCGCCGAATGGCTCACGCCGGCGCCCGAACTATTCTTGTGACCACGCGCCCCGGCGAAAAGGCTTGGCCGTGCGCCCGGCTGGTGCTACAATGGGGCGGGCAAAGAACAGAAGCGTAGCGGCGATGAAAATCACGGAAGCCTTGCTGGCCGAGCACCTGGTGTTTCACAACATGCTCGATCATATCGAGACCACCACGCCCAAGCTCAAGACCCTGGCGGAGCTCAAATCGCTGGCGGCGCTGCTTGAGTCCATGTTGAAGGCCCACTCGCGCACCGAGGACCAATTGTTCATCGGGCCGCTGGAGCACTGTTTCGAGCAGCTTGGCCAGCGCGACGCCTTCATGGAAGAGCACGCAGAAATGGACGGGCACCTGCGGCGCATCCGCCAGGCCAAACGGCTCAAGGAAGCCCAGGGCCTGTTGCTGAGCGCCGTGCGTTACTCGCGCGAGCACTTTGACAAGGAGGAGCGGATCGTCTTTCCCATGGCCGAGCGGATTTTGAAGGCGGAAACGCTGGCAGCGCTGGGCCAGACCTGGATGCAGCAACGGATGAACACGTCGGTCTGCGCCAATTGCGACAACAAGGTGTGCGTTTAGCCCTGGCGGTCCCAGTTCGGGTCCAGGCCCAGGTCCGCGAGCATTTGCAGGTCCTGCGCGACTGGCCGGTTGAGGGTGGTCAGGTAGTTGCCCACCAGCAGGGCGCTGGCCCCCGCCAGGAACACCAGGCTCTGGAGATCGCGCAGGTTGACCGTGCGTCCTCCGGCGACGGTGATTTCCTGCCGGGGCAGAATGAAGCGGAAACAGGCGATGGCCTTGAGGGCCTCGAGCGGGGGCAGGAGCGGCCGCCCGGCCAAGGGAGTGCCCGGGATGGGATTCAGGAAGTTGAGCGGGACAATGTGGACGCCCAGCTTCTTGAGGGCGAAAGCCAGGTCGCAGCGGTCCTCGGCAGTTTCGCCCAGGCCCAGGATGCCGCCGGAGCAAATCTTGATCCCCGCTTGGCGCAAATACCGGATGGTTTGGAGCCGCTCGTCATAGCTGTGGGAGGTGCAGACCTGCGGGAAAAACCGCCGCGAGGTTTCCAGGTTGTGATTGTAGCATTCCAGGCCGGCCTGCTTGAGGCGCTCGGCCACCTTCTGGCTCTTGATCATTCCGAGCGACGCATGTGGCCGGGCCTTGCCGCTGCGCTTCAATTCCTCCAGGCGGCGGCAGAGCGCGTCCAGCGCCGGTCCCTCTTCCAAAGCCGCCCAGGCCGCCACCAGGCCCAGCCCGCTGACGCCGTTGGCTTTGGCCTCGTCCGCCGCGGCGAGCACGGCTTGCCGTCCCACCAGGGCGTAGCGCGGGGACTCGGTCTGGGAGAAGGCCGATTGAGCGCAGAACCGGCAATCCTCCGGGCAGCCGCCGGATTTGACATTGATGATCGAGCAGAGGTGGACCTTGTTGCCCTTGAAGTGCTCGCGCAGGCGGTTGGCCCACGACAGCAGTTCCCAAAGGTCGGCCCGGCTTTCCAGGTTGAACAGCCACAACGCCTCCGCCCGCCGGACGGCGCCGCCTGCCAGCACCCGGCGGCCCAATTCCGCAATCCGGGCGTGATTGGCTGCGTCAAGTGAGTTGGCGCTCATGGTTGACAGCCTAGTGCCGGGCGCAAATTAAGCAAGCCTGCGAGCTGGAAAGGCGCCGACTCCGTTCAAAGCCAATGCCCGAAACAGGCGCCTAAAGCGAGGGCCTCGGCAGGGCGGCGCGGGCTGGTTCGCCTGCCTGGACCGGCAAGACGATGTCGTATTTCTCTTTCTCGAACTTCAGGACGAGTTGAACGTCGGCGAGTTTCTTGGTCACGCAAAAGTCGATGGCGGCGGTGGAACTGACGAAATCCGCTGCCTCCAGGCTATTGCGCACCCAGGCATCGAGGCCTTTGAAGTAGAGGCCCGAATCTTTTTGCTGAAGGAGTATCCGCATACGCTGCATGGTGCATCGCAATCACGGTCCCCGGACCGCGACCCCGCCTGGCGGCCCGCTTTGTTCCTTCCAGTGCGGTGGTCAGGTTCGCGGCCATCAACTCTACCAAATGGCGCGGGACAAGCAATAGTCAAATGCAGTGGGGTCTGGCCCAGGGGCGATTCAAGAAAGCGGAGGGCTGGTTCCTGCCTGCCGCGCCTGCGGCGCCGGCAGGTCCAAGCCGGCGCTCCGGACGGTCCAGGGGCCTGCGCTGGAATGCTTGAATCCGGCCTGGGTCTGCCCTGGAGAGCAAGGCTGGCGAGAGGCCCGCGGAGACAGGCGAGCGGCCTGCCGCACCAGCCCCGGGCGGGCCTCAGGGGAGGATCAGCCCCAGGATGTCGCGGCGGGCGACGGGTCCGTAATTGCGGCTGTCGGTGGAGTTCTTGCGGTTGTCCCCCAGCACGATGTACTGGTCTTTGCCGCAGCGGAGCCATTGGTCGGGGAGCCTTCCATCAGGAAAGGTCAGTGTGCCTGGCGGGAGGTAGGATTCCTGCAGCTTGTGGCCGTTGACGTAGACGCTGCCGTCTTTCAAATAGACGGAATCGCCCGCCGTGGCGATGATTCTTTTGACCGAAAGGCGGCGGTCGGCTGGGTCGCGGATGACCACGATGTCAGCGGCCCGCGGGGCGCGCAGGTAATAGACCCAACGATTGAGCAGATATTGCTGGGAGTTCTCCAAGGTGGGAACCATGCTCTGGCCGGCGACGCGCACGGACTGCAGGAAGAAGCGGCTGATGAACAAGTAACAGGCGAGGGCCATTGCGGCTACCGCCAGGCACTGGCCAAGCTGATGGCAGAGCCGGCGCAGGCGCGCACCGCGCGCGGACACGGGGTGCGGCAAGGCCGCTCCGGTCGAAACGGGCACGTGCCCGGCCTTGGGCAGCTCTCCACTGGACGGCGCTGAGTTCATTCCAGTCGTTTGGATTATTGGCCCTTGCGCCAGGTTCAACAAGGGCAAAGAATACGTACAGGGTGACGGGTAAAGTACGGACACTCAACGCGGCGCAGCCGGCGCCGGGATGAGGGGAGAGTTCCTTCGTCGGCGGAGCCGCGGGCGCCTTCCCCCGGCGCGGTGGGGCGAGCGGTTGGTGCCATCTTGAACGGGAGCATTTCGCTTTTTTTGGCGGCCTTTCTGGCTATTTATCTTAATCCTTGCTCCTAATCTTAATCTTAATCCTTGCTCCCAGGATTAGGAGATTAGGATTAGGATTAGGATTAAGAGATTAGGATTAGCATTGAGGTTAGGGGGCCGCCCAAAAAAGTGAAATGGCCCCCGTCTTGAACGGTCGTTGGGATAAGTCCTTGTCATCCACGGGATTTGTGGTTCACTTTAGGCAGGTTAGGCGGATTGGGCAGATAGTCATGTATGAACTCGAGGGCCACGGAGCCGCAGCCGGCGTTGCCGGCACAGGCGCCTGAGTTGGCGCTGCTGGAAAAGGCCATCGGCATTGCGGTCGCGGCGCACCGGGGCCAGCGGGACCGTTACGGCCCGCCCTACATCCTGCACCCGCTGCGGGTGATGGGCCGGGTCGAAAGCGCGGTGGAGAAGATCGTGGCCGTTTTGCACGACGTGCCCGAGGACACCCAGTGGACGCTGGCGGACCTCAAGCGGGAGGGGTTCCCCGAGGAAGTCCTGGAGGCCCTCGATTGCCTGACCAAGCGCGCGGGCGAGCCTTACCAGGAATTGGTCAACCGCGCCGCCGGCAATCCCCTGGCCCGCCGGGTAAAACTAGCCGACCTGGAAGACAACCTGGACGTGCGCCGCTTTGGCCAAGTGGGTAGAGCCGAGGCCGAGCGCCTGGCGAAGTACCTCGCCGCCTGGCAAACGCTGAGCGGAAGACGCCGTGCCTGAGCTGCCATAGGTGGTTTCGACCTCCGAATTGAGAATTGGAAATTGAAAATTGAAAATTGGGGCGCCGCCGAACGATGGTTAAGGGAAAGTTTCGACGGCCTTTGGACCGCGCTTAGGGACCATGAAGCGGCCGATTGGCGGGCGAGACGCCCGGCTGGCAGGCGGGACGCCTGCCCCACTACGCGGGCCAGACGCCCGGCTGGCAGGCGGGACGCCTGCCCCACTACGATTACGGGAGAGCGCCCGCCGGCTTAGAGCGCCCCCCCTGCGCCCATGCAACCGCCGCTGCCGCCCCTGACACCCGGCACGCTCTACCTGGTAGCCACGCCGATCGGCAACCTGGAAGACATCACGTTGCGCGCCTTGCGCACGCTGAGGGAATGCGACGCGGTGGCCGCCGAGGACACGCGCCGGACGGGGCAACTGCTCAAGCATTTCGGGATTTCCAAGCCGCTGGTGAGCTGCTTCCAGTTCAACGAAGCCAGGCGGAGCGAGGAGATTATTGAGCGGCTGCGCCGGGGTGAGAAGATCGCCCTGGTGACCGACGCGGGGAGTCCCGGCATCAGCGACCCGGGCGAGCGCGTGGTGCGGGCTGCCATCGCCGCCGGGTTGCGCGTGGAGCCGGTGCCCGGGCCCAGCGCCCTGGTGGCGGCCCTGACGGCGAGCGGGCTGCCGACCCAAGAGTTCCACTTTGTGGGGTTCCTGCCGCACAAATCGGGGCAACGCCGCGCGCGGCTGGAGGAACTCAAGACTGTGCCCGGGACGCTCGTGCTTTACGAATCGCCCTACCGGGTGGCGAAGCTGCTGGCGGAACTGCAGGAGGTTTTTCCCGAGCGCCAAGTGGTGCTGGCGCGCGAATTGACCAAGAAATTCGAAGAATACCTGCGCGGTCGCCCGGCCGAGCTGCTGGGGGCAGTTGCCCGCCGCTCGCTCAAAGGGGAATTTGTCGCCCTGGTGGGCGGGGCCGTCAAGGCGTAATTATTTGCTTGTTTGTTGGCCGGAGTTGTTCTTTAATAGGGGCAATTCAGCAGCAAAGACTCGGTGATGCGGAAATTGTCTTTTGTGCTTTCAGAGCAAACGATTTGAGACCTCCGAACAGGAACGTTCACCAGCCCGAGCAGCGGAGAGAGCGAAAACAATTATGGCAGCCAGATTATTCGTGGGGAACATAGCCTTCACGACAACCGAAAACGACCTGCAGGACTACTTTGCGCAAGCTGGGGCGGTAGTCGGGGTTAACATTATGCAAGACCGGGCCACGGGACGGTCGCGGGGTTTTGCCTTTGTTGAAATGGGGTCTCAGGAAGACGCGACGAAGGCCATTACCATGTTTCACCGCAAGGACTTCCAGGGCCGCTCCTTGACGGTCAACGAGGCCCGTCCGCGCGATGAACGGCCTCAGGGCGGCGGGGGCGGCGGCTACCGTGGCGGGCGTGGCGGGGACAATCCCTATCACGACCGGCACTGACGGGGGCGCTTGGCTGGCCGGCAGTTGCTCACCGAGGTCGCCAGCGGGCGGCCCGGGTGCCCTGAGCGCTGGCCCGGCGCCAGGCTGCCCGTTTTGCGCTTTTGTTCACTGAAAAGTGACAGAAAGCCAGATAGTCGAAGGTGTTTCCCGACGGGTTGGGACCCAAGCCGGCAGGCGGGCCGCGCGCACTGCCCAAGGCACCGAATCGTTAGCGGTTAGAGGAACTTTCCGGGATTGAGAATTCCGCGCGGGTCCAGCGCCCGCTTGAGGGTGCGGTGGAGTTGCAGCACCGCCGGGGAAACCGCCAAGGGCCACCAGGCCTTCTTGGCCAGGCCGATGCCGTGCTCGCCGGTAATGGCCCCGCCCCAGTCGAGGACCTGGGCGAACAGCTCCGCCAAGGCCGCCTCGGCGCGGCGGGCGGCCTGCGGTCGGTTGTAATCCACCATCACGTTGACGTGGATGTTGCCGTCGCCGGCGTGGCCGAAGCAGGCGACCGGCAAACCGTGCTTCTTTTGCAGCTTGGCGGCCAAGCCGAACAAGTCCTCCAACCGGCCGCGCGGCACGACCACGTCCTCATTCAACTTGGTGAGGCCGGTGTCGCGCAGGGCGTAGGAGAACTCGCGCCGGATTTGCCAGAGGGCTTCGCACTGCCTGGCGCCCAAGCCCCGCTGGACGAAGCGGGGGTTTTGCCGGCGCACGAGGCGCTGGACCTCGCGCAACTCGGAGCGGACGGAATGTTCCTGCCCGTCCAGTTCCACGATGAGGTGGGCCTGGCATCCCCGCAGGCGGGTGCTCCGGGTGCGGTCATAAGCGGCCGCGAGCGTGAAGGCATCGGCCACCTCGAGGGCGGAGGGCAAAAAGCCGGCGGCGAAAACGGCGTGGAGTGTCCGGGTGGCGTCGCGGGTGGCGGCGAAGCCGACGGCCAGGCAGGCGCGAAACGGGGGCAGGGGCAGCAGTTTTAACGTCGCCTCGGTCACCACCGCCAGCAGGCCTTCAGAGCCGGCGAAGAGCCGCACAAAATCAAACCCGGTTTTGTTCTTGTGCGCGCGGCTGCCCAGGCGCACGAGCGTCCCGTCCGCCAGGACCGCTTCCAAGCCCAGGAGATAGTCTCGGGTGACGCCGTATTTCAAGCAGCGCGGCCCGCCGGCATTGGTGGCGATGTTGCCGCCGAGGGAGGTCTCGGCCCGGCTGGCCGGGTCAGGCGGGTAATAGAGGCCCTTTTTCTCGACGGCCGCCTGGAGGTGGGCGGTGATGACCCCCGCTTGGGCTACGGCCACAAAATCGGTGGGGCTGATCTCCCGGATGCGGTTCATGCGGGCCAGGGAGAGGGCGATGCCTCCCTGGACGGGCACGCAACCGCCCACATAGCCGTGGCCGGCGCCGCGGGCGGTGACCGGAATACGGTGCTGGTGAGCGAAGCGCAGGAGCGCGGCCACCGAGGCGGCGCGGCGGGGGAGCGCGACCGCCTCGGGCTTGTGCGTGGCGAACCACTGGTCGCCGGCGTGGGCGGCGAGCAGCGAGTCCGCGAAGCTGATTTCGCCGGGCGGCAGAAGCCGCTTCAAACGGCCCAGGAGTTGAGCCCGGGAAGGTCTCATGGGGCTTGGCTGCGCGGCTCGGGCTTGGGATTCCTGGGGAGGAAATCGGTCCCGCCCAGCGGCGCCCGCAATTCCGCAAAGACAATGACGCCGGCGCCGGTCTGGAGGAGGCTCTGCACCTGCACTTCCACCTGCTGGCCGACCAGGTTTTGGGCGTTGTTCACCACCACCATGGTGCCGTCCGGGGTGTAGCCGACCCCCTGGCCCTTGTCCCTGCCTTCGCGCACCAGGCGCAAGGAGAGGGTCTCGCCCGGCAGCAGCACCAGGCGGAGGGACTTGGCCACCTCGTGGATGTTGACGTAATTGACCGACTGGAGTTCGGCGATCTTGCCCAGGTTGTAATCATTGGTGAAGAGTTTGGCGCCCAGGTTGCGCGCCAACCGAATCAGCTTGGCGTCCACGTCCTTCTCGTCTGGAAAATCGCCGTCATGAATCTTCACTTCGTTGCGGGGATTGCGCTGGATGCGATTGAGCACCTCGAGGCCGCGGCGGCCGCGGGCCCGTTTGACAGCGTCGCTGGAATCGGCGATTTGCTGCAATTCCTTCAACACGAACCGGGGCACGACAATCAGCCCTTCGAGGAAATTGGTTTCAATCAGGTCGGCAATGCGGCCGTCGATGATCACGCTGGTGTCCAGCAAGAGCAGGTTGTCGGGCTTGTTCTGCGGGGCGAACCGGACGTAGGGAATGATGAGGGAAAAATCCTCCTTGTTGCTGCGCATGGCCAGGACGATGCCGATGTAGCCGAAGCTCAGAAACAGGCTGAGCCGAATCAGCCAGCGGGTCGGCATCTCGACGACGTTTTCGAAGAGGCCCGAGCGGTCGATGAGCAGCGCCACCACCGTACCCAGGAGCAGGCCGAAGGTGGTGGCCGAAAAGGCCCGCAAGGAAAAGCCCTTGAGCATTTCGTCCACGGCGATCATCAGCCAGCCGAAGCCGAAACCAACCGCCAGGCCGAGCAGCCCGCTGTGGGGCAGGCTGACAAACTCCGGCCGCACCTGGCTGACGGCATAACCAGCGGTGGCGCACAAGAGCAGGAACAGGATGCGAATGAGCCAGAGAGCCATAAGTCAACAAGTCAATGGGAGGCAGAGGGGTTCTTGGGCGAAGTCAGCGGCGGGGGCGGTGAGGCGGCGGCTTTGGGGGGCTTATGCTGCCACAACACGCCCCAAAGCCCCAGGCGGTTGAGGTTGCTGGTGGTCACGCTCAAATTGGAGGTCACTTGGGAGACCTGGATCGCCAGTTGTTCATTCTTGAGCAAGTTTCCGGCCAGGCCTTTGCCCGCCTGGACGTCTGCCAGCAGGCCCTGGAGCATCTGGGTCGAGGCTTCCAGGTTTTTCACGGTGGCGGTGATTTCGGTTCGATTGCTCGCCACCAGACCGTTCAAGGAGGTCGCGAACTGGTCCATCTGGTCCGAAAAGAGGACCAGGTTGCTCCCGGACTGGGTGATGGCCGGGCCGTTGGATGACACCAGGGCATTCAGGCTGCCCAGGGCAGCCAGGGCCTGTTCGGAAGCAAGCCGGAGGTTGCCGGCGACGGCCGCGAAATTGGTCATGGTTCGTTCGTTGAGCACGTGTCGATGCACGTCGTCAATCATACTACTGAGCCGTTTGACCGTTTCGTCCACCCGCTCGATGAGTTCGCCGGCCGAGCGGGCGAACTCCTGCAGGTTGAAGGGGGCCTCCGCCTTGGCGTGGGCCCCGTTCCCCAACACCGGCCCTTTATTCTCGGTGGGCAGAATGGCGACATATTGATCGCCCAGGAGCCCCGAGGGCTCGATGAGGAAGCGGGCATCCTGGCGAATCTTGTACTGCTTGTAAATCCTCAGGGTAATCGCGGCGCTCCTCCCATCGGGAGCCAGGTCGATAGCCGATACGCTGCCCACCTTCACCCCGGACATGAGGACGTCAGCGCGCACCTTGAGACCGACCACATCCGGGGCGTCCAGATAGACCGTGTTGGTCGGCTGGAAGAAGGTCGTGCCCTTGCTGAACTCGAGCAACAGCCCAACCAGCAGCACCAAACCGATGAAGACAAACAACCCGACTTTCCACTCCAACCGTGTCTTGTTCATAAGCTTCTGACCTTCATGGCGACCGCTTGAGCTTGGAGAGCCAATGGCACCGCCCGCGCCGCTTCCCCCTCACCCCCTGCTTCGGCCGCTGGCAGACAGGGGGCGGGCGGCGCCGGCCGGCGCTGAGGGGCAACCACAGGGGCGACGGTTCAGTGCGCGGGACGCTTGCCCTGGCCGCGGGAGGTGGATTTTTCGGTTTACAGCTCTTGCTCATGGCTGCCTTGCCGGGCTGGCGTTGAGGATTCCCGCTCCGCCCTGCGGCTGCGTTTTGGCCGAGTCTCCGCCCGGCGGGCCGGTGGCTGCTCCCTTGTCTTCCGAAACCCCGTCAATGAACCGGCGCACGACAGGGTCTGCCGACCGGAAAATCTCGTCGGCGGTTCCAGTCGCGTAAATCTTCCGCTCGTGCAACATGAGGATGCGCTGGCCGAGCCGCTGCGCGCTGCGCATTTCGTGCGTCACGACCACCGTCGTGACGTCCAACCGGTCGCGGACGCGCAGGATCAGCCGGTCAATGCTGTCGGCCACGATCGGGTCCAGCCCGGTGGTCGGCTCGTCATACAAGACAATCTCCGGCTGGTAAATGATGGCCCGGGCCAGCCCCACCCGTTTGCGCATCCCGCCGGACAGCTCGGAGGGGTTCTGCGATTGGGTGCCGGGCAAATCAACCATCTCGAGCACTTCCCCGACCCGCCGGGCGACTTCGCCCTCCGAGAGCGAATGGTCGCGGCGGAAGGCAAAGGCCACGTTTTGGGCGACGGTCATGGAATCGAACAGGGCCGCCCCCTGGAAGAGCATCCCGAATTTGCGGCGCACGCGGAGCAACTGCCGCTCATTCATGGGCACAATGTCCTCGCCCTGGATCAGCACCGCCCCCGCATCGGGCTTGAGCAACCCGATGAGGAGCTTGAGCAAGACACTCTTGCCGCCGCCGCTGCGCCCAATAATGACCACCGACTCTCCCTTTTCAATCTGGAAGCTGACGCCGTCCAGAACCTGGTTGGGGCCAAAGCTCTTCTTCAGTTGCCGCACTTCAATCATAGCGTGTGCAACATCCTGCCGAGCGTCAGGGTGAGGAAGAAATTGGTGATGAGAATGGTGATGGAGGCATAGACGACGGCCTCGGTGGTGGCGCGGCCGACGCCCTGGGCCCCTTCGCCGCAAGACAAGCCCTTGTAACAGCCAATGAGGGCGACGATGCCGCCGAAGATCACGGCTTTGATCAAGCCAATCGTCACGTCCGCCGAGGTGGTGTGTTTCTGGGCATTGTACCACAAATAGGTCGGATCGATGCCCAGCAAATGGACCCCGACCACGTAACCGGCGGCAATGCCGAGCACAATGGCCTCCGCGCACAGCAAGGGCAGCGCCAGATGCAGGGCCAGCAGCCGCGGGACCACCAGGTAATCCACCGGGTGCGTCGCCAGCGTGCGCAAGGCGTCAATCTGCTCGGTCACGCGCATGGTGCCCAACTCGGCCGCGATGGCCGCCCCGACCCGCCCCGCCACCATCAACCCGGTTAGCACCGGCCCCAATTCGCTGCACATCGAGATGCTCACCACCGCCAGGGTGGCGGTGTCCATCTTGACTTTGTGAAACTGGAAATAGGTCTGCGCCCCCAGCACCATGCCGGTGAACGCCCCGGTGATGAGCACCACCGACTGAGACTTCACGCCAATGAAATAGACCTGGTAAAGCAGGTCGCGCCAGGCCACCTTCAGGGTGAGCAGCGACACGACCGCTTCTTTGGCCAAAAGCGTGAGTTGACCCAGCCCTTCGAGCCACTCCTGCATCCAGTTGTTGCCCGGGATGTTCATCGGCTCCGGCAACCTAACAGACCACTGGTTGCTTGGCCAGACTTTGATGGCCCCAAAAATAATCGATGAAGGCTTGACCCGAGCCGGCGGCAGGGCATAGTTTTGCCGCCCCAACTGAAGTCGGCGGCCCCCCGGGCCTGACCGCGGGCAAGACAAACAACTATGACGAAGGAATCATTAGGGAAATGCAACACGAGCAATAAGGCGGTGTTGGGCTGGGTGGCCGAGATGGTCAACCTCTGCCGCCCCGACCGGGTCCACTGGTGCAACGGCTCCAAGGCCGAGGCCCAGGTGCTCACCGCCCAGGCCGTGGAAAAGGGCCTGCTGATTAAGTTGAACCAGGACAAGCTGCCCGGCTGCTACTATCATCGCTCCCACCCCAACGATGTCGCGCGCGTCGAACAGCTCACCTTCATCTGCACCAAAGACCAGGAAGAGGCCGGCCCGACCAACAACTGGATGGCGCCCCGGGAGATGTACCACCGGCTGCGCGCCCTGACCGAGGGCGCCATGCGGGGACGCACGCTCTACGTCATTCCTTATCTCATGGGGCCGCCCGGCTCGTCGCTGACCAAGGTCGGGCTCGAACTGAGCGACTCGATTTACGTGGTCTTGAGCATGGGCATCATGACCCGCATGGGCGACGTTGCCTTCGAACAGTTGGGCAACGATGACGATTTCAACCGGGGCCTGCACTGCATGCTGGACATCGATCCGGACCGCCGCTACATCGCCCATTTCCCCCAGGACAACACGATCATTTCGGTCGGTTCCAATTATGGCGGCAACGTGTTGCTGGGCAAGAAGTGCCTCGCCCTGCGGATCGGCTCCTATCTCGGGCGCCAGGAAGGCTGGTTCGCCGAGCACATGCTGATTCTGAGCGTGGAATCGCCCGCCGGGGAAAAGACCTATGTGGCGGCCGCCTTCCCCAGCGCGTGCGGCAAGACCAACTTCGCCATGATGATTCCGCCGCCGTATTTCAAAGGCTGGAAGATTTCGACCATCGGCGACGACATCGCCTGGATGAAGCCCGGGGCCGACGGCCGGCTTTATGCGATTAATCCCGAGACCGGCTATTTCGGCGTGGTGCCGGGCACCAACTCGAAATCCAACCCCAACGCCCTGGAGATGATAGCGCGCGATACCCTCTACACCAATGTCGCGCTGACGCCGGAGCTGGATGTCTGGTGGGAAGGCAAAGACGGCCCCCCGCCCAAGGAATGCCTGGACTGGAAGGGCAACCGCTGGACGCCCGACTCCAAAGCACCGGCCGCGCATCCCAACAGCCGTTTTTGCGCGCCGATGACCAACAATCCGGTGCTGGCCCCAGAGGCCAATGACCCGCAAGGCGTCCCGATCAGCGCCATCATCTTCGGCGGCCGCCGCACCGACACGGTCCCGCTGGTGTTTCAGGCCTTCAACTGGGTCCACGGCGTTTACGTCGGCGCCACCATGGGTTCGGAAATGACGGCGGCGGCTGTTGGCGGCGCCGGGCAGGTCCGGCGCGACCCGATGGCCATGCTGCCGTTCTGCGGCTATCACATGGGGGATTACTTCCGCCACTGGATCAACATGCACCGCGCCATCAAGCACCCGCCGCGTCTCTTCCACGTCAACTGGTTCCGCAAGAATGGGCAGGGCGAATTCCTCTGGCCTGGTTTCGGCGAAAACATGCGCGTCCTCAAGTGGATCGTCGACCGCTGCCACGGGCGTATCGACGCGGACGAGACCCCCCTGGGCTGGGTCCCCAGCTCCAAGAGCTTCGACCTGACCGGCCTGGCCGACTTTACGCTGGAAACGTTCGAAAGGGCCCAGGCGGTGAACAATGAAGAGTGGCGCCGCGAAGCCATGCTCCAGGAAGAGCTGTTCATGAAGCTCTACTCGCACCTGCCCAAGGAACTGATCTTCCAGCGCGAACTCCTGGTGGCGCGCTTATAGGGCCGCCCCAGCCTGCCTCGGCCTTGCCTGGGCCTCAAACCCAGGGCGGCGGCTCGCCCCGTGAAATAATTCCAATTCGCGTTGGCATCAGCCGCTCACCCACCTGAGCCGGCCGGCCGGGCAGGCGATTGCAGGCTTGCCGCCGGGCGGGGTTTGGGTTAGCCTTCACCTGCTATGGAAGACAATTCTGGATCGCCGCCATTACCGCCGCCACCGGCCAACCCGGCCCCCCCGCCCTCGCCGCCGCCGGTGGTCGTTCCGTTGCCGCCGCCGTCAACTGCGCGCCCGCCGCCACAGCCTCGCCGCGGGCGAGGCTGGATGATCTTCGCCATCCTGCTGCTGGTCTTGCTGGCCCTGAGCGTGTTCTGGAACCTCGCCAGCCTGGTTGGCAGCCTGGGCCTGGGCGAAGGCGTCAGGTACACCCACTCCTATGGTCCCAGAATCGAGGAAGTGGCCATGGCCAGAGAGGCCCATGTGACGGACAAGATTGCCGTGGTGCCGATCAACGGCCTCATTACCAGCCATCTGTTCGAGCAGGGCGGTTTCAGCATGGTGGAGGTGCTCAAGGCGGAGCTGAGGCGCGCGCTGGAGGATGAGGACGTCAAAGCGGTCATTCTGAAGGTGGATTCTCCCGGCGGCGAGCCGTTGGCGGCGGACGAGATTTACCGGGCCATTGCCAGTTTTCAGAAAAAGAGAAATGGCAAGCCGGTGGTGGCCTCGATGGGCGACCTGGCCGCCTCAGGCGGCTATTATGTCTCGTCGCCCTGCCGCTGGATCGTGGCGAATGAAATGACGATTACCGGCAGCATCGGCGTGATCCTGCACACCTGGAACTACCGGGGTTTGATGGACAAGGTGGGCTTGCGGCCCATGGTATATAAGAGCGGGAAATACAAGGACATGTTCAGCGGCGAGCGCGACCCCGACCAGGTCACGTCCGAGGAACGGCAAATGCTCCAGGCGCTGATCGATGAGACCTTCGGCCGGTTCAAGAGCGTGGTGGCGGAAGGACGCAACTGGGCGCACCAAAAGAACCAGGACGCCGGCCGCGCCCTCAGCGGCGACTGGACCAGCTACGCCGACGGGCGGGTGCTCTCCGGCACCGAGGCTTACCGTTATGGTTTCGTGGACCAGTTGGGCAACTTCGATGACGCGGTGGAACGCGCCAAGAAAATCGCCGGCACTCCCTCCGCCAACCTCGTTCGCTACCAGCAGCGTTATGACTGGTCGGACCTGTTCCGCTTGTTTGGCAAGACCGACGCGAAAGTGCTCAAGGTGGACCTGGGCCTGGAAATGCCCAAGCTCCGCGCCGGACAGCTCTACTTCCTTTCACCGACTTTCCTGCAATAGTCAGGCAGAGGGCGACGGAGCCTGGGTGGGAAGGGGTTGATTTGAACATTATTGCAGGAATTGTCGTCTAACGGACAAAATAGGTATGGTTTCTGATGGGCTTGCGCACACTGGCCGGCCGGAGCGGCCCGAAAGGACCAGTTTATGCGCAACTTCGACAACCTAAGAGTGTTGTTAGGCGTAGATGGGTAAGAGAACCAATTTCCCATGGCGCGCTCCTTTGATAATTACTTTGGCTGGGGCCGATCGAAGCTGGCTGGTTTAATTTCATTGCCAACGCGCGCCTCGGAAGTAAGCTCTCAACCCCAGTTTATGGCAGCTCGTAACAAACACCACAAAGTGAGCCGACCAAAAGGCCGCCACCGGGCCCGGCGGGTCCCGGCGTCCGGCCGGAGCGAGGCGCCCGAGTTGCCGGGCCAGCCGGGTCCAGCCCCGCCGGAGGAGTTCCCTCGGGACGAGGAGTCTCCCAAGGACGAGGACTTGGGCAAAGAAGAGGACGAGGAGCCCAAGGAGGAGGAGCTGGCCAAGGAAGAGGCGGCCCTGAAGGCGAGCGAACCCGAAGAACAGCTTGCCCCCGAGGCCGAGGCCGAGGCCTCCCTGTGGCGGGGCCGCGAGCGGTCGGCTTACGATGGGGACACGGCGATCAAGCTTTACCTGCGGGAGATTGGGCAGGTGAAGTTGCTGACGCCCCAGGAGGAGATTGAGCTGGCCGCGCGGATCAAGCGAGGCGACAGGCGGGCGCGCGAGCAAATGATCAAAGCCAATTTGCGCTTGGTGGTCAAGATTGCCCGCGATTACGAGGGCATCGGCCTGCCGCTGCTGGACCTGATCAGCGAAGGCAATATCGGCCTGATGAAGGCGGTCGAGCGGTTCGACCCTGCCAAGGGCGGCAAATTGTCCACCTACGGTTCGTGGTGGATCAAGCAATCGATCAAGCGGGCCCTGGCCAACCAGTCGAAAACCATCCGCCTCCCGGTCCACCTGGTGGACAAAATCTCCAAGATGCGGCGCACGGCGCTGCGACTGCAGGAGGAATTGGGGCGTGAACCGACCGATGAGGAGCTGGGCGAGGAACTGGGCATTAGCGCCTCGCGGGTCGCGCAGATGCGCATGGCCGCGATCCGGCCCGCCTCCCTGGATGCCCCGATCGGCGACGAGGACTCGAATAATTTCGCCGAGGTGGTCCAGGACGAAAGCGCTGATACCCCCTACGAACAACTGGAGGAAAAGACGCTCATCCGCATGCTCCGGGAGATGGTCAAGAGCCTGGACCCCCGCGAGGCGACGATCCTGCGCGCCCGCTTCGGGCTGGAGGGCGGGGCCCAAAAGACCCTCGAAGAGGTCGGCCTGAAGTTCGGCGTCACCCGCGAACGGGTGCGCCAAATCCAAAACATTGCCTTGATAAAACTCCGGAAAATGATTGAAAAGATGGAGATGACCAAGACGTGAGGATCGCAGTCGGCAGTCCGGGGTCCGAAGTCTCAAGCAGAACCGCGGCCTTGCCCAACCAACCCTGACCACTACTATGATTGGCTCGCCCCCGGCGGTTTGGGAGCTCGAACGCGCCATCCGAACCGTGGCTGATTTTCCCAAACCCGGCATCCAGTTCAAAGACATCACCCCCCTCCTGGCAGACGCGCGCTTGTTTTCGGGCAGCGTCGAACTGCTGACCGCAGGCTTCAAACCCGGCATGGTGGATGGCGTGGTGGGCATCGACGCGCGCGGGTTCATCTTTGCGGCGGCGGCGGCGGTGAAACTCCAGGCCGGGTTCGTGCCGATTCGCAAGAAGGGCAAACTGCCCTTCCAGACGCTGGAGCAGGAATACGCGCTGGAGTACGGCGCCGCCACCGTGGCCGTGCACGTGGACGCCCTCAAGCCCGGCAGCCGGGTGCTGTTGATTGACGACCTGCTGGCGACCGGCGGGACGGCGGCCGCCGCGGCACTGCTCATTCAACGCCTCGGCGCCAGTATCCTCGAAATCTCCTTCCTCATCGAGCTGAGCTTTCTGGGCGGCCGCCAGAAGCTCAAGGACTATCCAGTCCGCTCGCTGGTGGTCTATTGAGGATCGAGTATGCCTTTGGCCTTGAACCCGGCCTTGAAAGACCTCCCGGTCTATCAGCCCGGACGACCGATTGAGGAAGTCGCCCGGGAACTGGGCCGGCCAGCCGAGGAGATCATCAAGCTCGCCTCGAACGAGAACCCGCTCGGCCCTTCGCGGCTGGCGGTGGCGGCGATGCGCCGCGCGCTGGGCCAGGCCAACTTGTACCCGGATGGCAATGCCTTTTATCTGAGGCAGAAACTGGCGGCCAAACTCGGGGTCACGCCGGCCCACCTCATCCTCGGCAACGGCTCCAACGAACTGCTCGAATTCATCGGGCACGCGCTGCTCGCGCCCGGGGCCGAGGTCGTGGTGTCGCAATACTGCTTCGCGGTTTATCCCATCGTCACGGCCCTGTTCGGCGCCCAGTTGGTGGTGGTGCCCGCCAGGAACTACGGCCACGATCTGCCAGCGATGCTGGCCGCGATCACCCCGCACACGCGCGTGGTGTTCGTCGCCAACCCCAATAATCCGACCGGCACCATCGCCTCGCCCGAGGAAGTCACCCGCCTGGTGAACGCGGTTCCGGAAAATGCCGCGCTCATCCTGGACGAAGCTTATCGGGACTTCCTGGACGAACCCCTGGACCTGCTGCCGGAAATCCGCAGCGGCCGGAGACCGAACCTGGTCTTGCTGCGCACCTTCTCGAAGATCTATGGCCTGGCCGGCCTGCGCCTGGGCTATGGCATCGGCCACCCGGATTTCATTGCGGAACTGGAGAAAATTCGCCAGCCGTTCAACCTCAACGCCATCGCCCAGGCCGGCGCCCTGGCCGCCCTGGACGACACCGCCCATGCCGAGCAGAGCCGCCGCCTCAACGCGCGCGGCCTCAAGTTCTACGTCCGCGCCTTCCGGAAACTGGGGCTCGAATTTGTCCCTTCCGCCGCCAACTTCATCCTCGTGCGCGTGGGCCAGGGCCAGCGGGTGTGCCACGAGATGCAAAGGCGGGGCGTCATTGTCCGCGCCATGGACGGCTATCAACTGCCGGAGTGGGTCCGCATCTCGGTTGGCAGGCCCAAGGAAAACCAGCGCTGCCTCGACGCGCTCGCCGCGGCCCTGGCAAAGTAGCGGGCGGTTCGGGCTGCGGCTTGCTCAATGGGGTCTGGTTGTGAACTTGGGCCATTCCGCGTACTTGTAGCGCGGTTCGACGAAAGCGAAATCCCTGTCTTTTCCGCCGTTGGCCAAAGGCCAGTAGAACCAAGTATCCAGTCCGTTGCCGGCGTCGGCCCCGGCTCGAATGGTTGACCCCTCCATCCATCTGTGGGCCTCAATATGACCGTCCGCCATGCTGAGCGTGGTGGCGTTGTTGTGACAGACGGCCAGCGAATCCACCCAGCCGGCGGTGGTCCCGCCGGCCTGAACATTGATGACCCAAGTGCCCTCGTTGTAGTTGCGGGAATCCTCCTCTTCAACAAACACCAGCGTCTTGGCGGGCTCCGGCACCTCGGTCATCTTCTTGAGGGGATGCACTCCATCACCGGTCTGCCACATGCCCCCGGCCAGGCCGTCCACTTTCGAGTAACTGTCGTAAGCCCACTTGTTCCCTACCAGACGCCGGAAACGCAGGTCGCCGGGGCAGTGATAGGCCCCCGCCGCGGGCGCGTATTTCCAGAGCAGGCCCTGCTTCAGACCATTGAGGACATTGTCAATCGCCTGGCGCTCGGTCATGCCCGCCGAGATGGTAGGGGCAACCCAGTAGCCGCCGGCGTAGTATTCCTGGGGCGCTCCCAGGCTTGGTTCGGTCGGCTGCATCAGCCCATTGTTGTCGTCGGCATACAGGAGGAAGGCCGTGAGGAGTTGCTTTTCGTTGCTCATGCACTGCGCGCCGTAGGCCTTCCATTTGGCCCGCGTCAGCGCCGGCAGCAGCATCGCCGCCAGGATGGCGATGATGGCGATGACGACCAGCAACTCGATGAGTGTAAAGGCCCTTCGCTCATGCGCCCCCGTCTCCATTGTCTTCATAGGCGTGGTTCGGTCGAGGTTTTCGCTTGCGGTCCTGGATGCCGGAGGTGGGTTGCCCTGCAACTCCGGCGGGTGCGGCCAAAGCCGCTGCTTGGTTTTAACGGTCCTAGCCATAGAGCTGTGTGCTCGGTTTCGGCTAGAATACGACTCACTGGGAATCCACTCAAGCACATTTTTGTCCGCGGCTGGCAGAGGTGAGCGTTTCACTTTTGGGGGTGGTCCCTCCTAACCTCAATCCTAAATCCTAATCTCTCAACCTAATCCTAATCTTAATCCTAATCGTAATCTCCGTCGTGCAACCGCCAATCAGAATTGGCTTTGATTAGGATTAAGATTAGGAGCAAGGACTAAGATAAAGAGCCAGAAAGGCCACCCAAAAAAGTGAAATGGCCCTGAGCTGCGCACCTCACAGAAGCGGCCTTTACAACCCCCTTCGGAATTTCGTTGAATGGCGGCAAACAGCCAGCGTTCCCGGCGACGGGACTTCCGAGGGGGTGGAGGGAAGGCGCCGCCCTGCGGCAGTTGTGCTCGGAAGGTCCTGGAAGGCCGCGGGACGGGCATCGCGCTATGAAACGTTATGGCATGATCATCGGCCTCCGGCCGGAGAAACTCGCAGAATACAAGCAATTGCACGCCGCGGTCTGGCCCGACGTGCTGAAGATGATCCGGGAGTGCCACCTCCGGAACTACTCGATCTATCTTCGCCAGCTCGACGACGGCCAGCCTTACCTGTTCAGTTATTTTGAATACACCGGTAACGACTTCGGCGCGGACATGGCAAAAATGGCCGCCGACCCGACCACCCAGCGCTGGTGGTCGTTGTGCGAGCCCTGCCAGAAGCCGCTCGCCAGCCGCGCCCCAAAGGAGTGGTGGGCCGACATGGAAGAGGTGTTCCACAGCGACTGAACCGGCGCGACCAGAATAAGTCCGAAGTTCGAAGTGGCCGTCGGCGGCCGGAAGCTCACCCGCCGCTTTTTTCTGTTGAATCTCCGCGGAAAGCGCATACTTATTTGTGGACGCTAAAGCAGCGCGATTGACTTAAAGTGAAACTGACCGATTTGCGGGGTATCCTGCAGTACATCCCCCAATTCCGCGAAAAGACGTTCATCATCAGCGTGGACGGGGCGATTGTGACCAATGAGAACTTCGCCAACCTCCTGGTGGACATCGCCGTGCTGCGCTCGCTCAACATCCGCATCGTGCTGGCGCACGGCGCCTCCGCCCAGATCAAATTGCTGGCGGCGGCGCAAGGCCTCACCCCCTCGAACCTGGACGGCACCGGGGTGACCGACGAAACCACGCTCAAGCTGGCCCTGACGGCCGCCAACGGGCTGACGCACGAGATCCTCGAGGGCCTCGCCGCCAACGACCTCCGCGCCGCCTGCACCAACGCGCTCATCGCCCACCCCGTGGGCATCCTGCACGGGGTGGACCACCTCTTGACCGGCAAGGTCGAGCGCATCGACGTCGAGATGCTCCGGCAACTGCTCGACCAGGGCATCATCCCGGTGTTGCCCCCGCTGGGGTTTGACGGCGAGGGCAAGACCTACCGCGTGAACTCGGACGGCGTGGCCCTGGCCGCCGCCGAGGCCCTCAAGGCCGCCAAGCTCATGTTCATCACCACGCATGACGGCATCACCGTGCGCGGCCGTGTCATCCGCCAGATGCCGGTGAGCGACCTCGAATCGGTGCTCGCACTGCAAAAGAGCGACATCCATCCCGACCTCGTTTCCAAGGCCATCCACGGGCTGGCCGCCTGCAAAGCCGGCGTGCCCCGGGTGCACGTCATCAACGGCTGCGTCGAAGAGGGCCTGCTGGCCGAGGTCTTTACCAACGAGGGGGTCGGCACGCTCATCTACGGCAACGAATTCCAACAAATCCGCCGCGCCCTCAAGAAGGACGTCCCCAGCATCCTCAACCTGACCAAGGGCTCCGTCGAGATCGAGGAACTCACCCGGCGGACCCGCTCGATGATCGAAAAGCAACTGGGCGATTATTATCTGTTCGAAATCGACAAGAACCCGGTCGCCTGCGTGGCCTTGCACACATACCCGGACTGCCGCCGGGGCGAACTCGCCTGCCTTTATGTCAGCGCGGCGCATGAAAACCAGGGCATCGGCCGCAAGCTCATTCATTTCGTCGAAAACCGGGCCCGCGAAATGGGCCTCAGCGAACTCATCACGCTCTCCACCCAGGCCTTCACCTATTTCCAATCCAAGGCCGGCTTCGTCGAAGGCAAGCCCGAGGACCTGCCGCCCGCCCGCCGCGAACGATACGACCAAAGCGGCCGCCACTCGAAGGTGCTCCTGAAAAAGCTGGGGACCGTGCCGCCCAAGTAAGCGGGCCATTTCACAACGCACTCGAGATTTTCTGGTTGCCCCGCCGGCCAGGATGGCGTACTACTTTATTCATTGAGCGTAATACTGGAAGGCCGGCCTGGCCGGGACCTGCCGGTTCGCAGGTTGCAAGAAGAAAACCGCAGAACAGAACGCGCGTGCACTTGCCGGACGGATTTTTGGACGCGAAAACGGCGCTGCTCTCGACGGGGGCGGCGGCCGCCGGGGTGGGCCTGGCCCTGCGCCAGGTGCGGACCTCGCTGGCGCCGCGCCAGCGGCCGATGCTGGGCCTGGCGGCGGCCTTTGTCTTCGCGGCGCAGATGCTCAACTTTCCGGTGGCGGGCGGCACGTCCGGCCATCTGCTTGGGGGAGTGCTTACGGCGGTCCTGCTCGGCCCGGCGGCGGCCGTGCTGGTCATGACCTGCGTCCTCATAGTGCAATGCCTGATGTTCAACGACGGCGGCCTGCTGGCGCTGGGCGCCAACGTGTTCAACATGGCCATCGTCAACGCGTGCGGTGGATACCTTGTCTTCAGGCTGCTCAAACGGCTGACGCGCCTGGAGAAAAATCGGGCCACGGTTTTTGCCGCGGCGTTTGCGGGGTGGTGCGGCACGGTGCTGGCCTCGCTCACCTGCGCTGGGCAGCTCGCCCTTTCCCACCAGTCCAACTGGTCGGTCGCGTTCCCGGCCATGGCCCTGAGCCACATGCTCATTGGCGTGGCGGAAGGACTGGCCACCGGCCTGATTACCCTGGCCGTGTTGCGGGCGCGGCCCCAGCTTGTCGCCGGGACGGGCGGAAAGCCAGGCGCCGACCGGTTGGGCTTCCTGGCCTACGGCCTGGTGATTTCGTTGGGCCTGGCCTTCTTCGTGGCCCCGTTTGCCTGTCCCTGGCCGGACGGGTTGGAGGCGGTGGCGCGGAACCTGGGTTTTGCGAGCAAAGCGGCCCCACCGTTGATCAAAGCGCCGGTGAGCGAATATCGGCTGCCGTTGATCGGCTCGGCTACGGCGGCCACCGCCCTGGCCGGCGTGATCGGGACGCTCCTGGCTTTTGCCGCCGCGTATATGCTGGCGAGGCTCCTGGTGCCGGCCTTGGGCGCGCGCAAAGAGGATGCACCTGCCGGGAACTGAATCGCGCCGCCGCACGCTGCTGCACCGGGCCTGGCCGCGGCTCAAGCTGGCCGCCGCCTTGGTCATCATCGCGGGCACGGCCCTGTTGCCGCGGAGGCCGGATGCGCTTTACCTGGTCCCCGCGGCGGTGCTGGCCGGCCTCTGGCTGGTGTGCCGGATGCCGCTGCTCTACACGTTGCGCCGGTTGCTGGTGGCCCAGGTCTTCATCCTCGGCATAGCGGTCCTGGCCCTGCTCTCGCCTGCGGGCAGGCCGGTCTTCCTGGCCACCCTGGCCAAGAGCAATCTCTGCATCCTGGCGTTGCTGGTGCTCACCTGGACGACGCCCTTCCCGGAGCTGCTCCAGGCCCTGCGCCGCCTGCGCCTGCCGCCGGTGATGCTCACCACCCTGGCCTTGATGTACCGCTACCTGCCGGTGCTGGCCGAGGAAGCCCGGCGGATGGAACGCGCCCGCGCCAGCCGCACCTTTTCGCGCAAACGGCGCAGCGGGTGGCAGAACCTGGGCGCCATCATCGGGCACCTCTTTGTCCGCACGGCCGACCGCGCGGAACGGATTTACCTGGCCATGTGCGCAAGGGGGTGGAAATGACAGGCAGTCCGAAGTCCGACCCGGCGCTATCTGGCCACAGGCCCGGAGAGCGCCCGGGGCAGGAGAAAAGAGCGGAGCCAAGTCTCAAGGGGGAGGAAACTGTCCCGGCGCTGCGGATCGGCGCACTGTCTTACTGCTACCCACAGGGCCGGTTGGCTCTGGAGGGGGTGTCTTTCTCGGTGACACCGACGGAGTGCATTGCGGTGCTGGGGCCAAACGGCGCGGGCAAGTCCACCTTGCTCCTGCACCTCAACGGCTTGTTGCCCGACCACCCGCCCAGGCAACCAAGCATCTGGGTCGAGGGCCAGCCGCTGCTGGCCGGCACGCTCGAGCTGGTGCGCCAGCGCGTGGGCCTGCTGTTCCAGGACCCGGATGACCAGCTCATCTCGGCCACGGTCTTCGAAGACGTCGCCTTCGGCCCCCGCCAGTGGGGCATCGCCGGCCCGGACCTGCAGGCGCTGGTGGCGCGCTGCCTTGGTCTGGTGGGACTGCCGGGCTTCGAAGAGCGCGAGCCCCACCGCCTCAGTCAGGGCGAGAAACGGCGCGTCTGCCTGGCGGGCGTCCTCGCCTGCCGACCGAGCGTGCTGGTGCTCGACGAGCCGACCAGCGACCTCGACCCGCGCGGCCGCCGCGAGTTCAAAGCCCTGCTCCGCTCCCTGCCCGGCGCCAAAGTCATCGCCACCCAAGACCTCGAACTGGTCGTCGATCTCTGCTCGCGCGTGCTCATCCTCGACCAAGGCCGGCTCGTCGCCGAGGGCCCCACCCTGCCGTTGCTCTCCAACGAAGAGTTGATGCTCGCCCACGGCCTGGAAAGACCCCACAGCCTCCTGCACCACCACCCGCACCGGTGAGGGGGTCAGAGATGACTATTGACGTATTTTCTTCCTGTGGCAGACTTGCTGCATGCCACGCAAGCTACGCTTGGAGTATGAAGGCGCGATCTATCACGTGACGAATCGCGGGGACCGGCGGGAAGAAATCTTTGTCGATGACGAGGATCGGCGGCGCTTCCTGGCGACGCTGGGCGAGGCCTGCGAGAAAACCGGCTGGCAGGCGCACGCCTATTGTCTAATGTCAAACCATTTCCACCTGGTGCTGGAAACCCCCAAAGCCAACTTGACGGCTGGCATGCAGTGGTTTCTGGGGACCTACACCACGCGCTTCAACCGGCGGCATCGATTGTTCGGACACCTTTTCAGCGGACGCTACAAATCGTTGGTGGTGGACGGCAGCGGCAACGGCTACCTCAAGGCGGTGTGCGACTATGTGCATCTCAATCCGGTGCGGGCGAAGCTCTTGGGGCCGGAGCAACCGCTAACCGCTTACGCTTGGAGCAGTTTCCCGGCGTATTTAGAGCGGCCGGAGGGGCGCCCCGGATGGCTGCGGGTGGACCGGTTGATGGGCGAGTGGGGCATCCAGCGGACTGGTGCCAGCGGCCGGCGACAATTTGCCCGGTGCATGGAGCAACGGCGGGTGCAAGAGCAGGCCGAACAAAGCGGGGATTGGGCACTGTTGCGGCGAGGGTGGTGCTGGGGGCGGAAGGATTTTCGGCAGGAGTTATTGGAAAGGATTCAAGAGCAGAAAGGTCCGCAACACCACGGCCAGGAGTTACGCGAATCGGACGAACAGAAGGCGTGCCGGCTGATCGAGCGGATGCTGCGGGAGGCCGGCTGGCGAGAATCGGACTTGAACCAGCGAGCCAAGGGGGACAAAACCAAGGCACGCATGGCAGCAGCACTCCGTGCGGGAACGACGATGACGTGGAGCTGGATAGCGAAGAAACTGGATATGGGCCACTGGCGCACTGCCGCCAATGCCGTGCGGTTGCTCACGCCAACCTCGAAACAATGATCTGGTCATGCGAAATGCTCCATTAGTCATCTCTGACCCCTTCCTGGATGACCCCTTCCCTGGAGGAAGATTGACGACAGGAAAGTGACTTTCCGCGATTTTTGCCGTAAGTTTCTCTCCATGACCTTGAGGGAGCAAATGGCCCAACTGGCCAAACAGGCCAAGGCGGCCTCGCGGGAACTGGCGAAGCTGACGACGGCCGACAAGAACGCCTGCCTGCTGGCCATGGCCGGGGCGCTCGAACGAGACGCCGCGCCCATTGAAGCCGCCAACGCCCGCGACCTGGAGGCCGGGGCGAAGCTGGGCCTGTCCGCCGCGATGCTCGACCGGCTCAGGCTGGACGACCAGCGCATCGCCGCGATGGCCAGGGGCTTGCGCGAAGTCGCCGCCCTGCCGGACCCGGTAGGCCGAGTGCTCGCCGAGCGGGTCCGGCCCAACGGGCTGAAGCTCCGCAAAGTCGCCACTCCCATCGGCGTCGTGGTCATCATTTACGAATCGCGCCCGAACGTCACCGCGGATGCCGCGAGCCTCTGCTGGAAATCGGGCAACGCGGCCATCCTGCGCGGCGGCAAAGAGGCCCTGCGCTCCAACCAGGCCATCGCCCGCAGCCTGCTCGCCGCGGGCCGCCAAACGCTGTCCCAATTCCCGGAGCACGCCCTGCAGGTGGTGCCCACCACCGACCGCCAGGCCATCCGGGAACTGCTGGCGCTCACCCGCTACGTGGACCTGTGCCTGCCGCGCGGCGGCGAGGGCCTCATCCGCGCCGTCGCCGAATGCTCGAAGGTCCCGGTCATCAAACATTACAAGGGCGTCTGCCACGTCTTTGTGGATGCCGACGCCGATCTGCAGATGGCCGAACAAATCGCCTTGAATGCCAAGGTGCAGCGTCCCGCCGTTTGCAACGCCATGGAGACCCTGCTGGTGGACCAGGCCATCGCCCCCCAATTCCTGCCCGCCCTCGCCCGCAAACTGGCCGAAAAAAACGTCGAACTCCGCGCCGACCCGACGGCGCTGAACCTGCTCACCCCTTGGCCCTCGGCCCTCGACCCTCAACCCAAGGTCAAGCCCGCCACCGAACAGGACTTTTACACTGAATACAACGACTACATCCTGAATGTGCGCGTCGTGGCGGGCGTCCAGCAGGCCATTGACCACATCAATCACTACGGCTCAGCCCATTCCGACAGCATCGTGACGGGCAACGAGGCGCACGCGCAGCAATTCCTGAGCGAAGTTGACTCCGCCGCCGTGTATTGGAATGCCTCGACGCGCTTCACGGACGGCGGCGAGTTTGGCATGGGGGCCGAGATCGGCATCAGCACGGACAAAATCGGCGCCCGGGGCCCAATGGGCCTCGAGGAGTTGACCAGCTACAAATGGATTGGGATTGGGAATGGACAGGTGCGGCTTTGAGCCAAAGAGGCCGGACGCATTGCTGGGGAAACTTGCTTGGCCATCCTCGTTGGTTTACTCTTCGGGAGCGAATTTGGCATCAGAAACCCTAACGCAGAAACCTGATTCCGCCGCCGACCGCGCGCGGTTCGTCCGCGGGCGCCTGCCGGCCGGCGGCCTCTTTGCCGGGCACGACTGGCGCATTGCCCCAGCCCCGTTGCCGCTCGGGCCCGCCCTGGCCGAAGAGCTGGCATCGCTCGGGCGGGTGCTGCTGGCGTTCTATCGCGCCGTCAACCTCCTTTACCGCCAGAGCGCCGAGGGCCGGCAGCCGGAATGGATCGCCCGCTGGCTGGACCAGGGCAAGCCCGCCGAACTCATCGAACTCCAGCGCTCGCCCGCCCTGAAGAATCAAGTGCCGCGCGTCATCCGCCCCGACCTCCTCCTCACCGAACAGGGCCTGAGCGTGACCGAACTGGACTCGGTGCCCGGTGGCATCGGCTTGACAGCCTGGCTGAACCGGACCTACTGGGAAGCGGGCGCGAGCGTGCTGGGGGGACCGGACGGGATGTTGCGCGGGTTTGCCGGGATCTTCGGCGACGCCCCGGCAGTCCACATCGTGGTTTCGGAAGAAGCCGCCACGTATCGGCCGGAAATGGCCTGGCTGGCGCACCAACTCGGCCAGGCAAGGTTCAAAGTGCAAAGCGCCCACTTTACAGGGTTCGCGGACGGCGACGCCGTGTATCGCTTTTTCGAGTTGTTCGACCTGGCCAATGTGCCCGCAGCCAAGACCATCTTCGAGTTGGCCGCCGCCAGGCGCATTAGCGTCACCCCGCCGCCCAGGCCCGTGTTCGAGGAAAAGATGCTCTTGGCGCTGCTGTGGAACCGGAACCTGCGCAGCTTCTGGCGGCGGGAACTGGGCGAGAGCTTTTTCAAGCGCTTGCTGCGGCTGGTGCCGTACACCTGGCTGGTCGATCCCGCTCCCCTGCCGCCGCACGGCGCCATTCCGGAATTGAACCTGACGGACTGGCAGCAGCTCAAATCGCTCTCGCAGAAGGAACGCCAGTTGATCCTCAAGGTGTCCGGTTTCTCGCCCCACGCCTGGGGCGCGCGCGGCGTTTATCTCGGTTGCGACCTCTCGCAGGCGGAGTGGGCCGCCGCGCTGGACCAAGCCGTGGCCGGTTTTGGCCGCACGCCCTACGTGCTCCAGCGCTATCACAAGCCGGGGCTGGTCGAGGCCCAGTGGTTCGATTTCGCGCGCGGCCAGCTTATGCCCCTGAAAGGACGCGTCCGGCTCTGCCCCTACTATTTTGTAATCGGGGAGGCCGACGCCGGGCGCGCCCACCTGGGCGGGGTGCTGGCCACGATTTGCCCCCCGGACAAAAAGATCATCCATGGCATGACGGACGCCATCTTCGCCCCGTGCTCGGTATGAGCCTGCTCGAATATACCTCCCTGGCGGCCAGTTCCCTGTTCGTGATTGTTGACCCGCTGTCCACCGTGCCCGCCTTTATCGCCATGACGCCGACCGACAGCCCCAAACAGCGCATCAAAATGGCGCGGTTGGCCTGCTGCGTCACGGCCGGGGTCCTCATCATCTTCTCGACGGCAGGCAAATGGATCTTCAAGTTCCTGGGCATCACCATGCCCGCCTTTCAAATCGCCGCCAGCATCGTCTTGCTGCTGGTGGCGCTGGACATGTTGCGCGCGCGCCGCTCGCGGGTGCACGAAACCTCCGAGGAGACCGCCGCCGGCGCGGAAAAGACGGACATCGCCGTCACGCCGCTGGCGATTCCGATGCTGGCCGGCCCGGGGGCCATCTCGACCGCCATCCTGCTGCACAACCAGGCCGCCAACGCCGGCCCGCGCGCCCCGCTCTACGTGGCGGCCCTCTATCTCTGCATCCTGGCCGTCTCGCTCGCCAGCTTCCTCATCCTCCGCCTTTCCGCCCGGGGCGCCCAATGGCTCAGCCCCATTGCCATGAGCATCACCACGCGCATTATGGGCCTGCTCCTGGCCGCCGTCGCCATCCAGTTCATGCTCAACGCCCTCATTCAAATCTTTCCGCACGCGTTTCAGCCGCCGGCCTGAAGGGCCGCCGCGGCCCGCCCGCGATTTTTCGAGAAAATCCTTGCGTTTCACTGAAGCTCGGGCATTATTCATCTGGTCCGCTACGGAACGCGGGGTGGAGCAGCCCGGTAGCTCGTCAGGCTCATAACCTGAAGGTCGCTGGTTCAAATCCAGCCCCCGCAACCAATCGTAAGTACTTGGACTGCCATATCTTACGACTTCAATGAGGACTCTGGCCGAACGCGCGTTTCAGTGCTGCGCTAACACGCTAATACCAGCGGCTCGTACTCACCCACTACTCCCTAGCGCGGTGGATCTGCTCCCCGGTACGCTCTCGTAAAAACGCCAGCGACGCCGTGATCGACTCCAAGCACGACTCCACCAAGGCCCGTTGGCTCCGCTCCGTAAAAGACCCGGCCTTCGATCACATTCGCGATCGCCTGCTCATCGAAACCCACGCCGAACATTTCCTGGGCGTGCTCAAAGCCGGAACGCACTCCACCAACCTCCATCTCCGCCACCCGAACACCTACGCAATTCCCTCCAGGGGGCGCCCTACTGTGCAATTCGGTAGAACTGTGCCGCGCTGCGTTTTGTGTCGGTCAGGATCGTCGGCAGGTTCGTGCAGGTGAAATTCAGGCTGGTGGTCCAGTTGACCAGGTTGGTGGAAACCAAGAGAGCGTAGCTCCGGCCGACCTCGCCGTAGGCTTGCATCTGGAAGGTCCCATCGGGCAGGCACTGGCAGGCCCCAAACGCGGGCGGCAGAACCCGGTGAATGGCCAATGTGCTGGTCAGCCCTCCGGTCGTGAAATTATTGGCTACTCCCGCCCCACTGAGCACTGCGTAAACGTTCAGGTCGTCAGGCAACCCCCAGACATTCCAGACGAACACGACGTCGGTGGACTCACCTGGCGCCAGCCCGGCGATGGCCTGGGTGAGCAGATTTGTCCCAGCGGCGGAGTCACGGTTTAGTGACAATGTCAGCGCCCCCGTACCCACAGCCCCATCATTGGCCACGCGAATAGTGACGGCGACCTGGTTGGACCCGACGCTGGACCAACTCATGGACTGAATCAGCGCATCCGGCTTCGCAATGTCCAAGCGCACGACATTGTTCGACCGGTTTGCGTCCGTCACTGCGCCATCCGGGTCGACTACCGCGAAGACGGCGATAGGGGCGTTCGTAACCGGCACGGCCCAGGTGAACGCTAGGTCGTTCGTGCCCTGTGGTGGGAGGGGGTTCGTCAGTGTTACGCGCCCCACCTCCGATGCCGGCTGGACGGCGTCGCGGTAAAACGCCACTACCACGTTCGTTTCCACCTGATCGCCTAAGTTGAGCGCCTGGACATGGAACGTTGCCAGGCCCCCCGTGCTCGGGTTCGAAGGGTCGCAATGGAACACATTCTGGTTCAGGGCCAAGTCCTCGCTGAGCGTGAAGTAATACGCGGCCAACTCGCTGAGCGTCGTGCCCACCGAGTTGGTCGAGGAGACCATCGAGCGGTCATAAACGGCGATAAGCTGGTTGGTGCCGTAAAAGGCTGCGGTCACGTCCCGCTCGGTTTCTGGATCGTGCGTCAGTTGTTTGGGCGTGCCCCAGGTGCCGAAGACGGGATCATAAACCATCGCCCACAAGTCCGAGTTATTCTCCGACGGCTCCGACCAGAGGACCGCCAGTTTGCCATCGGCGCTGCTGGCCAGCTTGAAATCCGCCAGGTTGCTCGAATACTCGTCCGTCCGCGCGACTTGCGGGCTCGCCATGTCGAAATTGACCACCGTGCTCAACGCCCCGCCTTTGAGCCACACCAAGACCACGTTGCCTTGCGGGTCGAAGGCCATCTGCGGCTTATCATCGGGCACCTGGTCCGAAGTCAACCGCATCAGCGGCCCCCACGTTTCGCCCTGGTAGGCCACCCAAAACAACTCGTGCCCATTTGCGTTGGTCGAGCCGTCCACCGTGTCCACGCTCAGCACCAGGTTCGCAGTAGTTCCGTCGTAGAGCAGGTCGTATTTCACCAGCGCGTTTAACACGGTCGCCACGAGTTGCGGGCTGCCCCACTGCGCGCCGTCCCATCGCGCGGACCAGATCTGGTTCGGGGCCGTGGTGCTGCCGCTGAGGTCGTTTGCCGGGTTCGACACCCATGTCAGCAGCACGTTGTCTGGGCTCCGCCCCGCCACCTTCGGGCTGCGATTCAGGCAGCGCTCGGTCGGCATGCTCTGTGCCGGAAACCAGCCCGCTGCCGGATCGTACCACGCCACCGACACCCCCAGATTCGACACCATGTTGCTCAGAGCCGCGGTGTCAGGCTGCACCGTCCACTCGTTCTCCCACGCAGCCACCGCCGACCCATCGGCGAAGGCCAGAATCCGTGGGTGAAAATCCGCCGTGCCGTCATCCGCCAGCGGCACCGGCAGCGCCCACATCGTGCCATCGTACCACGAGAACATCGCCATCGTGCGGTTGAGCGAAGTGCGGCTCGTATTATCCGCCAGGAACACCAGATAGCAATTGGTGCCGCTGGAAGAGCAGTTCGGGTCGCTGAACGGAAACGCCGGGCTCATCAACACCTCCGGGTTCGCGCCGTCGCGGCTCGACCCGAAAAGTTTCGGCCTCGGCCAAGTGCGGCCCATAACGCCGGCAGCGGGGTAATCCAGATAGCCTCGCCCGAGCGGGCGTAGGCCGGAGCTCGACTGCGGCGACCACGGCTGAACGAGGTTTGGGCATTGCCCGTACAGGTCCCACCACACCTCCCCCATGGTCCACTCCTTGCTGAAGACCAGGACATAAATGGTCGCGCCGGCCTTCACGTACAGGAAGGCATCTTTGATGGTGGGGGATGTGGGGTATTGCAGCTCAAGGCCCAGCCCGCCCTCCACCCAGCCTTCTATCGCCAGCACCTCGTCCAGGCCCACACCCAGCGACCCCCGCAGGCTCGGCTTCAAGTCCAGCTCTCCCTTCAGACTGACTGGCGCGGTGTTCAGCAATTGCTCGCTGGCCTGCGCCAACAAATCGAACTTGATCTTCGCGTACATCGGAACCGGCCCTACGAGGAAAGGCCAGGTCTGTTCCGCGGAAAAATCGCCAGCCAGGCCCACCTCCGCGTCCCACCATTTCCATTGACCCGCATCAGAGTCATATTTCCAGCCGCCACCGAGAATCGGATAAACCGACAAGCTCAAGTCGCCAAACCTGGCCTCAGGCACCGCCAGCTTCGTGAGCCTGCCAGCGTCTATAAACTTCTTCAGGTCATCGGTCAGTTGGGCGAGTTGGCCAGTTCCCCAGTCCTTGTCCAGCAGCTTCCCTGCCTCCGCGTCGCTCCACGCCATCGAGATTTGCATCGTGCCGTCGCTGCTGCTGGCCTCGTAGGTGACCTCTGGCACAAAGCCGAGCTTCATTTCCTCGCCCCCGACCAGCGGGATGTCGGCCGGAATAACGCCGGGGTCCACGCCGATGCTGTCTATGAGATGCTGTGGCGAAGTCGTCGTGAAGCTATACTCGAGGTCGTTCCCCTGGTCCGCGACATTCCAGAGCAGGCCCATCGGCCCGGGAAACGGATTTGGCACCACGACCAGATCCGCCTGCCTTGCCGAAGATATCGTCCCGTCGCTGCTCACGGCGACCACCCGCAGCCGCCCGTTCGGCCCGAAATCCGAGCCCATCGCCAAAGTCTGTGAAGCCGTCGAGCCACTGGTCGCGACCGTGTAGCTGTTGCGCGGCGCGACGAACCCCACCGTGCCTGGCGGGTGTCCCGCCCAATCCACCGTGGCCGTGAACTGCACGCCCAGCGGCACGCCGTCCAGGAAATACCGGAAGCCCGGAAATTTCGACGTGATGCCCGTCACCTGCGGGGCGGAGCCGGGACTGGCCAAGGCATAGAGCGTAACCACCCGCCAGGGGGAGCTACCCGGCGTGACCGATAACGGGACCGCGGCCGTCGCGTACCCGGCTTTGCTCACACTCAGTGTGTAATCGCCCACGGCGACCGAAGAAAAGTTGAACCAACCCCGAGAATCTGTAGCCGTGATACTAGGACCAAGCTGCACCTGCGCCCCCCCCACGCCCGTGCCGGTGGCCCCGTCGAGCACCTGGCCTCCGACCGTCAACCCGCCGCCCAACCCGCGCAGATTAACGGGAAAAACACCCGAGGTCGCCGACGCTCCGCCCCCCGAGACGCGCACCATGACGTTGGGGAAGTAGCCCGGCCCCAGGTCCGCGCCGGCGTCCCACACGAAGTGAAGATTCCGGGCCGGCAGGACTGCCGGGCCAATGCCATCGCCGCTGACGTGGTACAGGGCCAAACTCCAGGTCGCGCCGGCGTCCGTCGAGGCCGAGGCGCTGACGGCGAGAGGGCCAGAAGGGTTGGCGCTATCGTAGTACACATCGCAAAGTAGCGAGCCAGCGCGTTGCGCCGCACGGACGTTGGCGATCGCGCCCCCCGTCACGACTTCGAGATGTGGCCTATTGCTGCCGTTCTCCTTGCTGTAAAAGTAGGTGGTAGGGATATTGTAGTCGTTCCACGGTACTGGATCGGTCAAGAACCAGCCGTAGTTGGCAGCCGACCCGCCGACGAAGGCCTGCACATCTGCGGTCACGTCCCAGGTCATCCACCCATAGGAAGACGGGACATCGGAACCGGCTGAAACCGCGGAAGCATGCGGGGGTAGATTACACCAGTTCAGTGTCCCTTCGCTCCAGTCACCCAGCAATCGGTGGAGATCCAGCCTCCGGCCAGCGGGGTTGTTGTCCCACCAGCCGTAGTAGTACAGATACAGCCGTCCCTGCGTTACGGCCGTGCCCCGCGGTATTGAGGACAGATCGAATCTGATCATCGCATCCGTTTCCCAAACCGCCAGGCCGCCTCCCCCGTATCGGTTTCTGACCAGGAGGCTCGTGCTCGACCCGTAGTTCGAAACGCAGTCGTTCAGCGCCTCGTACGTGTCGCCCGTCGGATAGAAGACCTGCTGGGCAGGCGCCGGTGTCCCGACTGTCATCGTGCCGATCACTGCGAGGAAAGCACAGGCAGCCGCCATCTTGGTGCGAGCGGAATTCATGGAATACCTCCGGTTTCTAAAGAGATGGTGCTGTTCGATTCAAATTAGCCGATAGGCATTCGCCCTTTGCGCGCCCTCCCGTACTCAGCGCTGCGCGGATGACTCGATGCTGCCGAACAGAAGAGCGCCCACTTTCTTGCGCTCCATAGCAGGAACGGGCGTGCCCTCGGAGGAACGCTTTCGGCATGCCCCGCGTGGGGGCCTGCTCTCAGCAGTGTCCTTCGAATCAAAATTGCCCGTTTCGTCTCGAACAGCGGCCGAAGGCGCGCGAATTGATATTTTGGTTGTTCTGCTCTGGTTCTTGCGGCATCTCTTTCGCCGTTCCACCACGGGTCTTAGCCTACGGCGTCACCCGACGTCTGGCAGCAGTTCGGTCCTTTATTATACACCTGCCCGCTGACCACAAGCAAGCCAAATCTCCGCAACTATTCAGCGGCTCAGCGGCCGAACGCCACATGGCCTGCATCGGCCACATCAATGGACCCCTCGCAGCGCCGCCCCTGGCGGCGCTGCTCTCTTTCATTTTTCCGCTTTTCTCTGATTATTGTCGTCAGACGGGTCGGTGGCCAAACATGGTCACGGGCTGGGACCCGCAGCAGGAAACAAAAGAGTTTTGTCCATACATGCCGGTGAGAAATGTGACGGACGGTTATCCGCCACCCGTCCTGGCTCACGGCAGGTTGATGAGGACGCGCCCTTTGAGCAGGCCGAGATGATGGCACAGCGATTCTAGAGTCATCATGTGCCCTACAGGCTCATTCAAATTGACAAGCGAGGGCACGATTTGGGGGAGCCCGCCCAGAAGTCATCACGGGCGCGTATGTTGAAGCGTTCGAGTTGTTTAAGGAACGGTTGGAGCAGCCCCAAGAACCGTGAGGGAAGAGGCCCAGCCCTTTCACCCCTCCATCAACGGCGCCCGTCCATGCGTCCTGCTCCGTGTGCCGCAACAAGGACTTAATGTTGGTGCTCCAAGACCCTTCTCTCTCAACGGCCCTTTCAACGGACACCAAAACGGACACCAAATTGTAGTGGCGGAGTACGTTTCGGTAGTGGCGGAGCACGCGCGAATTGTCTTGAAAAATGGGCGAAAAAGGGCAGATTTCCTGCGTGTCGGGGAACAAATCCAGCCCCCGCAACCAATTCGGCGTGACCTCGGATCGCAGTGGCGAGCACGTGCCGATCCTTCTCGTGGTTGGCACAAACCGACAAGAGTGATTTATGTCCTGTCACCATGGCTTCGGGAATGGCTGACTCCACCGCCCCGCGCCCTTCCTTGCGGCATCGGCCCACGGCAGGCCCAGTTCCTCCGCCCACAGGACACAGAGCCGCGCCACTTTCACGCGCCGGCAGTGCGCGAGCAACTTCCCCAACGCGTCCGGCCGCAACGACCGGATCCCTTCCAGGATGTTGCGGGCTTCCTCGATTCCCTGGTGAATCCCCACTTCGCTCAGCATCTCGAGCACCGCCCTTTCCGGCCCGGACACAAGCACGCCGTCTGGATTCTCCGGCAAGGGCTGCAATCCGAGGTTACCGGGCATCCCGGAAGAAAACGGGCTTCGCGCCGTATATCGGGCTTGAAAGCGTTGAGTGAACCAGGCTGGTAGTTCGGCTTTCAGGTCACCACAGAGCCACAACGGTTCATTTGCGCGCTTCCTCATCCACGCGCTCGAAGTCGGCGATGGCGCGGTCAAACGCCGGGTCTTTGAACAGGGATTTCACTTGGCTCGAATTCACGGCCTCCGCCCGTGACGGGGCCAACGCCGCGCAAGCGGCCAACGGGAGGAGGATCAGTCTGTGGAGGGGACGTTCCAGGATCGTTTTCATACTGAGTTCCAGCTCGAGGCTGCCACAAAAGAACCCCCGAGGCCAAGGCCGGCGAACGGCCTGACGGCCGAACGGGCGAACGACATCCGAGATCGCCGTGTTTAATTGATGATGAGGGCCGTGTCCAGGTCCAAGGCCCAGAGCGGGAGCCAGCCGGCGGTGTTGCTGAGCGGGAGGACTGAATCGTCGAGATTTATCCCCAGGACGTCCCGCATGAACGCGCGGCGCGCCTGCACGCGCTTCCATAGGTCCGGGAAGCCTTGAGCCAGTTGCGTCCGCAATCGCGCGTCGCCCAGGACAACGCCGTCTTCGGCATTGATACAGCAAAAGGGGCCAAGCGACACCGGGATAATGTCCATCTGCAGCGCCATGCCCGAGCGTAACCTGACGCGGCTCCCAACGGAGAAGGGCGAATGGAGCCATTCGTCCAAGTGCAAGTAATGGCCGGGATTGACCGCGAAGCGGTAAAGTTTGTGGTCTCGCACCTTTTCGACCGCACGCACCACCGCGCCAGCGCTCGCGCCGACCCGAACGTTCTCATACCAGGTGGCCACCACCTGGAAATAGTTCGTGGCCAATGGCAAGTAGAACTCGCGCAGGGCTCCAGTCAGCTCGCCAGGGCCGGCCGCAATCATGCCCGCGCGACAGCTCAGCGCTCCTTGGACGCCAAAGCCGACGGTATAGGGATCGCCTGGCTTGGCCCGTTGGGCCGACGGGCTGGACAGGCCGCGCCTGGCTTTGTCCCCGAAGCTAATCATCCGGTGACAACTCAGCGGCAGGCCGCGCGTATCCAGGTACTTCTCCAATTCGCACTCGGCCAGACCCGGACGAAGGTGACGCAAAAGACTCAGGACACCTTCCGAAGTCACACAGGCGGCGTATTCAAACTGCGCGATCTGGGCCGGCTCATTGAAGACGCGCAGGCCGTCGCGAACGTCCATGAAAAGCCCGGCGGCATTCACGACGCGCTTTGGATCGCCCGCCAGTTCGCGCAGCAGGTCGGCCAGATAGGCCGGCACATCCAGCGCCTGCGGGCCTCCCGGAAGCAGATGCTCGTCAAAATACTTCCAGCCGGCACACCCGATACATTGAGCGTGGCCCAGGCCGAAGTCTCGAAAGATTTCCCTCAACGGCCGCGATGCGTTCCGTGGCTGGCCCATGAGACTGAACTCCTGGAACGGTTCGACCTCCAATCCGAGCGCCTGGGTGTCAGGCAGGTATCCAAGGCACTCATTGCCGACCAAAAGCTTGCGGCGACCCTCGGACGACAGCAGCAACAGCGCTTCTTCAAAGCGGGGATCA
>JBEKRX010000037.1:0-68004 GCA_049518415.1 Verrucomicrobiota bacterium
TGAATAGAGGGGGTGGAGGAAACGTTCGGCATGGCCTGGCGGTTGTTTGCCACGATGCTCGAAAGAGCAGAAACAACGGAAGCCGTCGGCCTAAACTGGGCGCGCCTCCACTCCACTCGACCATCTACTCTGGGGCTGAGCCGCCGGTCATTAAGCCATGTTTGGCGAGGCGCTGGCGCGCGCGGCGGGCGGCGAGCGTTTGGCCATATTCGGTCTCGAGCCGTTCGAGCAATGCCAGGGCCTTGTCGGGATGATTGAGCCCGCCATAGAGCTTGGCCAGGTGCAAGGCAGCCCAACCCCATTGTTCGGGCGGCAGCTTGTGTCTGAGTAACTGCTCGTACTCGAGCGCCGCCGCCAATTCGTTGTTCAGGTCGTAGCGGTAAATCTCCGCGATCCGTCCCATCACCTGTAGTTCGTCCGGATGTCTCTCCAGGTACTCGCGCAACTCCCGGATGGCCTCGAGCGGAGCGCCTTTGACCCGGAGACGCTCAGCCGCCTCGAGGTCCGGCGGGGGCAGCCGCGGCCGCCCGCCCCGCAGAAACCACCGCTCAACGCGACGGCCCAGGAAACGCGAAATCGCGCGCCCGCACACCAAGCCGAGCGCGAGGGCCGCGCCCAGAAAACCTCCCAAATACGACAGCATCCGGGACCGCGACGCCCCCGCCGCCTGGCCCACCACCCGACTGTGTTCGACCCAGAAACCATAAGCCAGCAGGGCCAGGCACAAAATCAGCCCGGCATACAGAAGCGTTTTCGCAAAGGCTCTCACTTTCCGGTCAGCGCAATGACTCATACTAACGCGCCCGCGCGCCAACCGCAACCCCATCCAGGCAGACCGGCAGCGCAGTGAGCATCTCATTTTTTGAGCAGCTTTTCAGCGGGCGCACTTTGTGTTGACCATTCGTCATTCATTGGATCGTACCCTTTCGCATACGCTCTAGTTGAATCTCTCTGCTGTCTCCGAAGCCGTTCCGGCCTGCGGCCCCACCCGCTCTCGTGAAAGTCGTCCAGGAGCCTTCAGGCGCTCGGCTCGAGTGGACTTGGAAGACCGGACCGGGCCGGAGACTGGGAGATCCATCGAACTGCATTGGTCAAGTCCGGCACCCCGGTGCAAATCGAGTACGGCGCCGAGGCCAAAGCCAATGGGCGTTTGGCCGCCAAGTGCCGTCTCACCGTAAGCGGCCAGAGTCAACTCTACCACATCCACCAATAAGCGAGCATCGTGATGACCGCCAGCACCGCCAAGTGCAGACGCCAATCCGAAAGGCCGCCGAATGGCTCCATCTTCCCGCCCCAGTCGATGGTGGTTTGCTCGAGCTTCGCCGGCTCGGTCTTCCGGGTGCAGGCCGAGACCAGGAACAGGATAAGGGTGATGAGCACCGTGCCCCAGAGCCCGCGGTAGGTGTAGTTTTCGGTCAGGGCATGGTGGAGCAGCGGGAAGAGCCGCAGCGCCGCCGCTTTGTCCGGCATCAGCGCATCGGTGACAAACAGCGCCGAGATGCCGAGGCCGGAGAAGAATGAAACAGCGGCGCCCGCAAAAGTCACCCGCCTGCTCAGAATGCCGAACACGATGGCCGGCGTCAAAGGCATGACCAGGTAGATCGAGATCGTCTGCAGGTACTTATAGACCCCTTCGGGCTGCCAGGCGATGATGGCGGCCGCACCCACGCCCAGGAGCATGCCGACCACTATGGCCACCCGTCCGATGAGCACCTGCCCAGTCTCGGTGATTTGGGGCCGGAAGCGCAGGATGAAGTCGCGCACCGCCATCGTTGAGACCGAGTTCATCACGGCAATCAGCGCGGAGAGCACGGCGCCCAACAGCGCCGAAAGGACATACCCTCGCACACCGTTGGGCAGTAGGTTGTCGAGGATCCAGATGAAGGTCGCCCGGCTGTCATGGACGTTGATATGGGGATAAAGCGCCAAGGCAATGACTCCCGGCAAGGCGAAGATGAAGACCGGCGTCAACTTCAGCAGCACGGCCAACATCGCCCCCCAGCGGGCCTGCTTGAGGTCCCGCGCCCCCAGCATCCGCTGCACGTTGACCTGGTCCATGCCCCAGTAAAAAATCCCGCCATAGACTGCCCCCAGGATGACGCCCCAAAACGGATAGGTCGGGTCGGTCCAGGCCTTGTGCATGTGCATCGCGTCCGGCACCGGCGAATGCTGCACCGCCTCGCAGAGCGCACTCCAGCCGCCCACCTTGTGCAGCCCGATAAAGAGCACCAGGCCCGACCCGGCGATCATAATGGGCGAATGAATCGCGTCGGTATAGGCCACTACGCCAAAGCCGCCGACCATGGTGATGATGGCCGTCGTCACTCCCATAATGAGCACACTCTGCATGATGCCCCAGCCGGTGGCCGCCTGCAGGACCAGCGCCCCCGCATACATGCAGAAGGCCATCTTGGTCACAATGCAGATGCTCAGCATCAGGCCCGAAAAACACAGGCGCGCCTCGGACCGGTAGCGGATTTCGAGAAACTCGGGAATCGTGAAGACCTTGTTCTTCAGGTAGTAGGGCAGCAGCACCGCCGCCGCAAAGCCCAGGCAGATGGCGGTGGTCAGTTCGACCGTGCCGGCGCAGATGCCGTAACGGTAGGAGTCCCCCGACAGTCCCACCATGTGCTCGGCGCCGATATTGGTTGCGAAAAGCGATGCCCCAACGATGGGCCAGGTGAGCGCCCGTCCGGCCAGGAAGAAGCCGTTGCTGTCGCTCTCTTGGCGGGACCGCAGGGCGAAATAGAGCCCGAGGAGCACGTTGAAAACCAAGGCGCCGATACAGATTACCCAGTCGGCAAGAGTCAATGTGAGGCGCATCTTGTTAAGTCGAATGAATCCGAGCCGTATAGGTCAAATCAATTGTTGGCGAGGACTGGTTCACTCTGCGCGCCGAATCCTTCCCGCCGTACACAATCCATCAATTCATGAATGTTCTCTTCCTTGGTGTGGGCCGGCAAGGCGCAGCCAGGGCCCGCAATGAACCCGCCCCCGGGGGCCATAACGCGCAGGGTCTGCCGGACGTGTTCGCGAACTTCATCCCGCGACCCAACCAGTCTAAATGGGGTTACGCCGTTGCAACGACGTGCCGGGAGGCGGCTTTGCCACGCCGGATTCATCGGTAGTTCTCTTCTCCATAGAGCGAACTTAGAGTCGGTATCGCTGACGGAGCGCTTCGGCCAATTCCGGCATCCCGTTGGATCTTGCGTAGGATTCGAGCGCCTGCGGGTTCAACCGGTCGGGTGAAGTGTAAACGCGCCGCTTAAAGAGCTGCAGCGCCTGTTCCATCGCCAACGCCCCGATTCTGGGGTCATATTTCCCCGCCTTGTTCTTTATGCCATTGATGGCCGAACCGGCCAGGAACAGGTAGTTGCCTGCGGAACCATTCCGCGAAACGTCCAGGAGGTTTTGAATAATGTTGCCCTGATCCAGCCCGCCCGCCCGGGCTATCATCACCACGGGATGACCCCCGGCGGGACGCGCGAGGGCCTCCTCGCATTTGCGCCACTCCAGTCCCGCCGGCCGCAGCAGACTCTCGCCGGTGCAACTGAGCGGCGCCGTCTGACGGAAATCGACGCCGTCAAGCCTGGCAAAGTAGTCCAGGACCTCTCGATACACATGCCGTGTTCGGCAGGAGATCCCGCCATTGTGACCGTAAATGACCGGAGGACACCTCAGGCGGCGCAGTTGCTCCCGAGCCATCCGGACCGCGCCGCCCGTGTAGTACTCGCTGAACATGATTCCGTTCATGCCCGCCTCCGCCGCCATGTCAACCAGGGCCGGAAGCTGCTGGGGCGGGGCTCCGATGTGCGGGGCAAAAATCAAGCCTTTGCCTCCACGCTGCTCTTTTGCCCGCTCGATAGCCTGTTTGGCGTGACGCAGGCGCTCGCGCAATGGAGCGAAGGGCACCCCAGGAAGAAAATTCTCGTCCTCTTTAACGAAGATGAACATGGGATTGGCCGCGGCTTGCGAGATGATGGCGGCTTCTTCTTCGGGCGTGATGCCCGTACACGGTTTGAGGATGGTTCCAAAGGCGATCTCTTCGTCGGCCAAACCGGTCAGCTTGCGGACTCCGGGAGCGCCGTGAGCGGGTCCGGGAAAGCGGTTCAGCGATTCGTCGGACATATCTACCCACACCAGCTTGATGTCTGCGTGCTCGGTCAGGCCGAACGTGCCTTCGCCGGCCGTGATGTGCAGAATGTCAGTAGTGTACAAGCTGCCATCCTCGTGCAGAAGCATCTTCAGCGGAAACGCGACCCGGACGATGCCGGTGCGCCCGTTCGGCTCAAAGTGAACGTAGTCCACCACCTTCCCGCTGCACTGGTCTAGCAACGAGCCGGGGCTGGCCGATCGCACACCGCTGGTCATGTGGTAGGAAATCTCGCCTCCCGCCGCCTGCACTGTCATGCTTCGGGCGGCTACGAAGAAGGTGGCCACAATTGTGTCCCTCAGGTCTGCCGGAGGAAGCGATTCCAGGGCTTCATAGACATAGCGGCGAATTGCCTCTTCCCGCTGATCAAGGTCCAGCTTCATCAGAGTCAGAGTCTTTGGGTCAACGTGTATCATGGTTCTGGAGAGTGGTTAGAGGCGCCAGGCCGCCCAGGTATTCTCGATTTCTGCGATCAACGGATCCTCCGGCGTCAACTGGCTCACCTTGCACAGCAAGCCCTTAATGCCATCCTCGTTGATCGTGCGTTGCATCTCCAGCGATTGAGGATCGCCGGGATGATGATACTTGAGGGCGGCCACAATACCCCGGACGATCTGGTCCCGCGGGAGCCCGTATTGAAAAGCAAGGCGGGCCGGAGCCACAAGACGCTCCTGTCCGCCCAGCTTGCGCAAGGGCTGTCGCACGACCCGCAGTATCTGGTCTCGCATTTCGGGAATGGCCCCGCGGCGATACAAATCGTTCTTGTATTCCTCGATGCTTTCCGCCGAGAACCCGTGCTTGCGCCGGACCACTTCGCCGAGCTGATCGCAAGCTCCGACCACACACTGGGCAACTCTGGGATCGGCCACGGCTTCGTGGATGTGGCAATGCCCATAATGGAAACCGAAATAACCGCAGATCGCGTGACCGCCGTTATGCATGAAGAGCTTGCGTTCGAGGCGCGCGTCCTGGTTGTCCACAAGCTGCAAGGCCGTCAGCCACGCCGGGGGTTCGCCTTTGAAATCTTCACGGCGGGCGGTCCACTCGTTGTAATCCTCGGCGGTAATTACCAGCGGATCAGGCTCAGGCTGCGGCACCACCCGACTGATCATGCAATCTGGAAACCCGAAGTAACGGCGGCCGTAATCCAGCTCTTCCCCGCTCAGCTCCTCGCGCACATGCCGGCCCAGTGTGGAAGAACTGTTTTGCATGTTCTCGCACGCAATAAAGTTCAGCGGCCTGGTGCGCCCGGCTTCACGGCAACGCTTGGCGGCGAGTGCCACAGTGATCGCAACGTCCGGGAGGTTCTGATCGAAGACCGAAGTCAGTACCAGGTCCGCCTCCACAATTTGCCTGGAAACGGCCTCGCGTTGAGAAGCGCTCAGGTAATCCGCTCCCTTCACGACAATTTGCCGGCAACTCCTGTCATCGTGAATATCCACGCGATACGAACCGGCCTGCTGGAGGGCGCGGACAAGCCTTTCATTGGTATCGGCAAAAACCAGGTGCGCGCCGGCCTGCCAGGCGAGCAGCCCCACGTGGCCGCGACCGGTGGCACCCGCCCCGAACACGACCACCATTCGCTTCTGGTTCGAGGTCTTCACTTCCGGTGGTAATCGTCCTCAACTCGGACAACATCATCCAGGTGCGGAGTGCTGACCTCGATAAACCGCACATCTTCAATCGCCGTCGTGCGATGCTTTCGGCCCGGTTTGTTCTCGACCACGTCGCCGGACCTCAGCAGAAGCTTTTCCATTTGCCCTTTGTCATTCTCCCATTCCATTTCCGCCACGCCGCTGTCCACGTAAATATGCTCGTGCTTCACTTTGTGGTATTGGAGGCTGGAACGGCTTCCCTTTTTGACCTCGATTATCTTAAGGGCGTAGTCTTCGGTGACGGCCACCCAGATTTCGCGTCCCCAGGGTTTTTCAACGATTTTCATGCTTCCTTTCAACGTCCAGGAGCAGCCGGCTGCTGGCTGCAATCCACGGCCGGCGCCCCCTCAACTCGTTCCACAGCTTGCTTGGCGTGAGCCAGGTTGTTTCCGGCCAAAACAATATCTTTGCTGCTCGCACCCTCCACACGAACAAAAGTGCCAATCTCATCGAGCGGCCTGGAGTCGTGAATGAACGCGCCTTGAACCGCCCGCAGCCGGATGAGGGATTCAACCGAGGCCTCCGCCTGCGCCTTGAAACTGGACATTTCCAGGTCCTGGACGTCGTCACAAACAATGGCGGGCCGAAAATCCTTCTTGGCCAATTCAAAGCGGACGTTGTCCAAAGTGATGTTTCTGGCATGACGCGCATACAGGCCGTACGCCGGCAACACGCCCCACATGAAATACTCGGGATACTCGTCCGCGAATTCCGGCATGTCTCTTTTTGCCGCATCCTCAGGCGTGCCGCCCCCAGGGAACGTAACTTGGATGTCGCTGAGAGTAATCCCCTCGACCGGCTGACCGGGAATGCCGCAGATCGAAATGCACTGACGTTGCTCGCCGGGATAATGGTCGGGAACCTCCTTTTTCAATTCGGCTTCGTCGAGAACGCTGGCGCGGATGTTGCTGAACACAAGATTCCGCATCTTGCCGAACGGGTAGGCTTCATCTCTTGTTTCGTTGTTGTAGTGATGATTGCCGAAGCGCAGCGAAATTGGGCTCGTGACCCTGGTCATAACCAGGTTGTTGAACGTCATATCTTCGAGAGAACCGTTGCCGGAAATCTGCAGCTTTATCCCGCAGCCGTAGGTGTCCATTATGACGCAATTCGAAACTGTCACGCGCCGAATACCTCCACGATGAGCCCCGCCGGAGCGGATCGCCGCCCACCGGGTGCTCAGGATGCAGTTGTCGATAACAATGTTTTCCGTGGGGCGTTCGTCCGACATATTTTGGAAACAGATCGCGTCATCCTGGCAGAGCAGCGTGCAATCCGATATTCGGACATTCCTCGTGCTCATCAGGTCGATGCCATCCCCATTCCCGTTCGCGCGGTTATGGATGGTAATGCCATGAATGCGCACCTCGTCGCACTCCCGGTAATGCGAGCACCACGCGCCCGCGCTCCGCAGTGTCACCGCTTCCACCACCACGTTTGTGCACTGGAAAAAGCGGATCAGCATGGGCCGCTCTCCCGGTTTGCCATCCGGGAGGCGCGCGGGAAAGGCGCCGCCCTGGCCGTCTATCGTTCCCCTCCCGGTGACAGAAATGTTTTCGGCGTGCTCCGCATACACCAGGCATTTATCGATGGCCGTCTCATTCACAAACCCGCAGCGCGCGATGTTCGTGGCGTAGTGTGACAGATCCTTGCTGCCCCGAATCACCGCCGAAGATGCCAGATGGAGTTGCACGTGGCTTTTGAGGAAAATCGTGCCAACCACATATTGGCCACGTGGCACCAGGACCATGCCTTCTCCCCTTTTATGGCCTGCGTCTATTGCCGCCTGCAACGCAGCGGTATCAAGGGCTGCTCCATCCCCAACCGCTCCGTAGTCGCGAACATTGAAAACGGGCGGATGACTCACGGCGCCGGATTCCGCGTCGGCGCGCTTGGAGGAGAGGTCGGCTCCGTCGCAGCAATTCGCGCAGACAATGCTGAGGAATCCCACCACAATCCTCAGGATTTTGTTATTCATATCTTTGCTCTTGATCGGCCATAGTTTCAACGGCGCGCTTACAGGTCGAAACAAATGTCTCCGTTATCAACCCAGCCAACCTTCGCTCCAAGCTCGCCTCCGGTTTCTAATTGACCAGGTCGAGGTAGGGACGCCAGTGTGCTTCTTTTCCAGGCCTCATCCGAGTTCAAACGTTCGGAACTTCCACGGGTCGATCTGGAACGTCAGCCGGTGGTCGTGGAAGGCAGCAGCCTTGGTCTTGCGGCCCAGCAGGTCGGTTTCGACTGCCGTCGCCATGGGCAGACCGATCTCGACCGCGCTCTCCGCCGCCTTGCCTTCATTCTCTAGCACGCGCAACTCGTATTTTCGCCCTGGCTTCTTGCGCAGGGTTGAGAGCAATAGGGTTTCGGGTGTCACCCGGACAAAGCTCCGGGATGGCTGGAGTTTCCCGCCATGTACCGGCTCGACGTAGCACAGCAATGGCCGAGCCAGACCTGCCGCCGCTCGCAGGCGGGCGGCGTTGCTCAGCTCCTCCGGCCCGTGGGGCCACAGGGCGTGGCGGTATTCCGAGTAAAGCGGCCAGCCGTATTCGTTGGTGAAGAGGGACTCCCACTCGCGCATGATCAGGTTCCCGACGCTCCCCTTTGGATCGCGGCAAAACCATTGCGTACCCGGATGGAGCACCAGCAGTCCCGCGTCCTGGCCAATGAGATCGGCGAAAGTCAGGGCATGGAACGCGCTCTTTTCGGTCGCCTCGACGGCCAGCGGATAATCCCGAACCACTTTGCGCACCTCGAAGGCCGGGGCGAACGACAACCAATACCCGGAATTCAGGTCCAAGGGTCCAGTGCCTGTGAAAAGTGGTGGGACTTGCGCGAACACGCGGCTGACGACCTCCACATAAGGCTGCCCGGCGGCCAAGGTCACGCGCGTCTCGAAGTTCAGATACTTCCAGCGGTGATGGGCGCGAACCGTTGCCAGCAGCGGCCCTTTGGCGACCCAGTCCAGCCGCCCTTTTGACCTGGCGCTGTCGTAGTTCGCGGGCGGGTCCGGGCGGCGCGAAAGGTTCGGATTTGGCTTGCCCGTAAAGCGCGGAAACGCGACGCGCTTGCCGTCCACGGTCTCGCGCCCCGACGGTTTATGGACGAGGCTCGCGACCGCGCCCGTCACCGGATCGAGCTCGACCCTCAGATACTCATTCTCGAGCCGGAACCTGGCTTCGTCGAGGACCAGGTCCGTCTTGCGGCCGGGTTGCGGGCTGGTCACCGGCTCGAGGTAATAAGTGTCGTAGCCGGCGCTCGGGACTTGGGCAGCCGGGAACGCCAACTCGGCCATCACCAGGTTGCCCTCGCGGTCCTGCTCCGCTTTGATGAGCTGGGAGGGCAGGGTGTGGCCGGCGCGGTTCTTGATGACGAGGTCGCGGGTCTGCTCGGGCAAGGGATAGATCCTTCCAGTCAGAGCCAGGTCCTTGCGTTGGTGGCCCAACGCATTGAACACCGTGACCGCCAGTGGCCCTTGTTGATCCTTCCGCGAGTTGACCTTGCCGGCGAGTACTCTCAGGCTGGAGTCGAGCACGGCCCGGCCTTGGTTTTGGGCGGAGTCGAGCAGGTTATAGCCCAGGGCGCCCCAGGCGAAATTATGTGTGTCTTCGATCCGATCCAGCGGCGCCATGCGGTCCCCTTGCCACCGCGAGTACTCGCACAAACCGACATCGTGGCTCTGGGAAGCCAAAAGGTCTTTCCAGGCCCGTTCGAGCGCCTCGCCTTGCGAGTCGCCCCCGAGGCCGGCTACCACCGCGTCCAACAACTCCGCCGCCAACAGCAATCCCTCCACCTTCCGATCCAGGATGCGCACCTGGTCGCCACCCAAACCCCACGTCAGCCACTTGTTAAAGGCTTCCATCGGCAGGGCGATCGTCTGCTTGGGGTCCGCGCCGTATTTCTCGAGGTACTCCCTGAGCGTTACGAATTCGACCTGGTATTGGGCAGCCAGGGCTTGGAATCGCTTGAGCGTGCCCCACTCGACGGCGTAGAGGTCCGGCAGCGGGTTCTGCCTTTCGGAGCCGGCCAGGTAGGCCGGGTGTTCCGGGTCTTCCCAGCCGAATTCCTCCCATCCGAACAGCAGTGGCGTCCCCAGGGCGGCCAGCTTCTTGAAGGCCGGAGCATCGGCGAGTTGTTTCGTCTCCACCCCAGGCAAGGAAAGCGAATGCTTGGGCACGCTGGGTATCGTCGTCCCGTCCACACCCTGCCAACGAATGACATTCTGCTCGAGGATCGGAATGCCGGTCCGGCCCCAGGTGTCCAATTGCGCCAGGCTCGCATAACGGTACCCCGCGCCCGCGGCAAGCTGTGGCACTTGCGGGTGCGTGAACTCTTCCTCTTCCAGGAACGTCGCCATTTCATAGCCCAGCGCCTGGCGGATTGCCTCGCGGCCAACCACAAGCTGGCGAATGTTCGACTCACTGCCAATCGTCGTTCCCATTGGCTGGCCGTACGTTCCCCCGATCAACTCGAGCTTCCCCGCCGCCAGGTAGCTCTTGAGCCGCGCCGCCACCTCGGGGAATTTCTCCGCCATCCGCTCGTAGGCCCGGGCATCCAGGTTGAGGCAGGTCTTCACGTGCGGCGGCCGATCGACCACTCCCATTGCGTCCAGCACCGACAGCACATTCGACTCGAGGCCCAACTGCCAGCCGATGCCGGTGTAGCTCCAATGGTTGCAAAGCACCACGCAGAACCGCGTCGGCGACTCGCCGGCAGGCCCGCCCTTCGCCAGGAATGGCCAGCCAGCGACCGCGCCAAGGCTCCCCAAAAGGCTGGTCCTAAGAAACTCCCTCCGCGTCGTTTGGTTCATAGTTCAAGAGACAATATCCACGTGCGATTGTCTGTCAATAAGCCTTGAAGCGCGACCAACGGATTTTGCCAAGGTGATCGGGCCGCGATGAGGTTTTCGCCACCCACAAGCCTGCAACGCCGGCCTCCGGCACGCTGTTTCTCTCGCCGAGTTGCGCCAACCGTCTCCACCGCCGCTGTCACCTTCCAGCCACCGCAGATGAAATGCCCCTGCCCTGACCTGAAAATGGAAACAATCTTGCTTGCGCCCCCACCGCAAGAACGCTTATACAAGTTTGCAATGAACCGGCAAGAAACAACTAGTCACGAACACCAACCATGAACTGTACTGAAATGAAGCGCCGTGAGTTTCTGCAAGCCACGGCGACGATTGGCTTGGCGGCGGCGAGCGGGGCACTGTGCCCGGCGGCCTTTGCCGCTCAAACGCCCGACATGCGCCTTGGGGCGAGCGACCTCCGGGTTCAACCTGTGCTGACCTACGGCCTCACCCAGCGCCAGAAGGGGCGGAGTTGGCGACCCTGGGGAGACCTCCAGACCGAGCAAGCCGTGACAGACGAAGTGGCGCGCATTGAAGGTGAACTCAAGCATCTGACCGGCCTGGCTGACTTCGGGCTGCACGCGTTGCCGCCTGCCAAGCTCAGCGCCAGGCAACAGGTGGACGCACTGAAGGATTCGAAGGCCGACGCACTCGTGGTCTACGCCTCTGGCGGCGGCACGGAGATGCTGGAGGCCCTGGCTGGCTTGGGCAAACCCATGGTGATCTTCGTTCGCGAGAAGTCGGGCCCCTATTACTTGTGGCACGAAATCGTGGACTCCCGCTTCTTGCGCAGCCACACCGACGAGGTGAAGCAAGCCAACGCCGGACTGGAGGACGTGGTGGTGGACGACCTGGCGGAGATTCTTTGGCGGCTCCGCGCCTTGTACGGTCTGAAAAACACGGTCGGCCGCCGCATCGTCTGCGTGGGCGGCCCGGGCGGCTGGGCCTGTCCCCAGGCGCCAGAGCGGGCCCGCCAGCGTTTTCAACTCGACATGGTGACGGTGCCGATCCCCGAGGTCAACGCCCTGATCGAGTCGGCCCGGAAGGACGCAGCCAAGGTCGCCCAGCACAAGCAGGAAGCCCGCAGTTACCTCGGGGCCCGCGGTGTCGCCTCCCGGATCGGGGAAGACGCCGTGGCGGAGGCCTTCCTCCTCAAGGAGGTGTTTCGCGGTCTGATGACGCAGCACGGTGCCTGCGCGGTCACCACCAACGCCTGCATGAACAGCTATGCCGGCATCATGCCCTGTCTCACCCTCACCCTGACCAACGACGCCGGCTGCATGGCCTACTGCGAGTCGGACTTCGTCAACATTCCCGCCGGCATCCTCATGCACTACATCGCCGGCCGGCCCACCTACTTTTGCAATCCCACCTTTCCCCACGCGGGGCGGATGCTCTTCGCCCACTGCACCGCCCCGCGGCGGATGGACGGCAAAAGGCTCGAACCGGTCACGCTGGTCACCCATTACGAGTCGGATCACGGCGCCGCTACCCATGTCCATTTCCACAAAGGCCAGGCGGTCACCGTCATCAAGCCGGACTTCGAGGCCAGGCACTGGCTGGCCCTGACCGGCAAGATCGTGGACACCCCCTTCCTGGCCACCTGCCGCGCCCAGATCGAGATCGCCCTGGACGCCGACACTCAGGATGTCATCCGCAACCTGCGCGGCTTCCACTGCCAAATCGCCTACGGCGACTGGGCGCGGGAAGTGGGCTATGCGGCGAAGAAAGTGGGGATTGAGGTGCAGCGCCTCCCCAAAGCGGTCTGAGGTCGAAACCAAAAGCGGCGCGGGGCAAACGCCAAGAGTTACACCAAGACGGAGGCGGAGGCGGACAAGGCTTTCAATGGGCCTATCGCCCCGCCCACCAGCGGGAAAGACGGACCCTACTTCTGGATCCGCCAAAAGATGCCCGCAGAGAAGACCTTCCCGCAGGGTTTCGAATATGTGCTGATGCCGGTCCTGACCACGCCAGGTGAAGTAAGACTGGAAACCGTGGAAGGAAAGACCGGCCTGGGGACTCCGCCGCCCAATCAGCCCTTGAATGGGGAATGGAAGGGGGCGATAAGGCCGGCCATTGCCGCCGCTCCAGGCGCGGCCGCGACGGCGGCGTTCACGCCGGCAGCCACTGGAAAGCTGGAGGCCTTGGTCACCATCGTGACCACGATGGACGGCGCTGATTTGCTCGGATTAGCCGAGCAGCGTCTCGCTAAGGCTGCAGCGGGCGGGTTTGATGCCATTGTCCAACAAAATACCCAATGGTGGAATGCGTCTTACGACCAACGGGAAAATGGGCGGGTCTGCGTCGTGCTCGGATTAGACTCTGGTCCGTGTTGGCGTAAACTGTAGCAAGGCCAAGCGCTATGGCGACACAACCGGCAGTCGAATTCAACAGGAGGCCTGAGGCCCGGGCCTCCGCCCCCGGGGTGACCGAGTTGGTGGTCACGGGCATGACGTGCAGCCATTGCGCGCAACGCGTAACCGGGGCCATTCAGAGCGTCGCCGGGGTGCACAGCGCGAGCGTCAGCCTCGAGGCCAAGCAGGCGCAGGTGCGCTGGCAGCCGCAGGCCGGCCCGGACGTGGCGGCGGTCATCAGGGCCATTGCAGCGGCCGGCTATCAGGCCAGGGTCGCCGAGGCCCGGGCGCAGGAGCAGGGCGAGCGGAAACTGGCCGGCTGGCAGCTCAATTTGTGGATTGGGGTCCTGGGCACCTTGCCGCTCATGCTCGGCGAATGGGCCCTGGGGCTGGGCCGGACGGGGTGGTTTGGCTGGTTTTCTTTCGCGTTGGCCGGCCTGGTGCAGGTCTTTGCCGGCGGGCGGTTTTACCGGGGCGCCTGGGGCCAGCTCAAGGCCGGCACTTCGAACATGGATACGCTGGTGGCGCTCGGCTCGACGACCGCCTTTGCTTACAGCGCCTGGGCCCTGTTCAGCGGCCGGGGCGGCCACCTCTATTTCATGGAGGCCGCCGCCATTATCGCGCTCATCAGTGTCGGGCATTGGCTGGAATCGAGGGTGAGCGTGCGGGCCTCCAGCGCCTTGCGCCAGTTGCTGAACCTGGCTCCGGCACTGGCGCGCCAGTTGGCGGACGACGGCCGCGAGAGCCAGGTCCCCGCGGCCGCGCTCAGGGCCGGCGACCTCGTCGTCTTGCGTCCGGGCGACCGCGTGGCGACCGATGGCGAGGTGGTGGAGGGCGATTCGGCGGTGGACGAATCGATGCTCACGGGTGAATCGGCGCCGCTCGACAAGGCGGCGGGCAGCCCGCTCTACGCCGGGACGCTAAATGTCAACGGGCGTCTGGTGATGCGCGTGAGCGCGACGGGCGAGGAAACGGCGCTGGCGCACATCATTGCGGCCGTGCGGCGCGCCCAGACCAGCCGCGCGCACATTCAGCGCCTGGGCGACCGCGTCAGCAGCGTGTTTGTGCCGCTAGTGGTCGCGGTAGCCTTGGCCGCCGGGCTTTGGTGGGGACTGGCCTTCGCATCGGCAAAGCTGGTTCACAACTGGCTGGCGCACTTTATCTGGCTTGCGGAGCCGCCCGCCAGCCCGCTCGCCGCCGCCTTTATCATCGCCGCGGCGGTCCTGATCATCGCTTGCCCCTGCGCCATGGGCTTGGCGACGCCGGCGGCCATCATGGCCGGCTCCAATGCCGCCGCCCAGCGAGGCATTCTCATCCGCGACGGCCTCGCGCTGGAAAAGGCCGGCCAAGTCACCGCCGTGCTCTTCGACAAGACTGGCACCCTGACCGCGGGCAAACCCCAGGTGGCGGAAACGCTGGAAGTCCAGCCTCCAGTCCCCAGCCTCCAGCCTCCAGTCCCCAGCCTGCCCGCCGTGCCGTTGGCGGCTGCGTTGGCGAGGCACTCCACGCACCCCATCAGCCAGGCGGTCGCGAAGCTCTCGCGCGACAGCTTCGAGCTCCAGGAATGGGAAGAGGTCCGCGGAGCGGGCGTCAAGGGGACTCTGAGCCTTCCACAGACCACTGAGCACGGACCCCAGAGCACAGAGCACGGGCCGGCAGCAGAGGCCTCAAGGCCAGCCTCCAGCCTCCAGCCTCCAGCCTCCAGCCTCCAGCCTCCACCCCCCAGCACCGCGCGGCTTGGGTCGTTGCGCTGGCTGCAAGAGTCCGGCGTGGACCTGGCGCCGGGTCGGGCTTTCATCGAACAGTGGTCCACGCAAGGGGCGACCATCGTGGGCGTGGCGCTGAACCGCTCGTTGCTGGGCTTGTTCGCGGTGAGCGACACCCTCAAGCCCGGGGCGCGCCAAATCGTCGAGCAACTCCGCCGGCAGGGGCTGAAAACCTGGCTCGTGACGGGCGACCATGCGCTCACGGCGGCCAGCATCGCCAAACAGGCGGGCCTGGCGCCGGAAAATGTCTTCGCCGAGGTGCGGCCCGAGCAAAAGGCGCGATTGGTCAGGCGGCTCCAGCGCCAGGGTGAACGGGTCGCCTTCGTGGGCGACGGCATCAACGACGCGCCGGCGCTCGAGCAAGCCGACCTGGGCATTGCCGTCAGCCGCGCCAGCGACGTCGCGCGCGAAGCGGCGGACATTATCCTGCTCAAATCGGAAATCGAAGCGGTGCCGGAGAGCCTGGGCTTGGCGCGCGCGACCCTGCGCACGATCAAGCAAAACCTCTTTTGGGCCTTCTTCTATAACGCCCTCGGCATCCCCCTGGCCGCCCTCGGGTTCTTGAGTCCCATCCTCTGCGCCGCCGCCATGGGCCTGTCCGACCTGGTCGTGCTCGGCAACGCCCTGCGGCTGCGGCGCTGGCGGCGGTAGAGTTCCTGACCGGCAAAACTCGTTGTCATCAGGTCAAGTTTCGCCGCGATTGCAATCCCGATTCCGAATCGGGATTCCAGAGGTGGTCTGAGGCGCAGCCTCGCTATGAATTGGTGCGCGCTGGCGCGCTCTGGGCGGGGTGTTCGCGGGGCGGTTGGGACCGCCGGGACTCGCGGGAGTGTTGCTGTTGTTTGAGCAATTGATCAAAGCGCGCCTGTTGCTCAGGCGTGAGCACGTCGCGGAAGGCCTGCATGACTTTCTCCACCTCTGCCTCCAATTGCGGCCGCACCGGCTCGGTGATCTCGCGGGTGTGCTCCTGGCCTTGGCGGATAATCTTGTCGATGCGCTCGCGTTGGGCGGGGGTCAGGTTGAGTTCCTGCTGCATGTGGCGGAGCAGGTCCAGCCGCAGCCCGCCGGGCGAGAGCGGCCGAGCCTGGCGACCAGCGTTCCCGCCGTGCAGCGGGCGGACCGAGCGGATGTGGCCGACGTGGTGGACTACCAGGCCTCCGGTCACCACCCCCGTGCCGAAGATCACCATTGCGGCCAGGATGACTCTCCAGGTGTTCACCGGGAAAGGTCGGGAGGTGGTTCTTGTTCCGCCGCCGCCAGCACCGTGCTCTCCAACTCTTGCGAGAGGTCGTTCGCCGGCAGGTTGCGGGCCGGACTGAACCACCACCAGGCGCCCAGCAGCAACATGACGCCCACACAAGGGGCGGCCGCGCGCCAGAGGGCCTGGGACCACAACGCCCAATGGTCCACCACGGGGCACGCCCGGAGGCGCGCCAGGAGGCGCTGCTCAAAGGTGTGCGGCACCTGCTCGCTCGGCGGATTCTGCCGGGCGGCCGCGATTAGTTTCCGTTCCAGTTTGGCAAGGTCCATACAGCCTTTGGTCATTCAGACGCCCTGCCTCCGCCGGCGGTTACAGGCGGTCCGCCTTCGCCCGAAACCGGGCGCGCCGCCCAGGCCGTCAGAGATACTTCTCTTTCGCCGTTTTGGCCAGAATCCTCCGCATCTCCGCCCGCGCGCGGAACGCCCGCACCTTGACCAGCGGGACCGACCAGCCGGTCAGACTGGCGATTTCCTTCACCGACCGTTCTTCGATTTCCAGGAGGTTGATGACCAGCCGCGCGGGCGGGGAGAGCTGTTCGAGCAGCCGCCCGACCAACTGGCGGGCCGCCTCGGCATGCTCGCCGGCCGGAGCCGGCGCGCTCAGCAAGCGCTCCAGCCAATCGTCTTCCGGCTCCGAGAGGTCCGAGAAAGTGGCCTCCCGGCTGCGTTGGTGGCCGCGCAGAAAATCGTAACAGGTGCGCACCGCCAGGCGCATCAGCCAATGCTCGAAGGGCGCTTCCGCGCGGAAAGTCCGGAGTTTCTGAAAGGCCTTCACCCAGACTTCCTGCACGATGTCCTCCACCTCGCTCTCCCGCCGCGCGTAGCGGCGAGCGGTGGCAAAAAGCCGGGGCGAATATTTCCCGACTAACGGCCCGAAGCTGGCGGTGTCGCCTCGCAACACCGCGGCTATCAGGTCCGCTTCGGTCCGTTCCATCCGCCGCAATATGCCAAACTCGCTCCCGGAAAGTCAAAAGCCACCGTGCCTGGCTTGGGCGCTGGTGGCTGGGAGGGGCCGCATCCCGACTGCCACCAATTCCGCTCTACCCGCGCGCAGCGCGGCATTCTTCCGCCCTGTAGGGGCGAAACATACCAGCCCAGGGCAAGGCCCGTCCCGCCACGGCGGGACGGGCCTTGCCCTGGGTAAAGCGGAAAAACCGACCACCCCCCTCCCATGCGCTCCGAGCGCATGGGAGGGGGGAAGGGGGGAGGGCTTCCGCCCGCGCTCGGGCTCACCCCTCCAGCCTCCAGCCTCCAGCCTCCAGCCTGCACGGCTTCCGCCCGCGCTCGGCGGCAGTGTCAGGATGCGCCCGGTGCAGTGAGGGCGAAGGGGTCCTGGAATGGGCCACTGGGCTGGTTGTGCAACTGGCGGGGCAGGGCCTCAGACCCTGATCCAGACGGCCTGAAACCTCATCACGCAAAGGGCCTGGCGCGGCCGATCCGCAACCGAAAAACCAACCGCGGAATACGCTGAATACGCGGAAAGGCAGACGGTCCCGATTCGGAATCGGGAAATTCCGCGTATTCCGCGTGTTCCGCGGTTTACTCCTCCTCCAAAGAATCTACCCCGCTTTTGGCGGCGTAACGCTGAAGGACCGCTCGAACTCAGCGGAGAACTTGTCCAAGGCGCTGGCGATTTTGGGCGGCTGCTCGACGAGCGTCGCCATCATCCGCTCGGCCATGTGCGGTTTGGTGCGGATCAGTTCGATCGCCGCCATAATGAGCGACAGGTGGTTGTTGACGTCGTGCCGCAGGTCGGACAGCTTTTGATGCAGCTCGTCCACCTGCTCGGCGGTCATAGAAACTGGTCGACTCGGCCGTGCCATAGTCTAACGATGCCCTGAAAGGTCCCCCCGATGCAAGCGGCTTTCCGTCAACTTTTCGTGTCCTTTTGCGCCGTTTTGTGGCAAAGCAGTCGTGATGCACCTGGCTCATCTACGCCTTCGCGATTTCCGCAATTGCGCGCGGCTGGACCTGGACTTTGCTGGCGGCTTCCACCTGCTGCTGGGCGGCAATGCCCAGGGCAAGACCAACCTCCTGGAAGCGATTTATCTCATCGCCACCCTGCGCTCCTTTCGCGGCGTCGGCAGCGCCCAAATGCTCCGCCACGGCCAAACCGGCTACTTCGTCGGCGGCCGCATCCTCGGCCAGGGCCAGCACGAGGTGAAGCTCTACTGGTCGGCGCAGGAGCGCAGCCTGAACCTGGATGGCCGGCCGGTGCGCCGGCTGACCGATTACCTGGGCGTGCTGCGGACGGTCGTTTTTTGCACGGAAGACCTCCAGCTCATCAAGGGCGGCGCGAGCGGCCGGCGGCGGTTCCTGGATTTGCTGCTCTCCCAAACGCACCCGGCTTACCTGCCGCTCCTGCAGCGTTATGCCCGGTCCCTGCGCGCCCGCAATGCCCTGCTCAAGCAACCCGTGCTCGACCCGGCCGCCCTCGAGAGCTTCTCCCGCGAACTGGTGGCCGCCGGCGAGGTCATCGGCCGTTTGCGCCGCGAACTGCTCCCCCAATTCTCCCCCCTCGCGCGCCAGGCCTATGGCTGCATCGCGGACCAGGCCGAGGAACTTCGCCTGGAATATCAACCCGGCGTGAAACAGGACTTCGCCGTCGAACTGGCCCAGTCCCACCCGCGCGAGCGGGCCTGCCGCGCCACTCTCATCGGGCCCCATCGCGACGATTTGCGCCTCCTGCTCAACGACTGCTCCGCCGCCCAGTTCGGCAGCGAAGGCCAGAAACGGGCCCTGGCCATCGCCCTCAAGCTCGCCCAGGCCCAGTACCTCACCGCCCTTTACGGCGCGCCGCCGGTCTTGCTGATCGACGACATCATGGGCGAGCTGGACGTGCCGCGGCGCCGCGGTTTGCTGCCCTTGCTCGAGCGGGCCCGCCAGTCGCGCGGCCAGGTGTTCCTGACCGCCACCGAGGAAAACTGGCCCCGGCACCTGGGCCCCGAGGTCCAGCGCTGGCACGTCAAAGCCGGCACCTTGCACCGGGCTTAGGGGGCCAATGCCTTTCGGAAATTCAGCCACGCCTTTGTCCCGGAGGGACTTCATGAGAATAGCCCAGCGTTTCAACGCTGGGTCCGAAGCGCAAGGGATCCGAATCCGTCCCGAAGGGACGGCTGAGGCTCCCCCTGCCAAAGGCGAGGCCTCGGCTGACCATTCAATCGTCCCTTTGGGACGAGCAGGGCACCAACAGTGGCCCACTTACCCGTGACCATTCAGTCCCAACAGAAGGCAACGAAGGAAACGAAGCATTGGCCTGGAAGTGCCAGACTCCTGTCTCAACCCCGTCTTTATTAGCGTTTATTAGCGCAGATTAGCGGTTCAACTGAATCGCTCCGGCTTAGTGGGACCTTTGTTCGCTTCGTTCTCTTCTGTTCAATTGAATGAAGCATGGGGTCGCGCCTACTTTTCTACATTTGCTTCTGAACTGCGGCTACTTGCTGACGCAATTCCGGAGTTCGTTCCATTGGCCGGCCGAAGCGGGTCAGCCCCTCGGCTACGGCCGCATACCCCATTCCCCCGGCTGACCGCCCAAGCTCAGCCAACGACAGTGAGCCTCGTCAGCATAGTTGAGGGAAAGCGCGGCGATTTTCCTCACGGTTCGTGAGGGACGGCCGCCGGTCCCTCGATTATCTCGAAAGCCTTTTCTGGCCTTGCCGTGGCTGTCCAGACCCCCTTTCCGGATGCCTTTAGCGCAAGAGAATTACTACCAAATAAAGCAGGCCAGAGAAGCACGGCGGCGCAGGAAATGCCGCAACCTGGCGGAACACTGCATTGGCCACATTGGCTGCATTGGCCACATTGGCCATTTTTTCCAAAAAACCGGCCCGGCCGCGGTTTAAAACGAATGGCACAGCTCAGCACAACGCTTTGTCGGTCTGCTCGGCCCTGCCGCGCTAGTACTTCTTGGTGAACTTCTTCCGGGACTCTTCTTCGGCGGCTGGCGGCGGAGTTGGCCCGCCCGGGGGAGGAGCGCCAGCGCCGGTTTGAGCCGGCGGCGTTGGGCTGGCGGTTTCCCTGGATTGAGCGGGGGGAGCGGATTCGACCGCCTCGACAAAGGCCAGGCGCAGGCTCAGGAGGCTTTGGCTGAGCAGGGCGGCCTCCGCCTTGGTGAGATTGCCCTTGGTCTTGACCTCCAGCATCTCCAACTGGTCGATGAACAGCCTGGCGGCCTCGAGGTCCCGCGTCACCTGCCCCGTCTCAGGCTGGGCCAGCTTGCCCAGGAGCATCATGGCCAGGTTGGATTGCTGGACGACCAGGTGAGCGAAGAGCGTCGAGAGCTCTTCATTGCGGGTCGAATTGGCGGGGCGGCTTTCGGAAACCTGTGGATCATTCATGGCTCGTTAGCTTTGCGGGCCGTGCGGATTTCGGCCAGCAAAAAATGGATGAGCTGCTGCAAGCGCGCCTCGACCTCCACCGTCTCCAGGATGGTTTGCCGCTGGGCCGCGCCCGGCAGCACCGCGCAGGAGACCAAATCGGCGGCCTGTTCGGGGTCGGTGATCGAATCCAGGTAGCGCAGAATGTCTTTGGGCGCAAAGTGCGGCGGCGCCGACTTGCTCTCGGCGGCCCCGGGGGACATGACCGGGAACGGAAAAGGCAGGCCCAGCGCGATGCGTTCTTCCAGCAACTCGCGCACTTTGGCCAGGAGCGCGTCCACCTTGACATTGTCGCACGGCGGAGTCTCCAGGGGCCGAATCCGCTGGATGCGATAGGGCTTGTAGCGGACGGGTTGCTCGAGTTCCACCCGCGCCAGGCCCTGGAGGATCAAATGCGAGGTGCCGTCGCGGTGCCCGACCGCCACGCGGATCAGACCCAGCCCCGCCACCAGGGAAGGGGACTCGCGGCTGCTGCCGGGCCTTTGCATCGCCACCGAAAACATCCGCGTCGTGTGCAGCGCATCGACCAGCATCTGCCGGTAACGCGGCTCGAAAATATAGAGCGGCAGCAAGGCCTGTGGGAAGAGCGTGGCATTGGGCAGGGTCATCACCGGGACCGCGGGCGGCAGCTTCATGGGTATAATCTAGAATAAGCCGCGCGTTATTCAAGCGGCGCTTGACCTCACGGCCGGATTTGCCTACGGTGGGCGGCTTGCTGAGCGGGAGAGACGCAAGACCAACTCGCCCACTGGACTTTTTCAGCGATTAACGGAAAGGTATGTTTGTGAATGTAACCGTAGAGAACTTGGCCCCGTGCAAGAAACTCGTGCGGGTGGAAGTGGAAGCGCAAACGGTCGACCAGGCCTTTGAAACGACCACCAAGGATTTTCAGCGCAAGGCCAGGTTTCCGGGCTTTCGTCCGGGCAAGGCGCCGCGCCAGCTCGTCCTGCGCAAGTTTGAAAAGGACATCCAGGCCGAGGTCAAAGAGAAGCTGATCAACGACGCCTTCAAGCAGGCCGTCGAGCAGCAGAAGCTGGATGTGGTCGCCAAGCCGGACATCGAGGAAATCCAGTTTGGCCGCGGCCAGCCGCTGCAGTTCGCCGCCACGGTCGAGACGGCGCCGGAATTTGAGCTGCCGGAATACAAGGGCCTGGCCGCCCGAGTCGAAACCCGCGTCGTCACTGAGGCCGACCTGGAGCGGGCCTTGCAGTTGCTCCGGGAACAGCGGGTCAGTCACCACACGGTGGACCGCCCGCTGGCGACCGGCGACGTGGCGGTGGTCAACTACACGGGCGCCTGCGAGGGCAAACCGATTACCGAACTCGCCCCTGGGGCCAAGGGATTGGCCGAGAAGAAGGACTTCTGGATCGAGGTCGGGACCAATGCTTTCATCCCGGGCTTTGCCGAGCAACTCCTGGGCGCCCAGGCGCGCGAAAAGCGCACGGTCACCATCGATTTTCCCGCCGATTTCATCACCCCCCCGCTTGCCGGCAAGCGGGGCGTCTATGCCGTCGAGTTGGTCGAGGTCAAAGAGAAATCCCTGCCCGCCCTCGATGATGCCTTGGCCCAAGCTTACGGGGCGGAGAACCTGGAGAAGCTGCGGGCGGGGGTGCGCCGGGACCTGGAAAACGAGTTGAGTTTCAAGCGCAGCCAGGCCGTTCGCAACCAGCTCATCCAGGCCCTGTTGAACCGGGTGCAGTTTGACCTGCCGGAGACCTCGGTGGCGCACGAAACCCGCCACCGGGTCTATGACCTTGTCCACACCAGCCAGCGGCGCGGGGCTTCCCGCGCGCAGATTGAACTGCACAAAGACCAGATTTACTCCGCCGCCATCCAGGGGGCCAAGGAGCGCGTCAAGTTCGCCTTCCTCATGCAGAAAATCGCCGAGAAAGAGGAGATCAAGGTTTCCCAGGAGGAGATCGGCCGGCGCGTCGCCCAACTGGCGGCGGCCAACCAGATGCCGGTGGAAAAACTGCTCAAGGACCTCCAAGAGCGCAATGCCCTGATCGAAATCTACGACGAGATCATGAACGACAAGGTGATGGATTTCCTGGAGCGCAACGCCCAGCTTATCGACGTGCCCCCCGGCTCGCTCCCCGAATTCCAGGCCCAGCCAAGCTAACTGAAACCTCTCTCCCCGTCCCTGCGTCTCACACTTCGGCCTTTCGTCACCCGGCGGGAACGCCTAAGCTCTAGGGCAATCCGGCCAGGCCGGCGGATGGCGGAGTGTGATTTGAGCAGATGGCGTCCGAAACGCGCAAGAACGGCCCCCGAGCGCCGCGCATCCTGATCGTCGATGACGACCCGGGCCAGCGGAGCCTGCTGGATTCTTTCTTGCGGAGCCAGGGTTTCGACACCGTGCCGGTGGCCTCCGGCGAAGAGGCCCTGGAGACCCTGCGCACCGCCAACATCAGCATGATGATCTCGGACGTGCGCATGCCGGGCCTCTCGGGCCTGGAGACCTTGCGGCGCGCACGGCAGGAGCAGGCCGTGCTGCCCGTCCTGCTCGTCACCGCTTACGCCGACATCCGCGAGGCCGTGGGCGCCATGCGCGATGGCGCGCTCAACTACCTGGCCAAACCGATTGACCTCGACGAACTGCTGGCCAGCGTCCGCCAAGCCACCGGCCTGGCCAAATCCGCCCCGCGCAAATTCACCGCCGAGCGCCAGTTGCCGCCGCACGTGGTGGCCCAAAGCCCGCTCATGCAGGCGCTCTTTCGCGATGCCTCGCTCATCGCGCCTTCCGAGAGCCGCGTGCTCATCACCGGCGAGAGCGGCGTGGGCAAGGAAGTCCTGGCCGATGTCATCCATGCCTGGAGTTCCCGCGCCGCCGGCCCGCTCATCAAAGTCAACTGCGCCGCCCTCCCGGAGAACCTGCTGGAAAGCGAACTGTTCGGCCACGAAAAAGGCGCCTTCACCGGCGCCCTCAAGCAAAAGCCCGGCCGCTTCGAGGCCGCCGACGGCGGCACGATCTTCCTGGATGAAGTTGCCGACATGTCGCCTTCCCTCCAGTCCAAGCTGCTGCGCGTCACCCAGGAGGGACGTTTCAACCGCGTCGGCTCGAACCACGAAATCCAAACCGACGCCCGCATCCTGGCGGCCACCAACAGGCTCCTGGCAGAGGAAGTCAAGGCCGGCCGTTTCCGCGAAGACCTCTTCTACCGCTTGAACGTGGTCGAACTCAACATCCCCCCCCTGCGCGAGCGCCAGGAAGACATCCTCCCCCTGGCCAGCGCCTTCATCGCCGAGTTTACCCAGGGCCGAGCGCGGTTTTCCTCCGCCGTCGTCGATTGCCTGACGCGCTACGCCTGGCCGGGCAATGTCCGCCAACTGCGCAATGCCATGGAGCGCGCCGCCCTGCTCTCCCGGGGGGAACTTATCCTGCCCGAACACCTGCCCGCACAGGTCCGCCCCGGCCCCGAGTCAGTCCCCGCCACCCAACCCGCCGACCAGCACCGCCTGGGCGAGATCGAGCGCCAGGCCATCTTCCAGGCCCTCCGCAAACACGACTTCAACCGCACCGAAACCGCCAAAGCCCTGGGCATCAGCCGCCGCGCCCTCCTCTACAAACTGCAGCGCTTCCGCGAACTGGGCTACGAGGTGGACCCCGATGGTGCGCGCTAGAGGGCTCGAACCTCTGATTCGCATGGCCTTCTCCTGATCACCCCTGGACGGCAACTTCATTCCTCTCCCTCAAAACCCCTCAGCTACTTTTTGCCGAGGATGGCGTCTTTGGCAGCCTTGGCGACGCGGAATTTGACCACGCGTTTGGCAGCAATCTTGATCTGCTCACCAGTGGCTGGATTTCGACCCATACGGGCTTTGCGGTTGACCAGAACGAGTTTACCCAAGCCAGGGACCGTGAATGAGTTCTTGGCGTTCTTGTAAGCCAGCGCCACGAGGGCTTCGATTGATTGAACGGCCTGCTTTTTGGTCAGGCCAACGGTTTCCGCGATGGAGGCGGCGATTTGTGATTTGGTTAGTGCTTTTGCCATAGTGCCGGAATAAGTAGAGGCAAAAGCTGGTCGGTTCAAGCGAAAACACCTCAAAAACCATGGAAATCCAGGTGCAGTGAGGATTTCGACAACTTGCCCCGCTGCCCCACCGCAGATGCAAACGAGGGAGTCACCCGATCAACGGATGCTGCCGGTTCTGCAGCGGAAACTCGATCCGCCCCCTCGCCAGTCCAGCAGCAAATACAGCCACGGCCATTTCCAAAGTCCTCATTCCGGCATATCGCCTGGTTTCTGCTTGCTGAATTCGCCGGCACGGACCAGCTTTGATCAAAATTGGCCCCGCTCATGGATTCAACACCAAAGCTTGCGCCCGGCAGAGGCTCTTTCAAAGCACCAGGCCAAGGCTTTACGCTTATCGAGTTGTTGGTGGTCATCGCGATCATTGCCATTTTGGCCGCCATGCTGCTGCCAGCCCTTGCCCGGGCCAAAGAATCGGCCAACCGGACCAAATGCTCAGGCAATCTCAAGCAATTGGAGCTGGCCTTGAAGGTTTACGTGGACGAAAACCGCAATCTCCTGCCGCCTCGCAGCGATGTCGTACGCTGGCCCCAAGATCTGCTAAATCTGTACCGCAGCACCAACTTGCTGGCCTGTCCCACGGACCTGGGTCGAGGCATCCCTCCCGCAAATGATGGCGCGTCCGACCCGAAATACGTGGCGGATAATGCCTGGCGCAGCTACATGATGAACGGGTGGAACGACGTATTTGCCGCCGCTTTTTCCAGCGGGGCCGAATACTCCATGAAGGAACCGGCTATTTTGAAGCCGTCCGAGACCGTGATCTGGGGAGAGAAGCGGCATGCCGCCGCTGACTATTGGATGGATCTGCTTGAGGCGGGCGACAACCTCACCGACAAAATCCAGCACGGCACCCATTCCAACTACCTCAAGCCGACCAGAGCCGGGGGCGCCAACTTCGCCTGCGCGGATGGTGGCGTGCGCTTTCTTAAGTTCGGGCGCTCGGTGAATCCCGTGAACTGGTGGTGTGTGAGTGACGCCGATCGCCTCAAATACGCCTTGCCCCTCGTCAGTCTTCAGCCCTAGCCCTTGGCCGGCCGCCCCAAGGCCTCCGCTGACCTCGAATCAGCGCCGGTACTCTACGTTTCTGACAAAAGCATTCGTTTTCACCTCAGCCGGGGACAGGAGCTTTTCGTTCACGACTACGCCTTCAAACACAACGTTTTCGACCGCATGCGTCTCATCGAACCCGTGGAGTTCCACACGCAGGGGATCAGCCACCGCCCGAATGTTCTTGAAGGCAACCCCATCAATATGACCCCGCTCGCTGTCCCGAGTCCAAATGGCCTTGTCGATCCAGAGGGAGATCAAGCGCGGCGATTCTTCGATGCGGATGTCATCAAACCGCACATTGCTGATGCGCGCAGAATCACAATGATACACCCGCAGCGTCCATTCCCGTCCCTTGTCATGAATCACGTCGCAGTTGGCAAAGAGCACGTCATCCACCTTCTCCCTCAGTTCGGCGCCGATGCTCAGGGCGTGGGCCACTTCGTTCCATAGCACGCAATCCTTAGCCACGATGTGGTGTGCGGCGCCCTGTCCCTGGTCCGTCTTGATCACGATCAGGTCGTCCAGCGTGCGGATAAAACAGCCTTCAACGGTGATGTCCCGGCTGTTGCAAATATCAATGCCATCCGAGTTGGCCCGGTAGCCCAGCAGCTTCACGTTTTTGACCGTGACCCGTTCGGATCGGCGAATCGGGATTGTCCAAGTGCTCGAGTCGCGCAAGATCACCCCTTCCAGGAGAATGTCCTGGCCCTGAACCTGCACCAGGTGCCGTGCGTGGGTGGGGCACAGACTCCCATCCACGATTCCCCGACCGCGAAACTTGATGTGATCCCCATGGAGCAAGAACGTTGGGGAGTAGGTGCGCAGCCCGCTGTAACTGCTGATATTGAAGGGTTCGTTGGTCCGAATCACACCGCGTACCACCGCGCCTCCGGCCACGTAAACCGTTTGATTGTTGCTCACAACCAGGTGACTGACTTCATGAATGCCCGGGCCAAAGTAAATGACATCCGGGTCCCCCGGCTCGGGGACATCGGATTCCAGCGCACTGGCAAAAAGGTGCAACGCCCCAACCCAGTGTCCGTTCACTTCGATGGTCAGGTGCCTCGGTTCTGCCAGGCTCAAGCTCAGGCTCTTCCCCTGCACCGTCGGGCTAATCTTCAGCGAGGAAGGAAGCACTTTGACGGATTGGATCACCTCCGGGCAGGTCACCGTTACCGCAACGGCGCCTTGCATGTCGAAATAGGCAAACGCGGCCTTCTCGAAATAGTCGGCCGAGTGAGCCTTGTCATCCATGGCCTTCCAGCGGAGCGCCGGATTCGCCGGAGCGACTTTGGCCTCGTAAACGGGCGCCTCCTTTCCCTCGACCTTGACAGAAAAATCCCTGGACAACTCCTCGCCAGCGGGTGCCGGATAAACCCGAACGGTGCCGGCCCAAGCCAGTGGTGCGCCTGGCGCCGCGTAAATGAGGGAGAGCATTGCGGTGAGAAGTTTCAGGAGGAGCTTGCGCATGATTCTGTGGTGGAGAATACGGCGCCGGGGCTGCCCCCGCAAGGCGCTTTGCCATTGGGCCAAAAAGGAAAGTCCGAAAAGGGGTGCCCAAGGTGTGGATTTGGGGTTCAAGTGGGCGCCTTGACGCTTTCAGGCCATATCATTTACTATCGTCCGCATGAAACTTGCCTGGTTGTCGCAGGTGCTCCCGGCCTTGATCTTGACTCGCGTTGGCTTGTCAGCCCCGGCGCCAACTTCCGTGGTTTCCCAGGTGCACGTGATCTCGGTACATGTCCGGGACCATGCGGCGTTCGACGCTGTATTTCTTTTGTTCAGGGACGTTATCCAATTGCCGCTGGTCTATGGTTCACTGAGCAAGCCAGGGAGTGAAAACGAAAGGCTTTATGCCGGTTTCTCCGTGGGGAACGCCTACCTTGAGCCTTGCGGTCCCTACCCGAGCGATGCCCCGTTCAGCCCGGACCAGACCGCGCGTTTCCATGGGCTGACGTTCAGTCCTGCCACCTCCCTCGGTGAGGATACACAGGAGTTGGCGCGCCGGGGCATTTCCCACGCGGCGATGGTTGGCGGTGGCAGCCTGCCCCGCTTTGTCTATTTCAACGATGCCTTACTAACCGGAGAATTGCTGGCGGTCAGCATCTGGGAGGTCCAGGACAAGCAGGATCGCGTGAACCTCGGCTTCCTGAGTTCATCTTTGCAGGAGGCCAAAGGCGGCGCACTGGGCGTGAAACGCATCGACGAAGTGCGGGTTGGCTGTCCCGGCCAGGCGAACGTGGAGCAATGGGGCCATTTTCTAACCCCCGCCAAGCACGAGGGCGAGGCCTGGTTCATCGGGAACGGCCCCGTGCTTCGCCTGGTTCCCTCCAAAGCGAACCAGATTGAGTCCATCGTCTTGAAGGTTGAATCCCTGGAACAAGCCAGGACAACTGCTGCGCAAAGGAATTTGCTGGGAAAGGTCACACTCGATGGCATCGAGTTGGATCCGGCCAAAACCTCGGGCCTCCGAATACTCCTGAAAGAGAAATAGCCATCGAGCCCACGCCCTCCATGCCCATACGACTACTGCTCGCAATGGCGGTGACCGCATTCCCCATGCTGATCGCCGGCGTATCCAACGCGGACGATCCTCCGCTGCCTTCCACCCGCCCGTTTAGGATGGGTTTCACCCGCTGGCCGTCCGACCTTTCGGCGGACGGGATTCAGACCGCTCAGAGTTTTGCCTACGCCCATGGCGACATGGTCTCGGTCATGTTCATCGGCGGAATCCCCTGGCCGGAAGCCCTTGAAGGCAAACCGTTCTCCAAGGATGTCCAAAGCAATCTCGACTACCGCCCGCCAAGCGGCCGCAAGTTGTTCTTGTCCATTTCCCCGTTGAACAAGGACCGCACCGACATTGCTCCGTATTGGGGGGAGAAGGACAACCTGCCGCTCCCCAAGCCCTGGGACCGGCGGCCCTTAAACAATGCGGAGGTCAAGCAGGCCTTCTTGAACTTCACCCTGCGCGCCGTCAAGGCCATGAGTCCCGATTACCTCGCCATTGGCGTTGAATCCAACGTGCTCTTGTCCCACAGCCCGGCCAGGTGGCAACAATTGAAGGAACTCCACCGCGAAACTTACTCCGCCATAAAAGCCCGGTATCCAGACTTGCCGGTGTTTTTCACCACTGAAGTCCTGCACTACAAGAAACTGGCGACCGAAGCAAAGGACAAGGATCAGGAAGGCGAAGTCGCCGACCTCATGAAGCAAAGCGACCTGTTCGCCCTGAGCATCTACCCTCACATGAGTTATTCGGTGCCTCGTCCCATTCCGTCGGGCATGTTTGACTTCGCCAGAGCGTTTGAGAAGCCCACCGCTGTTGCCGAATCCGGGATGACTTCCCGCGACGTGGAACTGAAGGCTTTCAAACTCACCCTGAGGGGATCGGAAGCGGATCAAAAACAATTCACCGAGCTGTTACTAAAGTCGGCTGCGCGAGACCGCTACGAATTTGTCATCAACTTCGCCACAACCGACTTTGAGAAGTTGTGCGCCAGACTGCCTCCGCCAATGGATGATCTGGCGCGTATCTGGGCGTACACGGGAATGCAGACCAGCGATCAAAAGCCGAAGCCCGCGCTCGTCATCTGGGACGCTTGGCTCAAAGCCAAACACGAGCCGACAAAATGACAGCGGCGTCTGATTTCCTTGATACGCGGTTTTGATGGCCGAGGGATACATGCGACATGCCCCCATTGATTCCCAGGTCGCCGAAAAGACCCGAACATGCCCGATCACAACGTCATCTGGAACGTCACCAGGAGCGAGAGAGGCAGCGCCACCGCCATCCGCCGCGAGGGCGGCTCGGGCATCATGACCGATGGCACCGACGCGGCGAGCATCGCCCACAACCTGTTCGGCGGGTGTGAAAATGCCGCCATCCAGATTCTCCGCTACGGTCAACTCCCCACCGCCTGGTTGCACACCGGGTGCCAGAGTTCGATCAGGTCGTGCTCCTCAGAGCAGCGCGCCGACTGACCGGCGGTCGAAAGATGAACATGGATATGAGTCGCGCCCTGGGCGATGGCGTCCTCCAAGCTGACGTGCCCCTCCAGTCGCTGCTTCAAAGCCCGGGTCTGGGCGACATAGATTGGCACCCAGGTTCCGTCCTCGGATTCTTTGGCATAAATATAGTTGGCCGGCACCGCCGGGAACGCAGCGTCGAGGGGGTGGATCTCGTAGGGGTATTGGGTTCCTGACTGCCCAGGCCAGTCGATGAAAGGCGAGGGCGCGAGCTCAGGTTGTTGGTGGCGGTGAAATAAGTGGCTTAGGAGGCTCATAATCGGCTGCTTTAGGTTCGCAGCGAAGACCACTCGCCGGGCGTGGCGAGGCAGGGGTCGGAACAACAATGGCCCCGAACCAAGTTCCAGCCGCCCGGGCTAGAAAAGAATTTCCGCTCGGCTGTTGAATCTTGTCAGCCTCTTATTTCAGATGCTGATCGCTTTGTCAACTACATTCGCATCCCCCCCGCCACACCCGCAAATCAACCGGACAAAATCACGCCAGGTCAGTTTTCTGTCGTCCCCGTGATGACCGGCTCCATTTGCCTGTCTTCTGAGCTGGCGACAATCAGGTCACGCAGCAAATAAGTTGCAAAAACGCTGTAAAAATGGGGATGGTGCGCGATAGAGGGTTCGAACCTCTGACCCCTTCCGTGTCAAGGAAGTGCTCTACCACTGAGCTAACCGCGCAACGACCGCGGAAAGACCGATGAGAATCCCTGATCTCTATGCTCTTTCCCAAGCTGCGCCAGGGAAAATCACCCTTTCCCTTCGCCTCGGCAAGCCCAAAAACCGGCAGCGGCAAGCCAACGTCCAGGAGGGCGCAGCGGGTTATTGGTATTTGATGACGATTTTGCCGCCAACGGCGCGGATGGAGGAGATGTTGAGGGCTGGCGGGGAGGAGCGGAGCCGGTAGAACCGGGCGTTGCCCGCCGGCGGCACGGTAACGGTCTTGGCGACCGGGTCGATGACGGCGGTGTTGTCTGGGAGGTAAGGTCCCGCTGGGGAGGGGGAGGACATCAAGGCGAGCGTCCCGGAGGCGGCGGGCACGAACAAGAGGTAGTTCAGCGCCATGACCTGGCTGTCCTTGCTGGGAGTGCCGTCGATGGTCAGTCGCAGCGTGTTTGTGCCGCCGAGGCTCAGGACGACCGGCACACCGTTGGAGGTCAACGGGACGTAGGCGTAGTTGATGCGCATCAGGTTGTTGGGAATATCAAACAGGCCGAGCGAACTCGCGGTCTGGTCGCTCGTGGTCGGGTCGCCGCTGACCGCGTCCAGTTCGGCCTGCGTCGGGCTGTAACTGGCGACGCGCAGATAGACGTTGTAATTGGTGGGAGCAAAAGCGCGGGTGTAGTTGAGCCACTCCCCCGGCTCGGTGTGAACCACTTCATATTCGGGGACGCCGACGACGGCGTATTGCTGGCGTTGGTGGTCATTGGGGCGTTGCGCCGGCGGGATGCCCGGCGGGTAATTCACCATATCCTGAATCTCCTGGTAGCCTCCCTGAATCGTGCTCACGTCGTCCGTCGGGCGATATTCGTTCCAGTTGCCCTCCGGCGAAGTCCGGTTGTCGTGGTAGTCGATCCCTTCGCTGCCCGTCGCCAAAAAATAGCCCGAGGGAAACCCGTTCACCGGCGAGGAGTTGGTGTCCAGGCCGGACACGGGGATGGGGTCCACCTGGAATTGGCCGGCGCTGTTATAATCCTCCGCCTCGACGGTCTTGACCGGCTCGGTGGAGACGAAGGTGTCGCTCAAGGTGTCGAACCAGAAGGTGTTGGTGGATTTCATCGTGCCGCTCACGTCCTGGAGCTCGAGGCGCGCGGCATACACCGTGTTGGGTTGCAGCGTGCCTGGGGCCGTGCTGAAGCTGAGGTTGGTGCCGTTGGCGGGCAGCGGCGCCAGGGCGGCGGACTGGTCCACCCCGTTCAAATAAAGTTTGGTGGCGGCGGCGGCGATGAGACTGGTGCTGAACGTGTTGGCGGTGAAGCTGATGCCGCTGGCGGGGGGATAAAAATTGGTAAAGCGTGAGACGGGCACGCGCGTCACGACTTGCGGCGTGCCCGGCACCGGGTGGCGAATGGCCGGGGCGATGTCGGCATTCGGGTCCGTGTCCGTCGCCAGGTAGTTGTCGAAGGTCGCGTCGGTCGGCGTGGTCGAGCGCGAGTAGCTAACGAGGCCGCAGGAGCCACTGTCATAACTCACATCCTCGGCCTGGATCGTCACCAGGGGAGCAGTCAGGTCGAAGTAGTCATAGAGTTGGGCCGTAAAAGCCGTGCCCGCAGCTTGGAACACCAAGCGATACGGGCGCCCCGGTTCAAGTTTGACCTCCGCCGCCGCTATCGTATTGATCGCCTGGAGGCCATCCACCCGGTTGATCTGCAATTCCCCGCCCAGGCGGCTGCTGGGATCGGCGCCGTGCTGATTTGGGTCATAATTGCAGACATAGCCCGTGGTCCCGAGGATGGTCTCGATGTTTTGCCCGCGCCCCAGCAATACCAGCGCCTGGTTGAGCGTGTCATCCCAGGCCGCCATGTCCACCGAGACATAGAAATCGGTGTACTGCGGACCTTTGGTGAAGAAGGCCAGCCCGCCGGCCGAGGCCTGGACGCGCAGCCCCTTGCCGGCGCCTACGGCGGGGAATGTCACCGTCGGGGTCGGGGCTGGCGGGTAAAACACGACCGACCAGCCCGACAGCGTGCCGCTGTCGAAATTGTCCGACTGCGCTTGAAGGTTCCCATGCAGGCACCCGAGCCCCAGGGCCGCCGCCACGGAGAGCTTGCCGAGGCGCGCGCACGTTTGAGAGCCAATGAGTTGTGGTGAAGTGGTTTTCATGTTGTTCCTGATGTCGATTAAAAGTGCTTCGATTAAGTGCCGGTCTGCCGGCGGCCTGATTCGGTCACTCACTCAGCCGTGTCCCTTCAGTAGCGCCTGGGAGCGCCGGCGGTCCGCCTGCCCTCAGCGCCGGCCCGGCGCTGACCTTCCCGCTGCGGACTTTTCTTCACTGAAAAGTGACCGCCAGCCAGGTGGCAGGAGGTGTTCGGTCCCGACACGCCGGGAGACAGGGCACGCGGGCCGCGTGCGCTACCCAAGCCACTGAATCGTTATGGCCCAGATTAGTCAAACGGCGCCCCAGTGTCAAGCATTCTTGCTCGTCTGAACCCCCCTTTTCACCGCTTGTTTTCGCCGCGGGCCAAGGCTAGGCTCCCGGCTGGCGGCCAGACCGAGCATAACGAAAGATTCCTGGTATGCATCTGCAGCTCATCGATTGGGTGATCGTGTTGTTGACCCTGTTCATCTGTTTTTTCCCGGCCCTGTTTTTCGGCAAGCGCGCCGGCCGGAACACCTCCGAGTTTTTCGTTTCCGGCCGTTCGGTGCCGTGGTGGCTGGCGGGCCTGTCCATGGTCGCCACCACCTTCAGCAGCGACACCCCGAACCTGGTGACCAACATCGTGCGCCGCCAGGGCGTGGCCGGCAACTGGTGCTGGTGGGCGTTCACGCTCACCGGGGTCGCCACGGTCTTTTTCTATGCCCGCTTGTGGCGCCGCTCCGGGGTCTTGACCGACCTGGAGTTCTACGAACTCCGCTACTCCGGCAAGGCCGCCAGCTTCGTGCGCGGGTTTCGCTCGGTCTATCTGGGCCTGTTCTTCAACTGCTTCATCATGGCCACGGTCTTGCTGGCCGCCTGTAAGATCGCCGCCATTCTCTTTGGCCTGTCCCGCTGGCAGACCCTGCTGCTGTGCGGGCTGCTCAACGTCGTGTTCGCGGCCCATGCCGGCCTCTGGGGTGTGCTGGTCATCGATATGATCCAGTTCTTCGTGAAGATGACGGCCGTCATCGCCGCGGCCTGGTTTGCCGTCCAACACGTCGGCGGCCTGCACGCCCTGGTCGCGGCCCTGGCGACCAAGACCGGGCCCAAGGGCATCAACTATTTGCACCTCCTGCCCGACTTCAGCCGGAGCAACTGGGACGTGGCCGTGACCGTCTTCATCATGCCCATCGCCGTGCAATGGTGGGCGGTGTGGTATCCGGGCGCCGAGCCGGGGGGCGGCAGCTACATCGCCCAACGCATGCTGGCCTCCAAATCGGAAAAAGACTCCCTGGGCGCCGTGCTCTTCTTCAACCTCGCCCATTACGTGCTCCGGCCCTGGCCCTGGATTCTCGTCGGCCTCTGCTCCCTGCTGGTTTATCCGCAATTGTCCGACATCCAGGCCGCCTTCCCGAAGCTCGACCCGAAACTGCTCGGGGACGACATCGCCTACCCGGCCATGCTCAAGTTCTTGCCCCTGGGATTCATGGGCCTGATGGTCGGGGGCCTGATTGCCGCCAACTCCTCGACCATCCTGACCCATCTGAACTGGGGCGCCTCCTACCTGGTGCACGACTGCTATCGGCGGTTCCTCAACCGCCGCGCCGGCGAGAAACACTACGTCTGGGCCGGCCGCTGGGTCACCATCGGCCTGTTCCTGTGCGCCGGCGGCTTCACCTACCTCCTGGAAACCGCCAAAGACGCCTTCGACCTCATCCTCCAGGTGGGCGCCGGCACCGGCCTGCTCTATCTCTTGCGCTGGTTCTGGTGGCGCATCAACGCCTGGTGCGAAGTCGCCGCCATGGTCAGTTCCTTCGCCGCCTCGGCCGGCATTCTCCTGTGGAACAAACTGCACGCCGCCCCGTTCATCGCCACCCATCAGGCGCTCATCATCACGATTATCGTTACCACCCTTTGCTGGGTCCTGACCGCCTACCTCGGCCCGCAGACCGACCGCCGGACGTTGCTTGCCTTCTACAAGAAAGTCAGGCCGTTCGGCCCGGGCTGGCGCCGCATCCGGTTGGCCGCCGGCAGCAGCGAGGCCGAGGCTGCGGCCACGGGCGAAAATATCCCGCTGGCCCTGCTCGGCTGGGCGGCGGGTTGCGCCGTCATCTGGTCAGGACTCTTCACGGTGGGCAACTTCCTTTATGGCCGCCTGGACCTGGCCTTGACGCTGCTGGGCGTGTTCATCGCCGGCGGTTTGGTCCTCCTCTACGTGCTCACCAGGCTCTGGGCCGATGCGCCGCACGCCGGCGGCGAAGCCCAGGGCCATTGACAAAGTCGCCCTGGAGTGCGCCGGCTCGACGGTCGAGCTTTAATGATGCGTCTGCCGTTTCATCGGCTCGTCCAGAAGGAACTTTCACCTTGCTTGCCACTGGCGCCACACCTGGGCGGCGGACTGGCGGAGCTTTTCCGGCGTCCAGGCGGCCCGGTCGGGCAACGGCACGGAGGCGCCCGGGCAAGCCACCAGGAAGGTGAGCTCCTCGGTCCCGCCGGGGGGCAATTGGAAGGCGTATTCCGCCTGGCCGCCCGCATAGAGCGACTGGTCGTTGCTGCCGCCAACGTCCACGTAGCGCAGGGCCGCGCCGTTGAGCCTGCCCGCGATGGCCTGTTCCAGATTCGGCTGGGTGTCCGCGGGGAACAACCAGATCACATTCAGGATTGGGTTCTGGTCGGGGGCGCCCAGCTTGGGCAGCACGGCCACGTCCAGGAGGCCGTCGCCGTTTTCGTCGCGCGCGGCAAAGAGCAGGGCGCCGGGCTGATGCTGCCCCCAGCGAGCAACGGGGTCGAGCTCCTGTGGCGGCGCGCCTTCGACCCGGCAGACTACCGGGCGCTGGCCAGCTTGAGCCCAATAGCTCTCGCAGAAGCCCAGCACGACGTTGAGCCTGGCTTTCGGTTCCACCTTGAAGCGGTAGAGGATCGGCACCCCGCCCATGCCGGCGCGTATGTTCCGGAACGCCGGGTCGCACTCGACGGCCGGCGTGGCCCAGCCGGGCATGGCCAGCGCGTCGTCCGCCCAGCCCCACTCCCGCATGGCCTGAGAGACTTTGATGCCCGTCGGCAGGCCCACGACCGCGCGCCCGCCCAGCGTGACGGTCTTCAATCCCAGGTGCACGGTATCGGGCAGCAGCAGTGAAAGTTTTGCCGAGGTCTGCTGGCCAGCCGTCTCGGTCAGACGCACGTTCAGGACATCCAGTCCCGCCGGCCAGGCGGGCGCGCGAAACGCCGTGAGCGTGACCGCGACCGGACCGTATTGAGAACGCGCCTGGGCGGCGGGAATAATGCCGTCCAGTTTGACACTTTGAACTGCCGGGGGTGGGGCGGCGGGTAATCCTGCGCCGGTCAACTTGACCGCCACCGCGCCCCAATCCTCCAACAGCCGGCCCTGGTCGTCCATTTGCGTGGGCGGCAACCCGGGCGACGTGAAGCTGACCTCCGCCCACAACGGGGCCGCCAGCCCAAGGGCCAGCACCCCCGCAAGGCGGCACGGCCCTAACCAGGCCTGCCTGTGCGTCGCACGCAGACCGGCCGCGCGCGGCGCAGGCAGTGGGTGCTGGGGAGGGGGTGAGCAAGTGCGCCCTGGCGCCGGAGGCGGACTTGGGTGCCTGTCTGCCGGCGCATGACTCATGCGCTGGCCTTTCCGCGCGCTGCATGTTCAGGTGAATGGATCACATTGATGCCGTAGAGCTGGCAGAAGGCCTCGACCACCCGGCGATGATCGCCCAGTGTGACCACCTGATGGAAGCCGAGGACGTCGCGGCAGTCTTCGACGTTGTGCATCCTGATTTCGAGCGAGGTGCGGCAGCCCCCCGCCGGCGGGGTGTTGACGTTGCTGACGACGGTGCCGGTATCAATGATGAGTTGGTTGGTGTCGCTAAAGCGGATGAGGGAGACCGTGGCCCCGACCGGCCAGAGCACCTGGACCGAGATGCCCAGGGCCGACTCGGAATGGCTGCGCAGAATGTAAGGCACCGGTTTTTGAGCAAAGCCATAGAGGCGCGTGCCCGAGGTGCAGTGGGCGGTGATGAGCAGGTTCTTGACCGTCTCGGCGACCGGGTCGTTCATGTAGCCCGGGCGGTCGAGCAGATAGCTGGTGAGCATGAGCGAGGTGGCGCCGAACAGGTCGGCCTCGCAACCGCAGGTGACGCCCACGTCCTGCAACAGCGTCCAGCCGCCGCAGGGCGGGGTCGGGACCAGCTTGGCGCCCACCATGCCCAGGCAATCCATGGACAAGGCGTTGGCCTGCTCGTCGGCCAACAGACGCTTGGCCGTGGTGTAGGCCCGCGCGGAGTTGAGGCTGTCCTGCCAGGTTGGCTCGACCACGCGCTTGGCGTGCTTGCGGAAGGACGAGGCGACCTCCTTCACCTCTTCATTGACGGGCATCCGGTCAAACAGTTCGTTGAACGTCCGGCGCGGGATGGCGCGCACTTTGGTTCCCAGGCGGTCGAGCACCGTTTCGTTGCGTTGGTCGCCGCGGATCCAGAGCAGGCGGGTCTCCTCGAACATCCGCTTGGCGCGGACCATTCGCAGGCCGTCTTCCACCGCCGGCCACTCGAGCGACGAAACTACGTAAACGCCCGGCTGGCGGGAAAAGCCGGCCACGTGCCCGGTGAAGGAGGTGCCGATGGGAGAAAACACCAGGAGCGGCACGCCCGCCTCCTTCGCCAGCCGGTTGGCCCAGCCCCAGCCCGACATGTGCTGCAAAATGACCAGCACCGCGTCGGGTTTGCGCTCCTTCACCCCCTTGAGGAAGGCCGTCATCCCGGACTCGTCTTCGATGGGCTTTTCCTCTTCGTGCAACTGGAGGGCCAGCCGCTGGCAGGATTGGGCCAGCCACGCGCGGTATTCCCGCTGGTGTCGATCCAGCTCGTAAGTGGTGCCGGGCCAGCCCAGCCAGTAGGGCCGGGGCTGCTGCAGGATGGCCGCGTCCACCCGCACCTTGGGATGCGGCCGCAGCGCCGCCGGGTCGACAAAATCCGGGTCCGGCTTGCGCGCCTTGGCCAGCGCCGGGAAAAACTCGCCGCTCAAGGCTAGGCCCGCTGCCGCGGTCGAGAGGACTTGCAGACACTGCCGGCGGGAAAGGCAGCCGGAGCACTGATGGTGGGTATGAGGAGCATTCATAACAATAATAGTTTCATAAGGCGATTTCCATAGGCCACAGTGCGCCTTTTACTCCGGTTGGGCCGCCGGGGCAAGGAAAGAACTCCCGCAGAACGGGCAGGCGGTCAGCGATGGGAGCGGGCCACTTTTTCCCAGCGCCCGGTTTTGGCGGACTTGAGGACGGCATCGCAGACGTATTGGGTCTGGAGGGCGTCGCGGAAGGTGGGGCGGGCGGGTTTGCCTTTGGCGAGGCCTTCGAGGAAGTCGGCCACCTGGTGCACGAAGCTGTGCTCGTAGCCGATTTGCAGCCCGGGCACCCACCAATGGCCCATGTAGGGATGGTCGCCATCGGTGACATGGATGCTGCGCCAGCCGCGGACGCGGCCTTCGTCCCGGTGGTCGAAGTATTGCAAGCGATGCAGGTCGTGGAGGTCCCAGAAAATGGAGGCGTGCTCGCCGTTGATCTCCAAGGTGTAAAGCGCCTTGTGGCCCCGGGCGTAGCGGGTGGCCTCGAAGGTGGCCAGCGAGCCGTTCTGGAACCGCGCCAGGAAGGCGCAGGCGTCATCGATGCCCACTTGCTCGACCTTGCCCGTCAGGTTGTGCAGGCGCTCCTTGATAAACGTCTCGGTCATCGCGCTGACCTTCTCGATGCCGCCGTTGAGCCACAGGGCCGTGTCGATGCAATGCGCCAGCAAATCGCCCGTCACACCGCTCCCGGCGACCTTCACGTCCAGGCGCCACAGCCCCGGCCCGCCTTGCGGGAGGTCTTTGGAGATGGTCCAATCCTGGAGGAATTTCGCGCGATAATGGAAAATGCGCCCGAGGCGGCCTTCCTCGATGAGTTGCCGGGCCAGCGCCACGGCGGGGATGCGGCGGTAATTGTAAGAGACCAGGTTCGGCACGCCCGCCTTCTCGACGGCCTGCACCATTTTCAAGCCCTCCGGCCCGTTCCTGGCCAGCGGTTTCTCGCACAGGAGCATCTTGCCGGCTTTGGCCGCCGCGATGGCGATGTCCTTGTGCAGGTCGTTGGGGACGGTGATGTCAATCAGGTCAATGTCCTTGCGCGCGATGAGCTTGCGCCAATCCGTTTCGTAGGAGGCGTAGCCCCATTTGGCCGCGAAGGCCTTGGCCCTGGCCTCGTCGACGTCGCAGGTCGCCTTGAGGACGGGTTGATATTCCAGGTCAAAGAAGTTGTTGACCTTGCGCCAGGCGTTGGAGTGGGTGCGGCCCATGAAGCCGCAACCGATCAGAGCGACATTGAGCTGTTTCATAAGTGGTGCCTAATTGCGCGACAGGAAACCGGTTTGGGCCTCAGGACGCAAGCCGAAAGGTGAGGCCTTCATGGGGCGGCCGGTTGCGCCTCGGTCTGCCGCTGCAGCCAGGCTCGGCCCAACTCGGCCAGCGTTTCCGCTTGCAGCGCTTGCTCGAGCAAAGGAAAGACGCTGCGCTCTTCATAGCGAAAATGTTCGCGCGTCGCCAGCAGCGCGGCCTCAAACAAGCGCCGCGCTTGGGCGCAAGTGGTCGCCCGCCGCACCTTCTCCAAGCGGGCGTCAATCTCATGGTGGTCCTGGTGCAGGCGCTCCAGTTGGCCGCGCTCGGCCAGGGCCTGGTCCAGGGCGGCGTAGGCGAGGTTGGTTTCGGTCTCAGCGTGCGGTCGCAGCAGTCCTTCGACCATGCCCGCCAGCGTCCTGAGTTCCCGCAGGGTGCCAGAGCCGGGCAGCGCGCGTTCGATCTGCTCGAACACGCTCAGGAAGATGGTATGCTCGGTCACCAAGGCTTCTGTAATCTTCATGCTACTCTCTCTTTACCACAGGGCGCGCCGGTTGCAACCGGGGATTTCGAATTGGGCTTTCCTTCTCGGTTTGCCGGCGCGCAGCACGCGCAACGTATAGCCGCCGCCGTTTTCAAACGGCTCGACGGTGGCGGAGATTTCCAGGACGCGGTAACGGAGGGTGTTCAGGCCGTAGGATTGATAGGTGCGGGCGAAAAGTTCGGTCTCCACCACGCCCGTCCAGTCGGCCAGGGTCAGGAACTTCATGGGTTCGCCGGTGCTTTGCTGGAAGAGACGCTGCTCGATGACGAGGCCGCAAGTGACCACCTGCTCGCCCAGGTGCTCGCCGAGCCGGCGGACGGGACAATAGGTGTCCCAGGCGATGTCGGGGAACAGTTCCAGCGGATGGCCGCTGGCCGGGAAGCCCAAGAGCTCTTCTTCCCAGCGCAGCCGTTGGAGGCGCTGGGGTTCCGCCAGCGGGACGGAGGGCAAATGGTCGAGGTTGCCCGGCGGAAAGAGCCAGAGTTGGCACAGTGGGGCAGGCCTCGCCCCTGCCGGCGGGGCGTCTGGCCCGCCCAGGGCCGTCCCTGAGAGATGCTTGGCGGGCGCGGCGGCGGCCCCACCCCGTGGCCGGCGAGACCGCTGGCCCACGGCCTGGCGGCTCGCACAAAGGGCTTTAAATTCCCAGTATTGGGTGGTCCGGGTTTGGCCGAAGGCATCGAAGGCCCCCACCCGGATGAGCGCCTCCATTTCTTCCGGGAGCGGCTGCACGCGGAGCAAGAAATCGGACAGCGAAGAAAACTCTCCCTGGGCGCGCTCACGCAGGCTCGCTTGAGCAGTGCGCTGGGTGAGCCCTTTGAGGCGCAGGAGGGGCACGCGAATCTTGCCCTGCCGCACGGTGAACTGCGGTCCGGGGTCATTCACCGAGGGCGCCAGCAGGGGGATGCCCAAGCGGTGGCATTCCAGCACATAGACCAGCGGCTGATAAAAGCCTTTGCCGTTGCTGAGCACCGCGGCCATGAACTGGGCCGGGTAATACCGCTTGAGCCAGGCCGATTGATAGGCCTCCACGCCGTAAGCGGTGCTGTGCGCCTTGCAAAAAGCATAGCCCCGAAAGCCGGCCACCAGCTTCCAGACCTCGGCGATTTCGGCCTCGGTGCGCCCGCGCCGGCGCGCGCGCGCCGCGAACTCGCTCTGGAGCTGCCCGATGAGGGCGGTCTGCTCTTTGCCCAGGGCGCGCCGGAGGAGGTCGGCCCGCCCGGGCGGCAGCCCGGCGAAGGCCTCGCAGAGCTGGAGGATGTGCTCTTCATAGACCACCAGGCCGTAAGTGCTGCGCAGGCACGGCTCGAGCGCCGGATGCGGGTAGCGCACCGGACTGAGGCCCTGGTAACGGCGCGCAAATTCCAGCTTCTTGCTCTCGTTGGCCGCGCCGGGGCGAATCACGGAGACGATGGCGATGAGCGTGTCAATGTCGCGCACCGCGCACATCTTACAGAGGGAAATCATCGCCGGGCTTTCGATGTGGTGCACGGCGCGGGCGCTGCCGCCGGCAATCATCTCCCAGACCTGCGGATCGTCCCAAGGCTCCAGCGCCTCGAGGTCCAGCTTGGGCGGTGAGGGGTGCGCGAGCGGCGCGGTCAGTGGGGGAACGGGGGAGTGGGGGAGTGGGATGGCAGGAGGCGCACCCAGCATTGCTCGCACATCCCGCATCACCGCCAGGCCTCCCTGGGCGAGGATGTCCATCTTGACCAGGCCCAGGGCCTCGACCGAGTCCATGTCGAAGTGCGTGGTGGGATAGCCCTTGGCGGAAACAAAGCAGGGAGTAATTTCAGGCATCGGCTGGCGCGACAGGACCAGACCGCAGGGGTGCATCTTGGGATAGCGGGGAAAGCCGTCCAGGAATTGCGCCATCTGCAGGGCGGTCGAGTAGGGCTCCTGGTCGAGCGGCAAAGCGCGGCCTTCCGGCGTGGCGGCGACGGCGGCGGCCAGCTCGGACGCGCGCCCGAAAGGCGGCAGCCGCCCGGTAAGGCGGCGGACCTGGAATTCGGAGACGCCCAGCACTTTGGCCACTTCGGCAAAGGCGCTGCGCGATTGGAAGGTGGAGAAGCCCCCGACCATGGCCGCGTGCGCCGGACCGTATTTCTCGAAAATCAAATCGAGCACGTCGTCTTTGCGGTCGTGCGGAAAATCAACATCGATGTCGGGCAGCTTCTGGAGGGCCATGCGCTCCCGGTTGAGGAAACGGCGAAAGTAGAGCTCGAAACGGATGGGGCAGACCTGGCTGATGCCCAGGCAGTAGCAGGCGAGCGAATCGGCGGCGCTGCCCCGCGTAAGCCATTGGATGCCGCGCCGGCGGCACTCCTGCAGAATGTCCCACATGACCAGGAAGTATTCCTCATAGCCGACCTCGGTGATGATGGCCAACTCCTCTTCCAGTTGCGGCTTGAGCCGGGCGTGCCCTTGGGGGTAACGCCGCCGGAGTCCTGCCAGGACCAGCCGGCGCAGAAAGGCGGCCGGCCTCGAGCCGTCCGGAGGCGCGTAGCTGGGGAATTGCGGTTTCCCGAGCAAGAAGGCGAACGCGCAGCGGTCGGCCAGTTCGCCGCTGTGCGCCAGCCACTCCGGCCGGGCGGCAAAAAGCCGCTGCAGTTCCGCCGCGGGCCGGAAATGGTATTCGCCCCCCAGCCGCTTTTGCGGATGCTGCTGCCGGAGCAGCGTCAGGGTGCGGATGCTTTGCACCACGTCGTACTTCCAGTGGTCGGCAGGCCGCTCGTAATGGATGGGCAACGAAGCCACACAAGGCAGGGGAGTGCCGCCCCCGTTGGGGGCCTCGGCACTGTCCACCGCCAGGTAAAACCGGCCGGGAAACAATGGGGCGAGTTCTGCGGAGGGACTGACGGCGAGCAGACCGTCGGTTTGGGCGGGGGAATTGAAAAAAGGAGGAGTGGCGCTTGGCGCGGCTACGGCGTTCAAGACCCGGCAGAGGTTATGATAGCCGGTTTGGTTCTGGACATAGAGGCAGAGCCGCCAGCCCTGCCAGGCGAGCTCCGTGCCGATGATCGGTTTAATGCCCGCCTGGGCGGCGACCTGGGCAAACTCCACCGCCCCGTGCAGGTTGTTCCGGTCGGTTAGCGCAATCGCCGGCAGGTCGTGCCGTTTGGCCATATCCACAATGCCGTTGAGGGAAAGCGTGGAATCGAGAAACGAATAATAACTGTGGACGTTGAGGGGGATATAGGTGGAACGGGGAGGCGGGAGGCGCGATGCGCGATGCGCGATGCGGGATGTGGCGCAGGCGTCCCCGCCTGCCACCCTGGCCTCCCGCCCGCGCAGTGCCGTCGCTGGGAGATTCTGCGCGGGCGAGACGCCCGCCGCGGCAGCCGAGACGGCTGCCCCACTAGGTGGCACTGGGGTAGGCCTCCCGCCGGCCCTGTTCCTGGCCAGGAGGAGGAAATCATGCCCCCGGAGGAGCACGCGGCGGCCGTATTTTTGGCGCAAAACGTCCACCATGCCGGCCAGGCGTTGCTGAGCGTCGTGCCGCCGGGCGGCGGCGTCCAGGGCCAGCCCGCTCCGGAAACGGCCATCATAGACATTGGCCAGCTTGAGCGAGACCAGGCGGAGGCTGACGCGCCGTTTCCAGGCCTGGCGCAGGAGCCTGGTGACGCGGGCATAGATTTCCGTTTCCAGGTCTGTCGGCTCGGCCAGACTCTCGCTCGCCTGCTCCTCGTCCATGTCGTTGTAGCGGACCTTGACCATGAGCGTGCGCACGCTTTTGCCGTCGGCGCGCACTTTGCCCATGAGCTTGTCGGCCATGCGCTGCAACGTGGCCTCCAGGAACTCCTGGTCGGTGGTGTCCGCCGCAAAAGTTTCCTGTTCGCTGTAAGATTTGGCCGGGGCGCGCGCCGGCACGACCGGCCGTTCATCCAGGCCCAAAGCAAAGCGCCGCAACTGCGCCGCCAGGTTCCCCACCAGCAGCCCCAGCAGGTCGGGCGGCGTGCCGGCGATCTGCCCGATCCGGGCCAGCCCGGCGGCCTGCAACTGGGTGGCCGTCCTGGAGCCGATGCCTGGCAGCCATTGGTTGGGCAGCGGCGCCAGGAATTGCGCCTCCTGCCCGCGGGGCACCCATTGAAAGGCGGCGGGCTTGTTCAGCTTGGAAGCGATCTGGCTCACCAGTTTGTTGGTGGCGATGCCTTCGCTGACCGAAAGCCGGAGCGACTGCCGAATGGCCTGGCGAATCGTCTCGGCAATGTTCCAGGCCGGCTGGCGCGCGCCGGTCAGGTCGAAATAACCCTCGTCAATCGAGCCGATCTCCACGTCCGGCGTGAAATCGTAGGCATACGAAAACATCAGCCGGGAGAACAGTTCGTACTTGTCGAAGTCGCCCGGCAGCAGCACCAGCTTGGGACAGAGCCGGCGCGCCAGGGCGGTCGGCATGGGCGTATAGACCCCGAACTTGCGCGCCTCGTAAGAGGCCGAGGCAATAATACCGCGCTTGGCGCCGCCGACCGCCACCGGCTGGCCCCGCAACCGCGCGTCCGCCGCCTGCTCCACCGAGGCGAAGAACGCATCCGCATCCAGATGCACGATGGCCCGCTGTCCAGCCTCCACCATAACGTCTTCAACGCTTCCACGCTGCAACGCTTCCACGCTGCAACCTTCACTTGCGCTTGCGCACCAAGGCCACCATGACCCCCTGCACCTGCAATTCTTCCCGGGGAATGAGGTTCCGATAGCGGGGATTTTCCGCGCGCAGATACGGTTTGCCCCGCTGCACGAGAAATGTCTTGAGGGTCACCTGGCCGTCAATCAGCGCCGCCACCACGTCGCCGGGACGCGGCGCCAGGCCATGCTCGATAATCGCGATGTCGCCGTCCACGATATTTTTGCCGAGCATGGAATCGCCCCGCACTTTCAGGCCGAACGTGCGGGCAGTCGGTTTGATCCCGAGCGTCTCCACGTCGATCAGCACGCAACCTTCCTCCTCCTGGGCGGCCTCGCTGGGCAGGCCGGCGGGAATGGAGCCAAAAATCGGCACCGAGAGGATGCGCGGCCGCAACCGGTTTTTCGGCGCGTTGGGATTCACCACCTGGAACGTCCGGGCGCGCCCCGGCTGGTTTCTCAAGAACCCCTTGCCCCGGAGCGCCTTGATGTGCGCCAGCGCCGCGTTCGGACTGTTAAAGCCAAAATGCGCCGCAATCTCCCGGTAAGTGGGGACCAGCCCGGCCGAATCCTGTTGGTCCTGGATAAATTCCAGGACCCGGCGCTGTCTTTTCGTCAATTCCTTCATACTGAACAAGTGTCCACATGTCGCCGGACTTTGTCAACATAAAAACCGAGGGGAAAATTGGGGACGCGGCGTGAGGGAGTGGCGGGGGAGGCAGTTGGTCAGCAAGAACTGGCTGGTCGACCGGAGCAAATTGGCGATTGGGGACGGCGGGGGAATTGGGATTGCGCCGCCCGCGGAAAGATCGCGGAGTTTTGCCGCGCGCGGCAGTTCTGCGCTCACATTTCGGCTTGACGCCGGCCCGACAAGCCGCATAATGGTCCCGCTGTTGATGAGAAAATCCTGTTTTCAGGTCAGTTTAAAGGCAAGCAAACAGAAAGGCATCAAATGAAAACCGCCGCTTGGATGGTGACGGCACTTGCATTGGGCAGCATGGGCCCGGCTTTAACGGCCCAGGAGGAGCGACCGCCAGGCCCTCCGCCCGGGGAACGGCGCATCGAACCGGATGTCCGTGAAATGCGTCTCCAGAAGGCGATTCAGGAATTGAGAGAGAGAATTGCCGAGCTGGAAAGGCAAATCCAAAGCCAGGGCTGGAAAAGCGATGATTTGCGGCCAAGAGGAGAGATGGATTTCCGGCCGGGCGCCGGGCCTCCCGGCCTGCCGCGCGGAGGGGAACCTCCAAGGCCTGAAACATCCCCAAACCGTCCCCCGCCTCCCGCCGGGTTCGCTCGGCCCGGTCCATCGCCTGAGGAGAGAGAAATGCGCCGTCCGCGCTTTCAGCCACTACCCCCGGCATCCGAACGGGGGGAGTACGCTGAGCCGCAGCGCGGAAATGGGGACCTCAGGCCCCCGCCCTTCGATGGTAATCGCGGTCCAGGGGACTACGCTCGCCCTTTGCGCAGACTGAATCTGCCGCCGCCTCAGATGGAGATGCTCTACCGACGATTGGCTGAAACACGTGAACGAGGAAGGGTTCTGCGCGAGAAAATCATCGATGCCCGCCGCGCCTTGCAGGCAGCGGCCAATGAGCGGCAAATCAACCACAAAGCCATCAAAGAGCGGGCCGCACGATTGGCCAAATTGGAAGCGGACCTGGCAGTGGCAAGAGGCAAATTTATCCGGGAACTGCGTGAAAAACTGCCCCCGGACCAATTCGAGCAAGTGCGCCGATACCTGAATCGACTGCAAGCCCCCTAAGCCCGATGAAGCCTAACTTGATCAATCGACGAGAATTCCTGGGCACCACTGCCGCCGGCGGCGCCCTGTTCGCCTCCGGGCTGTTTGGCCCGCGCCTTTTGGCCTCGGACACGGGCCAGTTGGCCAAGCCGCCCCCGGTGAAGATTTACAAGATTTTCGCCGGCCGAACGGGCGACTTCTACCTCGCCCACCCCACCGAAGAACTGGCCAGGTTCAATCAATATTTCAACGACCTGGAGAAGAAGCTCGGGGACGTGCAGTTTGTGGGCGGGGACATGATTCCGCCGGCGGAGGCGGCGCAGTTGGCGGAGAAAGTGAAGGCGGCCGACGCGGTGCTGTTGATTCACTTGTCGGCGCACGGTGGCGACGCGCCAGTCTTGAGCAAAATCGTGGACGTGGGATTGCCGACGGCCCTGTTCACGCAACCGTTCAGCGGCCACGGCTGGATGTATTTTCCGCAGTGGCGCAAGCAAGGCAAGCGCGTGGTGCTGCTGCCCAGCAGCGATTGGACCGAGATCGAGCGGGTGGTGGCGCTCATGCGGGTGCCGGCCTGGCTCAAACAGACGCGCATCATCGCCTGGGGGCCGCCCCAGGGCACCGAAGCCGCCTGCTCGGCCGAGCGGCTCAAGGAGCGGTTCGGGGCGGAGCTCATTTCCGTCACCGACGCCCGCGTCAAGGACATCTGGAAGAGCATCGACCCCGCCGCCGCCCAGGCCGAGGCGGAGCAATATTGGCTGAGCCAGGCCCGACAGATTGTCGAGCCCAGCCGCCAGGAGATCATCGCCTCGGCCAAGTTGTTCCTCGCCGTCAAGCAGTTGATGATTCAGGAAAAGGCCCAGGCCATCGCCAGTTCGTGCTGCATGGGCGACCCCCGTGGCTGCCTCACGTTCAGCAAACTCAACGACCTTGGCTTCGTGGGCGCCTGCGAAGGGGACATGGATTCGACCTTGACCATGCTCCTGTTTGCCTACGCGTTCCGGGTGCCGGGCTTCATCTCGGACCCGGTGGTCGACACGGCCAAGAACGCCCTCGTGCATTTCCACTGCACCTCGGCCACCAAGATGGATGGGCCGCTCGGGCGGCGTCTGCCCTTCACCATCCGCACCCAAACCGACAGCAAAGGCGGGGTCGCCTTGCAGGTGGAGAATCGGATCGGGCAACCGGTGACTTGCGCCAAACTCGTGAACCTGGACACCCTGCTGATCACCCCGGGAAAAATCCTTGAAACCAGCACCAGCCCGCTGGCCTGCCGCACGCAGTTTGCCATGAGCGTCCCCAATGCCAAGCGACTGTTCCTCAATTGGGGCGGGGACGTCATCAAGGGCGGCGTCATGACCTTGCTGCACCGGGTGGTCTTCTACGGCGACTACCTGGAGCCTATGAAGAACCTGGGCGATCTTATGGGCTTCAAGGTGCTGGAGGAAAGCGGCGTCGCTTAGGCTCCGATAGTCCAATTTGCTCGCGGCCGGCGAGGATTCTCGGGCAGGGCCGCGCTATATTATCCGGCCAGGCTGGCGATGGCGGCGCATCTGCGGCGCGAGACCACTTTGACCATCCGGCAGATAGCGCAACGGCTTGGGAAGTTGGAAAAGCCCCAACCACAAGCTTTACCTGCGCAGCAAAGCCAAGGAGTCCCGAAACCAATGAAAAGTCGGTTTGACCCCTCTTTTTGACGGCCTTCCGTGCGAGGTGTGAAATATTCGGGCTAAAGCTGCTGTTCCCGCGCCTTGCGCGCCTGGTAGCGAACCGGGCTCTCCTGCAAGACCTGCCGGATGGCGGCGGCGGTCTTCTCGCCCACGCCGTCCACCTGTTCCAGGTTTTGGACGCTGGCGGTCATGACGGCCTGGACGGTGCCAAAGGCCTGCAAGAGCCGCTCGGCGCGCGCGGGACCGATGCCCGGCAGGCCCTGCAAAATCCGCAACTGGATTCGCCGTTTGCGCTTCGGGCGCCGCCCATAGCGGCAGCCGCCAGACCATTCCTGCCGCCGCAGTTGCCGGGCGGCATAAACCATCAACCGCGCCGTCTCCGCGGGCTCGAGGGTGCGGAGCACCGGCAAGTGAAAGATCAGGCTCAGGGAAACCATGGCCCCCTGGAGGGCCTCGCGGCGCATCTGTGTCTGCGCCAGGTCGCCGAGGCGTCCTTCCAGGATAATCGCCGCCGGCTCGGCCAGGTCGGCCAGCTTTTGGGCCTGGACAAAGAGCCGCCCGTCCGCGATGGACAGGGCAAAATCCACGACCGTTTTCCGCTCGAAGACGCACCGCCCGTCCACGACGTAATCCCCTGCTGCGAGCTGCTGGAACCGGAGTTCGATGCTGGGAAGCTGCTTGAGGGCCTCGACCACCGGGCTGCGCGCCTCCCGATGATCCGCGATAATCGGAATCGACAAGGCCTGGCTCCCGCCCACCGGTGTCATGCCCGGCAGTGAAGCCAAAACTGCCCTGGCTGGCAAAGAGAAAGCGAGCGGCGCAGCGAGGGCCGGCGCAGCAGCCACAGGCCGTCCATCAGGAGGATCGGTTTCGGCCTGAGTGGCCAGCGAGGCAGGGCCTCAGACCACCGCTGGAATCGAACCTGCCCGGAGGGGTTCATTGAGAATTGAGTATTGCTTATTGGTCATTGAGTCCGCAGTCCGGAAGTTCAATCGGCGTCATCCCGGCGCATTCTTCAATAATTACTCCTTTAGCTCTTTGAGCTTGGCGTCCAACTCTTCAAGCGGGAAACCCTCGGCGGCGACGCGGTGCGATTTGCCGGTCAGGATGGGCCAGGGCAGGGCGGCGGCGCCCCAGGCGGCGCGGGTTTTATCGGCGTCGTCTTTGAACCGGGCAACCGGGAAGGGCAGGGCGGCCTCCTGCTTCCAGGCGGCAAAGGCGTCGTCGGCCATGGCGCCGGCTTGGAGGATGACGATGGCGAGGCCCTTTTGTTTGAGGGCGGGGGCCTGTTCGGCGAGCAGGCGAAGGGCGCGGCGGGAGGGGCGTTGTTCGGCATCGATGAGCAGGGCCAGGAGGGGTTGGCCGGCCGGGGCATCGGCGGGGGCCAGGCCAAGCGGGGCGAGGTCTGGGAGCGGCTTGCCTCTGAGGGAGGCGGCCTGGGGGGCCGCGGCGCCGATCACGGCAGGCGAAGAGCTGAGCCGAATCGTAATGTTGGTATCGCCGGCCTCGACGGAGGCGGAGCCGAAGCCGCCGCGAGGAGAGTTGGCCGAAATGGTGATGGCGCCGGCGCAGGCCTTGTCGAGGGAGAAGCGCCCTTTGGCATCGGTCTGGCCCTGGAGGTTGGGTTGGTTGTTGCCGTAGGTATAGAGACGCGCACCGGCTACGGGCTGGTCGTCCGAATCGAGCACCACGCCGGCGATGCGCTGGTCGGCAACGAGGAGTTGGAAGGGGTCGAGTTCGAGCGGCGGGCTGCCGGCCTCCGGGGCCTCGGCTTCGTGCTGGTCCTGGCCGAAGCCTCTGGCGGACACGGTGACGCTGTATTTGCGGCCAAAGGGGAGGGCTTTGATCTCGAAGCGGCCCTGGGCGTCGGCGCGGACGGCCTGACCGAGCTGCGAACTCATGCGGTCGGTGCGGAACATCACTTGGGCCTGGGCGTTGGAGACGGCATGGCCGTTGACGTCGGTGACGCGGCCCACCAGCGTCAGGCCCGGGCCGAGCTTCAGGTCGGCGTTGGTGGTGTCGTCCTCGAGGTCGAAGGCGGCGGCGAGGTTGCGGTCGGGGTCGCGCGCGATGAGGACGCGTTGGGAGGTCGGGTAGCCGGTGGGGATCGATTCGGCGGCCAAGGTGAAGCGTCCCTGGTCGTCCGTGCGCTTCTGGGCGTAAGAGAAGAAAGGAAAGAGGCTGACCGTCACCTTGGGGGCGGGCTTGCCGTCGGCATCGAGCACGGTGCCGGTGAGCTTGGGCTGCGCGGCGCCCGAGCGCAGAGTGCGGACGCCTGCCTGCTGGCCCAGTTGGATCGTGATGTTCGTGTCCCCGCCCTGAGCGTTGGCGCTGCCGGAGCCGCCCGGCTCGCGCGGGTTGTTGGCGTAGAGGTTGATCGAACCGCCGCAGACATGGTCGAAGGAGAAGCGTCCCTTGGCGTTGGTCCGGCCCTGCAAGCGAGGCTGCTTTTCACCATAGGAAGAGATCCAAGCGCCCGGCACCGGCCTGTCGTCAGCGTCCACCACGACGCCGGCGATGCGCTGATCGGCCAGGGGGAGTTGGAAGGGGTCGAGTTCGACGCGGCGGGTGCTCGGCTCCGGGGCTTCCAGGTTGTGGCTGTCCTGGCCGAAGCCTTTGGCGGAGGCGCTCACTCCGTAGGCCCGGGCGGGGGGTAGGGCCTTGATTTCAAAACGGCCTTGCGCATCAGCCTGAGTCGGACTGCCGAAACTGAAGCTCATCCGCTCGGTCCGGAAAGTCAGTGCCGCCTGGGCATTGGTGATGGGCTTGCCGTTGGCATCGGTAATGAGACCGGCCAGGGTCAAGCCGGGTTCGAGCCGCAGGGTGACATTGGTGGCGTCTTCCTCCAGTTCGAGGGCGGCGGCGAGGTTGCGTTTGAGGTCGCGGGCGATGAGGATGCGCCGGGCGTCTTGCAGGCCGCCAAACTGGCTGGGGTTGAGCATCAAGGTGAAACGGCCTTGGGCGTCGGTGTGCTTCTCTGATTGGCTGAACGGAAAGGAGGCGACTGCAACATTGGGGGCCGGCTTGCCGTCCGGGTCGAGGAGGGTCCCGGTGAGTTTGGTGGCGGACGCCGCGGCCAGTGTGATGGTCAGCGTATTGGTCTGGTTCCGCTCCAGGGTGGCCTGTTCGGATGCCTGACTGGTGCTGCCGGGTTTGCGGGCGCCGACCTGGTACTGACCGGGCGGCAGGCGGAAGCGGGCGAGGCCCTGGTCGGAAGTGGTAGCGGACTCGTTCACATCCGGCGGGCTGGCGGCCCAGACCGTGGCGGCCTTGACGGGCTGGTTGCCGGCCTCGTCGCGGACAGTGACCTCGAGCAAGGCGCCCGGGCCCAGGGCGAGTTTGACATTGCGGTTGGTGGCGCCGCTCTCGACGGCGACCGTCACGGGCTGGGCGACCAGGTCCGGGGGCTGGTTGGTGCCGAGCCGCGCGAGGAGGGTGTAATCCCCAGGGCTGAGGTTGGTGAGACGAAAGGCGCCGTCGGGACCGGTCATTGAGGAGAGCGACGAGTCATCGTCCAGGAAACTTCCGGCCAGCGCAACATTGGCGCCGGCCACGGGCGCGCCGGAGTCTTCACGCACGACGCGGCCTTCAATGGCGCCGGCGGGTTTGAGCGTCAGCACGATGTTGGATTGTCCCGCATCGAAGCGCAGGCTGAGAGGATTCACGTAGAAGGTGGAGACGGGCGGTTGGTCCAGGGCCAGGCCGGGCTTGCTGACGGCCAGTTCGAGCCCGGCGCCCTGCGGCAGAGCATCGATGCGGAACTTGCCGTCTGGGCCGGTGCGGGCGGAGAAGTATCGCCGCCCGAGCCGGGACAACAGGGGGGACGAGGACCAGGAGAGCCCGCTCGCCGGGGCCATCCAGAAGGCGTAACTGACCCACACGAGGGCCTCCGGCACCGGCTGGTGGGCGCTATCCTGAACCAGGCCGGAAACGGAGGCCGGCGGCGTCAGTGTCAGGGTTAGGGTCTCCGCCTCCGATTCCATGGACGGGTCCCAGGCGGTCCAAGCTATGGCAAAGCCGGGCTTGGCAGCCACGAGCGTGAACCAGGCCGCATTGGTGGTGGTGAAGGCCACGGCCCCGTCGTTGTCTGCTGTCGAACGTCCGTCAAAGTCGAGGCTCGGGCGCCGTTGTCCGGGAGCCAAACCGCGATAGCGTTCGACCACGGCCCCGGGGACCGGCTGGCCTGTGGCGTCAACCACCCTGGCCTGGCAACGGAAGAGGTTGTTGGTGTCCGCGCGGGCGCCCAGGGCGACGACGTCATAGGCGACTACGAATTCGGTCATTACGATGACATTGGTGGTGTCGGCGCGGGGGCCCAGGGGGAGCAAGGCGGACAGGAGGAGGGAGAGAAGTGCGCCGCGCGGGGAGGCGGCAACGGAGAGGTTCATTGAGAATTGCGTATTGAGTATTGGTTATTGGTCATTGAGTCCGCAGCGGGCAGGCAAGTTTTGGGCTTGGCCTGCGCTGGCATCGATTATCCGAGGATGCGACCCAGTGGGTCGCACTCTGCCACCAGGGCTTCAATGCCTCCGGCGGGCGGCAATTGCGCCGGGAGGGTTTATGCTGCGCCCAAGGCCGGCCTGGGGGCGGCGCTCCCGCGCGAGCGCCGGGAGGCTTGCTCCGCCGGCTCACTTTGCCTCGGCGCGGAAAATCGCCCGGACCTCCTCGGAAGTCAGGGCGCAACTGTAGAGGCGCACGTCATCCATCCAGCCGTTCCAATGATAGCCCCGGGGTTCCGGGTTCTCGCCGATGAACAGCGGGGCGGCAGTGGCGGCGAGCTGGCCGGTGGCGGGCAGGGAGGATTCCAGGGCGCCGTCCAGATAGAGCGCGAGTTGGGCGCCGTCATAGACGCCGACGAGGTGATGCCACTGGCCGTCGTTGACGGAGCGGCTGCTGGCGACGGTGGGTTCGGCGCCGGAGGCGGTTTTCAAGCCGTTGCAGGTGAGGGCCACGCGGTCGGTCTGCTCCAGGCGGCGGAGGCGCCAGGCCTCGTTGCCCTTGGCGACAATGGTCTGCCAGGATTTGTCAAACTGGCGGACTTTGATCCAGACCGAGACGCTCAAGCTGTCGCGCAGGTCGAACTCGGGGGAGGCGCCGCAGTCCACGAAGTTCTCCGCGCCGTCGAACTCGAGGGCGCCGCCGAGCCGCCCCTGGCCGGCGATCCAGCGGGCCTGGCCCTTGACGCGGCCGGCCAGTTGATGGCCGGCGGCATCTTCGGCCTGGACGCCCTTGGTTTGGTTGAGTTTCCACCACGCCACCAGGCCCGTCGTGTCAAAACGGACGACGCGCCCGGTTACCACCTTGCCGTCGGGCTGGAGTTCGTCCACGCGCCAGAAGCAGGCGGACATGGCCTTGAGGTCCGGGGCGTCCAGGCGGGTCTGTTTCGTGGCGCCAAGGAGCGCGAGTTTATCCGGAGCGGCGCCCAGATAGACGCGGTGCTCGGAGGCGCCCTGGCCGGGCGTCCATTCCAGGGCGGTCTTCTTGAGCCGCACGCTGGTGGCGCCGTCTTCAGGTTGGATGACCGCGGCCCAAGGCCCCAGGGTTTGGTGGAAGACCACCTCGCTCAGGCCGACCTTGCCGCCGGAATTCCAGGGGGCAATGTTCTCCAGGCGGACCTTTCGAGCGAGGGCGCCGTCGAGTTTGAGCACCACCGGAGTGTCATAATCGGGCGTGCCCTCGGCCTCGGCGAATTCGGCGCCCGCCAGGACGGTCTGCCAGGACGTGCCGTCGGCGGATACGGCCACGTCGGCCTTGCGGATGCCGTTGGTCGTCTGCCAGTCGGCGTTGAAGTTCCAGACCTCAATGCCGGCGAGCGGGACCGGCTCGGGCAGCTCGAACTCGATTTTGAGGTCTGGGGTGCAGGCCCCCTGCCACATGGTGAGCGGGTCCGTGCTATGTCTCTTGAGGCCGTTCTTGTCCCGGTCGCTCAAGCCGGCGCCGTTGATGAGGGCCAGGAGGCCATCTTCATCGCTGGCGGGGCTGAGCCGCACCGTCTCGACGCGGACCTTGGGGCCGAGTTCGAGCGGCTTGCGGCCCTTGGGCTTGAGCGTCAGTTGCCGGCTCAGCACCTGGAACGGGCTGACGAAACCGACGGTGGCAATCACGGGACGTTGGACCTTTTTGGGCTCTCGCCATGAGAGCGAACAGACGCCACCTCAGCCAAACTCGAAAGTATTGGTGTAGCGATAAGAGCCGTCCAGGCTGGTCAGGGTGAGGCGCGGCGGGCGCGGTCGCTCGGAGCCTTTGGTGATCTCCATCGACTCATTGTACGGGCCCAGGAAGCGGAGGCTGAAGGAGACCTCGGCGGCCGATTCGGAGGGTTGCACGACCATGCGGACGGGCTCGCCCAGTTCGAGGGCGGCCGGTTTGTCGGCAGCGACCTCGAAATCGGCGGCAGAGTTGAAAGCGTAGCCCATGAGCTGCCAGGAAGCGCCCCGCTCATCCTTGCGGTTGATGAGGTACTGGCTGATGCGGTAACTGCCGACGGGCAGGGTGAGTTCGCCCTTGGCCGGTTTGCGTGTGAAATGCCCCTGCTCACCCAGGGCGGTGAATTCGGAGATGGTCGCCGGCAGGCGGACCTTGCCCAGGACGACGTTTTCAGCTTTTTGGACTTTGATGAAGGCGCCGTCGCGGGCGACGTCCAGGCGGTAAAACTGTCCGTCCACCTCGAGCAACCGGCCCAGCGACCGCTCGCCCGCGTTGTCGTTGCCCAGCACAATGTGGTCGCAAGCATCCGGGTTGGAGGCCAGGTCGTTGAAAGCGCCGTTGACGTTGGCATCAATCAACTCGAGGCGCCGTTTTTTGCCGCCCAGGTCGATGGTGCCGGCGTAGAAGCCGCCCGACATAAGCAGCAAACGAACGTCGTTGTCCGAATCATAGTTCATGAAACGGAGCACCAGATGATAGGTGATGGGCCCGTCTTCGCCTTTGAAGAGCAGGCGGACGGGGTCAAAATAGGTGTTGGACGGGTCGGTGCGAGAGGACTTGATGGCGGACTTGTCATCGAGGCGGCCGTTGCCGGTGCTGTCGATGAAGAGACGGTCGTAAGGGCCGGACCTGCGGGCGCGGTCGAAACAGAGCCAGCGGCCCTTGGGGTCCAGGGCCGTGGTCCAGTGGGCAAAATAGGGTTTGGCGCCGAGTTTGGGCAAGGCGACATTGGGCGGCGGGTTGGTGGTCAGGTCCAACCAACGATAGGAGCGGCCCTCGCGGCTCGTGTGGTATTGGAGCCATTGCTCCGGCTGCGCCCACGCCGCGTTGGCCAGGACCAGCCCGGCCAGAAGACCGACGGACGCTGTATGGTGTAACATTCTCATAAGCCTAAAATCTATTTCAGCTTGGGGTATGGCTCGCTGGGTCGGCGGGGCCGTGGCCAGCAGCGGTGGCGGCGGACGCCGCGGCCTTGAGGCGGTCAGCGGCCCATTCGCTCAACGCGGGGGCCGGGGGCGGGGCGGCCACGGGTGGCAGCGGCGGCGGCTTTGGGGCCAGGAGCAAGAGGTTGATGAGGCGTTGGCGATAGAAGGCGTTGGCAAAGGAGAGGAGCAGGAACGGCAGCAGGACGCCGAAGCAGAGGCCGGTGGTCACCAGCACCGGGGCGAACAACGCGCTCATCGGCACGCGGCCGCCGGTGGCAAGTGTTTCGAAGAGGAGGATGGGCGAGATGACCAGGAGGCAGAGGCCGGGGAGCATGACGGCAAGCCACCCGCACAGGACCAACGGGCGATAGCGCCGGCGGCAGAGCAATCCGGCCAGGCCCACCGCCACGGAGATGATGCAGGCGCTTACGGCCAGGACAATCCCGACTTGCAGCGCCTGGGCTATGCCTGGCCCCTCACTCCAGTCCTGCGTGAAGAGAAAGAGCACCACACTGAAGCCCAGCAGGGTCAGCAGGAATCCCAGCACGTTAAGGAAGCGAAGCCGGGACTTGAGGTAAGCGGCGAGCAACCAGGCGGCGGCCAGGCCAAAGGCCAGCGCCCAAATGAGGTCCTGCAAGACCTCGAGGAGTTGCGAGGGCAGGGAAGGCGAGACGGGCAGGAGGCCGATGCCCCCGGCCAGGCAAACCACTGGCGCCCAAATCCACCAGGCGCGGGCGCAGCGGTTGGGCTTGAGCAGCAGCAGGAGCAAGACGGCCAGCCAGGGCAGCGCCGCGGGCAGGATGCTGGCCCGCATCCAGTTGTAAGTGACCGGAGGGCCTTGCTTTGCCCCGAGGCCGCCGAGGTCGGCACTGGCCACAATCTTCAACACACCCGTGCCGGTGAGAGGTACTCGCCATGAGTACGAGCAGGTGCTGCCTCAGCCAAACTCGAATTTGCCGGAGGCGAGCTTTTTATCGCCGTTCTTGCCGGGGCGATAGATGGCAAATTCCGGCTGCGTGCGAGGGCCTTGCAGTTGATAAGCGTCGCCATTGGCGCCGAGCAACTGGTAATTGAGCGTCAGGGAGCGGCCGCGCCGGGTGACGGAAACCGAGTTGGTGAGCGGACCGCCGGCCACCAAAGTGGCGGCATTGGTAGGGTTAACCACCAAGGACTTTGCGGTCTGGGCAAAGCCGTAGTAGCCATCGCTCAAGCGGCGAGCTTGGGCCCCGCCATGTTCAAGCGTGAGCCGGGATTCATAAGCGCCGATGGGAACCTTCACGAGCGGCCCCGGCGAGTCGAGGACGACAACCAAAGAGGGTAACTGGGAGGCGGCAAGCCGCAGGCCGTAGCGCTTGGCGAAGGCCTCCGCGGCGCCGGCCTGCTCGGCGGTCTGCACCGGCACGCCGGACGGGCCTGCGCGGGCCAAAAGAAGGCGATGGATGCCTTGCCCGGCGATTTTCAGTTCGCCCAACTGCTCGGGCTGTTCCGTCAAATCGAGCCTGAATTTGGGGTGGTTGTCCTGCTGCACGTAAGCGCAGTCCAATCGGTAGGCCTGCTGGCCGAAAAAGAGGTTGTGGGAGAAGGAGAGATAGTCCAGCGAGCCGGGTTGCGGATCAATGGGCTGGTTGCGGTCGGCCCAGGGGCGGAGGATCAGGGAGCCGCCTTCGGCGGAACCGAGCTTGCCGGCAAGGTTATCCACGAGCGCCAACTGCCACTCCTGGCCTGGTTGGACGACCTTGCCTTCCCAATAATAGCGGCAGGCCGCTGAAACGCTGGACTGGTAGCCAAACGCGTTGAAGGACAGGTCCACCAAAGCCTGATGGGAGCCGGCCGGCGTCTTGAAGGTCAGGTGGATGTTGTTGAAGGGCTGATAGAACTCGTTTGCCCCTTTGGTCGGGCACGAGAAGACCCCGTCGGGATCGTCTGTCAGGTCCTGATTGCGATTGAGATCGAGGTAGAGTTTGCCCTGCGCGCGGTCCCACAGGAACGGGGTGAAGTGGTCGGTGCTGTTGCCGAACTTAAGCGTGCCGCGGGTCAGGTCGCGCTGGGTCAAGGGCGGTTCTTTCTTGAACGGCGCGGCCTGGAGCGTGACCGGGATTGCCCAAGTGGCGGTGCTGTGGTCCAACTCCCGGTATTCGAGATAAATGGATTGCGTGGGAGTGAGCGAGGCGGCGGGGGCCGAGTTTTCGGCACTGAAGAGAGGGCCGGCACCGCCGAGCCAAAGCAGGCCGAGCAGCAGAGAGGCCGCCAATTGGGCGCGGCCCGGTCTGTATTTCAGGCAACGAGTTCCTTTCATGCGCGCAGCGTACACGTGAATTAGACGCCGGCAAAGGAAATTCGTTCCAGAAAAAAATGAATCAGGCCCGGAAGCCGCGGCCCGGCCAGTTTTTTGGCAAAAATGGCCAATGTGGCCAATCCAGCCAATGTAGCCAATGGTCCAGGCAACGTGGCCAATCCAGCCAAGGTGGCCAATCCAGCCGATGTGGCCAATGCGGTGTTCGCCTCGGTTGCGGGATGGCGGCATCTCACCTTCGTCGGTCCCCCGCAAGCGGGCGGCTGAGCGGTTCCGATTCGGTCAAGGTCCCGGCAGTTGCAGCACCGCCTGCCTCGATTTGGCTTTGCTGAAATCGAACCTGCCAGTGGCGGTACGGTCTCCTTCGGTGGCCCGCACTTCGTACTGGCCGCAGAAACCATTGAACGAGAACTGGCCGGCCTTATCGGTGGCGCCCTCGACCCGCGTGTGCCATTGCTCGCGAATCAGTTTGTGGAGCGCCTGGTAAACCGGTTTGGGGCTCAAGTCTTGGCGCAGTAAGCCGCCGCCTTTGAGCCAGGAATGGGCATCGCACAAATCCCACCAGGTGATCGCCACCATGGCCGGGTGTGCGAAGCAAACCCGGTAAAATTTTGCGGCATAATCGGCTTGCGCCGCCTCATCCCAAACCCCACTGACGTGCGAACCGGTAATGGGCTGTCCGGCCGAGGTGGGCGTAAACTCGGTGATGTTGAGGGCCTTGCCCAATCCGGCGTAGCGGTCAAGAACGCGCTTCACGCGTTCCAGCGGGAAGCGCATGGTGCGCGGTTCATGCGCCTGGATGCCAATCCCGTCGAAGGGCACGCCGTCGCGGATGGCTTGGTCCAGCAGTTGGAAGAAGGGGGGGTGGCCGTCAGCCAGGACATGGTAGTCGTTGACGATGAGAGTCGCCTTGGGGTCGGCCGCTCGTGCCCAGCGATAGGGCGAATCAATCTTGAGGCCCGGCAGATGCGACGGTTCATTGACCACCTCCCAGAATCCGATTCGCCCCTGATAGCGGCGCATGATTTGAGTGACCCGCTCCTGCTGCTTGTCCGGCGAAGGCTGCCCCTGGGACCATACGGGGATGCCGGCCTGGTCGGCCCACAAGAGCGGATGGCCTTTCATCCGGATGCCGTGCTGAACGCACCAGTCCACCACTTTATCGGTGTAGGCATAGTTGGGCTGGCCGGGTTCAGGCTCATACCACCGCCAGTAAAAGCCAACGGTGGCATAATCGAACAAGTCCGAAAACCGGCGCTTGTAGGCCTCGTTCTGCTCCGCGCTGTTGAACCGGTCAAAGGCGTAGATGTTGCACCCGAACAGGAACTCGTGGCGGGTTTGCTCGACCAGCACTTTGGCGCCGGCGACGGGCGCGCCCGTGGCGTCCAACACGCGAACCGTCATGTCTGCCTTCCGGTAGCGCGCGATGGCCGCATCACTCTCCGCCAGGATGCGTTCTTCGGCTCGGGCGGGTGCGTCCGTCACCTGCTCCGGGGTGGCCAAGGCCGGCTCAGGTCCGCCTTCGGCCGACAACTCGAGGCGAGCGAGGCAGAGATTCCGGTCTTGCCCGTTGGCCAGGGCGTCATTGAGGAATGCGAGCCCCACAGTGTGAAGTCCTGCGGTGGCCTGGAGCCGCGCGGCTTCCAGTGTCAGCCCACACAGGTTGCCGGCCAGGAGCCACAGCAGCAGGGACACGCCGAGCCACGGGGCCAGGGCCGAAACCGGGCAGGCAACGGTTTGCTTCAACAGTTCTCGTCGGGTAGTGCCAAAGGCTTTCATAGGCCATAATTGCTCGCCTGGCGGGGCCTGCGGCGAGATTCCCGCCGCATCAGGCCAATCCGGCAAGCCAAGCAAGTCGAGCAAATCTTTGCGCCACCTTGAATGGAAATCGAGTCCGAATTATGAAACGGGCCACTAAGTACTGGGTGACGTAAATACGATGACGTAGGCGGCGAGGGATTTTTGGCGCAGACGAGGCGCGAGCACCGAGCATATCCGCAGCGATCTGTGAGGTGCGAGCAACGAAGTCTGCGCCGCGCGAATCTCGACCACCACCCCCGAGGCAGTGGTCGGGTCGAAGCGCAGCGAGGTGATGCAACCGGTCCAATGCTCGTTCTGGCCGACCGGGAGGAGGCAGGTGTGAAACTGCCCGTCCCCAACGACCGGCGCCGTGACGCTGGCCGCCTCCGAGGCGGCAGGCTCGGATGGCGTCGTCCAGAACAACTGGGCCGTTCCGGGCCGGCTCAGCCTCATTTCCGCCAGCGCCCGCGTGTAGCAACTGGCGCGGATGCGGGTCTCCGGCAGCAGCCACGCCGGGTCGTCCGTGTTGGAGACGGCCCGCAACGTGTCCGCCTGAACACTCACGTCGGCCAGCCCCATCATCGGACGCCAGGCCGAGAGGGCCGGCCCAGACCAGGAGGCCAAGCCCGGCGGCGATTCCTTCGCTGCCTGCCGGGCGGCGCGGTACCATGAATCGCACGCGTGTCCGATGTCGGCCGGCGCAATGTCGACATGCGCGCGCGGGGCGTCGGTGAACACGTCGCGGATGACGTCCAGGTAGTCGAACCCATAACCGCGCGTGGGTTCGATATAATGGCCCTCGCCGAACTCGTTCCAGCAGCAGAAAATGAGCGTGTTCGCGCTCGGCCCCGCGCCGGCGCTCGAGTCCATCACGGCCTTGGCGCGCCGGCAGAGGTCCCGAAACTTCTCGGGCGTGTTGTCCGACCAGAAAAAGGGCGTCTCCTTCCAAGGGCGCGAGTCCCAGCCCATCATCGCCGCCGTAATGTCCGGCAGCAGGCCATAGCTGCGTTTGGCCTTCCAAATCTGCTCCTGTTGCTCGATGAACCCCTGATAAGGGGCGCAGACGAAATCGCCCACCGTTTTAACCTCTGCCGGCTGCCGCCACCCGGACCCGTAGGCTGAACTGGCGTCCCAACCTTCCTTGGCCATGGTTTCGAGCGTTGGCCGGTCGGCGGTGCCCACGCAGCCGACCAGGTAGAGGCCGCCCAGGCCCTTTTGCCTGCAGACGGCGCGCATGGCGTCGAAGGCGCGGCGGACTTCCTGGACCGAGCCCAGTTGCCGCGTGACGTTCTGCGGAACCCATACGTAGAGGACCGGCTTGCCGTCCACCCGGAGATAGGAGGGGTGGGAGAAGTAGTTTTCCAGCCAGAACGGGAGCAGGTTGTCCAGCAAGTCCCGGGTGGAGCCGACGCCCTGGCCGCAGCCGTTCTCCCACATGATGCCGAAATTGATGCGGGGCAGAAAGCGGGCTTTGAGCAGACCGTCATGAATGGCGTGGCCGAGGGTCTGGGTCACGGGGGCGTTGAGATTCGAGCGGTACCAGCAGTAGATGACGCCGGTAATGCCGTGTTCGAGCCAGTACTTGATGTGCCAGTCGGCAACCTCAGGGTCGCCCTCGTTGTAGCAGCCGAGCACCGGCTCACGCTCCGGCCACGGCTCGAGGGCGCCCCAACCGGTGTGCGTGCCGGTCTTCCAGAGCGGACAATAATGCGTCCAAAGCGTGTATCGGCCCCGCGGCGGCGCAACGGGCTCGGGAACATAATCCGTCTTGGGCAGTTCGAGGCGGGCGTGGAACCGGATGGGCTGGTCTTTGGCTATGGGCGGCGCGCCGTCTGCCGAGAGGGCCGCCTGAAACGAACCGGTCATGGACCGCGAGGCCTGTACGGGCCAGGTCACTTCCCGGGTCTCCTGGAAGCCCATCGTTCCGAGCCGATGGACGTTCGAGCCGTCCAGCGACACGCCCGGCGGCGCGGCCAGCGTGGCTTGGACGTTGGAAGCCGTGCCGCCCGCGTTTCGGATGCGAACAACGATTGTGTCGGGCCGGCCCGCGCGGGGCAGCGTCGAGCCGGGGAAAATGTCTATCACGCTCAGTTCCGGTTCGGCCTGGGCTTGCTCGGTGAGGCGAAGGTATTGGATGGCCGCCATCGAGGCGGCCGCTTCGGAGGGGGCAAGGCCCAGGGCCAGCAGGCGGCCGCCCCAGCCGGACCAGGTCCAAGGCTCCAGCAGGTAAGTGTGCGGTTTGCCGTCCGCAAGCGTGGCAAACCGGATGCGTCCGGCGCCCAGAGTAGTCACGAAGATCAACTCGCCTCGCGTCCCGGAGTCCAGGGCCATGCGAAAGCTCAGGAAGTCCTTTTTCCCAATGGCGGCGTCCAGCCCCGGGCGCAGGACATGCCCGCGGGGCGAGCGGCTGGTTACGAGCATCGCGCCGGGGCCGGCACGCGCCGAGGCGTCCCCTCCGGCATTCCAGCCTTGCAGGCCCTTGGAGAAATCGAACTCCGTGAGCGCGGCGCCGGGCGCCTGGGGATGGGGCTCAATCCCGTAGGCGTGGCCGAGGATGTCGGCGGGCGGCAGCATTTTCCGGTAAATCCTCACATACTCGATCTCGCCGGCAAAGGCCGCGCCGAGCGCGACGCCCGAGCCAAGGCACAGCGGGTTGTCGGTGGCTGCGGGCGCCGGCGCCTCGCGCGCCACGCTGAAGGGCTCGCCATCAACCCAAAGAAACGACTTATGCCCGTCCCAGGCAGCGACGACATGATACCACTGGTTGGTCGCCGGGGGATATGCGCTTACCCGAGGCTCCCACTGCCCATCACCATAGACGTAAAAAGAAATCCGGCTTCCCTCCGACGGCCAGTCAATGCGCAAGGTGTACTCCTTGTCTTTGAAAACGATGTTGCGACCGTCCGAAAGGTCGCTGGGGCGAATGCGGGTCTCGATGCTGAAGCCGGGCTTCAGATTCAGGCGGGGCGTCGAGCCCACGGTCATCGCGGGCCCGGGGCCCGGACTCCAGAACCCGACCAGGCCATCGACGCCGGTCTGAGGCGGAGGCGCGGCGGACAAAGTCCAGACGGCGAAAAGGCATAGCGCGATTGGCAGGAAGACCCTGCCGCAGCCAAAGCGGCCGGCAGTCTCGTCCGCAGTGAGCAGCCGGTCCCCGTGCCGCTCTGGCTCGGGCCTGTGCCGCTCTGGCTTGAGCCTGTGCCGCCCGTTTTGTTGGTCTTTCATCCGGTCTTGCAATCGATTTCGAGGACACCGGGCGGCAAAGGGCGCGCGGCGGCCAGTTTTTTGGTAAAAATGGCCAATGTGGCCAATCCAGGCAATGCAGCCAATAATCCAGCCAATGCGGCCAATCCAGCCAATGTGGTTCATCCAGCCAGTGTGACCAATCCAGCCAATGTGGGCAACGCAGTGTTCCGCTCGGCTGCGGGATTTGCTGCGCCGCCGTTTGCGCCTGGCTGGGAGTTGCTCGCCGGCGCTGAAGACGATAAGCTTGCCCAGTTATGCGCAAAAGAGCCCCGCTTGCAACCTGCCTGCTGCTGGTCGTGTTTGTTCTGTGCGCCCTGGATGGCGCGCTTCCCATCGGGGGCGCTGAGTCAGCCAACCCGCCGGCGGGCGCGGCTCAGCAGCAGACGCAAGCGATCGGACGGCCCGTGCGGGTGGTCAGCCTTAGCTTCCATGGCAAGAGCCTGGCCGAGATTACGGAGCTTGTGGACCGGGAGGGAGCCAAGGGGGCGGACCTGATTGTCCTGCCCGAGACCTGGCGAGGTCAAAAGGACAGCCCGGAGGCTTTGGACGGTCCCACGATTAGCGGGATGGCGGCGCTGGCGAAGCGGCACAGCACCTACCTGGTCTGTCCGATTGACCGCCGGGAGGGCAACCGCCGGCTGAACTCGGCGGTGCTGCTGGACCGGGCCGGGGCAATCGCGGGTGTCTATGACAAGGTTTATCCCTACTGGAGCGAGTATGATCTGCATCCGCCGGTAGAGCCTGGGCGGCAGGTGAAGGTGTTTGAGACCGATTTCGGCAAGCTGGGCCTGGCGATCTGTTTCGATGTCAATTTCCCCGAGGTCTGGGAACAACTGTCCGAGCAGGGGGCTGAACTGGTGGTCTGGCCGAGCGCGTATTCGGCCGGCACATCCCTCCAGGCGCATGCGCTCAACCACCACTTCTATATCGTGACCTCCACGCTGACCTGCGACTGCCTGGTGTACGACATCACGGGCGAACAACTGCTCTACCAAAAGAGTCCCCAGGTCAATGTGAGCCGGATCACCCTCGACCTGGACCGGGGCATCTATCACCAGAACTTCAACCTGGAAAAGCGGGATAAGCTGCTGAAAGAACACGGCAACGCGGTGAAACAGGTCAAGTGGCTGGAGCGCGAGCAGTGGTTTGTGCTGCAGGCCACGAGGCCAGGGGTGAGCGCGCGGGGCTTGGGGCAGCAGTACGGCCTGGAGGAATTGCGGACGTACCTCCGCCGCAGCCGGGTGGAGATCGACCAGCGGCGCGGGTGGAAGCTGGCCGAGCCCAGCCGTGCCGGCGCCGGAGGCAAGTAAGACTGGCTCAGAGGCGGGGGCACAATCCAGACCCGCGCGGGCCGTCCGTGAACACGTCGCGGATGACGTCCAGGCAGTCGAAGCCATAACGGCGGGTGGGTTCGATATAATGGCCCTCGCCGAACTCTCGGGGCGATGGGTGTCCACGCGGCCGGCATTGTGCTGGTCCGCATGATGAACGGAATCGGGGCCGTTACTGCTGCTTGATGCGGTAGAACCTCGAGGGGTTAGGTGAAGCAGCAGGAGTTCAGGCAATCCTGGCAGTGGCCGGCCAGTTCAATGCTGGCTGAACTCGCCGCGAGGAACGCAAACGCTTAGCCTGTCACTGCCAAGTCAAGGAGGTCCTCGACCGGCGCAGCAACCTGACGGGCGAAGGCAAATTCGATGTCGGTGATTCGTGGTGCGATGGCCTTGATGCGCGAATCGAGGTTCTCGGCATCCTTATGAAGAAGCGGGCTCTGGCCCGCAGGATCAATACCCGCCGGCTCCAGGATATCCTTGGCGACCATGTGGCTGCACCAAGCACGGGGCGAAAACGCAGGGGCCTTCTTGTTTCGCTTCGCCTCAAGAATGGCCTCTTGCGCTTCAGCTTCGCCGAGAGCCGCGTAGCTGCGAAGGCGGGTGAACGCTCTCGCGGCAGGCTTGAGCCGTTCAGCCCCGTCCCGCAGAGCGAGGTGGGCGAGCCCTTCTTGGAGGTCGGCGAGCGGTGCGGCCGAAGGGTGAACTGCACGCAGTTGCAGTACGGGGCGAAGGACAGCCTCTTTCTGGGCTGCTACTTTGAGCTGGTACCCTTCTCTTTGTGCTTTTATTCGAGCCGCCTGTGCCGCGACAGCCAGGAGGGCAACTGCGTCACCCGTGGGCGCGGGTGGCTCGACTCCTTCGTCGAGGGCGAGGGCTGCAAGCTCGGCGTGAGCACGTGAGTCGCTCGGACGCAAGGCGAGCACCTCATCTAAGAGTTTACGGGCGCCATCCCTTAGCCGGCCTGGGTCGATGGCTCGTCGTTCGATTGGCAGGTTAGCTTGACGCCTTGCGGACCTCCGCAGAAACGCGGCGCGAGCCAGACGCAAGTGATAGCCCGTCGCGTTCCAGCGGGGCAGCGTAGGAACTACAGTTGTTATGATGGTGGATTCTTGAACCGTTTTGATCCCGCTCTCGCTCTTGAATGCCTCTTCATCAAGTGTCTGTTGCCAGGGCTGGGCTGGAAGTGCGGGCGGCGTGTCCGAGGCCGGAAGGAATTCCGGTGGGTTGTCGTCCGTGGAAGAATCCTCCTGACCTCCCGCCGCTGGTGGGCGGCGACCGCGATTCAAGCCCTCCATCGCGTATGTATTCTGCGGTTCAAGCCTTCTGGCCTGTTCATACAGCTTCTCCGCCTCCGCTAGGTGCCCGAGCCGCCATTCAATCCATCCCCAGCCACACAACGCAACCACCTTGTTATGGATGTCAGCTTGAGATGCACTGGAAACCGCGCGATACAACGCGACAGCTTCCTCAAAAGCCGCCAATCCATCCACAAGCCCACGCGACCCTTGCATGGTTCGGACATACGCCAGGCCATTGCGAGCGACAACATCGTCGTCGAAATCCTTCACGGCTTGGCGATAGACTTCCTCGGCCTCGCCCAGACGTCCCTGGGCCTTGAGCACTCCTGCCAAGCCAGTGCGAGCGACAGCATCGTCAGGGAAATCCTCCACGGCTTGGCGATAGACTTCCTCGGCCTCGCTCAAACGCCCCTGTGGCTTGAGCACTTCTGCCAAGCCACTGCGAGCGACAGCATCGTCGGGGAAATCCTCCACGGCTTGGCGATAGACCTCCTCGGCCTCGCTCAAACGGTGCTGTGCCCTGAGCACTTCTGCCAAGCCGTTGCGCGAATAGGTATCGAATGGAAACCGGTCAGCCGTCGCCCACGCCAACCGCCAGCAGCGTGCTGGATCATCGCGCTTGATTACATCAACCAGCAAGTTCCACCCTATCGCATCACCGGGCTCCCAGCGCACCTTTTCTCGCCCCCATTGCTCGGCCTGCCTGGTGTCCCAATCCCTGATGCATGTGGCAAAACGACCGAGCGACTTCACTACAAAAGATCTATTTCCCGTGCGAAGAGCATGATGGCGCTGCTTTTCAAGAAGCGCTTCGGCAAATGCAGTTGCGTTTGGCCGCCGATTCTCAATCAATTCAGCGACGTGGTCGGGGTCCCCTTGGGTGTCCCAATTCGGTGCCAAACCTCGGTCGGCCAACGACGGCACCTCCGAGCCAGAGTCGTCTCGGGCTTCGACACGCGCCTGGAAACGTTGAGTGTGTGGCGATCGGGCCTTGATCCTCGTGAGAAACTGCCAGATGCAGTCCGTGTACTCATGCTCGAAACGGTCGCGGACCTCACTTCCGATCACTTCCGCCCACTCGTTTTCGAACGTGGGGTACTGGCGCCGGCTGCGGCGAAAGAGGTATTCAATTTCTTCGAGGGCTTGTTTGGCATCAAGCATCCCCTCGCGTTCCAGACGACTCAGCGCCTTTGCGACCACGAAGAGCGCACCGGCCACGTCGTAGCGAAATCCGCCGGACGACGGCAGACGGCGGATTCCCGCCAGCGCCAGTCCGGCATAGCGGACAGGGAAACCTGCCGGCAATTCAGCCAAGCGCCACCAGAAGGACCGGAGCGAGTCGTCGCGCTGATGCAGCGCAACAGCGTTCAAGCATGCGAAAAAGGCATCGGTGCCGCGGGCGGAGAAGAGCTGAGCTGCAAAACCAGTCGCGTCGGCCAGCCGCTCCGTCAACGCCAAGGCAGACGCTTCCAGAAGCGCAGGCGACGGTCCCGACTGGTAAGTGGCGGAAACGGTTGCCCCCACTGTTTCCCAGGTCGCAAGCAGCAGAGAGCGGGGGCCAAGTCCGTCCTCTCCCCAATGCTGGGCGATCCAGCCAGCGAGAGTCTCGTCCACGCGTTTGGCAAAGTCCCCAGCCTCTCCGATCTTCAGCACCCAGCCGCTCAGGAGCGCGCGCGGCTCGGCCTCTGACAGATTCTCCAAGTCAAAACGGCCTGCCAACAGGTCATGCAGCGCCTTCGGAGCGTCTGCCTCGAACGCCTCGAACCAGCCATGAAGCGGCGAGGCGTCCAGCTTGTCTTTCCAGATCGTAGCAGGCATGAATCAGATCGCGTCGGTTTCTCGAGCGTAATCGGCCCAGCCCGTCTGGGTGCGCAAGGATGCGAGGTGCGCTCGCCGCGCATTATCGTGGTCACGAGGAACCCGGCGAGTGACAGTTCCCACCCGGAAGAGGTGGCTTGCGGCAAGACGTAAGCCGGGATGTACCAGTTCCGGGGTCAGTTGGCCTTGTTCAGTCAGATCCACCGCAAAACCATGATCCGAAGTCGCTGGCGTCGGGCAAAATGCATAGGACAAAGCGTGATCCAACACTGACGGCACTACAAGGGGATGTTCCTCCGAACGCCCCGCCACGAGAGGCAACTCGCCCACGGAATAATCGAAAACCAAAAAGTTGTCGCCTGGCTCAAAATCGGTGAGACCAAGCCAGTTGCACAGTTTGTCGGCCCATCCGGCAGCGTCATCGGCGGGAGTAGAGCCAAAAAGACCACTGACGTGCGCGAGGAAAGTGACGAACGCCGGACGCCGGTCTTGCCCCCGATGCCAGTCCGCGAACAGAACGTCGAGTTCCCTCGCGGCTGCCGAATCGCGTTTACCGTGAGGAGCTGCCTGTCTGGCGAGGTCAAGGATCTCTTGCCCGATCTTTGCTTGGTCGCCACTGCGCGCAGCGATGACGCTGGCGATGTCGGCGGCCTTCTCGCACCGCAGCAGCCGAAGCTGCTCATCGGCGCCGCCAACGTCAGAGAAACCAGCGGGATCAGCGAACGTTTCGGGGCATTCGATGTCGTTCGGATCGAATGGCGCACCCGTCCTATACGCCTCACCTTGCCCTCGGTGAACCTTCTCCTTCAAATAACCCCCGTGCAGGTTCCTCCAATTCGGGAAGTCGAGCGGATTCAAGTCCGGTACGAAACGGTGATAACTCGCCGTCCGGTCAGCGGAGACATTCTCGTCCAGCAAGAAGTTCCGCGCCGTGAAGCGCTGGTTTCCGTGAGCGGGGTCTCGGCCGACGCGTCGGAGCGCCTCGATCGAGGCTGTGTCGTGCGAAAACAAGGGTGATGGCATAGACCTCTCAGCTAGTGCCAATTACGGATCAGGCGTATCCCAACACCAAGGGCAAAAATCATGCGGTCATATGTTATGGGACACAGGGGCGAAACGGAAGCCCTGTTTTTTCCTACCTCTTGTGTGGGTATGCAGCCGTTTTGACAGGTCACATTCTGCAAAGAACAACGGACGACGTGCATGTTCCCACGCTCGGTTTGAACATTGTTGAACGGGCGCTGCATATTGGTTCGGTTCTATTGGCCGACTGAGCCGAAAATAGCAGCAAGTCCTTGGAATTCAACATCCAATTTTAGGCGCTGCGGCAGAATGTGTGGGTCAGAATGGCACATCCCAACGGCAGGCAGCCGGGTCCGTTACGCAGTGGCGACCAGCGGCGAGGCGAGTTGAGCCTCGGGGGCCCGTCGTCGCCGCTCGGCCGCCTGCCCTTCGGCATGCGCCGACCTCTTGGACGGCGACCTTTCCGCGTCGCATTTCATTGTGACTAAGTGCTCTGGGTCATAAGTTCGGTGACGTATTTTTCAGGTCACGCGGCCATCGCAAGCGTGGGCTGATCGTTGAGTTTTGCGACCAATTCCTGGAGGTCAGCGCGTGTGAACTTCCA
>JBEKRX010000038.1:0-87997 GCA_049518415.1 Verrucomicrobiota bacterium
CCGTGTTGCCACGACGCAGTAGCCTTCGGTTTCAGGCGAGTGAACGTTCCGCCTGACGGGGACTTGCACCCCGCTGTGTGTACGCCATCACAGGCGCACTCTGGCACCCCTCCGGGGTGCGAAGGCCAGGGGGCGCCCTGCCCGGTGGTCCCGCCGGGGCGGGACCACCGGCTACTTTCTGCCAACCCTCCGGGTTGGAGAAAATCGGAATTTGTTTTTTGCACGGGCGTTAATCACGGTAATTCCCCACACCAGGACCTTGCGAGGCTCCGATTTGGAAGTCGCCGTCAGGGTTCCTTTTCTTGAGCCGGGCGCTTTCCTGGTGCAAAACCCAATTACGATTCCCGTGGTGAAGGCAGAGCGTTTTCTTGGACGCTTGACCGGGCAGCAACTGGCAGCGGTAGAAGCGGGGGGCCGGGACTGGCTGGGGTTGTAGAAGCGCGCCGGAACGCCACGCGCTCCGCCGCTGGCGGTCCATCCACTCTATCGGACAGAGGCGGGCGGGTGGATCGGGATCTTCACCAACGGCGGCGGGGTGTCGGCGGTGATGGTCACTTTGGCGATGCCGGTATAGTTCGGCAGACGGATACCGGTTCTAAAGACCGATGAACGCGGCTCGGGTTCGAAGACTTCGACTACGACGGTATAGTTGCCCGGTTGAAGCCGGGCGGTCTCGAAACGCCCATCCTCGCCGAACGTCAGCGCGTCAAAGCAGGGCAGCGACCATTCAGAGAGAGCGCGCGCGTCGCCAGTAGCTGCTGGCGAGCGCACATAGACATAACCGCCGCGCGCGGTGGTTTGATCCAGGCCGGTCACTTCCCCGTGAAGCGGGTAGCCGGCGGAGCGAACCAGGTCCACGCGTTGGGTCTCCCCGGGCTTGAGGAAAAGCGTTTGGCGGTCACACCATGCGCCACGCTCGAAGGTGCCGGCGACCTTGAGCATCTTCGTTCGGGTGAAGTCATACTCACCGGGGGTGAGGTTAGTCAGGAGGATTTGCCCGGGGTTGGGCGCGCTCGGCTTGAGCTCCGAGCCCGTGAGCGAGTACTGGAAGGGCGCTTGCTGCCCCCGCCTCCAGAGCCCGAGCGGAGCCTCTGCGCCCGCACCCGGTATGTCGAGGCGCACAATGAGCGCCGCCGGTTCAGGCAGGGTAATCTTCCACTCCTGCCCCGGTTCGAGCTTACGGGAGAAGCCGGCTTCAAGGCCGTCCGCCAGGAAGACAACGACTTTCTGTTCGGCCCCGCTCACGCCTCGCAAGGCAAAGCGCCCCGAGGCGTCGGTGGTGGCGGTGCTGCCGCGGAACGTCGAGTTCGGAACGCCATCCGTGAGGTCGAGCCGCTGCTCGGTGACGAGGAACACGCTGGCGTCGGCCACAGGCCGGCCCTTGTGGTCGAGCACGAGGCCATTCAAGGCGCCACCTCGCTTGAGGCGCACGACGAGGTCCCCAGCTCGCGTCGAGGGGAACAGCGGCGGCTTGACCACTTGTTCCGGCAGGTAGCCGTCCGCCAGGACCCGCCAGGTCGTCCACCGGCTCCAACTCTGCAGGCTGAACCGGCCGATTTGCCCGATAATCGGGCCGACGTGCCCAAAACTCCAGGTGACCTTGGCCGGATCCTTTGGATCGGCAGCGCCCGCCTGCAACCAGAAATCGGTCACGGGTTCGCCCGTTTCGTCATCCACCACGCTGCCGCCAAGTTCGGCCAGCGCGGGGCCATCCCGGGGCACTTCATCCGGCCCCCCGGCGGCGCGCATCGCCGCCTCATACTCCGGGTCGGTGGTATGGACCTCGATTTCCACCGGGTTGCTAACGAGGCGAGTCTGCCAGGGGATGGATTGGTCGAGCCGTCCGGCCCACTTGCCCGACCAGGCCGTCGGAACGACGGCAAACCGGACGGTGTGCCTGCCTTGGCGCAGGAGCAGCGGCTCGCGCAGCTTGCTGAACCATTTGCCGCTGAAGCTCACCGGGATGTCGTCGCGCCGATCTCCGGGCCCCAACACAGGCCCTCCCGGCTGGTGCCCATCCAGCAGATAACTTACGCCATCGACTTCGAATTCCCCGAGGCCCAGTTGGTTGGTGGCAATCCAGGGCCTCCTGTCGCCGAGGTTGCGGACACTGACTTTGAAGCTCGGGATGAGGCCGCTTTCCCAGACGGTCTTGTCCGCTTGCAGACGCACCGAGATCCCCGCGACCACCTCCCCCCAACCCGGTTCCGGGCTGGGGTGAGGGGACAAGTCCGCTGGTTCATCGGGCTCCTCGGGAACCGGGGGCGCGCCCAGGACTTCGAGATTCATCTCCGGAGACACCACATACTCGGGACGGTCCTGGTTGCTGAAGGTGAGCGAGACCGTCACGGCGTACTTGCCGGGATAATCCGGGCGAATCAGCGACGAGGCGCTTCGAGCACTGTGATCGGTGGCGGCCCAGCTCACATTCAGCGAGAGTCTGCGGCTCTGCCCCGGCTGCCAGACCGTGGCCTCAGCCGGCGGCTCGCTGCCTTGAAGCAGATAGGCATTGTTGGCCAGCCAGCAGGCCGCCGGTTGGTCCAACCGCCGCACGGCAATCCCCAGGTCCGACTTTGGCCAGGGACCGGAAAAGCCGGCATGAGGAATAGTGGCGGTGATGGCGCCAGGGGAATGATTTTCGATGCGAACCGGGAGCACAGTCTCATAACGCGCGCCCCCGGGGTGCGTGACCTGAACCGGCCTGATCGTGTTAGTGACCGATGAAATGCGCACGTCGAGTTTCGTGCGTTGCTCCCCGCCGGACGGGCGAAGCCAGTTAAAAGGCGGGACCGGACCGGGAGCGAGGCGTTGTTTCAAGGAGCCGACAAGCTGGGGATCGGCCGGTTGGATGGCGTTGGTCGAGGTCATGAGCACCCAGACAGGGTTCTCGATACCCCCGGACTTGGCGAAAAACAGGACCTGATCCCCAACCGCCTGTAACAGAGGCGAAGGGCCTCTTGCTATGGGCCAAAGGGCGACGCATCGAATCTGGGTCTTCGAGTTGAGAGTGCCTTTGAGCACTTCACTCACTGCAAAATCAGAGGTTATCCACCAAGTGTCCCGGTCACTTCTTACGCTCGGAGGCGACGTGAGTCTTCCAACAACGATCAAACTGGAATAGCCCAGGAGGGAGTCCGTGCTGTCCTGGCCAGTGTCGTCCGACACAGCTTGAGGGCGCGGCGCACTAGTGGTGGCCGAGGAGGCCATCCCGCTTGCGATGGTAACGGCCAACATGAGCATCGAAAGAAGCAGGTGGCCCATTGGAAGAGCCAGAATCCGGAGGCAGGCAGACAGGAGCTTCTGTTTCATAAGCGTATGCGCGTCGCCGCAAGTTCGGCCTCGCCGGCGCCAAACTGGCGACTTCCAGCATGCAAGCAAAACGCGGCCCCGTCGTCCAGTGCGGTGCCAAGTCCAGTCAGGGAGTTCACGGCATCCTCCCTTTGGCCTACTCCCCGAGCCATCTGGCGTTCCTGCTCTCTACAGGACGTCGCCGCCCACCTTCCCAGACACCGGAGGGCGCAATTTCTTAGACGAAAAATGACGGCGAGTGCTCCGGGGGCAGAACTCCATCCAGCCGGCCGCTGCCGCTCCGGAACAGCGCAGGAGCTTGCAACCACACGCCAAAACCCGTAGTTTTTGCCCGTGACGACGACATTAGAGGCCATTTACGAGAACGGCGAACTTGTCCTGCCGCACCGGTTGCCGCTGCCCGAAAAATGTCGTGTGCGAGTGATCATTGAGGCTGGCGATACGGAGCGCGAGGCCTGGCTGAAGTTGTCCGAGGAATCCTTGACCAAAGCCTGGGAAAACGCGGCGGACGATGTCTTTAATGAACTGCTCTCGAAATGAGGTCGTTCTACTGCCGATCCCGTTCACGGATCTGGAAAGCCGCAAGGTCCGCCCCGCCATCGTGATCGGCCGGAGCGGCCCAGACCTCGATGCGCCGACCGCGCGGCGGCGGGGCTTTATTGCACGGCGAGCTTGAGTTCCTGGTTGGCCCTGAGCTCCACCGTGTCCGCGAACGTCACCGTTAAGCGATTGCCGGTGAGGGAGTGTTTGCTTTCGGCAGTCCGTCCGTCGACTTCGGCCCGGGCGGTTGCGGGGTGGAACCGCCCGGGCAGCGCCAGGGCCAGCGTGCGCAGCCGCAGCTTGCCCCACTTGAGAGAGACTCCGTATTCCGCGCTTTGCGGCCCGCACTTCTGCCAATAGGCGCCCCACCCTTGCGCCGCGGTGAAGGCGCACTGGAAATTGTCGACTGCCAGGCGCGGGGCAAAGCCCAGGTGGCCCTTGGGCCCGTGGTATTCAAAACCGCAGGCCGCCAGAAACACGCCGTAGCTGGCCATGCTGCGGGCGTAGTGGTCGCCGCACTCGATCTCGTTCCAGGGGTTGCGGCGGGAGGCGTGGTAGCGGTCGTGCACGGCGCGCGTAACGGCCAGGCCCTCGGTCAGCAGACCTTCCCAAAGCATGTGGCCGGCGACCTCGTATTCGAAACCGTTCATGCACTCGTTGAAATAACCCGCGGCCCAGTCCGGGCCTTTGCCTTTGGCTTGCGCGTAATCCCAGTCCGAGCGGGGGAAAGTGCACATCAACAGACCGGCCTCCCCCGGCATGGCGTACCAGCGGCCCGGCGGATAGGCCCGGCGGTAGGGCCCCACGTCGGGCGTGAAATTGTAGCGCCAGAGTGACCTGAGGGCGGAGAGCGTTTGCCTGGCCGGGAGCACGCGCGGCAGGCCCACCTGAAAGGCCCAACTCTGGCCGAAGACCTGGTCGATTTCACAGCCGGTGCCGGAGTTAATCGCCTCCAGGTGTTTGGGGTCCGGTTGGTTCAGGAAATACTCGCCCTCGAAGAGTTGGGCGACCAGGTTCTTTTGTCCGGCCTCGAAGATGGCCCGGCACTGGGCCGCGAAGTCCTTGTCGCCCAGTTCCAGGGCCATGGTCTCGGCGGCCAGCAAGGCCGCCAAATACAATCCGCTCAGCCAGGCCACCGGCCCGTACCAATCCGTGTCGAGCGTGTTGTGCTGGTTGCTTTCGATGAGGCCGTCGCCGTTGCCGTCTTTGGCGATGAGCCACGCGGTGGCCTGCTTGATGGCCCGCCAGTTGCGGCTAAGAAAGGCGTTGTCGGCCGACATCTGGTGTTCGCGCAAGGCGCGCAGGATGCTCCCGGCCTGGGCATCGATGGCCGGAAAGTCGTTGAACTCGCCGCGGAAATGGATGGCGCCGTCGGGTTGCAGCGCGAGGCCGAAATCGACCTTTTCGCGCGTCAGGCGCTCGAGGTCCGGGAAGAGCCGGGCCAGGGCCTGGGCATACTGCCAGACGTGGCCGCAGGTGCCTTCGCAACAGCCGACGCCTTCCCAGCCATAGAACCGTCCGTCGGCAAAGCGATGGCAGGTGGCGGTGGCCAGGATGGAGGTATTGAGGAAGGTGCGGTCCAGGAACCAGTACGGGAGGCTCGCCTCGTACCAGGTGTCGTGCCACAGGCGCGTCTGGCGGCTCAAACGGCCAAAGTGCTGGCAGACGTATTGGGCCACGGCCAAGGCCGAGTCGAAGCGCGTGGCGTAATAGCGGCCCGGCGGCAAGCGGTTGAGCTTGAGATTGGGCATGTGCCAGGTGAGCACAAAGGCCGCTTTGGCGGAGGCGCCGGGCGCGAGCTTCATTTTGCGCGTGAGCGAGCCGATGAGCTTTTGGCCGAAGGGCTTGAGGGCGGGTTCGCTGCGGGGTAGTGGCGCGGGGGTCTCGGCTGCGTTGGTGTCCGAGGCGAGAGCCTCTGGCGGCAGGGGAGAGGCCTGCGCCGCTACTGGGAGGGGCGGTGGCGGCAGGCGGGACGCCTGCCCCACTACTTGGGCGGTGCTGCCGAAATCGCCGGGCTGGGGGTCCAGGAGCGCCAGGCCGAGCGTGCCAAAATCAGCCTCCTGGACCAGTGGTCCGAGCGGTTCGCGCGGCCGGTCGCTGAAGATGATGTCATCCACGCCAATGTTGCCCCAGGAACCTTGCTCGGCATCGACGATCTGGAGGGTTGCCGTTTTGCCGGCCCAGCGGCGGACATCCCAGCTCTGCGGGCGCATCTGGTTGTTGTTCTGGCCGGTGGAGCTGAGCACGACCTGGTCTTCGACGAGCAGGTTCATGCAGGTCTTGGCTTGGTGCGCGCCGCCGCCGATGAGGAAGGTGAGGTAGTTGCGTTCGATGGTGAAGGGGCGGCTGGTCAGCGTGCCCGTGGCGGCGTCCTTCTCCTCGACGCTGCGGCCCGGCGCGGAGGCGTGGCTATTGACGACCCGCTTGCCCTGGCCGCCCACATCGCCCTGGTAAGCTGGCATTCGGGAGATTTCGACCGGCCCGGCGCCGAAGGCGGTGCCGGTGACAGTCCAATTGGCATAGGTTTCGGCTTCAAAGTCCTCGAAAACGATGTCGGGCCGCATGGCCGGGGCGCTGGCGGGCGCGTCCTCCGCGCTGCACTCCAGGAAGAGGAAACCCCGACTGTCGGTCATGCCTTGGGGGGCAGATGGCTCGGCAGGAGCCTCGTCCCGCCGCGGCAGGCGAGACGCCTGCCCCACTACCTGGGGCTCCCCCGGCAGGCGAGACGCCTGCCCCACTACCTGCCCTACTTGCACGAGGCGATTGCGCCGCATTCCGTGCCGCCGCTGGCTGCTGTAGAGGCAAACGGCGTTTTCCAGCCAACCCATCAGTTCCACCTCCAGCTCGGCGCTGCCGCGGTTTTTTACCGTGAATTCGAGCACCGTCGCCGGCAAGGAGGAATCATCGGCGTTGAGTGGAATGAAGGGCGAAAACGCCTCAAGGCTGACGCCGGCCGGGCAATCCGCATCCCGGTATTCCACATAAGCGATGGGGTATTCACCGATGAAGGACAGGTCGCCCCAGTGCGGGCGCTCCAGTGCGCGTTGCTGGGTCTGGCCGCCGCTGGTGAGCCGCAGGGCAAAGCCCTGGTCCAGTGGCGAGGCGGGCTTCATCGGGTGGGCGTAATGGTCGGGACCGGTGCCGAGCTGGCGGTTGAAAATGTCCCAGTGCCAGAGCTTGCCATCGCCGCCCAGGTAGAGCTGGCCGGCGCATAGGCCGCCGATGGGCATCCCGATCCGGTCCAGTTCGGCGCCGCGATACACGGTGCGCTCGCCGCGCGCAGTGAGCGATTTGACCCATTCGGGCCGCAGCTTTTTGTCCGCCGGGACCAGCTTGTCGAAGTCCTGGCGGGTGAACGGGCCGGCCATGGCCTGGAAGGGCGGGCAGGCCAGCGCGCCCGCGCCCAGGCCCAGGAGTTTCAGAAAATCACGGCGCAGCCAGCCGGCAGTGTGACTGGCGGACTTGCAGCCGCAGGCCGGCCCGGGGCGTTTCGGAGGGGAATCGGAGTTCATATCACTTCAAAGACCGTATGCGCGCACAGACTAGCTGCCGCGGCGGCCTGAAGCGAACCTGAAACGCAGGTCGTCCGGGAGGCGGGCGCATCCTGGCACTGCCCCCGAGCGGGGGTGGAAGCCCTCCCCCCTTCCCCCCTCCCATGTGCTCGGAGCGCATGGGAGGGGGGTGATCCCTTTTTCCACTTTACCCAGGGCGGCGGCCCCTCCCGCTCGGAGCGGGACGGGCCTTGCCCTGGGCTACTATCTTCCTGCCCCTCCGGGGCGGAAGGATGCCGCGCTGCGCGCGGGTAGAGTGGAGTTGGTGGCAGTGTCGGGATGAGCCCCCGGGAGGCTCTTGAGCGGCGCGATCAAAGGGGATACTGGCCGTACTGGGCGACGGTGTCGTAGATGGCCAGGATTTTCTCGGGCGGGATGTCGGCCTGGAGGTTGTGGATGGCGGCAAAGACATACCCTCCGCCGGCGCCGAGGAGCTGGACCCGTTCCCGCACTTGGCGGCGCACGTCCTCGACCGAGCCGAACGGCAGGGTGGTTTGGGTTTCCACGCCCCCGCCCCAAAAGGCGAGGTGGCGCCCAAAGCGTTGCTTGATTCGCTGCGGGTCCATGCCTCGGGCGGAAGTCTGGAGCGGGTTGAGCACGTCAATGCCCAGCTCGATGAAATCCGGCAGGATTTCTTCGATGGCGCCGTCGCAATGGATGAAGACCTTGGCGCGGGTCCGGGCCTTGACGAACTCAATCCACCGGCGCTGCCTGGGCTTAAAGACTTCCCGGTAGAGGCGCGGGGAGATTTGCAGGGCCGACTGGGAGCCAAAATCGTCGTTCATCTGGATGGCGTCGATAAACGGCCCGGCGAGGGCGAGAAACTTCTCCAGGATCGCCAGGTCATGCGCCAGCAGGGCATCCAGCCAGTACTCGATCAACTCCCGCGCCGTGACCAGCTTGAGCATGAAGTTCTCGAAGCCGAAGAGCACGAGGCTGATTTCGAAAAAGGAGCACACCAGGTTGGAGAGCCCGGCGAAGAGCGCCTGGTCGGTCCCGTGGTAAATTTCCTGGAGGCGTTTTCGCAGGTACTGCTCTTCGCGCTCGGTCCACGGGTCAGGCCAGGCAAAGCGGTCAATATCGGCCGTGGTTTGGGCGTTGGCCAGCGGGGCCCAGCAGACCTCGTAATAGAGCGAGTCGGGCGCGCGCCGGGCATAAGTCTCACCCTGCCAGAGCACTTGGAATTGGCCATCGGCAGCCACGATTTCCTCGCAGGCCGCCGGCAGCAAGCAAGGCGAGCCGTCGGTCAGCCGCCCGGGTTTCCACCGGTCCAGCGCCAGGAATGACATGCCGGTGGTAGGCGCCAGACGATGCAGACTGAGGACGTCCGCCCCAAGCCGGGCCAGGACTGCCGGCGAAGGGTCGGCCAACTGCTGTTTGATGTCATAAACGCGCACTTCCTCCGGCAGCCCCAGGTGCTGCAGCAGGCGGCGATAGGCGATGGCGCTGATGCCGGTGATGCGGCTGGCGCCGAGATCGACCGGCACGCGGTCGGGCGCCTCATGGTTAAGGGCCATCCGCACGCGTTGACGGCTGGTTAAGCTGGGCATAGTTTTAGGCCGGTTCACCGCCTCGGCTCAAGCGCCGGCCGCTCCCGTGGCCGCCAGCAAGGCTCGCTCGCGTTCGAGCAAAGTCGGGTGCGAATAATAGAAGCCGCTGTAGAGCGGGTGCGGCGTCAGGTTGCCCAGGTTTTTCTCGTTCAGTTTGCGCAACGCTCCTATCAGCGAACGCGGCTCGTTCATCACCTGCGCGGCAAAGGCGTCCGCCTGGTACTCGTGGCGGCGCGACCACCAGTGGGCCAGGGGCCAAAACCAGAACGTGGCCACGCCCGACAACAGGGCACAGAGCAGCAGGGCCGGGACGATGCTGCCGGGCGGGAAGCCGAAGGCCCGGTAAAACCAGGGCTGGCGCGCCAACTGCCAGACCAGCCAGCAACTGGCCAGCGAACCCAGCGCCTCGGCCGCCAGCCTCTTGGGAATGTGCTTCTTGTTGAAATGCCCGATCTCATGCGCCAGCACGGCCTCCAGTTCCGGCTCGGCCAGTTGCTGCAGCAGGGTGTCGAAGAGCACGATCTTGCGAAAACTGCCGAAGCCGATGAAGAACGCATTGGAGTGGCGCGAGCGCTTGCTGCCGTCCATCACCTGGATGCTCCTGGCCCGGAAGCGGGTGCGCTGGGCCAGGGCCAGCAACCGCTGGCGCAAGCTCCCCTCGGGCAGCGGCGTGAACTTGTTGAAGAGCGGCAGGATGAGAACCGGCGCCAGCACGGCCATCAGGAGTTGAAAGCCCAGCAGCGCGCCCCAGGCCCACAGCCACCACCAGGCCCCGGTCCACTCGACCAGCTTGAGCACCAGCCAGAGCAGCGGATAGCCCAGCGCCAGCCCGAGCAGCAGCCCCTTGAGCCGGTCCAGCCACCACAGCTTGGGCGTCGTGGTGTTGAACCCGAACCGCGCTTCCAGGCGGAATTGCTCGTACCAATCCAACGGCAGCCCCGGCAGCGACAGGAGCAGACCGGTCGCAAACAGGAAGGCCGCCATCGCCCAGGCGGCTCCGCCCAGCGCCTGCTCGAACCAATGGAACCCCCAAGGCAGCAGCCCGCTGAACAGCGCCGCCAGCAAGACCGCGGAATCGTAAATCAGTTCGATTTGGCGCAGACGCCCGTTGGCCAGCGTGTATTGCACCGACCTGGCATAAGTCGCCTCGTCCATCACGCCCTGGAAGGCCTCCGGCAGCGCCTGGGCATGGGCCAGCACATGGCGCCGGTTCAAGCGCTCGAGCCAGAGCTGGGTGATGACTTTGGCCAGAATGAGAACCAGGCAGAGGAGGGCTGCAGAACTGGCGAGCTGCATGATGCGGTTACGTTCTTTCGCGCCTGGCTGAGGTCACAAGAGCTCCGCCAATTGCTCCCTGGTCAGGCCACACTGGTTCAAGAGGTCGCTCAGCGTGTAGCGAATGCGAGTTCACGATTTTCAGTGGCAGCGCGGCTCAATGCGCAGCGGCTCCAATAATTGGGTGGGGAGCAGGGTCGGCTTTCAAAACTCAAATCGCACATCTCCCAGGCGCCGGGCAAGCTCGGCCAGGATTCGGCCCTCGTCGGCCTGGTCCTTGGCCACGAACGTCACGCTCAACCGCAGGTATGCCCCCGCGTCGTCCCAGGGCACGGTGGAAATCAATTTCTCAGTGATGAGCCACTGCGAGGCGGCTTGGGCGTCGCGGAATTCCAGGCGTCCGCCGTCCGGCATCCCGGCGGCTTTGGGCGCCTTGACATAGAGGAAGAAAGAGGCCTTGGGCTTCTTGGCGCGGAACCCGGCGCCCGCCAGCACGCGCACCAGCGCTTCCATCCGCCGGGAATACTTGGCCGCAATCTGCCGCGTGATTTCGGGATGGTCGAACCCGTGCGCCGCCGCGTGCTGAATCGCCAGGAACTGCCCGGAGTCGGTGTTGTCTTTCATGTCCCCGTAGGCCTTGACCAGGAGCGGGTTGCCGGCCACAAAGCCGCACCGCCAGCCGGTCAGGTTGAAGCTCTTGCTGGCCGAGTGCAGTTCGAGGCCGACGTCCTTCGCCCCGGGGGCCGCCAGGAAGCTCACGGGTCGGCCTTCGAACACCAGGGCGGCATAGGCGGCATCATGGATGATGACCAGGCGGTTCTGCCTGGCAAAGGCCACGGCTTGGGCGAAAAACTCGGGCGTGGCGCTGGCCCCGGTGGGATTGTTGGGATAATTCAAGACCATCACTTTGGCCCGCCGCAGCACCGCCGCCGGGATCGAGCCAAAGTCGGGCAGGAACTCGTTCGGCTCGGTCAGCGGCAGGTCATAGACCAGGCCGCCGTAGTAGCGGGCGTGCGTGCCGAAGACCGGGTAGCCGGGAACGGTCATCAGCACATAATCGCCCGGGTTCACCAGCACCGCCGGCAGAATCGAGAGCGCCGCTTTGCTCCCAATCGAATGCAGCACTTCGGTCTCGGGATTCACGCCTTTGACCCCGCACACGCGCTCCAAGTACCGCGCGGCGGCCTCTTTCAAAACCCCGTCGCCATTGTCCGCATAGCCCCGGTTTTCCGGCCGGCGCGCCTCCACGCACAGTCTCTCGACCACTTCCGGAAAAGCCATCTCATCCGGTTCGCCAACCCCGAGGTCGATGATTTCCGCGCCCGGGTGGGCCGCCCTGGCCGCCCGCTTGGCCCGCTTAATCTTCTCAAATTTGTAAAGGGCGTTCGACTTGCCGTAGTCCCGGCCGCCGATCCGCTCCGCAAACAGTTCCTGAATATACGATTCCGACATAACGTCAAACGGCCGGCCGCACCGGCAGCAGAGACCCGGCCTCGCTTCGGTTTCGAGCAGTGACAGTAGCCGAAGCGCCCGCCCGATGCAAGCGAGGCCGCTTGACAACCATGATAAAAGGATAATGTTAGTACCAGCGGTCAACGTTGGGAGTTGTTATGAAAGCTTGGAGACGAAGCGAATGGCCGAAGGCCTTCCCGGCCGGCGGACTTTTCCTGGCAGGAACATTAACAGCCGCAACCCTGGCCCTGGCTGCGACCAAGGCGTCAATGGCCGCCGACACCGCCGCCGCCGCGCCATCACCGGCGGTGGCTGTGGCCCAGCAACCGGTCGCGCCGACGCCCGCGCCCAGTCCGCCCGCAGTTCAGTTTTCTCCCGGGGTGGCCGACATTTCGCGGCTGGTGGGCGCCAAAGTGGACCCGGAGGTCATCAAGGCCTTCATCCGAAACTCCCCCGTTGCCTACCGCCTCAATGCCGAGCAAATTGTCGCCCTGAAAAACCGGGGGGTTTCGTCGGACCTCATCGTGGCCTTGATCCAGCATGGCGCAGAATTGAGAGCGCAGTTTGGCGCTGCGCGCAACCAGGCTGGCGCAAGTCCGCCTGAGCCGCCGCCGCAGCCAGGGGCCGCCACCCCTTATGCCCCGGCCCCTGCCGAGAACTACGGCTATGATCTGGGGGCGGCGCCGCCTTACCCGGATTACGAATACCCCTACGAATACCCGTCCCCGCTTTACGACTACGGCTATCCTTACAACTACAACTACTGGGGGTACAATTACGGTTATCCGTGGTCGTGGTCATTTTATTGGCCTTTCTCCTTCGGCTATTATCCCTATTATCAGCATTTCGGTCGCGGTTTTGCTCCCGGGCGTCCTCCTTACGGCCCATCTCGTGGATTCGGCCGTGCGCCTGGCGGCTTGGGCGGGCGTCCCGGCTTTTTCCCGGGCCGTGGTTTCGGCGCGCCGCGGGCTCCCTTCGCCCCGCGCGCCCCGCTAGGCGGTTTCGGTGGCCGTCCTGGTTTGGGCGGCCGTCCTGGTTTTGGCGGCCATCCCGGTTTGGGCGGCCACCCTGGTTTCGGCGGCCACCCTAGTTTTGGCGGCGGCGGCCACATGGGCGGCGGCGGCCATATTGGCGGCGGCGGCCACATGGGCGGCGGCTTTGGTGGCCATGGCGGGGGTGGACACGGCCGCTAAGCGAAAAGCGTTACCCCGAAGATCAAATTGATTGGCAGGCTCGCAGGCCCTAAACCCAAAACGACCTGTGACCGAGACTCGCCCGCCTCGGCAGAGTAACACAATTTTCATGCGAAGTGGTATCCCTGCAAGGAACGGGGAATTCATTGAGAATTGAGTATTGCTTATTGGTCATTGAGTCCGCGGTCCGAAAGTCCATGCGGCGTCCTCCGCGGGCATTTTTCAATAACCAATGATCGTTTTTTAATCCTCAATTTTCAATTCACCTAAAAGAAGCGCTGGCTGAGCGCACTTACTTTTTGGGGAAGAAAAGTCAGGGACTCGAACCTCAGCGCCGGGCCGGCGCTGAGGGCACGCGGGCTGCGTGCCCTCTCCATCGCAACCGAATAGCCACGGCCAGGCGGCAACGCGGCTGGGGGGGGCCTCGAAACACGGTCGTGACATCGCCCTTCGGCGACAGGTTCCCCTGGCACGCGCGCCGCGCGGAAAGCTATTCCCGCACGCGGATGAGCGTCTTGAGCGCGTGGTTGCCGGCGGCCATGGACTCAAAGAGCCTGGGCAGACCGGTCAAAGGACATTCGCTCTCGACAAGATCGGCTGAGCGAACCACGCCGGACTCGATCAACTCCAACGCGCGGCGAATGGTTTGCGGCGTGTGATGAAAGCTGGCCAGCAGCGCCAGGTTGGAATAGTGGAGCAGGGCCGTATCGAACGAGACCGTCGTGCCCGAGGGACAGCCGCCGAAGAAGTTGACCGTCCCGCCCTTGCGCACCAGCCGGACGGCTCCTTCCCAGGTCTCCGGCTTGCCGACCGCTTCAATGACCACGTCGAAGGCTGCCGCGCGCGGGACGGCGGCGGGCAAGCCCATGGACCCGGCCACGACGAAGGCCTGTTCCGCCCCCAGGCGCCGGGCGGTGTCGAGCCGCTCGGCACGCTGGTCGGCCACCGCCACCGAACAACCCAGGCGCCGCGCCAGCGCAATGAACATCAGTCCAATCGGCCCCGCCCCGATGACCAGCACCCGCTGCCCCGCGCGCAGCCGGGTGTCGTCCAGGCCCTGGACGACGCAGGCCAAAGGCTCGACCAGGGCGGCATCGGGAAAAGCGGTTTCCGGTTTGAGCCGGAGCAGGTTCTTTTGCGCCAGCCGGGCCGGCACCACGATTGACTCGGCGTAGGCCCCGTTGAGGAACAACAGGTCGTCGCACAGGTTCTCCTGCCCGTGGCGGCAATGGAAACAGTCCCCGCACGGCGCGGAGTTGGCCACCACGACCCGTTCCCCCACCTGCCAGCCGACCGCCGCGGGCGACACTTCCGAAATCACGCCCGCCAACTCGTGCCCGAAGGCCGCCGGCGGCACGATCATCCTGGCGTGGTAGCCGCGCTTGAAGACCTTGAGGTCGGTGCCACAGGTCAGCGCGGCCTCGATCCGGATGCGCACCTCCCCCGGGCCCAGCGCGCGCGGCTCAATGTCTTCGACCCGGACCTGCTCTTTGCCGTAAAGGATGGCGGCTCTCATTGGCAGTGTTTATGGACGGAAACCGCGTCAATAGGAAGCCGAATTTGGGCCGCCCGGCGCGGGGCGGTGCCGTCTGTTCATAAGGGAAGGTCAACAGCGTTGTGAATTGCGCTCAAGCTGACCGTGGCAACCGTCGTGGCGGGGGCGCCTTGACGAACCTGGTTTCACGCAAGTAGAGCGGCGCCATGTCCTCGCCGGCCATGAAGTCGGAGCGGCCCAGGGCCAGCCGACCCAAAGTGGCCGCGTGGGGAAAGAGCAGGCGGCTGCCCGGAAACCAACGGGTGGCTTCCGGGCCGATGATGGCGCCGCCGGCGCGCTGGCGTGCCTGCACCTCGGCCAGTGCGGCCAGCCGCAGCGGCTCGGCTTGGCGCCAGCCCGCGGCGCTCAGGTCATAGCCGGCGAGGTAGAACTCGTGGCGCTGCGCATCAATCACCACCTCCACACGTCCCGAAAGGCCCTCCGCCTGCGCTTGCGCGGCCAGGCACTCGACGCTGCTGATGGCCAGCAATTTCACGCCCCGGCCAAGCTGCCAGCCCTGCGCCAGCGCGATGGCCGCCCGAATCCCCGTGTAGGAGCCGGGGCCAATCCCAACCGCCACACACTCGATTTGCTCGCCCTCGACCTGCGCCCCCCGCAACGCGCCCGCCACCAATCCGAGCGCATCGGCGGAGCGGTGGTCGGCAGGGCCAAAGGCCGATTGCCGACTGCCGAGCACCCTTGGCCCGCCGTCGGTGGCCTGCACGACGGCGACGCTCCGCTGCGGCGAAGAAAACTCAACCGCCAGGATCTTCATAGGTAATGCGCCGCTCCGTCTCGTTGACCGTCTCCAGCCGCACCCACCGCCACCGCCCCGACCTTGAACCGTGGGCGGTGGACGGTGGCCTTCGGCCTTCCCATTTCTCCGCCCACTCAATGACCGTCACCCCTGCCGGTTCGAGATATTCCTCGAGTCCCGCCGCGGCGATCTGCTCGGGCGTGTCCAGCCGGTACAAATCCAGGTGAAACAACGTCAACCGCCCGCCGGGATACACATTGATCAGCGCAAAGGTGGGCGAGTGCACGCGCGCGGCAATGCCCAGGCCGCGGGCCAGGCCCTTTACCAGTTGGGTCTTGCCCGCGCCCAGGTCGCCGCACAGGCCGATGACCAGCCCGCTTTGCGCCTGGCGGCCCCAGGCCTCGCCGAGCGCCTCGGTCTGGGCGGGGCTATGCGAAATGCATGTAGCCATGGGCGGTCAAGGGGCGCACGCCTTGCTTGTCGCGCAGGGCGAGGCCTTCTTTCTCGGTGATCTTGCCGATGCAGGTCAGCGGCAGGGTGGGGAACTGCTCTCGCCAAGCATCGAGCAGCGGCACCGCGTGACGGCTGGCCACGGTAAAGAGCAGTTCAAAATCCTCGCCGTCCGTCAACGCCGCCAGGAGGGGCGGTTTGGCCGACGACTCGGCCCTGGCCGCCCGGCGCGCCTCGCGGCTGATCGGGATAGCCGGGGAGAGCAGTTCCGCGCCGACCCGGCTGGCCTTGAGGATGTGCGGCAGGTCGCCGGCCAGGCCGTCGCTCAGGTCCAGCATCGCATGGACCGGGAAGTGTTGTGTCAACCAGCGCGCCTCGGCCAGGCGCGGCTCGAACTCCAGGTGTTTGCCCGCCGGCGAACCGCCCAGTTCGCCCGTCACAAAGAGGGCGTCGCCCGCCTCCGCCCCGGACCGCAACACGCCCTTGCCCCGAGGCACCCAGCCGAGCAGGGCCACCGAGACGAGCGTGCGCTCGGGGTTGGTGGTCGTCTCGCCCCCGACGATCGCCACCTCGTGCCGCCGCGCCAGCGCATTCAGGCCGGCATAAAGGGCCTCCACATAGGCAACCTCGAAGTTCCGGGGCAGAGCCAGGGTCACCAGCGCCGCGGTGGGCGTGCCCGCCATGGCCGCAATGTCGCTCAAACACCGGCCCAGCGCCTTGTGACCGACCTTCTCCGGGGGCGCCGCCGCGCTGAAGTGAATCCCCTCCACGACCGCGTCGGTCTTGAACAACAGCAACCGATCCGGCAGGCCGACATCCAGCACCGCGCAATCATCGCCTGCGCCCACCACCACCGATTTGTTGCCCGGCAGCGAGCGCGTCAGCCGGCCGATCAACTCGAATTCGTTCATTTATGGAGATAGAGCGTCGCGAAATTCAGCGCGTTGAACATGCTGTGGGCCGCGATCGGCGCCAGGAGATTGTTGGTCCGCTCGTAGAGCGCCGTCAAGATCAGTGCCAGCGCCAGCAAGGGCACGAAGACCCCCAGGTTCAGGTGGATGGCGGCAAAGCCGGCGGAAGTGCCCCAAAGCGCCAGCCGCGGAAAGCCGGCCTGTTTGACCCAGGGATAGAGCGTGCCCCGAAACAGCAGTTCCTCCCCCACGGGCGCCAGCAGGATAGTGACCAGCCCCAGCGCGCCGCGGGAAGCCCAGGAGGTCGCCTGCTGGAGCACTTGCACCGCCGGCTGCACCTCGGGTTGGAGACCCAGGGCGGGCAGCTTCTTCAATACCAGCGCCGAGGCCTCCTCCAGGGCCCAGCCCATCGGCAGGAAGAGGCTCGCGATGATGGCCCCAAGCAGTAGCGCGTGCCCCCATTGATTGCGCAATCCAAAGGCCTCTGCCCAGCCCTCCCCGTACTCCCGCAACAAGCAGGCGATCAGGACCATCCCCGCGCCCTGGAAACTCAGTATGCTGATGATCATTTGGCGGGTCGAGACCTCCGCCGCTCCGGCGCCATGCTGCACCCAGGCGCCGACCAGGAAACTGGCATAAAGGCAGCTCAGCGCCGTCAGCAGACGCCGCATCAAGTTGTCCAGCCGCCAGGGTTGGCGGAGCAAGGCCAGCGTGCCGGCCAGGCACCCGAAAGCGGCTGCGGCGGCGGGGTAAAAGAACTTGGCGCTGGTCTTGCCGCCGGCGCTGCTGTAATGCAGCACACTCTCCAGCAGCGAGCCGGTTAAAACGCAGGCGATTATGCTTAAGAGCAAGCGCGCCACCGCCTCCAGCCTCCACGGTTTTGCTGAGATCATCGTTCCTAAACTACATCACGGCCCTGGCCGTGACGATGGAAAAAGCGGGTGGGGTGAGACTCCTGCCCAGCCTTGGCGAAAATCAGCGGGACGCCGGAGGCGGCGCGAAACTGGAGCCACCTGAGAGTTTTCGAGGGGTAAGGGATAAGACCCCGATTGGCGGGGCCGGCTCGTTAGGATTTCGGAGTTCGGATTTGAAACCCCGGGCGGTTGGAATCCAGATGACCGCCGCGGTAATCAAATGTAGTACATGTTCTCCTTCTCCGCGCTTTCCTCGAGCAATTGCTGGAAATTGATCGCCTCGGCGGCCGCTGCCAGCGTCTGTTGCAGCTTGCGCCAGGCGCTCCGCAGTTCGGGGGGACAGTCCTGGTCGCTCAAGGCCGGGGTGTCGAAGACCGTGCCGTGCACCGCCCGCAGGACGTCGCCCAGGGTGATTTGCGCCGGCGACCGCGCCAGGAGGTAGCCGCCCTCCTTGCCGCGCAGGCTGCGCACAATGCCCTGCGCCTTGAGTTCGATCAGAATCTGGACCAGGTAATTCGCGGGCACGCCTTGCTCGGCCGCCAGGTCCTCCGCCCGCAGGGCCGTCCCGGCCACATCATGCCGCGCCAGGCCAAGGACCGCCCGCGCCGCATAATCGCTTTTTACGGGCAATTTCACCCGGAAAACTTAGGCGGACCAGCGCCATTGCGCAATGCTGATGATGGGGGGCGACCAATGAGCCAGGGCCGACTGGCGCCAGAGTTTCGGTGACGGTGAGCTGGCGAGAACCAGGGTGATTGCCAGGCACGAGTATCGAGCCGCTTAGCGTCCTGCTTTGAGCCGTTGGTCCATCCACCGCAGCGTCTGCGCCCACATCTCCGGAGTATAAACATGTCCCAGACCGGCATAGACGACGCTTTGGAATTCGTTCTCCCGGCCGTAAAGGCGGTAAACCGGTCGCACGGCTGATTCGATGGCCTGAATGCCGTCCACCGGCGAACCGGCGTCCTGGTCGCCCGTCATAAAGAGCACCGGTCGCGGCGCGAGCAAGGCCACGACGGCTTCGGTATCGAAGTGATTCAGCAAGTTGGGCACGAAGTAATAGATGCCGTGCGCCTGGAGCGCCTGGTGCGCGATGAGATTCTGGTAGCGGGTCAGGCAAGCGACGGCCACGCCGGTCTTAAGGCGTTCGTCCAGGGCCATCAACCACCACGACCGGGTGGCGCCCATGCTGATACCCGTAACCGCCAGCCGGTTGGCATCCACCTCGGGCCGCGAGGCGAGGTAGTCCAGCGCCATCAGGTCGTCGCGCAGGATCATGCCCCAGAGCGTGCGCCCAACCCAGAGGTTGAACTTGCTGGCCGTCTGCTCGCCCTGGCCATTGTTTTCAGCCGGACCGCCCGGCCCCTGGCCATTGCGCTCGCCGAAGCAGCAGGCATCAATGCCCAGGACCGCAAAACCGCGTTTGGCCAAGGCCGGCCCCGGCGGTTCCGGGGTATGCCTGGCGTCAAACAACTCCTCCTTGCCGATTTCATATTCGCCGCCATGCCAGTGGCAATAGAGGATGGCGGGCGCTTTGCCGGCTGGGGTTTTCGGCAGGAGCAGGTAGCCTGGCACGGTCGCCCCGGCGGCGTTGTCGAACTGGAACTTCTCGAGCCGGTAATCGCCGCGGTCTTCGCGTGACAGCGTTTGGGCCTTGGGCAGGCTTGGCCGGGGCGGCAGTTTGCCGAGCAGTTCCCAAAGCTGCGCGCGCACTTGCTGGCGCCTGGCCTCCCAGGCCGCCAGGGAGGCGGGCGCCGCAAATGGGGGCGCCACTTGGGCCTCGGCCAGCCAGCGCGCCGCCGCGGTTTGGTTTGTTTGGGCCCTCAACATATCCGGCGCAAAACCAGTCAGCGCCGGGAGCCATGCCCCGAGGCTAATGAAAAGGCGATACATTTCGGATTTCGCGCCACTCGCGCACCGGCTGCCGAATCATCTCCTAATTCCACCTCGCCGGCATACGGCTTGACTTTCGGCAAGGCAATCTTCCGCTCCAAGAGCTGCGGCTGGTCCGCGGAACGCGTCATACGCCCAACAACTTACCCCACCGCCGGAGGGAAGTCTAAGCCAGAAGGGCAGTTTCGGTAAATTGCGGGTGCGCCTGGAGCCTTGCCCAGGTCTCCGGCGAGAGGGGCGCCTGCCTGTAAACGGGCTCCCACATCGGCTCGGCGCTGGTGGAACGGCGGGCGCGCTGGAGCCAGCGGCGGTCAAGCGGTTCGGCCAGCAGGGCCGGTGTGTTGGCCGCCACAGTCGTCTCCTCCTTTTGGCCCGTGGCATGGCCGGCGCCGACAAAGAAGCCGGCCAGCAGGAGGGTGACACGCAACATAGTGCTGCGGGAGTAAGTTGGCAGCGCGCAGGGGCGGTTTGGGTCGAGCAGGCGGAAGAGCTTGGCAAAGAGCGGCTGGGTCCACATGGCGGGGTTCTTGGCCGGCGAAAACGGGTCGAACAGGATCGTGTGGGGCTTGGGCAAGGTCAGGGCCAGGGGCTGGGTGAGCAAGGTCGGGAAGTCGGCCAGATGCACGTCCCAGCGGACGGCCAGGGCGCCCTCGGTGAAGGAGACGTGGCGTTGGTCGAGCAGGCGCCGGAGGTGCGGCTCGAAGCCGCTCAGGTAGCCAAGGTATTGCGTGTGCGCCAGCGCGAACGTCAGCGGCTCCAGCGTGTGGTCGAAGCTGAGCAGGCGGAGCGAGGCGGAAACGTCCCGGGCGGCACGCAAGACGGTGAGCGGGTTGGCGGCGGCGCCCAGGCCGACATCCCAGATGACGAATTCGCCGACGTGGCGCCGGAGCCGCTCGACCAGGCGAAGTTGTTGAACGTAGAGGGCTTGAGCTTCTGCGACCGGGCCGACCACGGGGTGAAAGGTTTCGTGATGGGCGAGCGAATGGATGCTGTGAGCGCCGCTGGCTAGTTTAACGAGCCGATAGCCGGAGCCGGATTGCACGGCTGAAATTTCGGTCAGTCGGCCGCCGAGGCCAAGCCAAAAAGCCTGCGCGCCAAAGGACTGAATTCTCCTCGAAACCGAGGCGGGCGAGACGCCCGCCCCAGAGCCGCGCTCAATCCGGCTTTGTCTGGTCGGTGCTGCGAATGGCCTTGGCCAGGCCGGCCAGGTGGTGTTCGAGGGTGAAGTTACGGAGGAAGATTTCGCGGAGTTCCTCGCCGGTGGCGCGCGTGAGCGCGGCCTGGAGTCGCTCGGCGATTTGGCCCGGGGAGCGAATGTCCACGAACCCAGGATAGTCCCGGGGCAAGAGCTCCGGGATTGAGCGCCAGCGGGTAGTGATGACCGGCAGGCCGAAGGCCATCGCTTCGACCAGGACCAGCGGAAAACTCTCGGCGTAGTAGTAGGTAGGGAAGCAAAAACAATCGCTTTCGCTGAGGACGCGCTCTTTGGCGGCGCCATAGACGAAGCCGGCGCAAGTGACGCAAGTGCCGCGCCCGGCGGAATCGATCTCCTTGGCGCCGCCCTTGCTCAGGCCTGCCTGGCCGGCGGCCGGCCAGCGCAGGTCCGCTTGGGCCAGGCGCTCCTCGAACTCCTTTCGTTCGGCCACATCGATGAAATCGCCGGCGACGGTAAGGTGGATGGTGATGGGAGAGTTGGCCTGGGCCAGCTTCCGGTTGGCCAGGGCGACCGCGTCCAAGGTATCGAACAGGCCTTTCTGGCGGGTGCAATGCGCCAGGTAGAGCACTTTGAAAAGGTGCGGGTCGCCGCCGGCGTGCTGCCGGTCCGCCGGGGTCAATTCGGCTCCGGCCAGGAGTTTCTGCCGGGCGGCGAAGCGCGCCTTGCGGCGGGGCAGGACTTCGCTGGCAAAATTCGGGCAGGGGTCGGGAAGGCCGTTGCTGACGACGACGATGCGCCGCGAAAAGAGTTTTTCGGCATCCGCCTGGTTGAGTTTGGAGAGCACAATGCTCAGGTCCACTTGTTTCATCAAGCGGTAGGTCAAGGCCCGAGAGCGGAGTTGAACCACGGTCTCGAGCCATTTCGCCAGCCCGGCGGCGTGCCAGTGGAGGATGACGCGCCTAAAAAAGGGCCGGCAGAGCAACATGACCATCCAGTCGCGGTACAAAGCCGAGCGCTTGCCCGGGGCGGGGATATAATAAAGCGTGCTGACCCCGTAGCGAAAGCGGCACCAGACCGCCTGCACACAGTAACCCAGCAGCAAGAAGAACTTGCCGATGCGGATGTCCCCAATGTCCTCGAGTTTCTGGGACAGGCGGGCGTTGACGTGGTAGCATTCGATGCCCAAGGAGGCCGCGCCGGCAGAGGTCGCCTGGCCGCCAGTCCGGTGGTCGGCTGGGTCGCGGCCCCAGGTGGTGCGTGACGTGCGGCAATCCCCCCCGAAACCAGCCAGCATGAGCTGCACCATGTAGCTTTGGCCATGGTGCGGCGGCGGGGTATGGGCAAAAACCAGCAGCTTCATATCAACCCAGTGGTCGGGCCCGGCTTTGGGCCTCCTCTGCCAGCCTCAGGGGCGCCTCCGGACACTGCCACCGTGGCGGCAGCCATCCCTGGCGCGCAGTCAACGCGGCCTCCGGGCACCTCCCCGGCGTCCCTGCCTGCTTTCGAGCAGGATTGATCCTGCGCCTTGATTTGACCATGATCCCAGGTGTTTTATGGCGTTGCCCATGATAAACAAGTCAAAAATGGGTCCGCTGGCGCGCGTGAACGTGTTGGGCGTGGGCGTCAGCGCGATCAACCTGGATTTGGCGGTCGCGGCCATTGCCCAGGCGCTGGAGGAGGGAACCAGGGGCTACGTCTGTGTGACCGGCGTGCATGGGGTGACCGAGGCTCGGCATGACCCTGCCTTTCGCGCCATTCTCAACCATTCGTTCCTGAACACCCCGGACGGCATGCCGATGGTCTGGATGGGCAGACTGCAGGGGTTCCGGCAAATGGGACGGGTTTACGGCCCGGACTTGATGCTGCGGGTGTGTGAATACACCTGTTCTCGCGGGCTGACTCATTTTCTGTATGGCGGGGCGCCCGGGGTGGCCCAAGAACTCAAGGTCCGGCTCGAACCGCAGTTTCCAGGGCTGAAAATCGTCGGCGCCTTCAGCCCGCCTTTCCGGCCGCTGACCAGCACGGAAGCAGAGGACTTGGCGCGGCAAGTCAAGGCGCTCCGGCCGGACATCTTCTGGGTGGGTCTGAGCACGCCGAAGCAGGAAAAGTTCATGGCCCAATATTGGCAAAGGCTGGAGGCGACCCTGTTTTTTGGGGTGGGCGCCGCCTTTGATTTTCACGCCGGGCGCCTGCGGCAGGCGCCCCGCTGGATGCGGCGGAACGGGTTGGAGTGGCTTTTCCGCCTGGGCTGTGAGCCGCGCCGGCTCTGGAAGCGGTATCTGAAGAACAACCCGCTGTTTCTGGCTCGCGCTTTCTGCCAATTGACCCGGATACGAGCGTATCCACTGGATTGAAGCCGGGCCTTATGCCGCTTTTCACCTGCGCAGCAAAGCGGCGCCTCGGGCGCAGGCGCAGAAAGCGCTGATCGCGGTGACGGGCAAGCTCAACCCCTGCGAAGCGATTGTTGTCGCAGCGGGCTGGAAGCGATCAACAGGCTGCGGTCGCGCAGCTTTTCGAGGAGGATGAGTTTTTCGGAAAAAGGAAGCCCGGCCAAACGCTTGCGGGTCTCGCGTTTGCTTGCCAAAACTCTGCGCATCCACTCGCTCATAGATTCCCAAGGAATTTATCGCCGAAATGCTCCCATTTTTCAAGAAGTCCGTGGCGGGAGAGGATTTGGTCGAGCTTATTGGTATCGAGGACTCCGGCGTCGATGAATTGGAGGATACGGGCAAAATCTTTTGGGCGAGCAGTCTTGAGGGCGATGGCAACCAGGTGTTCAGCGGTCATCACGCAGGTCTTGAGGCCGTCCACTTCGGTAGCGACCGCCTGGTCCAGTGCCTCCTGCTCCAAGGGATTGCCCGGAGGAAGGAACTGCACCTGCCAGCCAGCGATGATGACGTATTCCTTTTCGATCTTGAAGCCGCGCGCGACGAGGTAATCGTAAATCGGAGCGAGCGTCAGCAGCGAGCTGCCGGGGACGTTTTGTAACGTGACGAAGATAGCAATATCGAGTGTGGCCGAAGGTTCGAGGTAGAAAATGGCTCCTACCGCTCCACCGATGGCGTATTTGCCGATGACGCCGTCGGCCTGCACTTGGTTGATGACCTCGAGGGTGGCTTTCATAACCGCGCTCTGGGCAGGGTAAATGAGGCTGGGCGGGAACGCATTAAAAAACGAGATGCGGAAGCGGGTGGTTCTTCGTGCCTGCTTGGCCGCGGGAATTGCACTCACGGGAGGTGCGCTTTGCACCACCGGTGGAGCAGCCGTGATTGGGATCCCGATGCCCACCGTTGGCCTCGGTGCCGATGCGTACCAATGGCGCCACAGCTCAAGGGAGGACGAGATGGCTCAGCAGGCGGGAAAGGCCGCCTCCACATTGGCTTTCACGCGAACGGCTCTTCAGTTCGCCGGCTGAAGCACGATCTCGCCCAGGTCGAGCGTGCCGGTGGGTGGGTCGGCGGGAACCGTTACGGGGACGCGAGCGCTTGCCCGGAGTTTCGGCTCGTCACCGCGGGTGGCGGGCATTTCCGAGGCGCTGGCGATCAGTTCGTAGCCGCCGGGAGGCACGTTATCGGCGACGAACGTTCCGTCAGCTTCTTCCGAGAACTCGGGTGGAGCGAGACGCAGGGCATAAGCCGCGGCGATCTCGGGTTGAGCGCGCCAGGTTGCCAAGGCTTCGGGATCGTTGCGCAACTCGTCCGGCAGGTCCGGTATTGGGCTGTACAGCGACAAGTGGACGCCCCAGTTCGGGTCACGCTTGAGTTCCGCCGGCCAACGGAGGCGGGCCGTCACGGTATAGTTGGAATTACCCAAAGTGACGGTGGTGGTTTGGCCGGGACGCACCTCTACCGCCACACTCATTCGTGGTAGTACCCGGAACCCTCTGCCTCGCCCGAGAGCAGAAGAGAGTTGAGGCGCCACTCTGTGTTTGCCCGGCGGCACTTGCGCGAAGACAAACCGGCCATCGTTATCGGTTTTTTCCTGATAGGCAAAAAGGTCCGCGAGGATCGTGTTGTGCATCACGGAATCCGGGCCGTATAGAAGTTGCACGGCGCGGCCCGTTGCGCCGCGGCCGCCGGAGAGGAATGTCCCTTCGATTCGGCCCCAAGGCTGCAAGCGGATGATCGGCTCGGCGGCCAATGCGGCGCGAGTCGCTTCGGCATAGCCGTTCTGGCTGGCAACGATGACGGCGGTGACGTCGTCGTCCGGCGGAAGGACGAAACGACCCCGATCATCGGTGGTGGGCGCGCTCTCGCCAGTGGGATACATGTTGCCACGAGCCAACCCCCCGGGCTGCACCCGGAGTCGTGCCCCTGGCGAGACCAGGCCGACGTCTGCGTTCACGGCCGGGTTGCCGTCTGGGAGCAGGACGGTGACGGTGACGGACGCCGCCGGGCGCAGGGCAACATCGAATTGAACCTCGCCTTCATCGGAGCGCACCACGCGCCTAACCGATGGCGCATAGCCTTCCGCGTCGAACTTGAGGGCCAGCCTTGTGTCCTGATCGACCGCTTCAGCAACCGTCTGGCGGAACTTGCCCTCGGCGGAGCTTGTCCAAGGGATTCGACCAACGGACTGCCACTGGAAGTTGGTAATGTGAGTCAACGAGACCAACTGCCGCCCGGGGATGATGCGAAAGTGAGGCACCGGCCGGCCAGTGACGGCGTCGCGCACCGTACCAGAGATGGTCAGCGAGGGCGACAAAGTGATGAGGTGTTCTTGTCCATCGGCCTTCGCGGTGACGTTTTCGGCCCGGATGTAACCACGGGCGCGCACCTGGAAGGTCACCTCTTCTGCCGCGGCGCCGTCCCATTGGACCCGGCCCTCGGCATCCGTTAGCAGGCGGGTCCGGGGGTCGCTGATCTCCGCGTGCGCTTTGGGGACGGGCGCTCCCAACTGTCCGAGTGAACGCCCGCCAGGATGAGTGATCTCCACCTCGGCGCTGGGGACAGGCGCTCCCTTTTGGTCCACAACGTGGAGCCGCAGGACCTTGCCGCGCTGCAAGATGATGCGGAGCGGCGGCGGATTCGTCTCGCTATTGAGTTCTACCCGGGCCGGAATGAATCCCGTGGCTTCGACCCTGAGCTCGCTGTTGCCGGGCGCACAACCGGTCAGGATGAAGGTGCCGTCGGCTTGATTCGTCGCGGGGAGAATCCCCACACCCACGTTGGTCAGCGCCGCCTCAGGCCGACTTCGAACCAGCAGCTTCGCCTCGGGCACGGGCTGGCTCTCGGGGTCCAGAATGACGCCGCGCAGCGTGACAGCGCGGCCCAACCGGAAGGCATACGTGCCGGCGAGCAGTTGCTTTTCGGCTGCCGGATCGCCTGCGACCGAGACTCGTGTGCGAAGGTGTTCAGGGTGAGAGGCGGCGCCTTCCATGCGGTGGAAGACCTCCGGGGCGATCCTGCTCAGGCTCCAGTGCCCCGCCGAGTCCGTGGGCGCTGCCTCTATCCATCCGGCCGCGTGGGCCTCCGGACGGGCTTCCGACAAGCCCAGCTCACCGCTCCTCGTCCCAAAGCTGACACTCGCGCCCGCGACCGGCTGGCCGGCGGCATCCACCACTTGTCCGCCGATCTGAACCGCGCGGGCCAGCCGCAGGGTGTATTCCTCGGGTATCCTGTCGCCGCGGTCCGTATCCCAATGGAGCCAGGTATCGGCGAACCCATCTATCTGGCTCGTGAACAGCAACCACGTCACCGTGCGCCGAGGGACTGGGACCTCGCAGAACCCGAGCCGCGTGGCTTGGAACTGCTGGTGGGAGTGGTTCGTAGCTTCGAGCAGCATACAGTCAATGGTCACAGACGGAACCGGTTTGCCGGTGTCCGCGGCGACGATGTGGAGCACCAACTTGTTGCTGGTCGTGGACCAATTCGGCGAGGAGACATTGACGTCGGGCGTGCTCGCTAGCGAGTCGCCCGACGCCGCAGGGGGAGCAGCGACCGGTTCCTCCGCTGGCAGAGGGCTCGCGGCGGCGGCTGGACCGCTCGGGTTCAGTCGCGGCAGGACGAGCAGGCCGGCGACAAGAGTAGTTACGCCCGCTGCGACCAAGAGCTTGGCTTGCGTCGAGGCCAGGAAATTAAGCACGCCAACCCCGACGCCGCCACGGGCTGCCGCCGCGCCGAAGGCGGCCAGGCTGACCCGTCCGGCCAGTTCGGCCGGCGCGGCGCCCACGGCCCGTTCGGCCAAGACGCCGGCGAGCGCGGCGAAGGTCGAGGTCACGCCGCGTTTGGCCAGCGCGGCACGCAGCTTGTCGAGTGCGCGCTCGACTCTCATCCGGGCGGTGTTCTCGCTCAGGCCGAGCCGGGCGCCGATTTCGGCCAGCGGCCGGCGTTCGAAATAGCGCATCAGGACGGCCTCGCGGTCGCCGGCGTTGAGTTCGTGCATGACGTCATCCAGCAGGGGCCGGAGTTCCTGCCAGGCTAGATCCGTCTCGGCGGGTTGAAGGAGTTGGTTCATCACGTGAGCTTCCTGTTCGCGAGCATGACGGCGATGCTCGGCGCGGCGGGCTTTGGCGGCCAGGAACCGGGTGCTGGTGTAGAGCCAGCCGCTGAGCGCCACGTGCCGCACCAGGCGCGATCCTCTGCGCGCCAGCTCGGTGAACACCGCTTGCGTCACATCCTGCGCGGTTGCCGCATCACCACTGACCTGGCGGAGCGCGGCCGAATAGACCAGGTCAATGTGCCGCCGGACCAGCTCGGCGAACGCGGCCTCGGACCGGTCAGCGACGTAACAGCGGAGCAATTCGTTGGTCGTCATGTCACCAACCTAATACCCGCCCACGGGCAAAATCGCACGCTGCAGTTTTCGGCAAGACGAACGCCAGCACGGCCTGTCGTCGGAACACGCTCGATCCATCCGGACAAAACATTTGACAATCTCCCGGCGCCCGGCAGAGTCGGTTGGTGCGACCGGTGGTATTGCCGGTTGCCGCCCGGAAGACACGACTATGGCTGAACCCTTGCAGCAGCGACCAGTCCCAAAGCTCGGGCTGGTCATCAACTCCATCGCGGGTTTCGATCCCGTCTCGAAGGACCGGTCCGAAACGGCGCTTCGCCGATACTTCGAGGAGTTAATCAAATCCAGGCAAATCGAGGCGGAGTCGATTATCACTGAGCGCATTTTCGGCCCCCATGAGGCCCTGGCCGTGGCTGATCGGTTGGCCGCGGCACGGGTCGACCTGGTGGTCATCGCCAATGTGGCCTTTCCCAATGGACAGGTGTTTTTGACCTTGGCCACCCATCCGAACTTGAGGCAAACGCCCCTGGCCGTGATCGGCGAACCCGAGCCGGAGAGCCCGGAATGGGCGACCAATGCCTGGTGCGGTGTGATCATGAACAACTACGCCGCGCGGCAAATCGGCCGCCCGATCGTCACCGTGCCCGGCCCGTTCGCGAGCCTAGCCTTCCGGCGGGAGTTTGCCGGGCTGTTGCGGGTGGCGGGGACGCTCCGATTTCTTCGGCGCGACTTTCTAGGGCGGTTCGGCGACGCGCCGGGGGGCTTCCACTCGGCCACCGGGAACCAACTGGCTTTCGCCAGGGTGTTCGGGACCCGCGTGGACACTGTGGACCTGACGGCGGTAATGGAGACCTACCGGACGGGCAAAGCCCGCGGATACCTGGGCGAAGCCAGCTTCACGGAGGAGGACATTCGACAAACGGTCGGCCAGATTGTGAAGGGCCGGGAAGTGGAGGTGGAGCCGGCGATGGTCGAGCGCGGAGCCAGGCTCTACCAGGCCTACCGGGCCATCATCCGGGCCAACGGCTACACCTCGGCCTGCTTCCGCTGTTGGCCGGAGCAGAACGAATCGTATATCGGTGTCAGCTCCTGCCTGGCCATGGGGCTGCTCCTGGCCAACGGGGACGTAACGGCGGCGGCTTGCGAGGCCGACTGGCCGACCGCGGTCGCTCAGTCGATAGGCACGTTGCTCTCGGGCCGACCGGCGGCCTGCCTGGATTGGGTCAGCTACACCGGTGGTTCGGAGATCGTCCAACTCGGCCACTGCGGCGTGGGCATCTGCGGGTCCATGGCCAAGGGCAAGCGGGGCAGCGGATCGTGTGAGGCGATCACCGTACACCCCGTGATTCGCCTGGGCGGGGGCAGGATGGGCCCGGTACACATCGGCCAGTTCGAATTCGGACCCAAGACCGGCCTTTGCCTTGCCCAGGACCCGGATGGGCGGTTCAAACTCCTGGTCTTTCGGGGCGTCAGCCGCCCTGATACCGCCCGGGGCCTGGCCTGCGCCGCGGCCGATCTGGCCGTGCCAGATTATCAGAAACTCAACCGGCTGGTGCTCGAAGGGGGCTTTACTCATCATCTGGCCGTGGCGTTGGCCGACATCAGCCAGGAGGCCCGGATGCTCTGCGCGTTGCTGGGAATCGAGTGGGTCAGCCCACACGATGGTTCACCGTCGCCGGACTCGCATCCCCCGGCAGGCCTCGGCGCGGAGGAGTCGCTGCCCGAACTGGAATCACCGGCGGGCGCGCGCGGCCACTGATGGGCAGCCGCTCTGGCGCATGTGGGCGGGGCCCTGAAGCTGATGAGCCTCGATTGGGCGGAACTGATGGGCCGGGCCAAAGCCTTCGGCGGCACGACCTCCCTCGATACGGACTGGGACCCGCGCGGCAACTGGATGCGCCGGCTCCAGGAGGCCCTGCCCAAGATTGACTACCTGCTGACCAACCAGGAAGAGGCGGCCATGCTGACCGGCGAGAAGGCCCCCCGCGAGGCGCGAGATTATTCAGCGGTTTTGTCGGGCGCTTTTGGGGTGGCTTCGGGGTAGGCGAAGTTCACCAACCAAGGCGCGCCGCGAACCATATACACGCCGACGACGGCGCAGGCCAGCCGGACAATCAAATAGCCGACCACCTCTGGCCACGGGCTTCGGACAAAGGCCCGCAGGACGTAAATAAGGCACAGTAAACCAACGATCCGGACTGCCAACGCGAATTGCTCTCTTGCTTGCATAGTGCTGCCCTTTCTGTTGAGTGTTTCAACGATCGCCTGATTGCCGCAGACGTGAGTCTGTGGGCAAAGGTAGCAAGGCGTAATCGAGGGCGAGTCTAGCCCCCAGGCGGGTAGGGGCGCAAGTCCTTTTCGCGCGCATCTGGATACTGCCCCCGCCTGATAGCAGGGCGAGCCTGCGGCTTGGCCGAGTGCGGCCAACCCTCCGGGTTGGCGAAACGAGCAAGCCGGAGGCTGGCTGGGACGCACGCAAAGTGGAAGCTTGCGCCACTACGCGGGGGTAGCCTCAGGATACGCTCAAAATCCACTTGACGCGGCGCAAGAAAGGGTGTTTGGTAAGGGTCGGCGTGAAGGCTTGGAGCATAGCAAAGCGTCAGGGGGGCCTTGGCAGGATGACTGCCGGGCTGGCGCTGCTGCTTTGGTTTGTCACGCAGGCGCTGGCGGCTTCGCCGGGGCTGCATCGGCTGCTGCACGGGGATTTCCAGGGAATAAATCACCAGTGCCTGGTTACGCAGGTGCAGCAACACCTGTTGCTGGGGGGTGGCCAGGCCGTGCTCGCGCCCGTGGCGCCGCCGCCGGTCCCCGGGCCGAGGATCGTTGCCGAGCCCTCATTTTGCGCGACCCGCGATTACCGGGTATCGCCCAGCCGCGCCCCACCTTCGGTTTTCTCTTCAACCCCGGTTGTCGGTTAGAGGCGGGGGCAAAGACTCCCGGCCTTCGACTCTGGACCTTCAGCCCTCTGCCGGTTTCCAAGCGAGGGAGTCTTAAGCCTTTCCGGGCGCCGTGGGCGTCCGGCTGAAATGAAGAGAAAAAATGAAATTTACCAGATTGATAGGGTGGTCATCCACCCTTTGCCTGGGGGCCATACTCGCCCAGGCCCAGGAGACGAATGAAGTTGAGAAATTGAATCAGCAGTTGAAACAAATCCGAGAGACGTTCGAGAAGCAACAACGGGAGCTAAAGGAAAGTTTTGAGCGCATGTTTCGCGAGCAGCAAGCGCAGATCGAGGCGCTCAAAAGACAGTTGGCCAGCGCGACGAATGCCGCAGCCGGCCTGGCCCAAACGAACCAGGCGGCCGCGGCAGACCAGTTGAAGGAGTTGAATCAAAAAGTTGACCAGGTGGTGGAAGCGCAGAAGAAGGTCCGGCCAAGCGAATTCAACCCGTCGATCGGGTTCGTGGGCGAGACGGTTTTAGCCTATCGGAGCAAAGGGTCGGAGGCGACCGGCAGCGAGCGGCGCGGGGGGTTTGACGCGTTCCAGCGTTCGATGGAGTTGAACATTGCGGCTTCGGTGGACCCGTTTGCCAAGGGCTACGCGGTGATCAATGCCACGGCCGATTCGGCGACGGGCGAGGCGACGCTTGGGATCGAGGAAGCGGCGCTGCAGACGACCTCGTTGCCCTGGAACCTGGAACTGAAGGCCGGGCGGTTCTTCGGGGAGTTCGGGCGCCTGGCCTACATTCACGATCATGAACTTCCGTTCGTGAATCGTCCACTGGTGCTCGACCGATACATAGGCGGGGAGTCCAAGACCGACGGCTTGCAGCTCAACTGGCTGCCGCCAATTGCTCATTATACCAGCCTGACGCTCGGCCTGGGCGATCAGTTTGGCGACAATCCGAATAATCCCGGGACTTACCGCCCTTTTAGCGAACTGAACTTCTTTGGACGAGCGTCGACTTATTTCGACCTCACGCCGGATTGGCAACTGGAGGCGGGCATGTCCGGCCTCTGGAATCCAAGAACCCAAGACCGCGCCGGGGTGCAGGTGCAGCCGAACGGGAGCACCCTGACCGAACGGGAGCGGCGCCTGGCCGGCCTGGACTTGAAGGTAAGTTATGTGCCGCTGCGCAATAATCAGTTCCGCAGCCTGGTCTGGGGCACGGAGTTGCTCTTCAGCGACAATCGCTACCTCTTCGACCCGGATGGCAGCCTGGCGCCGGGCAACCCCACGGCTCACCCGGGCTGGCCCGGGCTGAGCGGTGACGAATTCATGGGCGGGGTTGGTGCACTGGGCCTGTATTCGTACGTGACCTACAAGTGGCACCGGCAATGGAGCGCGGGCTTCCTGTTCGACTGGGTTCAGAACGCCCAAAACCACAATGACGAGACCAGCGCCTACTCGCCGTACCTCACCTGGGCCATCAGCCATTGGAACCAACTGCGTCTGCAATACACGCACACCGACCATAATGCCGTATCCGGCTTGCGCCCGGATGACGCCATTTACCTGCAATGGGCGTGGATCATCGGGTCGCACGCGCACGGCTGGCAACAACGCTAAAGCTGGAAAGGAGGTCTTGATTATGAAATCGAAACTAATGCGTCTCTTAACCCCGGTGATGCTGGCGGCCACCGCATGCGCAGCCTCGCCTGCTCAGGGCGCTCCCATTCGGGTGGTGACCACGCTCACCGATTTGGCGGACCTCACGCGGGCCGTCGGCGGCAAGGAGGTCCAGGTGTTCAGCCTGGCTACCGGCGTCGAAGACACGCACGGGGTGCCGATGAAGCCGAGCTTCGTGCCGATCCTGAATCGGGCTGAGCTGCTGGTGCTGGTGGGATTGGGCTGCGAACACGCCTTCCTGCCCGCCCTGCTGGAAGCGAGCAAGAACCCTCGCATCCAATCCGGGCAACCCGGCTATGTGGATTGCTCGCCAGGCATCGTGCCGCTGGCAGTGCCGAAGTCCACCGATCACTCGGAGGGGGATGTCCATCCCTCCGGCAATCCGCATTACCTGCTCGACCCGGTTCTGGCTAAGACGGCCGTGGAGCACATCTACGAAGCGCTGGCGGCGCAGGCCCCCGAACACACCGCGGAGTTTCGCCAGAACCGCGACGCCTACCTCGCCAAACTCGAGGCCAAGGTGGCGGAGTGGCAGCAACTGGCCAAGCCGCTCAAAGGCGTGGGATTTGTCTCCTACCACGAGGAGTGGGGGTACTTCGCGGAACGCTTCGGGATGAAGGTCTTCGGCACGATCGAGTTGAAGCCAGGGATTGACCCGACGCCCCGCCATATCGAGCAAATCATCTTGGGCATGAAAGCCGAACACGTGCCGATCGTGGTTCGCGAGCCGCAGTTCCCCGAGAAGGTGCCTGCGTACATCGCCCGGCAGACCGGCGCCAAACTGGTAAAGCTGCCGATCATGCCCGGGGGCGTGCCCCATACAGAGACTTATATCGCTATGATGGACTACATTATTCACACGCTGGTGGCCGCGCAGCCAAAACCAGGGTAATCCGTCGAGGCCCGGGCCTGGCGGCGCGCTTGTTTCGCGCCGCCGGCCCGCCTCCACGGCGCCTGCACGAGGCGTATGAAGTCCGAAGGAAGGCAGAACTGAGCGCGCGGCCGCCCGCGGGGGACATGCTGGCAGCTTGCGAACATTCCGGAACATGACAGCATAGTATGATGGAAGAAATGCTTCTGACACTGGACAGAGTGGCGGTCGGTTATGGTTCGGAGGTGGTGCTGGGAGGCGTCAGCCTGAGCTTGCGTGCGGGCAGCTTCACCGGGCTGCTGGGGCCCAACGGGTCTGGGAAATCGACGCTGCTTAAAACGATTCTGGGGATTCTCCCGGCGCTGGCAGGCCGGGTGGAGTTTGGCGCCAGGGCCGGGCGCGAGCCGGTGTTGGGTTATGTGCCGCAACGGGAGGCCCTGGACCCGATTTTTTTGCTGTCCAGCTTCGAGGTGGCCCTGATGGGGGCCTGCGGGCGGGTGCGGGCGGGCCGCCTCATCAACAAGGCGGAAAAGGGGTGGGTGCATGAGTGCTTGCGGCGGACCGGCGCCGAGGACCTGAGCCGGAAGCGGTTTGCCCAGCTTTCGGGGGGACAAAGGCAGCGGGTGCTGATTGCCCGGGCGCTGGCGACCAAACCGGAGTTGCTGCTGCTGGACGAACCGACGGCGGGGATCGACCCGGCGGCCAGCGCGAGCATTCTGGAGCTGCTGGGGCGGCTCAATCAAGAGCAGCGGCTGACCATCCTCATGGTCAGTCACGACCTGGCGACGATACGCAAGACGGTCCAGGAGGTCATCTGGCTGCATCAGGGCCAGGTGCTGTTCGGGCCGGTGGGCGAACTGCTGAGCCGGGAGAAGCTCGAGCAAATCATGGAACTGGAGTTGCATTGATATGGATACGTTATGTGAGGTGTTGTCGCCGCACTTTCTGCTGCGGAACTCGGTCTATGTCAGCCTGCTGGTGGGCCTGGCGTGCCCGCTGGTGGGCGTGTATTTGATCTTGCGGCGGCTGATTTTCATGGGGGTGGCGCTGCCGCAAGTCTCGTCGGCGGGGATTGCCTTTGCCTTTTCGCTGCCCGCGCTGGGGTTGGTGGGACATGGGCATATCGGACATTTTGAGGGGGACGAACGGCTGCTGGCGTTTCTGGGGGGTCTGAGCTTTACGCTGGGGGCGCTGCTGGTGCTGGCGGCGCTGGAACGGCGGGGAAGGGGGTTGGTGGACGGCTGGGTGGGAACGGCCTACGTGCTGGCCGGGGCGTGGGGCATCCTGCTGCTGGCCAAGAACCCCATGGGGGAGCGTGGACTGCTGGACTTGCTGAGGGGGGAGATTATCGCGGTGCCCGACCTGGACCTGTGGGTGACGTTGGCGAGCTTCGGCGTGGTGGTGGCGCTCCTGCTTTGGTTTGAGAAAGAGTTCCTGCTGGTGTCGTTTGACCGCGACATGGCCATCACGCTCAAGAAGAACGTCGTGTTCTGGGACTGCCTGCTGTTCGTGCTGATTGGGCTAACGATAGCAATCGCGGTGCTGAGCGTGGGGCCGATGATGACCTTTGGGTTCCTGCTGATTCCCCCCCTGGTGGCGCGCGTCTTCGCGGCGAATATGCGCCAGTTTCTGCTGGTGGCTTCAGGCGTGGGCGGTTTGACCGCTTTGCTGGGCTTCTGCCTGGCCTACCGCCTGGACTATCCGGTTGGCCCGACGGACGTGGCCCTGCTGGGCTTCGTCTATGCGCTGGCGTTTATCGGCAAGTGGGCCCTTCAGGGCGTGGGCAAGAACAAATACCCATTGTCTGGCGCATTGCCAACAGCCCGCCCGCGCCCATGAGCTGGAAATCCGAAGCTGTTGCCCGGTGAAAAGTGACTGAACGGTTGAGGACTCCGCCCGCTGCGAACAGCGAATAGCGCCGCAGCGCGGCAGCGAACGGCGAACGGCGAATCCCGATGCGGCATCGGGACTCTACTTGCTCTGGTGTCGCTCCAGGTTCAGGATTTTCTTGCCCAGGATTTGCGTCTGCTTGAGCCTGCCCTCCACTTCCCGCTGGGTCGAGAACTCCAGGTCGGCGCTCAGGCTGAGTTGGGTTTCCACTTCCGCCAGGCTGCCGTTGGCCCGCCGCAGGAATGGGTTGAACTCCGCCGTGTAGTGACGGCCCCACCCCTCCGCCACATTCCGCAACTCCCTCCGCATCTTGCCACAAGGGGCTGGCTGACTTTCATTGTCCGTTCGCTGTTCGCCATTCGCTGTTCGCCACTCGCCATTCGCCGCTCGCAACTCGTGTTCAGGCCGCTTTGAGGAAGTAGTTGCGCTGTTTTTGGCTGATGGGCAGGCCGAGTTTGGCCATGACCTGGAGCATGTCTTCCCAGAGGCGGCGTTTTTCGCTCAGGGACTGGTTGCGCAGGAGATAAGCAGGGTGAAAGGTGGGCATGAGCGGGATGCCGCGAAAGGTCTGCCATTGGCCGCGCAGCCGGGTGATGCCAAGGGCGGTCTTGCCGAGGAGACCTTCGAGTGCCGTTCCGCCCAGCGCCACGATCACCCCCGGTCGGATGAGGTCGATCTGCCGATGGAGATAGGGGATGCAGGTCCGCATTTCCTGGGCCGTGGGCTTGCGATTGCCGGCGGTTAGGCCGGGGGTGTCGGGCCGGCACTTGAGGATGTTGGCGATATAAACCGAATCGCGCGTGAGGCCCATCGCTTGGATGATGCGGGTCAGCAACTGGCCGGCCTTGCCGACGAACGGTTCGCCCTGTTCATCTTCGTCCGTCCCTGGCGCCTCGCCGATGAACAGGAGTTGGGCGTTGATGTCGCCCACGCCGAAGACCACGTGCTTGCGCGCCGCGGCCAGGGGGGCGCATTTGACACACGGCATGACCTCCAGGCGCAATTGGGCAAAAGCGGCGGCCTTGGCTTCGGGGCCCAGCGCCGGGGCGGCGGCGACGGCCACCGGCTCGTCCGGCAAGCCCAGCGCCAGGGCCTGCCCGGCGGGGGGCTTGTCCTGGGGCGGCTTGGGGGGCTTGGCCGGAGGCCGTGCCACCGGGCGCGGGGCACGCGCGGGCGGCCCCAGGGGGTTCCTGGCCGGCGCCACCGCCCGGACCTGGTCCAGCCCGGCCAGGGTCTGGGGCGAAACCGAGACAAAACGGACGCCCCGCGCTTTCAGCGCATCCAGGTGCTGAATGGTCGCCTCGAGCAGTTGATGGTAAGCGTTGGCCATCGCTATACGATACAAGGGCCTGTGCCAGCAGGGCGGCCTTTCTCCCGACAGGCCGGGAGAAGGCCTGCCCTGCCCAGGTTCATTCCAAGTGTAGTCCTGGGACGGCGAAGCGCACAAACAATTAAACGGCAATTTGGACTTGCAAATCTCCCGTAATAGGTCAATACTCTCAACGTTTTGGCCCCTGAAAAGTATGTGCTGCGAGCTGAAAGAGAAGCGCGAAATGATTATGCGTATCGACGGGAAAAACCGCCAAGAGACCCCCTGGCGCTCGGCCCAGGGGTTTACACTGATAGAATTGCTGGTGGTGATCGCCATCATTGCGATCCTGGCAGCTTTGCTGCTGCCGGCCTTGTCCAAGGCCAAGGAAAAGGCCCAAGGCGTGCAGTGCATGTCCAACCACCGGCAATTGGCCTACGGCTGGCGCATGTACGCCGACGACAGTCGCGAGATCCTGGTTTACGCCAGTGATGACGGAAACGGCGCCTCCAATTGGAAGAACAATTGGGCCTGGACTTGGACCCACATGGATTTCGACGCCGGCAACCAAGGGAACTGGGATATCTCGGTGGACATCCAGGTGCGGCCGCTCTGGCCGTACATAAAGAATGCGGGTGTCTATAAGTGCCCGGCGGACCATTCCTACGTGACGATCAATGGCGTGGTGAAACCGCGCATTCGTACGATCTCGATGAACCTGTATGTGGGCGGGTTCGCGCCGCTCGTCCGGGACGCTAGCGTGCTCGGCAACGATGGCGGCTGGCCCTGGGCGGACGCGTACATGATTTACCCCAGGCTAAGCGATATCGCCGGCGGCCATTCGCCCGGCCCGGCCAAGACGTTCATTTTCCTGGACGAGCGGGAGGACTGCGTGAATTGGGGCAACTATATGACCCAGATGGACGGGTACTACCCGTTCAATCCGGGCGCTTACCACTTTTCCGAGGACATTCCAGGAATGTACCACAACCGCGGCTGCGGTTTTTCCTTTGCCGACGGCCATTCGGAAATGAAGAAATGGCTGGATGGCCGGACCACGCCGCCGATGCACTACCAGACGGCCTGGTGGTCGGGAGCCGAGATCGCCGCTCCCCGTGACGTGGATGTGACCTGGTTGCAAGACAAGGCCACTCGGCCGAGATAGCGAGCGGTACTGAAACAGGTCCTTAAACCGACGATAATTCCTTTCTGTCCGCCGGGGAAAACGCCCAAGCCCGGCACAGGAAAGCGCAACCCGCCGGACCGGCCGGTCGCGAGCGAGCCAGAGCGGCGCCCGCAACCAGCAGGGCCCGGACTCTTGGGCGCAACCGACAACAGACAAGCCACACCAACAACCGAATCCTATTATGAAGCCATACAACAACCTACGCACCTGTTACCTCCTCGCCGGGGCGGTCGTCCTGGCGGTGGGCGGCGCCGCTCAGGCACGGGCCGATTATCCATCCAGTGTCCTGGCGTTGAATCCGCTGGGCTATTGGCACTTCGACGAGGTGGCCACCTCGCCGGCGCTCAACTCGGTGGCCAATTCCTCCCCGCTGGGGAGCATCGCCAACGGCTGCGTCGTGGGGGCCGCAGCCCCTGGCGAGCCGGGCATAGTCGGCAACAGCGTCCGGTTTTTCCACACCAGCTCGTCGGACGTCGGGCTGTGCACGTCGAAGATCGACGTGCCCTACAATGCCGCTCTCAACCCCGGGCCTCCTTTCACCATCGAGTTCTGGGCCAAACCAGCCAGCCTCCAAACTTACGGGGGCGATACCGCACCGCCAACCGGCACGTGCCCCATTTCCAACTTCGATCCGAATTGGTACGGCGCCAACCGGTCAGGATGGCTTTTCTATATGAACAATGTTGGCCGCTGGCAGTTCCGGCTGGGCACCGTCGGCGGCTACGCCGGCAGCATCAGCGGCACTAGCGGCAATGCCGCGCCAGGGGTGTGGCAGCACATCGTGGCCACCTGGGACGGCGCCACCGCCAACCTCTATGCCAACGGCGCGCTCATCGGGAGCGGCGCGGCGTCGGTGGCGAATTGGACGGACAACTCGGAATCGTTCCTGCGCCTCGGCGGCTCGCCGCTGACCGGCACCGGCGCCGTGGCGCCGGCCAATTCCGCCTCGAGCAACAACGGCAACCGCGGCTTCGACGGCTGGGTGGATGAAGTGGCGATCTACCCGGCCATGCTCTCGCCCGCCAGCATTGCCGCGCATTATGCCGCCGCCACGACCAACACCGCCGGCTATGACGCGCAAATCCTCGCCGACGGTCCGGTCGCCTATTGGAATTTGGACGAACCAGTGGTGACCCCGCCCGACCCGAGCACCTATACCTACGCGGCCAATAGCGGCAGCCTGGCCAGCGCGGCCGACGGCACCAACCAGTGGGGCACCCTGGCGGCACAGCCGGGGCCGGGCTACGCCGGCTTTGGCCCAAACGACAAGGCCGTATTCTTCGACGGCGACAACGGTTATTTTCAGGTGAACGACGCCCCTGACCTCCACTTTGCCGGGCGTATCACGCTCATGGCCTGGATCAAACCGACCGAACAGGACTTCTTCCGCGACATCATCGCGCACGGCTTCAACAACAACGGCGCCGAGACGTTCCTCCGCATCTCGCGCGGCTCTGGCACCGCTGGCTACGGCGATGGCAATTACTATGAAATCGGCGCCAGCGACGGGAGCAGTTACTACGATTCGGCCCTCTTCCCGATTCCGGCCGGGGACATTGGCAATTGGGTGTTTGTGGCCGGAACCTATGATGGCGCCAACTGGAACTTGTACCGCAACGGGGCGCTGGTGGCCACGGCCGCGCCCACCGGCGCGGACTTCGGGGCGGTTGACGTCACCAACCGTTGGACGATCGGTTCACGCAGCGATCCGGGTGCGGGGCAGGGTCAGTTTTTCGGCGGTTGGATCAACGAGCCGGCCATTTTCAACACTGCGCTCTCGGCCGCTCAAGTCTATGCGCTCTTCAACGCGGGCCAGGTCCCGCCGGTCATCACCCGGGCGCCGCAAGACCCAGGCGCCGTTTTTGACGGCTCTTCCGTGTCGTTTTCGGTCTGGGCGGACGGCAGTGCCACTTTAAACTACTCGTGGACCAGCAACGGCATTACAACGGGCGTGACCACGACCAACTTCATTCTCAGTAACCTCGGGGTCGGCAAAACCACGGTCGCAGTCACCGTCAGCAACCCTTATGGCTCGGTCACCCGCTCGGTGAGTTTTACTGCCGTGACCGCGCCGCCCTCCTTTGTGCAGCAGCCGGCGCCGGTAACGCGGTTCGCCGGCTATCCGTTTAGCTTTTCCGCCACCGCGATAGGCAGCCTGCCTATGACTTACTATTGGATGCGCGAGGGCACGGTGGTGCAAGCCGGGCCTGCCGCTACCTACAGCAACATCGCGAGCCTGGCCAACGCCGGCAGCTACTCCGTCACCGTCAGCAACCACACGGGCATCGCCGTGACCAGCGCCCCCGCGGCGCTGACGGTCTGGCCTGTGCCCTCGGGGTATGCCGGGGCGGCCATTGGCAGCAGCCCGATCGCTTATTGGCGCCTGGACGAAGCCAGCGGCCCCACGGCGCATGACGGCATTGGCGGCCACGATGGCGCTTATTACAGCGTCACCCTTGGCGTGCCCGGCTATTCGCTCGGCGACCCCGACACCGCCGCCCAGTTTGGCGCCGTCAATAGCTACGTCGGTGACATCAGCGGCACGGCCATTGACTTCACCGGACACAAGAGTTTCACGCTGGAGGCCTGGGTGAACGGACCCGCCGGCCAGCCGGACGAGTCCACCATCATCGCCAAAGGCATCGGCGCCACCGGCACCACGCGCTCGGAGCAGTTCTCCCTCGACGTGGCGGCGGGAGTCTTTCGCTTCTTCACTTCGTCCAGCACTGACCCCATTGTGGCCGCCGCTGCCGGCACCGGACCGAATGGCACCTGGCAGCACGTCGCTGGGGTCTATGATGACGCCGGCGCAACCATGCACATCTACGTGAACGGCGTGGAACAGGGCCACCAAGCGACGCGCGCGGCGGGCCTCGTCAACACGACCAGCCCGATCAGCATCGGCTCCAAGCGCAAAGGCAACGATCCCGGCTACGACGGCTTCTTCACCGGCACCATTGACGAGGTGGCCATTTACAATTACGCCCTGGACGCCGCGACCATCCTGGAGCATTACAGTGCGCTCTACGGGTCCGGCACCAAGCCGTTCATTGTCACGGAACCCCAGTCGACCACCAATTACGTCTCCCTGTGGGCGACATTCTCGGTGAATGCGTTGGGGTCGGTGCCGTTGGATTACCAATGGCACCTGAACGGGGGCGACATTCTCGGCGCCACCGACAGCGCGTACACCAACTTCTCGTTGGCTTTGAGTGATGCCGGCAATTACACGGTCACCATTAGCAATCCGGCCGGTGCGACGAACAGCGCGGTGGCCAAACTCACCGTTCTGCCGCCCCCGGCCTCGCCGGTTGCCATCGCGGGATTGGTGGTGCATCTGCCCTTTGACGGAAGCCTGGCCGATACCACGGGCCGGGGCAACGACGGCACGCCCAAAGGCCATATCAGTTTCGTCAACGACGGTGCGCTCGGCCGAGCCCTGCATTACTCTACGGACCCGGATGGCGGCACGAATTACGTCACTTTGGGGGTGCGGCCCGACCTCCAGTTCAGCTCCAATGTCAACTTCACCGTGGCGTATTGGATCCGATTGCCGCTGAACTACACTGGCGGTGACCTGCCTTTCTTTACTGACACAGTGGGGTCCACGTTCGGCTCGGGTTACGTGTTTGCCCCTACTTATGGGACTGACGCGACACAAGCCACGAATTCCACCACGGCCCGCAATGGCGGTTGGGCGATGTCGCTCTTTGATGGGAGCGGCAGCGGCATCGGCGTCTATGGGGACGTCGGCTCGATCAACGACGGCAACTGGCACCACCTGGTGCATGTGTTCGACCGGACGGCCGGGAATGTGAACTACCTGGACGGTTTGGTGGCCCACTACGCGGTGTGGGGCGGCACGACGGCGTTGGCAGCCGGCAATATCGATACCGGCGCACCGGCGACCATTGGGCAGGACCCCAATGGCACTTACGGCGAGTATGGTTCAGCCGATATCGAGGACCTCGGTGTCTGGCGCAAGGCGCTCACGCCCCTCCAGGCCGCCTCGATCTATATGGCGGCCATCTCTAATAAGTTGAGCTATGTCTATGTCCCGCCCCCTGCCCCCGCGCCGATCACCGTCCTGTACGCGGGCACGCAGCAGGTCATCCTGAGCTGGCCTGCCAACGCAGGGTGGGTCCTGCAATCGGCGGACGTGGCCACCGGCCCCTATACCGACATTTCAGCCGCGCCCAATCCCTATACCGTCGCACCTTCGGCAGCGAAGAAGTTCTACCGCCTGAAGTACCAATTCTAAGACGGCCTTGCTGAAACGCACGACCTTCTGAGACACAAGGCGGCCGGGGAGATTTCCCGGCCGCCTTTTTATTTGCACCATACCACGCGCCCGAGATAACATGTGCCCCCGGCGCCGCCGGATCGCCGGGGCCTAACGATTCCGTGTCTGCCCGGAGAGACGCTCATTTCCGGGCAGGTGACAGGGAAGGCGCCGAGTTTGGCCTGCTGACGGGGGCGGGTCGCAGTCCGCGCGCCGCCGGCCGAGGCCGGTGGCAGTGAGCGCAACCGCAAAGCTAAACTACTGCAAGCGAATAAGTGGATGCCCATGAAACTCACGAACCGCAACACCAGTTGCCATCTTGCGGGAGCGGCGCTGTTGGCCCTTGCGGCCACGCTGCCGGCTCGCGCAGATAACTACCAAGCCGCCGTCCTGGCGCAACACCCGGTCGGGTACTGGCGTCTGAACGAAGCGTCCGATCCGGTGGCAACCAATCTCGGCTCACTGGGCGCCGCCGCCAATGGCGCCTACGTCTATGCCGCCCAAGCCGGCGTCCCGGGTCCCAGATCGCCCACTTACGCCGGCTTCGAGGCCAACAACCTCGGTGTGAATTTCAACGGCGCAAACGGCTACGTCACCATCCCGGCCCTGGGTCTGAATACCAACAGCGTGACCTTGACGGCCTGGGTGAAAGCCAACGGGTCGCAAGAGGCTAACACCGCCCTGGTGATTTGCGACGGCGGCACGACCGGGGGAACCGGGTTGGCCATCGACCTGGCCGGCGGACTCCAGTTGGCCTATCAGTGGAACGGCGACCCCGCCGCCACGCGCCTGCCGAGCGCACTTTACCTCCCGGACTCGGATTGGGCCTTCATCGCCATGGCGGTGCAGCCCGACCAATGCGCGCTCTATCTGGGCGCGGCCAATGACATTTCCAGTTTCAGCAGCTTTGTTAACACCATGAACCACGTCGTCCAGGCGTTTGACGCTCCGCTGCAGATCGGCGCCGACGCCAGCGCGCTGGTCTTCAACGGCGTGATTGACGAGGTGACCGTGTTCAACCGGACCTTGACCCAAGGGGAGGTCTATTCCGAATACGCCGCCGCGATCGGGGGCATCGGGCCGACCATCTTTGCCGACCCGCAGTCTCCCCCGTATTTGTTGTACACCGGCGACACCCTCACGCTCACGGTGGATGCCGGCGGCACGCCGACCCTGGCCTACCAGTGGCGTAAAAACGGTTCGAACATTCCCGGCGCCAACGGCAGCGCCTACACCATGAGCCCGCTGGCGGTCACGAACAACGGAAACTATGATGTCGTCGTCACCAATCTTTACGGCGCCGCGCCCAGCGGGCCGGCCAGCATCACTGTCAACGCGGCCAATCTCCCCAGCATTTCGCAGGGCCCGCAGGGCCGTACCCTCTATGCCGGGGGCACCCTCAATTTGAGTGTCGTCGCCGCCGGCGGCGGACTCAAATACCAGTGGTCGAAGGACAACACGCCGATTGCCAACGCGACCAATTCCACCTATGTCGTCGCGAGCGTGACGACCGGCGATGCCGGCGTTTACACCGTCACCGCCACCAACGGGCTGGGCTCCGCCAGCGCCGGACCGGCCACGATTACCATCCCTGCGAGCGCGAGCGGCTCCTACGAAGCCGCCATCGTGGCGGATGCCCCCGAGGCCTGGTGGCGGCTGGACGAAGCCAGCGGCTCGACCACCATGTGGGATGCCATGGGCCGGCACGACGGCTATTACACCAATGTGAGCGGCAACCCGGTCACCCTCGGGGCTGCCGGCGCGCTCTTCAACGATGCCGACACGGCCGTCTCCTTCGACGGCTCCGCCAGCTACGGCGTGGTTCCCTTCTCTTCGAAGTTGAACGGTCGTAACTTCACCCTGGAGTGCTGGGCCAGGACCACCGACCTGACGGAGGAACTTTGCCCGGTCTCCAGCAGTTTTTCGAGCAAGGGCGAGTGGTTCTTCAGCGGGAGCGGCCCTGATTACAGCTTCCCCAGCGGCAGTTGGAACGGCGGCGTCTATTCGGACGGCCTCGGCTACTTTGTCCCCTCGACGGTGGCTGCTGACGCGGTCGTGAGCGGGCAGTGGACGCACCTGGTCATGACCGACGATGGCTCCTGGATCTACGTCTATATCAATGGCGAGTGGGACGGCGATAGCTATTATGATTTTGATCGCAACGACAGCGGCCCGCTGGTCATCGGCGCCCTTGGCAACAACGCCGGCAGCCCGGTGGTCGATCTCTTCAAAGGCCAGGTTGACGAAGTGGCCGTCTATACGAAGGCCCTGTCGCAGGCGCGAATTCAGGCCCATTACCAGGCCCGCTACGGCAACAATACCGTAGCTCAGTTCGGAGTTCCACTGGCGCCGCAGACCATTACCCCTGGGCGGAGCGTCACCTTCTCGACCACGGTCGCCGGGTCGCTCCCCATCGCGTTGCAGTGGTACAAGGGCGCAAACGCCATCAACGGCGCGACCAGTCCCACCCTCACCGTCAACGATGCGGTCACGACCGACATCTACACCCTGTGGGCCACCAATCCGGCCGGCGTCAGTTCCATCAGCGTCACGCTCACGGTCGTTCCGGCGGTCAGCTTCGTCAATGACACCAACGGCCTGGTGCTGCACCTCAAATTCGAGGGGGACGCCAACGATTCCTCGGGCCGGGGCAATAACGGCACGCGGTTAGGAAATCCGACGTTCGTGACCGGCAAGATCGGCAGCCAAGCCCTGCACTACAGCACCGCGACCGCCGGCACCAATGTCACCAGCGCCAGCTACGTCTCGCTGGGGACGCCGGCTGACCTCCAGTTCGGCACGCTGACCAGCTTCTCGGCGTCGATGTGGGTGCGCCTGCCGGCCGGTTACGTTGGCAACGACCTGCCTTTCTTTGACAGCGCGACCAACTCCGCCAATAACCTGGGCTTCACTTTCTCGCCGTCTTATGGTACCGGCGGCTGGGAGTGGTGCCTGCAGGACGGTCTTAGTGGCGCTGCCGGGACGCACGACTTTGACATCAATGGTCTCGCCGACTCGATCAACGACGGTGCCTGGCACCATTTCCTGCTTACGGTTGATCGGGGCGCGAACCTGGCCATCACCTACCTGGATGGCCTCCGGGTCAGTGCCGTTGACATTACCGGCTTGGGCAGCTTCGATAGCGGCTGGCCCATCATCATCGGCCAGGACCCGACCGGGGCTTATCCAGAGGCGGGCTCGGCAGATATCGATGACCTTGGCGTTTGGCTGCGCGCGCTCACGGCGGGGGAGGTGTGCGACATTTACAGCGCCGGCAGCACTGCCGGGCACAGTTTCGACACCGTCGCCTCGCCGTCGGTGACCATCACCCTCGCCAGAACGCCCACTGGCTTCCAACTCTCCTGGCCGAACGGAACCCTGTTCCAGTCCAGCTCCCTCACCGGAACGTGGCTGCCGGTGCCCGGCGCGACCGCCCCGAGTTACAGCGTCACACCGAGCGAAGGCAGGATGTTTTACCGGGTCCAGGTCCAATAACCTGCAGCGGCTGTAGTTGGCCTCACTTGAGTTCGGCCACGACCATGGTGTGGATGTCGAGGCGGGGCACGACGACTTCCAGGTGCTCAGCCGTTCCGCGAAGAGGCAGGGCGGTGCCTTCGGGTTCGAGGTGAGCGCGGGCAATGGCATAGTTGCGGAAGCTGACCCGGATGTCGTGGATGGGCAGGACCTCTTCGCGCAAGGGCACTTCCTCCGCGGGCAACCCGTGGCCAGCGGTCGTATTGGCGTCATTGTACAAATGCACAACCAGGCGCTCGCCGTTCTGCTTTTGTCTGACGGTGACGGCATGAACGCACATGGGCGCGGCGACACGCACCGGGGGCGGCTCCTGGGCGGCCCACTCCACGGCGTGCCGGAGCACCAGCCGTTGATAGGGATAGGAGCACAGGTAATAGGCCGCATCCAGCCCGGCGGGGAAATAAACCACGCGGCCTTTCGCAAATGGATGCGTGATCAAGGCCGGCAAAGCCGCACCGCTGCTTTCCGGCTTGGGATGAAGCGTGGCAATCGCTCGAGCCGAAGGGCTGGCGAGGGTCACCCGGATGGCTGAGCCTTTGAACGTAACAGGCTCCGTTCCCAACAAAGCGCGGAGCAAAGCCGTATCCAGCAACGATTCTCGGGCGAACTCAAAATTCCAAACGCCTTTGCATTTTTCCCAGTACTCGGCCGGCAACGTCGGGGTGAAATTGGCGTCCAGGCCGCCAGGGCCGCCCGCGGGCACAGCCAGGCCGCCCCGCGCGACGCCAAAAACGTCCAAGAGTTGCGGCTGGAGGCGCGGAGTGCCAAACTCATCACAAAGCGAGGTGTCGGCCGAGGCCACTAAGCCGCCGCCGCGACTGACGAAGCGGCGAATGGCTTGGACCTGGGCGGCATCCAGGCAGGCGGTGTTGGGCAGGACCAGCACTCGATACCTGGCCAGGTCGGATTCGGCCAGGTTCCAGTCATTGATGAGCGTGAAGGGCAGGTGCTCTTCGAGCAGCGCGCGGAAGGCGCCGAAGACATGGGCCAGATAGCGCTGCTCGACAAGTCCCGGGCTGCGCCCATAAAAACACCGGGTGTTGTCGCTCATCAGCAGCGCCGCCCAAGGCTCGGGCGCCTTGTGCGTGAGCCACGGCTTGCGGCGCTGCACTTCGCCCAGGCACCGGTAAATCGCCGCCTGCAAAGCCGGCGGCTGGCCGACGGCGATGCTGGGCCCGGCGCCGTGGGTGAGGGCCAGGAGCATCCGCCGCTCGATTTCGTGCGCCGGAAAACTGTCCTTGCCGTAAGGAGCGCCCCGCGACATGAGATACGGTTCGGCAAAGCCGACCCGGTGGTTGGTGACCGCCCAAAGATAGGCGCAGCCCAAGGCCGGGACCACGGTCGCCCCGCGATTGGTCTCGTCGAGCCACAACTCCATGTCCGGCGCGTCGAGCAGGAGGTTCATGCGGGCCGGCATGTTGCGCGGAATATCCAGGAAGTGGCCAAAGCGTCCGGCGTTGGTGGTCCAGGTGATGAGCGCCACCTCCGGCTTGAGGCCCTTGAGGCGGAGCTGCATTCGCCGCACCAACTCCTCCAGCCGGCGGTCGGCCCAGTGCTGATAGCGCCGGAAGGCGGCTTGCTCCATGTCCGCCGGCGGCAGTTCGGCCTGCAGGTCCCGGCGGTAGGCCTCGCGGCAATGGCCGCAGTAGCAGACGCCGCCGTAATGCAAGCCGTCGAAGCTGAAGGCGTCCACCTCCGGGAACAGGGTCAGAATCTCCACCAGGACCTCGATCAAGAAATCCCCGTAAGGTCCCAAAAGGCACAGCATCCCCCCGTGCGGGTACTTGGCCAAATCGACCTGCGGGATTTCCCGCGTGTCGCGCGCCACGCGCCGCCAATCCGGATGGTGCTCGTAAACCTCGCCTTGGAGCGATGGCGGATAGACGGCGAGCACCCGGATGCCCAGTTCCTTGTACTGGGCGACATCCCGCTTGAGCCGGTCCAGGGGCACGTGCGGACTGCGCCGGCGGAGCAAGCGGCTGTCGTAGTACGGATAGTACGGGTCAACGAACCCCAATTCACTGATGGCTACGCCTGCCCTGGCGGCTCGCGCGCGCTGTTCCCGGTCCTGGCCGGAGAGCGTGTAACCGACGCCGGTCAACTCCTGGACCCACCCGGGCAGGCGCACCTCCCGGAAAGGCTCCCGGTCGAAAGGCTGCGGGAGCACCGTTGGCCCCCAGATCTCGGCGGCCGGTCTTTGCGCCCACGCCGCCGCAAACGCCCATGGGCTGGCGGCCAGGCCCAGCCCGCAGAACCGCACAAACTCCCGCCGGTTCAGGCGCTCCCTGAGGGGGTTGCCCGCTGGGCTTTGTTGCCTGGCGCGGAAAACGGCCCCGCTCATGGTTCTTCTATCCGGGGATTCATATACGGCCACAGTATGCAGCAAAGGCCTGTTCACCGAAAGGACAAAAGCCGGCAGCGCAGACCTTCAAGTCGGCTGTCTCGCCGACTTCCAAGCCGGCAGGCTCCCCCAATAGGATTGGCACTCCCGGACTTGAAGCGGGGGGTCTTTTGTGAAATCATGGGCGAAACTGATCCCGCATGCGACGGCCGGCTGATAGGAAGCACAGTTCGAGGCCACTTTCCTGGCCCTGGCCAAGCTTTGCCGCGAGCGCGGCGGCGTGCTTGCTGCTCTGTTTTGCCTATGTCTGGCTGCGCCTTGAACCGTCGGTCGAGTACGGTTATGCGGGCACCCCATTCTTCCTGAGCCGCTCATTTTTCAGCCGGTTCCTGGCGTTGCCGGGGGGGTTGCTGGACTACGCCGCCGCATTTCTGGCGCAGTTGAATTACTACGACTGGCTGGGGGCGCTGGTCTTTGTGGCCCTGGGCGGCCTGCTGTTCCTGGGGACGCGGCGGGTGTGCTCACGGATGAGCGGGATGGCGCCGCTCACGGGAGGGTTGGCGCCGGTTTTTCTGCTGTTGTGGTTGTGGGGCCGCCAGGACGGCCACGCCCAGGCCGCGAGCCTGGGAGTATTGCTGGGGCTCGGCCTAGCGCTGGGCTACGCGCTTCTGTCCTGGCGTCGGGCGTGGCCGCGCGTGGGTGCGTGCTGGGTCCTGAGCGCACTGGGGGCCTATGTGGGGGGCCTGTGGCCGTGCCTGCTTTTCCTGGCTTTGGGCGGCTGGTTCGAGCTGGCTGTGCGCCGGAAATGGGGGCCAGGACTGGGTTGCCTGCTGGCCGCGTTGGCCGCCCCCCTGGCGATGATTCACCTGGCCGGCCTGCCCACGGCCCGGGTCCTGAACCGCTGGGGAACAGGAACGCCGCTGCTGCTGACCGGCGCGCTGTTCCTTTGCCTGCCGCTGACCTTGCTGGTGCTGGCGTTGCTGCCCAAGGCTGCAGTTGCCAAGGAAGCGGCCGGCGGCGCCCGGCGGGCGGCGGCGGCGCCGGTTCCCTTTGGCCAGCGGCTGCAAGGTCCGGGGGTGAAACGGGCCTTCGCGGCGGGCTTGTTTCTGGCCGGCTGGGCGGCGGTATTGCTTGCCGATCACCAGGAGCGTGGGCAAAGAGCACTGGCGCGGATCGAGTACTACGCCAGTCATAAGGAGTATGACAAGGTGCTGGCCGCGGCGGCCCCGCTCAAGGCCTTGAACCCTGCTACCGAGGTGCGCCTGCACCTGGCCCTCTATCACACCGGCCGCCTCTCGCAGGACCTCTTTGCCTATACCAACCAGGGGGCCTGGACCCTGCTGCCCGGACTCAAATTGGGATTCGGGGCCTGCCGGGCCCAATGCCAGACTTTATTGGAGCTGGGGCAGATCAACGAGGCGGAGCACTTGGCCTGCGAGGCCCTGGAAATCGAAGGCAGCCGGCCCGACCTCCTCCGCTGGCTGGCGCAAATCAATATTCTGAAAGACCACCCCCAGGCGGCGCGCATCTTCCTGAACCTGCTGGCCGAAGTGCCCTTCCAGCGCGCCTGGGCCGCGGCCTGCCTCCGGGACCTTGAGGCCAATCCGCGTTTGCCGGACGACAAAGAACTGGCCCTCATTCGGTCGCGAATGGTGACCACCGACCTGCCTCAGGATGAACTGCCGGCCGAGCCTTTCTTCCGCCAACTGCTGCAATCCAATGCGCGCAACCAGATGGCTTTCGAGTACTTGCTGGCGGAGTATCTTCTGACCCGCGACCTGGACGGCCTGGTCAAGCAACTCGGGCGGTTGGATGATTTTGGCTACCAGGCCATCCCCCGGCACGTCGAGGAGGCCATCCTCCTGCGCCAACAACTCAAAGGCGCCCAGGTGGAACTGCACGGACGGCAGATTCGTTCCGAAACCGTCCAGCGTTTCAGGGAGTTCACCGAGGCCCTCAACCGCGCGCGGAACAGCGCGGAGGACCGCGCGGCCCTGGCGCGCGATTTCGGCGGCACTTTTTGGTACTATTTCTATTCGAGAGCGGCCAGCACCCGTTAAGCAATCCGAGAGTCGTGGCGAGGTTTGGGCGGTTGAGCAACCGCCCTCCGGCCATGGATAAATCAGGACCAGCATCATTGCATGAGCGGAAGAAAGGTTCAGCGGCGGCGAGCAGGGCCGGTTCCAGGCGGCCAAAATCAAACGGACACCCGGCCTGCTCAGGCCAAGCCGGCCCCGCCCGATCCGCGTCCCAACGGCTGGCGGGTATGGCTGGAACGGGTTGGGCTGATGCTGATGGGGCCGCTGACACTGCTCCTGGCGGGCGAGGGCGGACTACGCCTGTTGGGCTATGGTTACCCTACCGCGTTTTTCGTCCAGTCAGGCGCCGGCGGCGACTACATCACCAACCAGAAATTTGCCTGGCAGTTTTTCTCCCGGGAAACAGCTCTGAAACCGTTCCTTTATACCCTGCCGGCGAAGAAGCCGGCGGGCCTGATTCGGGTCTGCATCCTGGGCGAATCAGCGGCGATGGGCACGCCTGAGCCGGCCTTCAGCTTTGGCCGGATGTTGGAAGTCCAGTTGCGCCGTGGCTACCCGGAGAAGCAGTTCGAGGTGATCAACGCGGCCATGCGGGGCATCAATTCGCATATTATCCGGACCATTGCGCGGGAATGCGCCAGGCACGAGGTCGATCTTTTCATCGCTTATATCGGCAATAATGAGGTGAGCGGGTTTCACGGTCCGGACCCGAAGTGGCCGGCGTGGACGCAATCGTTGAGGCTGATTAGAGCGGGCCAGTTGGTGAAGTCAACCCGGCTGGGGCAGTGGCTCGGCTCGCTCGCCGGCGGCCTGCTTGGTCCGGCCGCCGGGCGCCAGGGGCAAGACATGGCCTATTTTCACGAACATCGTTTGCGTGCCGATGATCGGCGCCGGGAAATGAACCTGGGGAATTTCCGGGCGAACCTGGAGGACATCTGCCGCGCCGCCACCCGCGGCGGGGGCAGGATGATCCTGTGCACCGTGCCGGTAAACCTCAAGGACTGCCCGCCGCTGGCGTCGTTGCATCGCGCCGACTTTGCCGCCGCGGAGCGGGCCCGATGGGAAGCCGCCTACGCTCAAGGCCTCCAGCTCGAAGGCCGAGGCCAGCACCGCGAAGCGATTCAACAATATGCGGCGGCGGCGGGGATTGACGACCATTATGCGGAGCTGCATTTCCGGCTGGGGCGATGTTATTTAGCCGCCGGCGATGCCGGCCAAGCCAAGCGGCATTACGCCCTGGCCCGGGATTGGGATGCGATGCAATTCCGGGCGGACAGCTCGATCAACGGCATGATTCGCCGCGTGGCGGCCGCCTGGCAGCCCCAGGGAGTCTGGCTGGCGGAGCTGGAGCAGACCCTGGCGGAGAGTGCGCTCAGCGACCACGGGCTGCCCGGCGAGAAGCTCTTCGGCGATCATGCGCACCCGACCTTTGCCGGCAATTACCTGCTGGCCCAAGGCCTTTATGCAAAGGTGGGCGAGGTCCTGGGGCCGGCTTTGGGGAAGCGGACCGCGGTGGGAATCGCCACGCCCCAGGAATGCGCCGAGGCCATCGGTTACACCTTATATGACGAACTCAACGTGATAGCCGCCCTGGTGCGGCTCACCGCCCGGCCTCCGTTCCTGGACCAATTGGACCACGCCCAGCGCCAGGCCGCCGCGGAAGCGGACATTCGCCGGCGGCTCGCTGGTTTTACCGCCCAGGACGCCGAGGTTTGCCTCAAGACCTACCAGGCTGTCCTCAATCGCCAGCCCGGCTGCTGGCCGACTCGTTTTAACCTGGGCTCCTTATGCCAGGAACTCGGACGACACTCCGCCGCCGCCGAGCAGTTCCGCTCCCTGGTCGAGCAGTTTCCCCAAATCAAGAAATTCAGGGTCGCCCTGGGCTTTTGCCTCCTGAAGTCAGGCAACCAACCGGGCGGCCTGGCTCAACTCACCGAGGCCCTCCGCCTCGACCCGGCAGACCAGGAAATCAAACGCGTTTTAGAACAGAGCGGAGGCGGCAGGTAAGGCCGCCAGCAGCTCAGCCGGGACCGACCGTTCGGGAAAGGGATGGCCAATTTTCAATTGCCAATTGCCCTCGGGGTGCGGAGGCTGGCGGAGAGCGGGCGGGCGGCGGCGAGATTTAGAATTGAAAATTGAAAATTGAAAATTGGCTCCTCCTTTGAGACCATCGCGACAATCTTCGCATGTGCGACCGCCTGCCAACACGAAGAACCGCTCGGGGACACCCTCCTGGTGCTCCAAGCCTAGATTCTTCTTTCCATGAACCGGCAGGTAGTGGGGCAGGCGTCCCGCCTGCCACCCGGGCGTCGTCTAGCGCAGCCGGCTCGGCGGCGGGTTCGGGCGGCGTCTCGCCGGCCGGGGGAACACGGCGCGAGACGCCCCCTGAACTCGCAGGGGAGGAGGCCTGCGCTACTCACCCGGGCCGGTTCCTGGTCTCAAGGGGCGGCCGAGTGGCGGCTCTGGCCGGCGCCGGGCTGATGCTCTGGTTGGGGGCGGTGGATGTGCCGGGAGTCGCAGCGGCCGGGGCCGAATCGGCGCCCAAGGCGGGGCGGGCGCCGCGGCTGTGGCCGGACTACACGGGCGTGGTCATTCCGCCGAATATCGCGCCGCTGAACTTCAAGGTGCAAGAACCTGGCGCTCGCTATCGGGTCGAGATTTACTCGGCCCGGGGCGAGCGGATTGCCCTGGCGAGCCGAAGCCCTTCCATCCGCATCCCGGCCGAGAAGTGGAAGGCCCTGTTGCGGGCCAACGCCGGGCAGTGGCTTTGCCTGGAGGTATCAGTCCAGGATTCGCAGGATCAATGGAAGCGGTTTGAGGCCGTAACCAATTCGATTGCGCGGGAGGAGATTGACCGCTGCCTGGTCTATCGCCTGCTCCAGCCGCTCTACAGTCTCTACGTCAATCTGGGGCTTTATCAGCGCGACCTGGAGTCTTTCGCGGAGCGGGCGGTGCTCGAGAACGGTAAGATCGACAAGAACTGCCTGAATTGCCACACGCCGCTCAACCACCGCGCCGACACCTTTGCCTTTCACACGCGCTCCTCGCAAAAGTTGCAGCCGATGATCCTGGTCCTGTCCAACCAGGTAGCGCGGGTGGACAAGACGATGGGCTACCTGTCCTGGCACCCCAGTGGGCGGCTGCTGGCCTTTTCGGCCAATAAACTCAACCTGTTCTATCACACGCGCGGCGAGACGCGGGACGTTTTTGACGCGCGCTCGAACCTGGGCATCTACCGGATGGATTCCAACACGGTGGTCGTGCCCCCGGCGCTGGCGCTGCCGGACCGCAATGAAACCTGGCCGTCGTGGTCGCCCGATGGCCGCTATCTCTACTACTGCAGCGCGCCGCGTCTGGCGGTGGAACAGTTCCGGCAGGTCCGCTACGACCTCATGCGCATCAGCTATGACCTGGACCGCGACCAGTGGGGAGAGCCGGAGATGCTCCTCTCAACCCAGCAGAGCGGCTTAAGCGCCGCCCAGCCCAGAGTGTCGCCGGATGGACGGTGTCTTTTGTTCTGCCTTTCGAGGTACGGCAACTTCCCCATCTACCAGCCCAGCAGCGATCTCTACGCCATGGACCTGAGCACCCGGCAGTGCCGGCGGTTGGGCATCAACAGCGACCAGGCCGATACGTGGCATTGTTGGTCCAGCAACGGCCGCTGGGTGGTCTTCAGCAGCAAGCGGCTGGACGGGCTATTTGCCCGGCCCTTCTTCAGCTACGTGGATGACCAGGGCCAGTTCTACAAACCGTTCCTGCTGCCGCAAGCCGACCCAGCCTTCTACGATTCGTTCCCCAAGACCTTCAATGTGCCGGAACTGGTCCAGGGACCCATCACCGTCCAGGAGAGCGACCTGGCCAGGGCGGTCCTCAAGCCGCTCAAAGTACTCTCGCCCAAAGGCGAGACGCGCCCCCCGGCGCCGGACCAGCCCGCCGCGACCGGGGCGAGCGAGGCGCAGGAGGGCTACCGGCAGGCCCCCAAGTGAATTCCCGTGACTTTTTAGATTATGAAAACCTTCAGTCGGCTCAACCGCCGCAATTTCCTGCAGAAATCCGGCCTCTTGGGCGCAGCCATCGCCGTAAGGCCGATGGGCCTGCCCGGGTGGTCGGCTCAATCCACGGCGGACCGGAAGCCCACCCAGCCGCTCCCGGTCATTCTGGCCACCGACATCGGTGATGACATCGATGATACATGGGCTTTGGGTCTGCTGCTCAAATGCCCGGAGCTGGACCTGAAACTGGTGGTGACCGAATACGGCAAAGCGCACTACCGGGCCAGGCTGCTGGCCAAATTCCTGCAGGCGACCGGCCATGCCGGCGTGCCGATCGCCGTCGGGCCGGATGTGGAACCGCGCGGCGAGGGGGGCCAGGCGGCCTGGGTGAAGGATTACGACTTGCGCTCCTATCCTGGCAAAATCCACCCAGAGGGCGTCCAGGCCCTGGTTGAGACGATCATGCAATCCCGCAAACCCGTGACGCTCATCTGCATCGGTCCGATGCCCAATGTGGCGGCGGCTCTGGCCCGCGAGCCGCGCATCGCCAAACGCGCCCGCTTTGTGGGCATGGATGGCAGTGTCCGGCTCGGCTACGGAGGCTCAAAAACCATCTCGGCCGAATGGAACGTCAAGGCGGCCGTTAAGGCCGCCCAGCAAGTCCTCTCGGCCCCCTGGGACATTACGATCACTCCCCTGGACACCTGCGGGCTGGTCACCCTCGAGGGCCAGCGCTATCGCCGGCTGCTCGAGGCCATCGACCCGGTCGCCTCGACCATCATCCAAAACTACCGGCTCTGGAGCCGCAGCAATAACAGCCAGGGCGAGGCCGAACGCCGTTCCAGCGTCCTGTTCGATACCGTCGCGGTCTATCTCGCCTTCAGCCAGTTGCTCTGCAAGATGGAACGGCTGGGCCTCCGCGTCTCGGACGAGGGCTACACCCTCCTTGACGACCACGCCAAGCGCATGAACGTGGCCACCGAATGGAAAAGCCTGGACGGCTACCGCGATTTCCTGGTCAACCGCCTAGTCGGCCCTTGAGCGAGGCGCTAATTCCAATTCGCGTTCAGGATGGCACAAATCCGCCGACGTATTCGGCGGTTCTTTTTCGCGCAGACGGCGCTGCTCGCACCTCATCCCGACAGGTCGGGAGGGATATGCGCCTCGTTCGCGCCTCGCCAGAGGCCCAGAGTCCTGCGCGCCTTTCGGTAACGGCCTCATTGGGCGACGCCAACGGCGTCAGGTCATACCAGCCTGGGGCAACGCCCCAGGACAGGTGTAAGAAAACACGATAGAGCGCCAACGGCGCGATTCATGGGCTCTTCCCCGCGACTTGCATACCCCGGCCCCGTGGTTCAGTCCCAGACGTATCGTTCGTCGAATTCTATTACCTGGCTGAGCGATTGGGGCGGCGCCTGCAGCCTCTCCCACGCCAGCGATGACAGGTCAATAGATCAAGTACTTAGCCCTGACTTTAAGGAACTCATCCAGGTTTTTGTGCCAGGCGGCGCGGATGTCCTTGAGCGGCTTGTGGGCTTTGAGGGCGTCGAGGGTCGGTTGGTCCAGGAGCAAGTGCTTCATTTTGTCAGGGTCAAAATCCTTGGGGTAGAGGCGGTAAAGGGTTTCGGCGAGCTGGAGGCCCAGGTCCACCACGTTGCACCGGTCGCGGTCGGTGAGCAGGATGTACACGCCGCGGCAAAGCCGGCCCTGGTGAACGCTGGCGGTGGGCGTGAAGCGGATGGGCACAAAGCACAGGCCGGGCAGAGCCGCGTCGTTCAACTCCTCGGCCAGTTTCACATCGTCGATGTAAGGCGCCCCGACCACTTCGAAGGGGGTATCGGTGCCGCGCCCGACCGAGAGGGCGCTTTCGAGCAGGCCGACGCCCGGATAAAGGATGGCCTCGGTCAGATTGCGCATGTTCGGGGAGGGGTTGCTCCACGGCAGGCCGGTCTGGTCCAGCCACAAATCGCGCCGCCAGTTTTCCAGGGGAATGACCGTTAAATCGGCGTGGCAGTGGCGTTCCGCGTTGAACATCTGCGCCAGTTCCCCAATGGTCATGGCGTAGCGCAACGGCACCAGATGGTAGCCGACAAAGCTGGGGTTGCCCATGAGCACCGGGCCGTCAATCGTCACGCCATTGAGCGGGTTGACGCGATCGAGCACGAAATATTTCTTTCCGTTGGCGGCGGCGGCCTCCATGACCTTGGCCATGGTGGCGGTATAGGTGTAGAAGCGGCAGCCGATGTCCTGGATGTCGAACACGAGCGCGTCCAGTTCCTTGAGTTGGTCCGACTTGGGCTCGAACCGCTCGCCGTAGAGGCTATAGACCGGCAGCCCGGTCGGCCCATCCACGCTGTCGCCGACGCGCTCATCCAGCACGCCGCGAAGGCCATGCTCGGGGCTGAACAGGGCCTTGAGCTGGACGCCCGGGGCGTGCTGGAGCAGGTCAATGGTCGGATTGCGCTGCCGATCCTGGCCGGTGTGATTGGTCACCAGGCCGAGGCGCAGCCCCTTAAGCGGCGCGAAATTCTGCTTTACCAGCACATCAATCCCGTTGAGCGTCCTGGCCTGCGGCAGGCGCGGCTCGGGGCTGGCCGGCCGGGCCGGGGGCGCGTCGGCTTCCGGCGGCGGCGCCAGCGCGGCGGGCACATAGACAAAATTGAAGTCGCTGATCGCCTCCGCCGCCAGCGTGCCGAGCGTGGCCCGCAAAGGACCCACATTGCCGCTCTCCTGCGGGTGATTGCGATTGGAGAGAAAGATGACGAAGCTCTGCGAAAAGGGATCGAGCCAGAGCGAGGCGCCCGTCCAGCCCGTGTGGCCGTAAGAGCCAAGCGGGAAGTATTTCCCGCGCGGCCCGCTGTAGCCCGAATAGATGTCCCAGCCCAGCCCCCGGCGCACCGGGAGGGATTCGGGGGTCTGCACGCTGGTCATCAGGCGGACCGTCTGCGGCTTGAAGATGCGCACACGGTCGAGCGCGCCCTCGTGCAGGAGCATCCGCGCATACCGCGCCAGGTCCGCCGCGGTCGTGAACAACCCGGCATGGCCGGCGACACCGCCCATGTGGCGGGCGGTCGGGTCGTGCACCACCCCCCGCCAGGGTTGGCCGTTCGCCACCTCGGTCGGGGCGATGCGCGCCCGCTTCGATTGGGGCGGCAGATACGCGGTGTCGACCATTTTCAACGGCCGGTAAATCTCGCGGTCCACAAACTCCTGGAGCGGGGTGTGGCTGACCCGCTGGACGATCTCGCCCAGCAGGAAGAAATTGACGTCGCTGTAGCGAAAGGCCGTGCCGGGGGCGCTCAGGAGCTTCTCGGCGGAGGCCTTCTGAATGGCGGCTTGCTGCCCGTGCCAGTCGGTTCGCGTCTCGATGTCCCCGCGGAGGCCCGAGGTGTGCGTCAGCAGTTGGCGGACCGTAATGGCCTCCTTGCCGTCGCCCTTGAATTCCGGGAGGTAGGTCTGGACCCGCTCGTCGAGTTTTAGCTGGCCGCGCTCGGCGAGCAGCATCACGGCCGGCGTGCAGGCGGCCACTTTGGTCAGCGAGGCCACATCGAAAATCGTGTCCTCGGTCATCGGCTCGGCCGCCGGGACCAGGGCGCGGAGGCCATAGGCCTTGTGGTAGCTGGCCCCGCGATGCTCGAACCACAAAACCCCGCCCGGGCACCTTTTCTCGGCCACCGCCTGAGCAATGGCGGCGTCCATCTCCGCAAGCTTCTCGGGCCGGAACACGGGTTGGGCGGCCGACGCTGGCGGCGGGGTGGTCTTGCAGGAGGAAAGGCAAAGGAGCATCACAGCCAGACTGACCACACCCAAGCCAAGGACCAACGCGCGCAACTGTTTCATGAGTCCCGATTAAATCTGTGCCCGGCGAATTCGACAACTGGATTCTGGGGGACGTGGCGGGGGCCGGGCGCAGGTTAGATTATTCGGGCCGGGGTTAATTGCTTGCTGCGCGAGGACGGCTCGGTTACCCAGGAACGGTGCGAAACCTGTCGCGACCGCGCGCGGCCCAACAGATAGAGTTGCCTTTGGGGCCGGCGCCGCCCGAGGCGGCGGCCGAAGATTGGCTGCTGGCCGGCGCGCGGCGCGTGCGTTTGCGCCTGGTCCGCAATCGCCGCGCGCGCCGATACGTCCTGCGGCTGGGCCCGGATGGCGCGGCCCGCGTGACCATTCCGCGCGGCGGCTCCATCGCCGAGGCCAGGCAATTCGCCCACCGGAACGCGGCCTGGGTCGAGGAAGAACTGCTGCGGCTGGCCAGCCGGCCTTCAGGGCCGAGGGCCTGGCGGGTCGGGACGGAAATCGTTTTCCGCGGCGAACCGGTCCGGCTGGAGACCGGCGGCAACGGCCAGAGCGGCGGCGTCCGCTTCGGCGACCAGAGCCTGGGTGTCCCGGATGCCGCCGGCGACCTGCGGGCGGCCGTGGAGCGGCATCTCTGGCAACTGGCGGCGCGGGAATTGCCCGCCCGGCTGCTGGAACTGGCCGCCGCGCACCAGATTCCGGCGCCGCGGGTGAGGGTGCGCAACCAGCGCTCGCGGTGGGGTTCCTGCTCCCGGCGCGGCACCATCTCCCTGAACTGGCGCCTGGTGCAGACGCCCCCCTGGGTGCGCGACTACCTCATCCTGCACGAACTGGCGCATCTGCGCGAGATGAACCACTCGCGCCGCTTCTGGGGCGAGGTGGCCCGGCTTTGCCCTGAATTCGCCGAGGCCGAAGGCTGGCTCAAAAAGCACTCGGGGCTGTTGCGATAGGACGCAAACAAGGTTTTTGGCAGTCTCATTAGCCCCCCGTCTCACGGGTTCAGTCGAGGCCACCCCGCTCGCGCCGAGCGTGCTAAGCGCCCGTGCAAAAACAAATTCCGATTTTCTCCAACCCGGAGGGTTGGTAGAAAGTAGCCGGTGGTCGTTCAGGGTAAAGGGGGAACGACCACCGGGCTCCCGATTCCGAATCGGGACCTTCGAAACTTGTTTTTGCATGAACCCTATGGGCTCGTGCAAAAAATAAATTCCGAGAACAGTGGAGGATTTCGCCGATTTGCCCCTGCGCTGCTCAGGAGAGGCGGCGACCAGTGCGTGAAATGGGCGGGCTGACGATGGTTCATGGCTCGACCATGCTCGCCGCGGCGGCGCCTTCGGCCGGCGCTGGCCGCTTGAGCCGGCGCGAACGCCAGAGGTAGAAAATCGGCGGATAGACGGCCAGTTCCATCACGGTCGAGGTCACCACGCCGCCGATCATCGGCGTGGCGATGCGTTTCATCACGTCGGCGCCGGTGCCGTGGCTCCAGAGGATGGGCATCAGGCCGCCGATAATGACGCTGGCGGTCATGGCTTTGGGGCGAACCCGCTTGACCGCGCCATGATAGATGGCGTCGCGCAAGTCGGCCAGGTTGCGCATCCGCCCCTTGTTCTGCCAGTCGGCATAGGCGAGGTCGAGGTAGAGGAGCATGACGACGCCGGTCTCGGCGTCGAGGCCGGCCAGGGCGATAATGCCGACCCAGACGGCGACGCTTAAGTTGTAGTGAAGCAAGGCGAGGATGCCGATGGCCCCCACCAAGGAGAAGGGCACGGCCAGCATAACGATGGCGGTCTTGATGGCCGAACGTGTGTTCAGATAAATGATCAGGATGATGAGCAGGAGCGTGAGCGGCACGACCATCATCAGGCGCTGCTGGGCGCGAAGCATGTATTCGTACTGGCCGCTCCATAAGATATTGTAGCCGCTGGGCAGCTTGATTGTGCCTTTGGCAACGGCCTCGTTGACGGCGCGCCTCGCCATCTGGACGTAGGTGCCGACGTCAATGCCTTTGACACTCACAAAAATCCAGGCATTCGGAATGGCGGCCTCACTCTTGATGCCCATGGGGGCATGGACGGTCTCGATTTTCGCCAGTTGGCCCAGGGGGATCTGCGCGCCAGTCGGAGCGGGCACGACGATTTCGCGCAGCGCCCCAAGGTTTTCCCGAAAATCACGGCTGTAGCGCAGGTTGACCGCGTAGCGCTCCAGGCCCTCGACCGTCGTGGTCAAGGGCATCCCGCCCAGGGCGACTTCAAGCACATCCTGGACATCGCCGATGGTCAAGCCGTAGCGGGCGATGGCATCGCGGTCGATATCGAACTGGATGTAATTGCCGCCCATGGTTCGGTCCGCAAAGGCGCTGCGCGTGCCCGGCACAGCCTTAACCACGGCTTCAATCTCCGAAGCGACGCGCTCCAGTTCGGCCAGGTCGGGTCCGGCGACCTTGATGCCGACCTCGGTCTTAATGCCAGTGGCCAGCATGTCGATGCGAGTCTTGATGGGCATAGTCCACGCGTTGAACAGGCCCGGGATTTGCACGGCTGCGTTCATCACGTCGGTGAGTTCGTCCGGCGTGCGGCGCCGGTGGGCGATGATGTTGCCCGCCTCGTCTTTGATGTCCACCGCCGGCCATTCTTCTTCGGGCTTGAGCATGATGGTGGTCTCGATCATGTCGAAGGGAGCGGGATCGGTGGCGGTCTCGGCCCGGCCGATTTTGCCAAAGACGTGATGGACCTCGGGGAACCGGCGGATAATCTTGTCGGTCGTTTGCAGGACCTCGCGGGCCTTGGTGGGCGAGATGCCGGGGAAAGTCGTAGGCATGTAGAGCAGGTCGCCTTCGTAGAGCGGCGGCATGAATTCGGAGCCGATGTTCTGGTAGGGAAAATACTTGCCGACTTTGAAGGCCCATTCCTTGACTTTGCCGTCGGGCAGCAGGCGGGCGGCAAGTCTGTTCCACGGGAAAAACACCCAGACGATCAGCACCGCGGCGGTCGTGACGACGAGCCAGCGCCATTTGATGACGAAATCAATCGCCGGATGATAGAGCCAGATGAGCAAGCGGTTGAGGGGATTTTTCTCCTCGGCGGGAATTTTTCCACGGATGAAAAAGCCCATGAGCACCGGGGCGAGTGTGATCGAGAGCAAGGCGGCGGCGCCCATCGAGTAAGTCTTGGTGAACGCCAGCGGCTTGAACAGCCGGCCCTCCTGCGCCTGCAACGTGAACACCGGCAGGAACGACACCGTGATCACCAGCAGCGAATAGAACAGCGTCGGACCGACCTCGACCGCGGCGTCGCGGATGATGTCCCAATGCGGTTTCTTGCCCTGGTCGCGCTCGATGTGTTTGTGGGCGTTCTCGATCATGATGATGGCGGCGTCCACCATCGCGCCGATGGCGATGGCGATGCCGCCCAGCGACATGATGTTGGAGCTGATGCCCTGGCCGAACATGACCAGGAAAGACATGAGCACCGCGATGGGCAGGATGATGATGGCCACGAGGGCGCTGCGCAGGTGCATGAGGAAGGCGATGCACACCAGGGCCACGACGAGGCTTTCCTCAAGGAGTTTTTCTTCGAGCGTCTTGACCGCGCGGTCGATGAGCGCGCTACGGTCGTAGGCGATGGTGCATTTTACATCCGGCGGCAAACCCTTCATCGCGGCGTCGAGCCTCTTCTTCACGTCGAGGATGACCTGGCGCGCGTTGGCGCCATAGCGCACGACCACGATGCCGCCGACGGTTTCGCCCTCGCCGTTCAACTCCGCGATGCCGCGCCGCATGTCCGGCCCGAGCTCCACGTTGGCGACCTGGCCAAGAAGAATCGGCACTCCCTTGTCGCCGACGCCTAGGGCGACTTTCCGCAAGTCGTCCAATTGCTGAACGTAGCCCCGCACGCGCAGGATGAATTCCTTTTCCGACAGTTCGATGGAGCGCCCGCCAACCTCGCCGTTGCTGCGCTTGACGGCCCGCGCCACTTCCGAGATGGAGAGGTTGTAGGCCCGCAGCTTGGTCGGATCGACCGTCACCTGGTATTGCTTGACGAAACCGCCGATGGAGGCGACTTCGGACACGCCTTCAACGGACGCCAGTTGGTAGCGGAGATACCAGTCCTGCATGGAACGCAGTTCGGCGAGGTCGCGGTTGGTGGAGTTGATGGAATACATGAAGGCCCAGCCGACACCCGTGGCGTCCGGGCCGAGGGACGGCGTGACGTTTTGGGGCAAGCGTCCGCTCATTCCGCTCAGATACTCCAGCACGCGGCTGCGCGCCCAATAGGGATCGGTGCCATCCTCGAAAATCACATAGACGAAGCTGAAGCCGTAGAACGAGTAGCCGCGCACTACCTTGGCCTTGGGCACTGAGAGCATCTTGGTCGTGAGCGGGTAGGTGACTTGGTCCTGGACAATCTGGGGCGCCTGGCCGGGCCACTCGGTATAGACGATGACCTGCACGTCCGAGAGGTCGGGGATGGCGTCCAGCGGGATGTTCCTGACCGCGTAAACGCCGCCCAGCACGAGTGCGATCGTCGCCAGCAGGACGATGAACTTGTTCTTGAGCGAAAAATCGATGATGCCTTTGAGCATGGGCGTCAGGCGGGGGTAGCGGAGTGGACGAAAGATAGAGTGATGGGGCGCGAATTGGCCAGGCAGGAGGGTTCGGCAGTCCTATCCCGGTGACGCGCCTGGGCGGTTGCAGGGTTGACCGCGGGCAGTGGTGCAGATATGGTGTTTGGCGTGACGAAAGTCGAAGAAATCAAGGCAGCGATTGACAAGCTCTCGTTCCGGGAGCGCTGTGAACTCAACGCCCTGCTGCACCCTCTGCCCGATGATGAGTGGGACAAGCAGATGCGGGCAGACGCGGAGGCGGGCAGGCTGGACTGGATGATCGAAGAAGCCGAGCGCTGCGAGCGAGAGCAAAACGCCCGCGACTTTCCGCGGCCTCGGGAGTGAGAGCGACAACCTCGCCAGAATTCTGGGAGCGCTTCTACCGGCTGCCAACAGAAGCGCAGCGGCTGGCCGAAAATAACTACCGGCTCTGGCTTGCTCACCCACACCATCCCTCGCTGTATTTCAAGCCGTTTAAGCGGCAGCTCTGGTCTGTCCGGGTGGGGCTTCACTATCGGGCAACGGGCGTCTTCATCGCCCGCGACGAGTTTCGCTGGGTGTGGATTGGCACACATGAGGAGTACAACAAGCTTCAGGGTTGAGGCTCTCGCTGGCTACTGCCGTGCGCGTTAGAGTTCCCGCCATGCTGCTTGCGCCAGTTCTCCTCCGCGATCTTACCGTGCGCGACGCTGCTCGTCGGCACCAGGTCCATTTCGCACTTGGGGCATTTGCCCGGTTTGTCGGAAACCACATCGGCGTGCGCCGCCATGGGGCAGGTATAAAGCGTGGGCAGCGCCTCGGCTTTTGCGGCGGGCTGCTTCGGCTCCAGCATTTTCTGGATGGCTTCGCGAAGCTGGCTTTCAGAGTCGAGCATGAACTGGCCCGAGGTGACGATCCGGTCACCCTCCCTCAATCCGCTGAGCACTTGATAGGTATCGTTCTCAGCCTGGGGGCCAAGTGTGACGGTGCGGGGATCAAACTTCCCGCCTTCCAACGCTACGAAGACCGTGGTTTTCTCGCCGCTGCGCAAGATGGCCATGTCGGGCACCAGCAGCGCCGACGGCTCCAATTCGGAGGTGACCTGGACGGTCGCGAACATGCCCGGCTTGAGGAAATAGCCGGGATTGTGGAACTCCATCCGCACGCGGGCCGTGCGGGTCTTCTCGTCCACGTTTGGATAGATGTAGGTCACCCGCCCGCGAAACTCGCGGTCCGGCAGATAGGAGAGCGTCACCGCTGCTTCCTGGCCCAGCTTGATATAGACGAGGTCCTGCTCGTAAATCTCCGCCTGCACCCAGACCAATCCCAGGTCGGCCAGGCGATAAATCTTCATCCCGGCGTCCACCATCTGGCCTTCGACGACCATCTTGTCGATGACGAAGCCGTCTTGCGGCGCGAGGATACGCAGCGTTTTGCGGGGCTCTTTGGTCCGCTCCAACTCGGCAATCTGGTCATCAGAGATGTCGAAGAACTTGAGCTTGGTCCGCGCGCTGACGCGCAACCCTTCTGCGCCGGGAGTGTTGGTCGGCGAACTGCCGGCCAGCAGATACTCCACCTGGGCGCTGTAGAGTTCGGGCGAATAGATTTCAAAGAGCGGCTCGCCGCGCCTGACCAGCGCGCCCGTGGCGTTCGCGTAAAGTTTTTCAACCCAGCCCTTGAACTTGGTGGTCACGTCGGCCAGCGCCGTCTCGTCGTAATCAATGACGCCCACCGTTCGGACGGTCCGGCGCAGCGGCCCGCGCGTGACTGTCGCGGTGCGGATGCCCATGTTCTGAATGGTCACAGGGTCAACGGCGATGATCTGCGACTCGGCCGCCGCCTCCTCCTCCTCATACACCGGCACCATGTCCATGCCCATGCTGTCTTTGCCCGGCGCCTGCCGTACTTCGCCCGGCATCATGGTGGACTTGTAGTACTTGATCTTGCGCTCGCCCGACTTGACCGCCGCACTGCTTTGCGCGCCCGCGGTTCCTGCCTGCTTGCGAATCGGCGTGAGTTTCATGCCGCAAATCGGACAGTTGCCGGGGTTGGGCTGGACGACCTGCGGGTCCATGCCGCAAGTGTAGAGCGTCTGGCCTTCTTTGGCGGTTCCACTGGCGCTGGCGGCAGGGTTGTGGCCGGTGGAACGTCCGATGAAAAACGCGCCGGCGCCGACTGCCGCAATGGCCATGATGGCGAAGATGGTTTTGGCTTTCATATGACGGTCAGCGGGGAGAATTCGTCGGCGAATTCGCGGGCGGCACGCCGGCGATGAGCAGCGACAACTCCGCCAGCACGAGTTCCCGGCGCGTCCGTTCCTTGACTTCCGACAGGCGGAATTCGAGCAGTGTCCGCTCCGCGTCGATGAGATTGAAGAAGTCAATCTGGCTGGCCAAGTAGCCCGACCGCGCGATTTCGAGCGACTTCTGCGCCTTGGGGACGAGTTGATTCTGCAACAAGGCAAGGTTGCGGCTGATCTCGCGGTAGTCGTAGCTCTTCATCGCGAAATCCACCGTCAGCATGATCTGCTCGTTGGTCAGCCGAGCCTCGGCGGCACGTTTGCCTGCCTGCGCGCCGGCGATTTCCGCCGCGATCTTGTCGCGCCAAATCGGCAGCGAAACGGTGGCTGGCCCTCCCGGCAGGCGATAGAGCGTGGGGTTCGCCTGCGCGTCCACCATCAGGCCGACGCTCAAATCCGGCACCTTCGCCTTGTAGGCCAGGGCGAGCGACGCTTGCGCGCGGCGCACGTCGGCCTCCATCGCCTTGAGCCGCGGATGGCGCGCGAAGGCCGTGGCCAGCAGTTGCTCCGGCGGCGGCTCCAGCGTGGCGGCTTCGAATCGGCCGGGCATCGGGGGATCGGGCTGCTCGTTTGTCAGGCCCAGCGCCGCCTTGAACTGCGCGCGGAGCGGGTTGCGCGAGTCTTCGAGGTTGGCGATCTCGGCGCCCAAGCGGTCCTGCTCGATCTGCGCGCGATACACGTCCTGCAACGTGACCTTGCCCACCGCGTTCCGCCCGCGCGCGCTCCGCTCCAGCTCGCCCAGCAAATCCCCCATCTCTCGGTTGATGCGGATTATTTCATCCAGGAACCAAAGCTGGTAGTAAGCGCGTTTGACCGCGAGAGCCGTTTGCAGGACCGCGCTCTCGAAGGCGTAGTATTTGGCCTGACTCTCCGCCGCCGCCAGGTTGGCGCGCCACCGCAGTTTGCCGGGGAAGACGAATTCCTGCATCAAGCCGGGCATCACCGAGGTGACGACGTTGGCGATGTCCATCTGAAAAGTGAACTGCGGGTCCGGCAGCGAGCGCTCCACGGTGATGCCCTCCACCGAGGCCGCCCAATCGAAATACGCCGCCTCCACCTGCGGTTGGTTGAGCATGGCGTAGGCGAGGAAATGCTCGAGGCCGGAGTTGGTCGTCAGGGCCGGCAAGACGGGCCTTTGGGCGCGCGGCCGATACGTGGCGGCCACGGCCTGCGCCTGTTGGCGGGCCTCTTTCTCCCCCTTGGTAGGCGTTCCCTTGCAGCCCGTGAGCAAAAGAGCCGCCGCCAGGGCCAGGACCGAGCCCTGCCGCCACCGGGGCCTCGAGTTGCTCTGGTTTGAATTCATTCTGAAACAAGGGCAGTTGCCGCCTCAATCAAAGAGCCGAAGTCCGAGTTTTTCGCGCGGGGCCGTAATATAGAGGCCGGGTTCATTGGGTATCGACTATTGGCTATTGCCTATTGGCTATTGGCTATTGGCTATTGCCTATTGGCTATTGGCTATCGGCTGCGGGCGGTGGCCCTCACCTCCCGACGCTGCCGGGCTTCCCTTTACCCGGCCGCCGCCCGCAAGGCCTGGTCAATATCGGCCTTGATGTCTTCAACGTCTTCGAGGCCAATCGAGAGGCGGACGTAATCTGGGGTGACGCCGGTGGCTTGCTGCTCTTGCGGGGTCAACTGCTGGTGCGTGGTCGAGGCGGGATGGATGACCAGGCTCTTGGCATCGCCGATGTTGGCGACGTGCGAGAGCAGCTTGACGGAATTGATGAACTTCCGCCCCGCTTCCAAACCGCCGTTGATGCCGAAACCCACCAAGCCGCCGAAGCCTCGCTTGAGATATTTGGCGGCGACCTTGTGGTTCGGATCTTCGGGCAGGCCGGGATAGGTGACCCAGTTGACCAAGGGATGCTGTTTCAGCCAGCGGGCGATGGCCAGCGCGTTTTCCGAATGGCTTTGCTGGCGCAACGCCAGGGTCTCCAAGCCTTGGAGGAACAAAAAGGCGTTGAAGGGGCTCAGCGCCGGGCCGAGATCGCGCAGCCATTGAACCCGCGCTTTGATGATGAAGGCGACGTTGCCCAGACCCGGGAAGTCGCCGAAGACGTCCCAGAACTTGAGTCCGTGATAGCTCGGGTCCGGCTCGGTAAACTCAGGGAATTTGCCATTGTCCCACCGGAAGCGCCCCGAGTCGACCATCACCCCCCCAATCGAAGTGCCGTGGCCGCCGATGTATTTGGTGGCCGAGGAGACGATGATATCGGCGCCGAAATCGAACGGCCGAACCAGGCCGACACCGACAGTATTATCCACCACCAGGGGCACACCGGCCTGGTGGGCGATGTGGGCCAGGGCCTCGAAATCCGGCACGTCGAGCTTGGGATTGCCGATGGTCTCGGCGTAGAGGGCGCGGGTCCGGGAGGTAAGCGGGCGGCGGAAGGCCTCCGGGTTGCGCGAGTCCACAAACTTCACCGTGCGGCCAAGCTTGGGCAGGGTGTAGTGGAAGAGTTGGTAGGTGCCGCCGTAGAGGTTGTTGGCCGACACAATCTCGTCGCCGACCTGGGTGATGGCCAGCAACGCGAGCGTCTCCGCAGCCTGGCCCGAGGCGACGGCGAGGGCGCCGGTGCCGCCCTCGATGGCGGCGATGCGCTGCTCGAGGACGTCGGTGGTCGGGTTCATGATGCGGGTGTAAATGTTGCCGAACTCCTTCAACGCAAAGAGGTTGGCCGCGTGGTCGGTGCTCTTGAAGACATAGGAGGTCGTCTGGTAAATGGGCACGGCCCGCGCGCCGGTGGTCGGGTCAGGAACCTGGCCGGCATGGAGCGCGAGCGTGCTGAGGTTTTTCGATGATAGGCTCATAGGCTTCTTTGTCGTAATTCGTTTTCTATGTGTTCTCTGCGTTCTTTGCGGTTAATCGCTTGAAATGTGTTCCCTTTGCCAGGAAACGTCGCACACGCGCGCCTCCGGCCCGATGAGGCCGGCAAAGGGCTTGAAGTCATTCGGCTTCCCCCGATATTCGCCGGCCAGCGCGATGGAGTCGCCAGGAACATTACGAGGTTGCCGCCAAAAAGGCAAATTGTAATCTTTATAAGTTCGGGGCATAAGCTAGGTCTTGGATTATGGTTGCCGCCTGGCGGCGCTAAAGAGTATCAGGTTCAGCCAACATGGCGGTCGAGTTGAAGCAACGCGGAGCGGCGGGAGGGGATTTTCCTTCGTATGTCCCGGCGCAAAGGGTGATGCGCGAGCTGAGCTTGCGGGCGGTCATCGTGGGCGCCTTGCTGGGGGTGGTGTTCGGCGCCTCCTCGCTCTACCTGGTGCTCAAGGTGGGGCTGACGGTGAGCGCGTCCATCCCGGTGGCGGTGATCTCGCTGACGCTGTTCCGGTTATGGGCCAAGGCGGGCGGACGCGACGCGACGATTTTGGAAAACAACATTGTCCAGACTGCCGGCTCGGCGGGGGAGTCCATCGCCTTCGGTCTGGGCGTGACCATGCCGGCCATCCTGATCCTTGGGTTCGATCTGGCGATTGGCCGGGTGATGCTGGTGGGCCTGCTGGGCAGCCTGCTGGGCATCCTGATGATGATTCCCCTGCGGCGCGCGCTGATCGTGGCGCAGCATGGCCAGCTCAAGTATCCCGAGGGCACCGCTTGCGCGCAGGTGCTCAAGGCGGGGGCGGCGGCGGAATCGTCCGGCGGCGCGCCGGCGGTGAGGGCCTCGACCATTTTCACCGGATTCGGGGTTGGCCTGGCTTACAAGGTCCTGATGTCGGCCTTCAAGCTTTGGAAAGACATACCGGAGCAGGTTTTCGGCCCGCCGCTGAAAGGGGGGTCGATTGCCGCCGAGATCACGCCGGAGTTGCTGGGGGTGGGTTACATTATCGGCCCGCGCATTGGTTGTATCCTGATGGCGGGCGGAGTGCTCAGTTGCCTGGTGCTGGTGCCGCTGATCGAGTTTTTCGGCGAGGGTCTGGGCGGGGTGCTGGCGCCTGGGAGCAAGCCGATTGCCGCGATGAGTCCCGAGGAGATTCGCAGCGAGTATGTGCTGTATATCGGGGCGGGGGCGGTGGCCGCCGGGGGCATCATCAGCCTGCTGCGGTCGCTGCCCATCATCCTGGACGGCCTCCGCTCGGGGCTGGGTGATTTCAAGGCGGCGGCCGGCGCCGGCGCCCCCGTGCTCCGCACAGAACGGGACTTGCCGATGAGATTGGTCGGGGGCGGCATCCTGGGGCTGATCCTGGCCATGCTGGCCGCGCCGACGCTGCATATCAACCTGCTGGGCGCGAGCTTGATCGTCGTTTTCGGCTTCGTTTTCGTCACCGTTTCCTCCCGGCTCACCGGCGAGATCGGGTCTTCGTCGAATCCCATCTCGGGGATGACGGTGGCGACCTTGCTGGTGACCTGCCTGTGTTTTCTGGCGGTCGGCTGGACGGGGGCGACTTATTATGTGACGGCGCTATCGGTGGGGGGCATTGTGTGTGTGGCCGCCTCGAACGCGGGCGCGACCTCGCAGGACTTGAAGACGGGCTTCCTGTTGGGGGCCACGCCGCGCCATCAACAGGTTTCGATTCTGATCGGCGCAACGGCGAGCGCCCTGCTGCTGGGACCGATCCTGCTGGTGCTGAACGACACGGCCACGGTTTATGTCCCGGCGGCGCAAGTGGCCCCGGGCCTGCGCGCCCCGGCGGAGGCGAGATTGGGCGGGCTGGAAAGACTGCGGGGGCCGCAGGCCCGGGCGGATGCCAGGGCCTATCGTGTATGGCAGAAGGGCGACAGCGCGGGCGGACCGCCGGGCAGGTATCTGGTCGATGCCTCCGGGGCGGCCCGCTGGCTGGTGGACCCCGGCATCAATGGCGCTTTCAAGGCCCGGCCCGACGGCACCGAGGTGCAGAAGTTCGCCGCGCCCAAGGCGATGCTAATGAGCTACATCATCAAAGGCATGCTCGACCGCAAACTGCCGTGGGCTCTGGTCCTGTTCGGGGTGCTCATCGCCGTGGTGCTTGAACTGAGCGGCGTGTCATCGCTGGCCTTCGCGGTGGGAGTTTACCTGCCGATTTCCTCGTCGGCGCCGGTGTTTGTGGGCGGGCTGGTGCGCTGGCTGGTGGATCGGCGCCTGGGGCGCCGCCTCCGGGAGCGCAATCTGGACGCCGCGCAACTGGCGGCGGCCAGCGACCAGAGTCCCGGCGTGCTGCTGGCGAGCGGCTACATTGCGGGCGGCGCGATTACCGGCATTATCATTGCCTTGATGACGGGCGCGCTGGGCGGCGCCGATTTCGCGCTGACGAAATGGGCGGAGGCGCATAACCCGTTTTTTGCCGGGCGGAATTCGGACCTGCTGGCGCTGTTGCCGTTCGCGGCGCTGAGCTGGTTTCTCTACCTGGTCGGTCGGGAATGGCTGCCGGCGGCAAAAGCCGGGAGGGCGGAACGCAAGGGCGCTGAGGCTGAGGTCTGAAGCGGATGTGCGGTAGCGGGGCAAGGCGCAGGCTATGGGATTAACAGCACCCGGTAGAAGCGTTGCGGGTTGCCGGAGAGGGGCACGGTTGCCGGCAGCGGGCTGCCGGTGCCGACCAGGTCGGGGCTGAGCGAGGTCCAAGTGGGGGCGTCCAGCGCGTCTTTGTACTGGAGGCGATAGAGCCGGCCTTGGAGGCTGGGCCAGGAGAAGGTGAGGTTGCCTCCGCTCAGGCTGAGGCCGCCCAGTTGTGGGGCGGGATTGGGCGCGGCCACCGAGGCGGAAAAGCTCAGGTCATCGATGGCCAGGCCCTGGGCCTTGCCGGTCGGGTCGGCCATCTCCCAGACGAGCCAAAGGGCGGCGCCTGGAGGCCAGTTGGTGATCACCTGGTTGACCAGGCTGAGGTTGGTTTGATTGAGGGGCGAGGTCCCATCTACGGCGACGCCGCCTGCATCGGCCGCCACCGTTGGGAAGGCCACATCGAGGCTGGGCAAAAGGGCGGTGTAATCGGTCGGGAAGGTCCTGGCGCCACTGGGATCGACCAGGTAGTAGAAGGTCAGGGTCTTGGGCCGGTCGGATTGGCGCCAGACTTGGCCGGTGAACTGGAGGTTGATGTGATCGAGCAGGCTGGTGCTAGCGTTGATGAACCTGGCGCCGAAGGCGGTGAAGCCCGTGGTGGTGGTGGCCAGCAGGCCGAGGGCGCGGTTGGTGCTGTTGGGCAGCCCGAAGCTGATTTGGCCGCCGGTGGTTTGGTCGCCATAGGAAGCGCCAAAACGGGTGCCGACGCTGGCGGTGGGGTCGGCCAGGCCAAACCAGCCGCTCAGGGCGGGCAGCCCCAGCCCGCCGTTCTGGCCGCTGGGCGCCGGGGGCAGGGCGAAGTCAAACGGGTTGGGCAGGGAATAGGTGATGCCGTTAATGGTCACCGGGTTGGCGCTACTGACCGAAGCCAGGCCCGGATTGGGCAAGGAATTGAAGTCCTGGGCATAAACTGAACCGGGGGTGGTGTAAGCGATGAAAGAGAGGGTGCCGGCGCCGACTCCAAGATTGGTCGTTGCGGGGGAGGGGTTGAAGAATTCCTGCCGGTAAAAGCTCTGCCCATCGGGGTATGAGCCGTAGGAATGATCGAGGCCGATGTTGGTGTAATCGACGTAATCCAGCACTTGTGGCAGGCCGTTGTAGAGCTGGCTCAAGGCCAGCGAGCCGCTGCGGCTGGGAAGCGAGAAAGAGGCGTGCAGTTCGCTGGAGGTCGAGAGGTTGGTCTGGCCGTCGGCGAAGATGACCTTGAATTGGCCGGGGCTGATGCTGGCGGCGGCGGGGAAGGCCCACTGGGTGAGGTTGGAATAGTTGTTGGCCAGGTAGAGGCCGTTGAGAGGGACGACGTTGGCGGTGGGGTTGTAGAGTTCGAGCCAGGGGGCGTGCTGGCCGGCGGCGTTGGTGATGCCGGTGAGGTTGTCGGCCTGCAATTCGTTGAGCCAGAGCGGCGGGAAGGGAGGCAAGGTGTCAGCCACGCTATTGAAGGTACCCGGGGTGGCGTGCGCCAGTTTGGTGATCGCCGGGGCCGGGTTGATGGAGACGGTAGTGGCCGAGGAGGCCAGGCCCAGGACGAGGGGACCGCCGTTGGTGCTCTGGAGATACCAGAAACTCAAGGTGCAGTACTGGCCGAGGGAGAGCGGCGGCTGGATATCCTGGTAGATGGCGTTGTCGCTGTCGCTGCCGGCGGCGGTGGCCACCAGGTGCAGGCTGGCGTTGCCGGCATGCTTGACGGTCGTGCTGAGGGTCGATTGGGCAAAATTGGCCGTCAGGTTCCACGCGCTGGCCAGCGGCGACTCGAAATCGCCGTCCGCCAGTCTGTTGTTGCCGTCGGCGTCGAGCAGTTGGAGGTCGTCGATATAGATATCGCCGGCCGACTCGAGATAGACGAAGAAGGTGGAAGAGGTGACGGGCATGGGGGTGGTGGAAGAAACATGGACCCAATGCGGAGGGGAGATGGCGTTGGTTTGGACCGCCGCCCAATTGGCGGTCCGCCAGTTGTCCTGGCGGGCATCGATCAACTGGAGGGAAGCGCCCAGGCCGTTGGCCGCCGCCGGCCAGGGCGGCGCGCTGCCACAACGCAACTGGGCCACAAAAAGACTGCTGGCCGGATCGGGGCCGGGCCGGACCAGCGAGAGAATCTGCCCCGCGATGGGCAAGGTGGGGTCAAAGGTGTCAAACACCAGGTTGGTCGGCCCGTAGGTTGTGGCATAGGCTACGCGGTCGGCTGCCAGCACCAGGTAACTATTGGGGGCGAGCATTGACCCGGCGGGGAAAGTGTAGTCCAGGCCCTGGAGCTGCCAGCCTGACAGATCAAAAGCGACGTTGGGGGAGCGGTTGTACAACTCCACATATTCGGTATTGGGGACCAGCGGGTGGTACATGATCTCGTTGATGACGACTAGACCGGCCGGCGAGGGCAGCGTCCCATTAAAGACAGTGAGGGCTGTGGCCGTTGCGCCCGGGAGGGGCTGGCCATGCAGGTCAACCGCCACCACGTTCAAGACATTGCTGCCCGGTTGCAGGGGCACCGTGGCCGCCCAGTTGGTCACGCTCGGCCAGGTCAACGGGCACTGGATGCCGTTGACCCAGACCGTCTTGGCCGCCAGGGGCGCCGTCCCGGAGAGGGTGGCCACATTGTTATTCACGGTGACCGAATTCACGGCAAAGGGCACATTCGTGACTGCCTGGTTGGTCAAAGCGGTCAAGAGCGAATTGTGCATGGTGGCAATCCAGCTCTTGAGCGAAGCTGCCGGGTCCCTTACCGTCAGGCCGCTGTAAGGCGTCGAGGTCAAGCCGTTGGCCACAAAGGCGGCGTACTTCACGTCGAGAAGCGGATCGACCAAGGCGTTGTTCATGGCCAGGTTGGCGATGTCCTGGAGCGCCCGCAGATAGGCCCGTTTGTAGGCCGGGAAGTAGTGAAAAGTGGCCATCACCGGGTCATAGGCGCCGACATTGAAAAGCTGGCTGCCATCCGAAGGCCAGGTCGTGGTGCCGCCGCCAAGGGTGATGTTCCAGTCCCACTTCAGCGGGGTCCATTTGCCTCTGGTGGGCTTGTACATATACATGTTCCATTGGTTCTGGGTGAACAACGAATCCCAATCCCCGGTGGCATGTTCGATGGCCGACATGCGCAGCCAGGCTTCGGTGTCCACCTGGGCTTCCATTTGGGCATAATAGGCCGGGCTGTTGGTGGGCAGGTTGGCGGCATCGATCAGGTCGAAGACGGCGGTGAAGTCGTTGGCTGAGTCCGGATATTGGCGAATCCACCACATCCAGCGGTAGCGGGCCAGCTTGTATTGGTTGGGCAGGCCGTTGATGGTGGTGGTGAAGCGGCCGAGCACGCACCAGGAGGGCATGCTAAAGTTCATGTAATAATCGTTGTTGGGATCCACGGCCACGTCGCCCTCGAACCAGCTATGGTTCTTGAAAAGGACCCCGCCGGTGTCGTTGGGGAAGAACTCCTTGAGCATGTCGCCGTCGGGGGTCTGGGCGTCTTCCATGAGCGGTCCGTGCCGGACGCCGTTGACATAATAGACGTAATAGCGGCGATTCTCTCCCGGCAACCCGATCTGCTGGGCCATCCAGAAGCTGGTTTGCTCGCGCTGGAGGGTATCATCGTCCAGCGCCCCGTTACCCGGCACATGCTGTTTGTTGAGCGAGGCAACGCCCAAGAGCGCGTCGTCCCAGGGGACGACCCAGTGCATGCCGCCGACGGTAGTCACGGGCGAGCCAAGGTACTGGTGGTAGGGGCTGCCGGCATAGCGCCCGCTCCAATTGTAAATGATGCGGCCGCCGCCATCGACCCAGGTGCCATCATGGTACTCGTGGGAGACGCCGCCCCCCTGCTCCCAACGCTGCGCCCAGTTCTGCGTGATAAACACGTGATGATGGCTGAAGCTGCCCGTTGGGATTGGATCCCCAAAAGCCACCACGCATTCGCGCGGCACGCCCGCGTTGTTCTTCAAATTCGCGGGAAAGAGATTGGTGGCGCCCAAGGTGTCCCGCGCCTGGACCAGGAAGGCCACGACCGTCCCGGCCGGTTGCGCCGGAATGGTCGCGCTAAAAAGGCCATCGCCGGCGACGGCATCGCCGTTCGTGCCATTGTCCAGCATGGCCACAGTGGTGTAGCTGGGCGCAGGATTGGCGTTGGTATCGATGCGATACAGGAGCGTCGGCTGAAAGCCGTTGAGGTCGTGGAAACGCGCCGTGACCACGACGGGTTGATTGGTGGCCGGCAGCGGCGGAGAGTGTTTGACTTCGTAAATGGCCGGCCCGGGGTTGGCCACGTAGCGGCTGTTGCGCAGGCCCGGCGTCCCCAGGTTGGCCGGCACCGGCATCCGGCCGGTCACCTCCAGCCAGTTGCCGCGCAGCCGGAGCAGGACCTCCGGCCAACCCCGGAGCCAGCGGGCCTTGAGCCGCAGCGTGTTGGTCTGGCCCTCCGCGAGCGTCGTCTGGCTCAGGGCGCCCTGGACGTAATCCGCCAGGGTCCAGACGCTGTCACTGGAGCGCAAATGCAGCGACTGGGAACTCTGATAGCCGCCCAAGCCACTGGCCGGCTCGATGCCCGAGCGCATGTGATCGCCCTGCGGGCTCCAGTTGCTCAGACCGGTTTCGAATGTGCTGTTGGCCACGATATTCGGGCCAGTGGGGCCGCCGGGCCGGACTTCGATGTTATCCACCAGGCATTCCCCCACGTCCAGGAGACCCACCTGTGCGTAGTCAATTACCGGGCCATAATTGTACCCATTGTCCAGCACGCCGGTAAACTCGAGGTTGGTCCAGGCGCTTTTCATGGTCTCGTCGCTGTCGGCCCAGTTGTAAGCCAGGCGATGATTGGAGTTGGGATTGATCAACTCAAGGCTGCTGCCGCCGCCGTGGGCCCATTGGCCCCACCGGCCACCGGCTTCGTAAGTCACCTCGTCCTGGACCACGTAAATGATGTTGGTGGTTCTGCCCTGGGTGTTGGTGACGGTCAAGAGTTGCGGCATGGCCAGGGCCACGCGCTCGCCACGGTGGGCGAGTGCGCCGCCGAAATCGCCCACGGTATTGCCGGCGTTCAGATTGGTGGGGTACTTGGCCAGCAAATTCGTCAGGTTCCGCCCAACCACCAGGTAACCGTTGGGGGCCAGGGTCGCGCCGGGGGGAAAAGCGAACTTGACGCCGGCAGTGAACTGCCAGTTGGCCAGGCTGACGGTGTGGGCGCCTTTGTTGTAGAGTTCAATGTATTGGTCATCGTCATTGCCGGTGATCGGGTCATACATCAACTCGTTGATCACAATGTCCCCCATCCACAGCGCGCTGTTGTTCGTGCCGGGCGTCGGCGCCGTCAGCGGATAGAAGGCCTTGGCCCCGTCCGGCGAGCGGCCGAAGGGAAGGCCGTCGGCCTGGCTCTCGAATTGGAGGGCGTCCAGGATGCGGGTGCGGTCGGGCTTGATGAAATAGACGGTGCCGCCGGCGCCATTGAAGAGGAAGCCGAGCTGGGTTTGGTCGAAAGCGACGAAGCCGCGCGGCGGGATGAGGGTGCCGGCGGGGATGAGGAATTTATTGGTGTCGGGGTCATCCGTCAGGATGCAGCCGGAGAGGTCGTTGGTCTGGTTGCTGTGGTTGTAGAGTTCGACGAACTGGAGCACAGCCGGGTTCTCCGAGTGGGCCAGGAGTTCGTTGATGACGACATTGCGCAAGGGGCTGGGGCGGAAGGCCTCCATCTGCCCGGGCGAGCCGCCCACCACGTCGCTCACGTCCCAGGCGCGCGGGTCGCCTTCGCCGTAGGTGGGGTTGGCCAGGACAATCGAGTGCCCGGTGCCATCGGCGGCCACCGGCCAGGGATAGAGGTTGGAATAAGGGACCGTCAGCAGCACGGCGCCCTGCCCATCCAACAACTGGATGGTGCCGGCTTTCTTCAGACTGCCGGCGTAAGGGCCAAGCACGTTGGTGATGGCATAGACATTTTGGATGCTCTGCGGCGAAGCGGCGATGACCAGGAACGCGCCGCCGCCAATGAGCGTGCCGGGCGGGAACGTGTAACTGAGGTTATCGGCCAGCAGTTGGTAGCCGCTCAGGTCCTGCCACCAGGGGTTAGTGTTATAGAGCTCGATGAACTCGAGGTTGTTCAGGTCGGTCCGCGGGGCCGGTTTATACATAATTTCCGAGATCACCAGGGGCGTTCTGCGGCTGCAAGGCCCCAGCGGCTCGTGAGGATTGGACGGGGCGGCGACCACGGCGTTGGTGACCGGCGCCAGGTCGCGGAACTCGACCAGGCTGGGCTGGGCGGGGCTGTGGCTGCTAAGGGCAAAGCCGAAGTAAACCTGGCTGGGCATGGCAATGGCGGCGCTGCCCAGTTGCATCCAGGTCTGGCCGTCGTAACTGACAAAGCCGGTGAAGGTGCTGCCGGCCCGCTTGAGCCGCAGCCAGGTGTTGGGATAGTTGGCCGGGAAATTGCCCGTGACATTGGCCGAGCTGCCGGCCGGGTCGCGCCACTCAAAGAAAGAGCCGACCATCGTGGGCGTGGTCAAGGCGGCGGCGAAACGACCGTTCGCATCCAGGGTCTCCCGCGCCATCAGCCCCGCCTTGGCCCATACATCCGAGGGGCTCAGCCCGGCCACCCGCACCGCCACGTCAAAGTCCCCGACGCGCAATTGGTAGTTGAAGTTGAATTGGTCGGCGCTGCCGCCGATAGCGGCGCCGGCCGCCGACACATTCAAGCCGTTGGTGCCGAGGTAAGTGACGATGGACGGGCCGGAGGGGTTGCCGATATCGCGCGAGGCATAGAGAGTGGCCAGGAAACTGACGGTGGTGTTGTGGGCGATGGTGTTGGGGATGCTGGCGCGGTCGCGGACTGAATTAATGACGAGAGTATAATTGCTGCCATAGAGCAGCGGGGCGGTGGCGAGGGTGACGGTGAGGTTGTCCGGCCCCAGGGAGGCGCCCGAGACCGGGAGGGCGTTGGTGAAGACATAGTTGGCGCGGTTGGTGGCGCTGGCGGGTTCGACCGGTTTGGAATAGACGACGAGCACGTTGGTGCTGCCGACATTGCCCACGCTCGTGACGGTGGGCGGCACGGTGTCCCGAATCACGGTCAACGGGATCGGGGCGCTGGTCACGGCGCCGGCGGCATTGGACACGAGGCAAGAATAGACCTGGCCGTTGTTGACGGGGATGCTGACGTTGGTGAGGGCGTAAAAGGGTTGGGTGGCATTCAAGCCGGGCAGGTTGGCGCCCTGCAAACGCCAGCGATAGGCGACCGGGGAGGGATTGGTGACCAGCACCGAGAGGGTGACATTGAGGCCCTCGACGAGCGTGAGGTTAGTCGTTTGCTGGTAAATGCCGGGCAAGGTGTCCTGGCCGTCGAACGGAATCAGCCGGGTGCCGGCCTGGCTGAGGGCGTGCATCGGCTCCTCGAAGGTGCCGTCGGGCAACTGCCAGCGGACGGCCAGGTTGTCTCCGCCGGAGCCTTGCTGCATGATGGCCTCGACGTAATAGCGGCGGCCGGCCTCGAGGTAAAGGGGCGCGCCTTGCTGGTTGGGTTCCCTGGTCCACTCCCGCGAACTGGTCCAGGAGTTGACCCAGGCGGTCGGGGCCTTGTTGGCCGGGGTCTCATCGGTGCTGACGAAGAGCTCCGAGGAATCGTCGCTGGAAATCCAGAAAACGTAGTTTCCATTGGCCGGGGGCACGACAAAGGTGCGCAACCGCTGGCCATACAGATTCATGCCCGTATCGACCTCGGTCTCGAAGTTGGTATAGACCTTGGTGTAAGCCGGGTCGGGATAGTCGGGCCAATTCGGGTTGTAAGCCGTGTTGGTGAGGGCGTCCAGGGTGTTGCCGATATCACTCAGCCCGGTCCAGAGTTCCCGGTAAACGCCAAAAACCGGCCATTGCGCCTGGGCGGGATTGATGGCGGCGGCGATAAAGAACAGGGCCGCAGCCAGGCCGCCCCAGAGCCTGGGACTGGACGGGTGCGGCCCGCCGGGGGGCGTGCCTCCCGCGCGGCCGGCAGGGCCGAGGCGGCTGAAGGCCTGGGGCTGTGGCTGCCGAGCAAGGTGAAAAAAGGGTCTCCGCCGAGCGAGCGACGGCGGCAAGCTGGAATCAATCTGGCGCATGGTTTCTGAACGAATTTGCATTTGATGTCAGCAGCGGCCGAGGCCGGCGGCACGAGAAACAAAAACAGCATAGAGCCACCCGCCTGCGTTGGTTTCTATGCTGCCCTGCTCGATCAATCATGCTACGCCTGCCTAACAGCGGCCACAGCGAACGGCGCCACTCTAACCGCTCCTGGACGCTTAGCAATGTTTTTTCGCACCGGAGCGCAAAAGGCCCATCGGGACGGCGCCACCAGGCCGAGTGCGAACAGGATGGACGGATTTAAGCTTCCGAGCATCTCCGCCACACAACGTTAGCCATGTCGCGCAATCGATGTCTGATCGTTTTGTCCTTTTTTCCGCATATTTGGGCATGTGCCCGGTTTGGGCCGAACGGCTGGTCTGGTTCAATTGGCGTGTGCTCGACCGTCTGACCTAAGGCCCGGCATCCTCCGGCAGGAAGCGCGACCACCGCGACGGAGCTTTCAATGGCCGTACCCTGAGCATCGCTGTATTTTTCCCAATTAACAGAAAGGCGTTCGTGGTTAAAGGCTTGTGATGAGATTGTCCCCTGAGGGGCGAGGTGATCGCGGTGAATTCTACGGAACAGATTTGCGTCGTCCGGAATCGCTTCTACGGCGAAGGCCATATCAATTCATCACGACCCAGGAACCAGTCGTAAAACCGTTCCAACTGTTTGAAATCGCCCCGCGAGCACTCCGATGCGAAATAAAGGCGTTGCCCTTGCGCACTATTCATGGCCCCGACCACCGCCCACCCTTCGCCGACCGCTTCGATTTCAAGGGATCGCCTTGGGTCGTGCCATTCGATTTGGACAAACCCGCCGAATGTAGGCGCGAGAAAGGGCTCGCGAAAGCCGGGTGCTCGGTGGGCAAGTCGCTTCAAAACCTCGATTACGTCGGCGAGAATGTGCGCTTTCACGGCTGCGGCGCCCTCCCCGTCCCAGTTCTCCTTGAGGTCTGAAAGCTCCTTAATCCTTTGCCGCAGTTGCGGTGTCAGGTGGCTCGATCTGTCGGGAATAATTCGCTTGAGGGCTTCCGCGAACCCGACCGAGTCTCGAAGGGCAGGCCGATCAGGCGCGTTCTCGGTAATCCAATGTTGGGAAAGCCCTTCTGCCCACTGCTGCGGTGCTTGGGCGGGACTACTGGTGAAATCCTTTCGCTCGTAGGTTGAGACCGCGTTCATTATTGAATCCTTTTGCTAAATGCGAGGTCAAATTTTGTGACCGACTCCTCTATCGCTTTGCCAAGCTCTTTCAGCGCTTCACGCGAGATTGCACCCCCTGGATGGTGTGTTGCCCAGGTTAAAAACAGCCCTGCAGGGTAAGCCAAGGATCGCTCCACCTGCAAGCGGATCTCCTGAGGCCAACTCTTGCAGAGAATATTCGCCAGGGTTCCAACCGAAACGATGCCCCGCTCGGGTTCGGCGCGGGCCGAAAGGAACTTTTGCGCCTCGTCGGCCGAGGTCGCAGTCGCGTGAAGGTTTGCCGAAATGAAGGTGCTACCGATTTCAGGCAAGGGGATGTGCTCATACGTTTTGGCCACGCAATCCTCAATGATCTCCAAGTCCCTTGGGTTCACGGCGTTTTGGAAATCCATGTGCAGTTTCTCCGCTGAAAGTGTGAAATTGGCGTTGCCTTTGAAAAGTGAAAACGACAATTCGTAGTTGAACGCCGGGTCACGGTGCCTGAGTCCAATTTGGGTCGGTTTGAGGCCGTAACTGGCAAAGGCTTCCAGAGCCTTTTGGGCAACCTCCTCACAGCGAGCGTCTTTGAAAAGGACGGGCGTTTTGAACGAGCTGTCAAAAGTCACTCCGAGGATTTGTGCGGTAATCTCAGGCATCGCTGCAACGAAGTTAGCAGTGAGCTGGCGACAATGCAATACCGACTTTTGCTGCTGCAACGCGCTGCTGGTCAGCCAATTTCCCGACCTGCATTACCGGGGGCCCGCTTGTTCTCAGGCGGCGCGGGAAGCCGCCGGCTTCTAAATGCTTGCGCAAGAGGCTATTGCGCTCAAGAGAGCGGCGCAGCGCCGGCCTCTCGGCCCGCCGGCGCCCAGGCCGCCCCGAGCTTGACGCCCCGCGCGGTCGAGGCCAAACTCCCCCGCGTGAAACCGGACGAGCAGCCATGTTCCGCCAGACCGCCCAAGGCCATGGCCCGGCAGGCAAGTCGAATAGCGAGGCCGGGAAGCGCGTCCGACCAACCAACAACGTAGCACCCAAACCGAACGCACCCTTATGAAACGACGCGAGTTCCTCAAATCCGTGGCCTTCACCGGCGCCGCCGGGCTGATCCTGCCGCGCACGCGGCTGTTCGGCGCCGAGGCGCCGAGCAACAAGTTGAACACTGCCCTGATCGGCACCTGGGGCCGGGGCGAAGCGCATTTCGACGCTCTTACGAGCGAAAACGTGGTCGCCTTGTGCGACGTGGACGAGAAGCACCTGGCGTTTGGGGCCCGGAAATTCCCCAACGCCAAGCAGCACGTGGATTGGCGGAAGTGCCTGGAGCAAAAGGACATTGAGGCGGTGGTCTGCTGCACGACGGACCACACGCATGCCTTCGTGGCCAATTGGGCCATGAACCGGGGCCAACACGTGTATTGCGAGAAGCCGCTGGGCAACAGCGTGGAGGAAGCGCGGGTGGTGCGCGCGACCTACCTCAAGAACAAGAGCAAGCTGGCCACCCAGATGGGGACCCAGCGCCATGAATACGAGAATTTCAACCGGGTCCGGGAGATGGTCCGCGACGGGGCGATTGGTGAATTGGTGGAGGTGTGCGCCTGGGGCGACCGCCAGATTCGCCGTCCCGGCTACCTGCCCGCCCAAGGCGAACCGCCCCCGACCTTGCACTACGATTTGTGGCTCGGGCCCTCGCCGGAGCATCCCTACAACCCGGGCTACTTCGCCGGCGGCTCGGGCATGAATTGCCTGTCGTGGAACATGTATTGGGACTTCGGCAGCGGCCAGATAGGCGACATGGGCAGCCACACCATGGACCTGGCCTGGAACGGCATCGACGGGACGCTGCCGACGTCCGCCGAGGGCAAGGGCGACCCCTTCAACGCCGAGGTCACCCCCGTCAAACTGGAGATGCATTTCGACCTGCCCGCCAATGACTGGCGCCAGGCCATCCGCGTCGCCTGGTATCAAGGCGGGGCTATGCCCGAGTCCCCGGTGCGCTATATCGACCTGAAAAAGATCGACCACGGCGCGATGTTCGAAGGCACCAAAGGCTTCCTGATTGCCGATTTCACTTCGCGCGTGCTCTTCCCGGCCGGCAACAAACCCGACATGACCTATTACAAGCCGCGCCCCAAAGAAGCCCTGCTGCCGCCGCTGGGCAATTTTCAGAAGCAGTGGATCAACGCCTGCAAAGGCAACCTCAAGACCGCCTGCGATTTCGACTACGGCGGGACCATGACTGAAATGATGCTGCTGGGCCTGGTGGCTTACCGGGTCGGCAAGAAGCTCACCTATGACGGGGCGGCCGGACAGGTCACCAACGTCGCGGAGGCCAACGAACTGCTGCGCCGCACCTACCGGGCCGGCTGGACGCTCAACGGCTAGGCTGTAATGATTGATGGGATTGGGGAGCGGGCGCGGCCCGCCCGCTCTCAAATTTCACTTTTCAATCTCGGACTTCGCCCCGGCGCACCCCCGCTGTTTCGGCCTCCACTGTCCGATGGCCAATTGGCAATTCCATTGCGCACCCCGCCCTGCGCAGTTAAACGCGGGCTTGGACTTGCATTGCCGCCGGTTAAGTTTTCCCGTATGAACCTGGAAGATCACGTGGGCGACATCATTCGCAAAGCGCGGGCGATGTCGAGAGTCTCGGCCGAAGCTGCGGCGCGGGCGGCCGGGTTGACGGCAGCGGAACTGGCGGGGCTGGAAGAGACCGGGCAGCCGGTCCGAAGGCCGAATTTCAAGGCCCTGGCGGGATTGCTGGGTTTGCACCCGGCCAAGCTGGAAGCGGTGGCCGATGGCTGGACGCCCTGCGCCAAGGACCTGGGTCTGTGGCGCGAACTGCGCTGCGTCACCACCACCGCCGGCGGGATGGCGGTCAACTGCTACCTGGTCTGGGATGAAGTCTCGCGCGAAGCGGCGCTGTTTGACACCGGGTGGGAAGGGCAGCCCATTTTCGACTTGCTGGCTGAGAACCAGCTCCAGCTCCGCCATCTTTTCATCACGCATTCACACGAGGATCACCTGGCCGCGGTTGGCCCCGTGTGCGAGCGGTGCCCCAAAGTGCGCCTGCACACCAGTTCCCCCCACGCCCCGGTGGGCCAACGCAACCGCCCGAACGATTTCATCCACCTCGGCAGCCTGCGCATCACCCATCGCGACACGCCGGGCCACACGGAAGACGGCGCGACCTACATCGTGGGCAACTGGCCCGAAGACGCCCCGCACGCCGCCTTCGTGGGCGACGCCCTGTTCGCCGGCTCGCTGGGGCGCGGCAACCAATCCTGGGACCTCGCCCGCCAGAAAATCCGCGAGCAAATCCTCACCCTCCCCCCGGAAACCCTGCTCTGCCCCGGACATGGACCGTTAACGACCGTGGCGGAGGAAAAAAAGCGCAACCCGTTTTTTCCGTAGGGTTAGTGGGCCATTTCACGAAACCGCTGACGTATTCGGCAGTGGAGCGGTCGTGCCTGCGCAGCGCTGTCTAGCAGGGCTGAAAGCCCGAAATGTCAAAGCCTGGGCTGACGCGAGCCCCGCGAGCGGAGGCCCAGGTTACCGACCCCCACAAGTATTCCAAGCCCTGTAAGGGCGCCACCCACTCGGACCCCTTGCACAATGGCTCGTTGTGGCGCCGCCGCGCCGCGCTCCAACGCAGGCGGGACGCCTGAGCCGCTAAGAGCTTGCAGAATCGTTGATTGTTGCGGCGCCGCGCCGCCGCCCTCGCCCCTCAGCGCCCGTCCAAAAACAACTTCAGTGCTTTGGGCGTTATGCTAACAAACTGCCTTCGCCTGGCGTCCAGAGCCTGGAGTCCCGATTCCGAATCGGGATAGAGCGTGAGGCCATCGGAGTCCCGCCGTGGCGGGACCACGCTCCACGCTCTCACGCTTCACGCTCCACCCAAGCGCCAGATCTCGGAATTTATTTTCGCACGACCCCTCAGGTGAGCCTGGTCACGCCCGGCATGGCCATGGGGGCGATGTCCAGTTTCATTTTCCAATCGAGCTGCTCGGGCACGAGTTTCTCTTGCGATTGCATGGCCTGCTCCCAGGAGACTTCCTGGCCGGTGTAAGCCGCCATGCGGCCCATCAGGCCCATGAGCGTGCTCTGCGCCATCCAGGGGCCGTCGTTGATGGGTTGGCCGTTGCGGATACTGGCGAAGAGTTCATTGTGCTCGCGCTGGTACATGTCGATCCTGGGTTCGGTCTCCCGGTAGCGCCAGGTCTGTTTGCCCTTGATGAAAGGGGCCTGCCAGCCCGACCTGGCGATGCCGTCCGAGCCCATGAGGTAATCCGAATTATCGCTGTAGCCGTTGCCGATCTGCTTCTGGCCGACAAACCCGCGCGCGTCGTTGGGGAATTCATAGACCACGAACATGTGGTCGAAGATGCTGCCCTGGTTGTTGGGCGTCTGGCGCCCGCCCACGGCCACGGCCTTGAGCGGCGGCTGGTCCTGCAAGGCCCAGCCGACCTTATCGACGCTGTGGCAGCACTGCTCCACGAAGCCGTCGCCGGAGAGCCAAACGAAATTGTACCAGTTGCGCAATTGCCATTCGAGGTCGCCCATCTCCGCGGGCCGCTGGCTGGCCGGGGGCATCGGTTTGACGGGCCCGGTATAATAGGTGGCGTAAACGGCCCTGATTTCCCCAATCGCGCCGTCGTGTATCCGCTTGTAGAACTCGCGCCGCGGGGCGTCGTAGCGCCAGCAGAAGCCGGCGACGAGGGAAAGGTTCTTTTGCTTGGCGGCCTTGGCGGAGTCGAGCACGGACCGCAGGCCCGGCGCATCCGTGGCCATTGGTTTCTCGCAGAAAACGTGCTTGCCGGCGTCAACCGCGGCCTTGAGGTGCACCGGGCGAAAGCCCGGCGGCGTGGCCAGGAGCACGACGTCCACGCCGCTGTCGATCAGCTTTTGATAGGCGTCCAGCCCGGCAAAGCACTTTTCCGGAGTCACCTTCACTTTGTCGCCGTGCGACTTGCGCAGGCCCTCCAGCGTGGTCTGCAAGGGTTCTGGAAAGGCGTCCGCCAGGGCGGTGAGGACCACATTCTTGTCGGCGCTCAGCGCGTTGCCGGCGGCGCCGGTCCCGCGCCCGCCGCAGCCGATGAGGCCAATCCGCAGGGTCTCGTTGTTTTGCCGCGCCAGGAGGTTTCCGGGCAAAATCGCCGGGGCGGCCAGGGCCCCGCCCACCAGGGCTGAGGTCTTGAGGAATTCGCGTCGAGTCGTCAGGCTGTTGTTGGACGTATTCATAGTGAGTAAATGGTCGGCCCATATTGAGGGGGCGCAGGCTTCAAGTAAATAGCCGAAATGAAGTATTGCGCTCGGCTGCCGGATCGGCTAAAACCCATTTCCGTGGCAGCGGGTGTGGTTCAGTGGCAGAATGCGGGCTTCCCAAGCCTGAGATGAGGGTTCGATTCCCTTCACCCGCTCCAACGATTATCAAGGACTTAGAGTCTTTGGTCGCAACATCCACGTTTTTGCGTGAATGTCTTGGCATGCTTCCTTTGGAGGGGCCTGATTCTTCGGCGCGGAGCGCCGCATTTAACGCGGCGGGGGAAGGCCCACGTTGCTCTTCCCACTGAGGAATTGACGCTTCGCTCTTGGTTGCGGCTCCGCCGCGTTACGAAGCTGTGCACTAAAAGTGCAGCAAAACCCGGAACCAGAAGGTTTCGCCGGCAACATCAGAGGCCATACGCACGAACGTTCGCCCCCGAAAAAACGGGCGCATCTTGATACTGCCACCAATTCCACTCTACCCGCGCGCAGCGCGGCACTCTTCCGCCCCGGAGGGGCGGCAAGAAAGTAGCCCAGGGCAAGGCCCGTCCCGCTCCTGGCGGGACGGGCCGCCGCCCTGGGTGAACTGGAAAAACGGATCACCCCCCTCCCATGCGCTCCGAGCGCATGGGAGGGGGGAAGGGGGGAGGGCTTCCGCCCGCGCTCGGTGGTAGTGTCAAGATGCGCCCCGAAAAAACTCCCTGCGACTTTGACTCTCGACTTGGGCAAGCCAGAACGGTAAAGCTAGGCCATGCCGTTGAGCTACGCTGAATTAGAACAATTCTACGAAGGGTTGGTCTCCCGCGCGCGCAGTCGTGGGATAACCTGCGCCATTACCAGCGGCATGGCCTGTGTGGCTTTTGGCGTGGCTGCAGCGACGAAGGATTGTGATCTGCTCTGCGCTCCCGATGCCGCCGGTGACTTTTTCAAGCTGCTCGGCGAGGCCAGTCTTGGCGGCCAACTGCCCAGCTATCGGGGCCATCTCACCCCGCCGCTTGATCCCCGCTGGCTGCGCGGCGGCTGGACCAGTCATTTTGTGTGGGACACCCCGGGCGTGGAGGCGTATCTCGACATCTTCGGAGTTGCGCCGCAGGGCAGTTCCCCCTGGCAAGCGGAACTCCAGGGCCTCTACGCCGGCCTGCACACGGTGGCGGAAATGAAACGCACCAATCGCGAAAAGGATTGGCCCTTCGCTACGGCTTTGGGGGTTAAACTCCTTGAAGCTGGCGACCCGCGTGGTTGGCTGCACCTCTTCAACTACGACGTGCTGGTTCAGACGGCCACAAAGCTGTGCCGCCCGGCGGCGATGATCGCCTTGCGCCCGGCACTGGCCCTGTTGACGGAGCCGGACGAGCGCCTGGAATTGGCACTGAAGGGCGAAATCGAGTTCTGGAGTCGGCTCGACCAACTTCGCGTCAAGGTCCATGAACGCGCCGTGCGGCCCTATATGCTCGCCGTCAAAGGCGACCATCGCTCCGGCGCTCCATCCCTTGCTGAGCAGCATCAAGTCCGTCTCGAACATGCCGAGCAGTTGTTGCCGGTTAGTCCTTTGCGCCAGTACGGAATTGAACGGCTGATTGACGAAGCCCAAGCCCAGGCGGCCCGCTTTCTTCCGCCCGGAGCACTCCGTTGGTTGCCAGATGCGCGGAAATGCTTTAACCTCTTGGCGCAATGAGTGACCTCAAGACAGCGCCCGACTGGCTTGCGCCCGACGTTTTGGACCACCTCCACCGCGTGGCGTACGACTTCCATGTCCGCGCCTTTGGCGAGGAAATGGCCCGGGTCAACTTCCTGCCGCTTGCCGAACGCCGCCGCTACGTCGCAGAAATGGTTGACCACGCCCTCCGCAAGGGTGTGAAGTTCGACAAACCGGCCTTGGGGGTTACGCCTTGAAACCGAGCGCGCGAAAACCAAGTTCAACCACTCAGCTTATTCTCGGGCCCTCGTAAAAGTTCGCATTTTCTGACTCCTGGCGGTGCGTGGAGCCTGCAATTCGAGAGCGAGGACGAGTCGAAATTCCCCACCCACTGAGCACCAGGGACCCGGACCTGGCTCCATCCTCGCAATCACCACTCGCCCCGCGCCGCCGCATCCACCTGGGCCTCCAACCCCTCGCTGCTCAAGACCACCTCCCTGGCACCAGCAGTTAGCAGAAAAGCCTCTGGAAGGCCAACGGTGCGCAAAATTCAGGGCTTCCGGACCAGGAGTTGATGGGGCCGGTGCTGGTGAGCCTTCTGCTCATGCCGGCGATTACCTAGGCGTTTAGATGTTGACGCCAGCCCGGTGCCAGGTAAAATCGGTCAAACAGGTAAAGAAAATCATAATTAGCCAATAGTATTTATGGCAATCTCTGCCTCCGACATCCTGAAGATAGTGGCCACAGAGGACGACTTTGGACATGAAATGCGAGTCGGTGCGGCTATACGACAAATCCGCAACATTGATGTTCAACACGGCGGCACATATACCGACCCCGTGACCGGAAAGCCGAGACAATTTGACTACAGATGCTCGCTCACGAAGGTGACCAGGACCCAACGGCTCTCGATTCCGGCTGAAGGCTATACAGGGAGTGAAGCTTGGGAGCCCGATAATCGAACCACTCGGATGCTGCTCGCCGTAGAATGCAAGAACCTGAATCCGTCATTCCCTCTGGTCGTTTGCGGAGCCAGCAGGGAGGAAGGAGAAGCCTTCCAAGACCTTATTTACTCAGTTGGTCACCGAATTGTCGACCACCAACCATATGGACCACATTCACAGGCGTGCCGAGCCAAGAAGCGCCAGAGTTTTTATCTGCAGGAGGAGTTTGTGGGCAAGAATTTCCTGCGGCTTAAACCCAAAGACTCTAGGTCGGCCGTCGCAGTAGCAGCCCCTGACTCGGACATTTACGAAAGATGGGCACAGGCACTTTCTTCAGCGGTGGACCTGGCTGACGCAGCCTTTGATTATGCGCCGGCACGTGAGATTATCTGGTCCGCCGTGCTGCCAGCAGTGGTTGTCCCAGACGAATCATTATGGAGGGCGGCATACCAGAACGACGGGAAGATGGCAACGGACCCGGAGAAGGTAGGGCAGTGTGAGTATTATGTAGGGCACACAATCCGCTTGCGCAGCCCACCAGAAGAACGCAGCTTCACGTTCTCCCACATCCACTTCTTCACCCTCAGAGGCTTCGCTTCGTTCCTCTCCAAGATGGCGGTCAACGACCACGCATGGGACAGGTTGTTCGACCCTGGGCTATTGCGATTTGGACCTGGAGATGTGCACCGTGGCACTAAGGACCACCCGGAGCCTTACTCTATGCTTTAGTCACGGCCGCCATAAACCTCTGTTGAGATGACATAGAGCATATTCCAGTGCGCCCAGGACTCGCTAAAGACGGTTGTGTTCTATTGGCTGAAAGTGCATTGGCTAACGATGAAGAGGCGCTATTCTAGGACGATAAAGAGCACAAGCATATAGCTATGGGCGAGCGGAGCGGCCTGGTAGGATAGACTCAGCGTTAGGCGGACGCTGCTGTCAGGTCTGCTGCTTTAGCTGGTCTGCAAGCTGATATCCGATGTGCGACACTCTGAACCCTCCCTGGTGTGACGTTGGCTCGAAGCATCCAGCCCGCACAAGCTCGTCGAAGGCGTGCAACCATCTCGCCTGGGCCCGATTGTCGCCGGGTTTGCCGAGAAATTCCTGGTCCTTTATGTTAATATTTATGAGTTCACCATACATACTTGTTTCCGATTTCCAAACGAATCCATCCCTGGAATGGGATGCCTCTTTCAGCAGTGTCCGTGCATCTTCTGAAAGTGCTTCTTTAATTGCGACGACGGATTCACCTTGGGATATGCAGAGGGCCAAGGCGAGACCTCTGAACTCGTCTAGCCGCAGAAGAACTTCATCCAGCTTGTTGAGAATATCAGCATGCTCCGACCGCAGCAGGTTATCTACTTCTGTGCGCAAGGCCGCCGTATTGACGATGAGGTTCTTGATTTCTTCATGGCGATGGTATTCTACTGAATTTCGCATAATATAGTGACATCCCCGAGCTTCCGTGTTATTCTTTGGGCATGGGCAACCCAAAAGGCGTGGAACGCGATTTCGATGAATTGGAACGTCGGCGACTCAAGGCCGC
>JBEKRX010000039.1:0-60105 GCA_049518415.1 Verrucomicrobiota bacterium
GCACATGTGCCTATGGTTAGTCTCGTAGAGAAACCACTGACTGGAGAGCCGGATGCGGGAAATCCGCCTGTCCGGTTCGGAGGGAGGGGTGGCGCTAACCCCGCCATCCCTACCCCTATGAACAATGTTGGAATTACGCCTCGCCTTCGGAACCTGTTCTTGCATGAGCCCTAATGCCGCCCACTTTTTGCGTGCCCTTTTGCCCGAAAGGTGTAGAACTGCCGGACGATGTTTTCACTGCAAAAGCTCTTGGGCCAGGAGGACAAGTTCTTCACCCTCCTGGAGGCCAGCGCCGAGGAGGCGCGCACCAGCGTGCAAGCCCTGGTCAAACTCAGCAAAGAACTGGACCGGCCTGTGGCCGTGAACGAATTCGCTTATGCGCGCCGCAAAGACAAATACATTACGGAGCAGATCAGCGCCGCCGTTTATACGACCTTCGTCACGGCGCTCGAGCGGGAAGACATCGAGGAGCTGTCCAACGCCCTCTATAAGATTCCCAAGACGGTCGAGAAGTTCAGCGAGCGGGCCTTGCTGGCGCCGCAGTTTGTGCGGGGGATTGATTTCTCGAGGCAGATCGGCCTGCTGGAACGGGCCACGGACATCGTGCTCGAGTTAGTCAAGTCGCTCCGCCGCGGCATGCACCTCGAGCAGGTCAAGGAACTCAACGACAAGCTCCAGTTTGTCGAGGGCGAGGCCGACAAGCAGATCATGGTGCTCTACCAGGACCTGTTCAGCGGCAAACATGAGCCGCTCCAGGTCATTGCCCTTAAAGACCTTTACGAACTGCTGGAAAAGGTCATCGACCGCTGCCGCGATGCCGGCAATGTGATCGCCCACATCTCCCTGAAGAACTCCTGACGCGCCATGACCCTCGTGCTGACCGTCATCGCGGTGGCGCTGGTGTTCGAATTCATCAATGGCTTCCATGATACGGCCAACTCGATCGCCACCGTGGTTTCCACCAAGGTCTTGACGCCCCGCCAGGCGGTGGTGCTGGCCGCCGTTACCAACCTGCTGGGCGCCCTCTGGGGCACGGCCGTGGCGAGGACCATCGCCTCGGGCCTGGTGGATATGAACCTGGTGGCGATGACTCCGGGCATCATCATTTGCGCGTTGCTGGGGGCCATCCTCTGGGACCTGTTCACCTGGTGGTTCGGGCTGCCGTCCAGCTCCAGCCACGCGCTCATTGGGGGCCTGTGCGGCTCGGCGCTGGCCGCCTCCGGCCAGAACTGGCAGGTGGTGATCTGGTCGCAGCCCAGCCCGCAGCACTGGTGGCTGGGCAAAGGTCTGCTGTGGAAGGTCATCGTGCCGATGGTCACCTCGCCCGTGGCGGGCCTGGTGCTGGGCGCCCTGGTCATGGCCTTGCTTTACCTGCTCCTGCACCAGGCGCGCCCGGCGAAAGTGAACCGCTTTTTCGGCGTGGCCCAAATGTTCAGCGCCGCCGGCATGGGCGTCATGCACGGCACCAATGACGCCCAGAAGACCATGGGCATCATCGCCCTGAGCCTGCTGGGCGCCACCACGGCCGGCCAGTTCAAGAATTTGCCGCCCTGGCTCTGGTTCCTGCACACGCCCCAGCCGGCGCCGAACAAGGACCTGGAAATTGCCGTCTGGATCAAGGTCGTGTGCGCGCTGGTGATGGCCTCCGGCACCGCCGTGGGGGGCTGGCGCATCATCCGGACCCTGGGGCATAAAATGGTGAGGCTCCACCCCATCAACGGCTTTGCCGCCGAGACCAGTTCCGCCCTGGTGATTTGCACCGCCACGCACCTGGGCATCCCGGTCTCGACCACCCATAATATCTCGGCCGCCATCATGGGCGTTGGCGCCGCCCGCCGCCTCAATGCCATCAAGTGGATCGTGGTCGAGCGCATGGTCTGGGCCTGGCTCCTCACCATCCCGGTCACCGGCGCGCTCGCCTACGCCCTGGTGCGGCTGTTGCGCGCCCTGGCATAGCGTGCTGACCCGGACGATTCGCCGCCCGGCGGAACACGTCCCAGGTCCGCAGGGCGGCCCATGCCTGTGGGGTGCGGGCGCTCTTACCACGCCCCGCTACACGCGTCCACGCAGCCGCGCGGCTCCGAATCCCGATTCCGAATCGGGACTACCGCGTTCTTTACGCCTTTCAGGTCGTTACGCTGTGCGCCCCCCTCCCGATTCGGAATCGGGATTCAATGACAAATTACCATTTCTCAATACTCAATTACCATTGAACCGCCACGCGTGACGCCGCTAGGGGCGGCGGTTCATTGAGAAATGGTCATTGAGTAATGGTAATTTGTCATCCGAGTGAGGCGGCGGGCTGCGCATTTGGGGGCGCAGGCAGCACCGCCAGCCGCCGCCTGGAGGCCGGGGCGACTTTCGGCGCATGGGCGTCCATGAACTGGTCACCGAGATGAAACTGGTTATGAAACGGCCCCCTAAGCACCCCGGCCCTACTTGGCCATTACCACATCGGTATCCTCCTCCGCTCGGGCTGCAGCCTCGGCCGAGGGGAGCGGCCGGGAGGAAGCGGAGCCTTCCAGGAGGACGGCTTGGTGATCGGTGACGCGCTCGCCGGTCTTGTGGAACTTGACGCTCACGAGCTGGCTGACGCCCTGCTCCCGCATGGTTATGCCATAGAGCACGTCCGCCATGCTGATGGTGCGCTTGTTGTGGGTGATGATGATGAACTGGCAGTGGAGGAGGAACCGCTGCAGGATGCGGAGGAAGCGGTTGATGTTCGCTTCGTCCAGCGGCGCGTCCAACTCGTCCAGCAGGCAGAAGGGGCTGGGCTTGACCTGGTAGATGGAGAACAGGAGCGCGACGGCGGTCATGGTTTGTTCGCCCCCGGAGAGCAGCGAGATGGTCTGCAACTGCTTGCCGGGCGGGCGGGCGACGATGTCGATGCCGCTCTCAAGCAGGTCGTTCTCGTCCAGGAGCAGCAGGTCGGCCTTGCCGCCATCGAAAACTTCGGTGAACAGCGCGCGGAAGTTTTCGCGGACCTGCTCGAAAGTTTGCTTGAACATCTGGCGCGTCTGGGCGTTGATGCGGTTGATCACCTCCAGCAGTTGGGCCTTGGCCTGGAGGAGGTCGTCGTGCTGTTGGCTGAGGAACTGGTAGCGTTCCTCGGTCTCTTCGTATTCCTCGATGGCGACGAGGTTGACGGGACCCATTTCGTCAAGGCGCTGTTGCAGGGCCTCGACCTGCTGGGCCACCGTGGTCCAAGACGTGGCCACCCCGGCGGCGGCCATCTCATCCGGGGTCAGCACGTGGATTTTGGGCGGGCCTTCGTCGGCGAAAGTAATGGTGATGCACTCGCTGCGGACGTCGTCGAGCCGAATGTGGTATTTCTCCTGCACCCGCTGGCGCAGGTTCTGGGCCGCCATGGTTTTCTGGGCCAACTGGATTTCGAGGGCCGAGCGCTGCTCCTGGACTTCGCCCAGGTGGCGGCGCTGCTCGCGCAGGGCCTCCTCGCGGGCGGCCACCGCGGCCTCCTGCGCCTGTTTTTGCGCCAGCAACTCGGCGGTCTGGGCGTTCTCCTGTTCCCGCTCCTGGTCCAGGCTCTGAATCTGACGGCGTGAATCCTGGATTTCCGATTCGGCCTGTTCCTGGCGCGTGTCGCAATCACCCAGTTCGCTCCGGCGCTGCTCGATGAACTGGCTCAGTTCCTGGCGGCGCTGGTCGAGCGACTGCTGCTGTTGCTCGTAGGCGGCGCACATCTGTTGCGCCGTGGCCAGGGCGACTCGGCTCTCCGTCAGGCCGGCGTTGGCCGCGTCGCGTTGCTGGCGCAAGGTCTCCAGGCGGGCGGCCGCCTCGGCCACTTGCGCCTGGTGCGCCTGCTCGCGGGCTTCCAGTTCGCCCGCTTTGGCGCCCAGCCCGGCGCGCTTTTCCAAACCCTCCCGCTCCTGCGCGGCGAGACTCTCGATCTCGTAAACGACCGTGTCGATCTTTTGATGCAGCAAGCGGTGCGAATTCCCCAGGACGTTGAACTCGCCCTGGTGGGTGGCAATGGCCACTTCCTGCGCGCGCAGTTCGGTCTGGGCCTGCTGCAGGCCGGCCTGGAGTTGGCTCTGCTCGCCCTGGAGCCCGCCTCGCTGGCGGCTGATTTGGGCCACCTGCTGCTGCACGCGCACCACGGCCGCCTCGAGGTCGGCGATTTGGTTCCTGCGGCCCAGAATCGAAGCGGGCGCGTGGCCGTCGCCATTGCCGCCGCTGGAACCGCCGGTATAGACCCCGTGCGCGCTGAGGACCTCGCCGCCCAGGGTCACGTAATGGAAGGCGCCGCGGCTGGCGATCCAGGCAACGGTGGCGGCGTTGAGGTCCCGCACGATGCGCGTCGTGCCCAGCAGGCCCTGGAGGAGCGGACGGATGGAGGCCTCGCTCTGCACGACCTCCAGCGCGGCAAGAGGCACGCCATCCAGTTCAATGGCCGACAGCGCCGCCGGAGCGCCGGCATCCTGCCGGCCCGGCCCCGCCTCCGAGCCACGGTTTAGAGTGGTCGCCGCCTGGGCCTGGCCGTTGCGCGCGAAGGCCAGCGGGGCGATACTCGCCCGGCCTTTCTGGTTCGCCGCCAGGTCGGCGAGGATCTGCTGGGCGGACTCCGCCTGCTCGGTCAGCACCAGTTGCAGGTGATGGCCAAGGGCCGTTTCGATGGCCGTGACGAATTGGTCGGGCACGTGGATTTTGTCCGCCAGGGAGCCGAGCACGTGCTGCGACTGCTGGAGGGCGGCCAGGGAACCGGCGCTGAAGCCTTCGTGGCCGGCCTGGAGTTGTTCCAGCACATCCAGCCGGGAACGTTTTTCGGCCTGCTGCTGCAGAACCTGGTCGAGCTGCCTGGCGGCGGAGTCCAATTCCTCCTGGATTTGGCCCAGGCGCTCTTGGCGCTCTTCAACCGTGCCGCGCTGGGTCTGGACACTGCGTTTGCTGGCCTCCACATTGGCCGCGAACTCCTGCAAGCGGGTTTCGAGCCGCGCGCGTTCCTCCTCGAGCTGGATTTTCTCGGCCGAGAGCTTGTCGAGCCGGACGACATTGCCCTGCTTTTGCAGGTCGAGGGCGTTGATTTCGTTGCGCAGCCGGCTCAAGTCCTGGGCGGCCGCAAAAGCGGCGGCCTGGGTCTGGCGCAAGGTCTCCTGGCACCCGCGCAGGTCTTGCTCGACGCCCTGGAGGGCTTCCTGTTTGGCGGCCAGGGCCTGGCGGTGTGCCTCGCGGGCGGCGGCGGAAGCGGCCAGATGCTCGGTGGCCGCGCTGAGTTCCGCCTCGGCCGCCCGGCGGCGCTCTTCGGCCTGGGTGATGTCGGCCAGGGCCTTGGCATTCTGGAGGGCGAATTCGCGGAGACGCTCCTGGTTGAAATGAATGCGGCTTTGGCGCTGGTCGCTTTCGCTCTTGAGTTGGAGGCCGTGCTGCTGGCTCAGGCCGATTTGGTGTTCGAGCTCGGAAAGCCGGCTGCGGCGTTGCGCCATTTCATCCTCGTCGCGCAGGAGGTCGGCGGAGGCGGCCTCGAGGTCGTGGCGAAGGCCCTCGGCCGCCGCCTGGCGCTCGTTGATTTCGACCTGGAGCACGTCAAAGTGGTGGCGGGCGAGCTGGGTGTCGAGGTGCTGGAGTTCCTGGGCAAGCTGTTTGTACCGGCGCGCCTTGGCGGCCTGGCGCTGGAGGGAGCCGATTTGGCGCTTGACCTCGCGGACCAGGTCCGCCACGCGCAGGAGATTCTGCTCGGTGTACTCCAGTTTGCGGAGGGCCTCTTTCCTTTGCGCTTTGTACTTCGTGATGCCGGCGGCTTCTTCGAAGATCATCCGGCGGTCCTCGGGCTTGCTGGAGAGAATCTGCGTGATGTTGCCCTGGGCCATGATGCTGTAGCTGGTCCGGCCCAGGCCGGTGCCCATGAACAGATGCTGGATGTCCTTGAGGCGGCAAGGAATTTTGTTGACGTAGTACTCGCTGCCCCCGTCGCGGAAGACGCGCCGCGTGATGGTCACTTCGTGGTAAGCAACTTCGACGCCTGCGGCGCTCAGGTGGTCCTGATCCACGCCGCCGATCGTCAGCGAAACCTCGGCCATCCCCAAAGGCTTGCGCCCGTCGGTGCCGTTAAAAATCACGTCCGCCATCTCCTCGCCACGCAACGCCTTGGCGGATTGCTCGCCCAGCACCCAACGCACTGCGTCGGACACGTTGGACTTGCCACACCCATTGGGGCCCACGATCGCGGTGACCCCGGGCTGAAAGTTCAGGGCCGTTTTGTTGGCAAAGGACTTAAATCCCAGGACCGTTAGATTCTTCAGATACATGATTTTCTTAAAACAACCAAGGCACGCGCCTCGAGTAAAGCAAAAACCACAACCTACAGGATACAACCGTCAGCCTAGCACAACTAATGGGTGAGGAACCGAGATTTGAATTGTGCCAACAACCGCTAAAAACTATGAATGCCGGTCAAATATGCCGCTGCCATTATTTATACACAATAGGCGCTCGCATTTCAACTACTTTTTGGAAATAATTTTCCGGGCCAGACCGAAGCCATACTTCGCGAGATTGGCGCCTGAACAAACGACTTTATGCAGCCAAATGCAGGAAGGCACACCAGGCCCTTACGGGCACCCGCCCACCTGTCCGTGCCGTTTGGCGGTTTGTCAACCAAACTCCCTGGCCGTGGGGGTGAGGCGGAACTCTGGCTATTGGCTATTGGCTATCGGCCGGCAGTCAAACTCCCTGCCCGTGGGGGTGAGGCGGCGCATCCTGACACTGCCACCAACTCCACTCTACCCGCGCGCAGCGCGGCATTCTTCCGCCCTGTAGGGGCGGATACATACCAGCCCAGGGCAAGGCCCGTCCCGCTCCGAGCGGGACGGGCCGCCACCCTGGGTAAAGCGCAAAAATGGATCACCCCCCTCCCATGCGCTCTGAGCGCATGGGAGGGGGGAAGGGGGGAGGGCTTCCGCCCGCGCTCGGTCGCAGTGTCGGGATGCGCCCGCCGTGAGGCCGAACCGGGCAGCCGAATCGGCGCCCGCCTCAAAAAACTCAGCCGTCTCCTTACATTGCTTACATTGGCCCTGTTGGGGACATTGGGAGTTTTTGGCCCTTTTGGAGCGGCCGCCAGCCAGGTCTTGGAAAGCGGCTGGGCTTATGGACAGTGGCTTCCCCCCCAAGAGGTGAGCAATGGCGCACTGGCGCCGGAAACAGCCCCGCGTCCTTTTGGACCTTCGGTCCGCCCGGCGGCCGTTTATGAGCCTTGTTCGGTCACCCCCCCCGAGGCGAGCCGGGAGTTTCGCGCCGCCTGGGTGGCGACGGTGGCGAACATCGACTGGCCCTCGAGAAATAACCTCGGCACGGCGGAACAAAAGGCGGAGCTAATCGCCATCCTGAATCGGGCCGCGCAGCTCAAGCTCAATGTCGTCATTTTCCAGGTCAGGCCCGCCTGCGATGCCCTGTATGCGTCGAGGCTTGAGCCGTGGTCGGAATACCTGACCGGCGCGATGGGCAAGCCGCCGGAGCCTTACTACGACCCGCTGGCCTTCGCGGTGGAAGAGGCGCACCAGCGCGGTTTGGAACTGCACGCCTGGTTCAACCCCTATCGCGCCGGCTATAACGCCCCCCAATCGCCGCCGGCCCCCTCCCACATCAGCCAAACCCGGCCGCACCTGGTGAAGCGCTATGGGAAATACCTGTGGCTGGACCCGGGTGAGCGGGAGGTGCAGGACTACTCGCTGAGCGTCGTCCTGGACGTGGTCAGGCGTTACGACATCGATGGCGTCCATTTCGACGATTACTTTTACCCTTACACGGAACGGGATGCGTCGGGCAAAGACCTGGATTTCCCCGATGGGCCGAGCTGGCAGCGTTTTGGGGCTCCGGGCAAGCTGAGCCGCGAGGATTGGCGGCGCGAAAACGTCAATGCGTTCCTGCGGCGCGTGTATAACTCGATCAAGGCGGAGAAGCCCTGGGTCAAGTTGGGTCTCAGCCCGTTCGGCATCTGGCGCCCGGGCTACCCGCCGCAAATCCGGGGCTACGATGCTTACGCGAAGCTTTACGCCGACTCCCGCAAATGGCTGGCGGAGGGCTGGCTGGATTATTTCGCGCCCCAGCTTTACTGGGGCATCGAGCCCCCGCCACAAAGCTTCCCGGTCCTGCTCAAATGGTGGGGCCAACAAAACGCCAAAGGGCGGCTCCTGGTGGCGGGCCTGGACTCGACCAAGGTCGGGCGCCGGTGGCAGCCCGAGGAAATCGTCAATCAAATCCGCTTGTCGCGCAGACAACCCGGCGTCGGGGGCCACGTTCATTGGAACATGAAAAGCCTGATGGGCAAGAGCGCCCTGGCTGAGGCGCTGGAGCGCGCCGTCTATACCCAGCCCGCGCTGGTGCCGGCCGCACCGTGGCTGGGGCCGAAACGGCTGGGAAAACCAAGCCTGGCCGCCAGCCAGGGCAAAGGGGGAGGGGGCCTGCAAATCAGTTGGAGCGCTGCCGGGGCGCAACCGGTCTCGCACTGGTTGCTGCAAACGCGCGCCGGTGGCCAGTGGCAAACGGAAATCCTGCCCGGCAAGGCCTCGGGCCGGCTCTGGCACGGAACGGCCCCGGAGGTAATAGCCGTCTCGGCGGTGGATCGCAATGGCAACGCCAGCCCAAAGGCGGCAGTGCAAGCGACCGGCCAGGACTGAGGAAATCCGCCATCGCCTGCGCTCCCCAATCCGAGGAATCGTTACGGCCAAGGCCGAGGCCGGTGATCTTGGAAGGGCTGTAAGCCGAGTTCTGTCTGCCCCGCTCTTTCTGAAGTGCTCGCCTCCGGTCAAAACCGCCGAGCGCTTGAGAAAGAGCGGGGGAGAGAATCATTTGTCTCAGCGGCCAATACCCGGGACCGCCCCGCTCCTTCTAAGACTCCGGCAGCGGCCCTGGTGCGCTCAGAGTCTTAGAAGGAGCGGGGTGGAGCGGGCCGCTCCGCAGTCCCCTATTTGGCCTTGCACCCGATGGGGTTTTCCGTGCCTCCGCGCTTGCGCTTGGAGCGGTGGGCTCTTACCCCGCCATTTCACCCTTACCCAACCCTTCCTGAGACCTGCCGGCAGCCACCAGGACAAAGGCGCAGGAGCGCCGGCCCGCAGTGGACACCACTACTCTGCCGACGGCTTCAGGAAGGGCTGGGCGGTTTGTTTTCTGTGGCACTGTCCGTCGGAATGCCTCTCGGCATTACCGCCCGCGTGCATCCCGAGGCGCGCCTTCTTGCAAAGGCGCCTCCGGGTTACGCGGCATCGCGCCCTACGGTGCTCGGACTTTCCTCCCCCGGCTCGCGCCGGGAGCGATCCTCCGCCCTTCCAAAATCAAGAGCAATATACCAGACCTGGAAGGGGTAACAAAGTTAAAAAAGTTAAAAAACGACGCGACTTGGTTTGCGCAAGCTCCCTGCGCGCCTGCAGGCGCACAGCTCTTTCAACTTGTTCAACTCAATTCTCAATGGACCTCTCCGGGCAGGCTCGATGCCAGAGGTGGTCTGAGGCGCAGCCTCGCTAACCATTGCTCAGTCGACCGCGGCCAAATCCATGTCCGGCGTGTAAAAGAGGACGCGCCCGCAGTTGCTGCAAGTGATGATTTCCTTTTCGGCCTGGCAGAAGACGAGCAATTGCGGGGGCAGGCGCATGTGGCAGCCGCCGCAAACCCCGTGCTGGACGCCGACCACGACATGCTCGCCCCTGGAGCGGACGAGGCGGTCGTAGCGCGCGCGCTCGGTCTCGCCCACCGCCGCGGCCAGGTCCTCGCGGTTGGCCTGGAGGCCGGCCAACTCCATTTTCAGGTTCTGTTCCCGCGTGGCGAGTTGGGCCAGTTGGTCGGCCACGAGCTGGCGCGTGTCGTTCGCTGCCTGGGTGGCCCGGGAGATCTCTTTTTGCACCGCCTCCTCCTGTTCCATTAACGCGATTTCCTGGTCCTCGAGCTTGAAAATGGCCTCTTTGCAGAGCTGGATTTCGTGGGCCAGCGCGCGGTACTCCTCGTTCTTCCGGGTCTGGAACTGCTGGAGGCTATACCTGGTCACGAGTTCCTTTTTGGCCTTGATCTCCAGTTCCAGCCCGTCGCGCCCCAATCCAATCTGCCGCAGCCGGGCTCTGGCGTTGTCCAGCTCCGCCTGCGCGGTGACGGCCCTGGCGCGGAGCATCTGCTGTTCCGGCTCGATGTGGTCCAGCTCGGCCTGGACCCGGCGTATTTGCCGGTCACGCTCCTGGAGGCGGAGTAATTTCTGGATGGTCTCAGTCATGTCCGTAAATCCACTAGCCGCTAACAGGGTATCTGCCCCGGTGCGGCAAGTCAATTGGCAGTGTAGTGGCGCCAGCGGGCAGGGCGCATCCCGACACTGCCACCAATTCCACTTTGCCCGCGCGCAGCGCGGCATTCTTCCGCCCGCGCCCGGGAGCAGTGTCAGGATGCGCCCGCCTTACGCGCCGCCCCATCTTCAGGATTGCTTTGCGCCCCGGCTCCGGCTTAGGCTGAGGGCAAGATGGCGCACAGGCCGGCGCAGCACTGGGCCGACGGTCGGGACACTCATGGCCGCCGATAAAACGGGAGCACAATTCGTGGCGAAACCAAAGCCGAACCAGCCGCAGGCACCCAAGCCGGCCCAGGCAGCCGCCGGCGCACAGGGGCGGAGGGGCCCGGAGATGACTGAGGTCCTGCTTTCCACCGGGCGCAAGTGGTTGTTCAGCCTGGTGGGGTTTGTGTTGTTGCCGCTCCTGGTGCTGGCCGGGCTGGAATTGGTCTTGCGCCTGGCGGGCTGCGGCTACCCGACGGCCTTCTTCCAGCGCATTCGCATCGGCAACCAGGAGTGCCTGGTGGAGAACGACAAATTCGGGCTAAGGTTTTTCCCGCCTGAACTGGCGCGCAGCCCGCCGCCCGTAGTGATGAAGGCGAACAAGGGGGCGCGCGCTTACCGCATCTTCCTGCTGGGCGAATCGGCGGCCTTGGGCGACCCCGCGCCCGCTTACGGGGCGGGGCGGTATCTCCAAATGCTGTTGCGGGAGCGTTTTCCCGACGTGGAGTTCGAGGTCATCTGCGGCGCGCTGACCGCGATCAATTCCCATGCGGTCCTGCCCATCGCCCGCGAATGCGCCCGCCGCCAGGGCGACTTGTGGATTGTCTATATGGGCAACAATGAGATGGTCGGGCCCTTCGGCGCGACCGCCATCTCGGGGTCGCAATCGCCGCCGCTCTGGCAAGTGCGGCTGAGCCTGGGGGCCCAAGAGACGCGCCTGGGGCAAGTGCTCCTGACCCTGGGCCGGAAGCTGGCCGGGTCGGCCAAACACCGCTCCGCCTGGGGCGAGATGCAAATGTTCATGGAAAATCGCATCGCCCCGCAGGACCCTCGCAAGGAAGCGGTTTATCGGAGCTTCCGCAGAAACCTGGAAGATATTCTGTGGGCGGGCCGCCGCACGGGTGTGCCGATTATTCTCTGCACGGTGGGGGTCAATCTCAAGGACTGCCCGCCTTTCGCCTCGCTGCTCGACGCCGGCCTGACGGCGGCCGAGGGCCAGTCCCATGCCAGACTCTGCGCCGCAGCCCTCAAGGCCGAGGCGGCAGGCGACTTTGCCGGGGCGGCCCAAAAACTCGAACAAGCCGCCAGGATCGATCCCCGGTTCGCTGAGCTTCAGTTTCGCTGGGGCGAATGTCTCTTGCGGCTCGCCCTGGAAACCAACGCCGGCGAGACGCCTGCGCCACTAGCGGCGCGAGGGCATTTCCAGGCGGCGTGTGATGCTGACGCGCTGCCATTCCGCGCGGACTCGCCCCTCAACGCCATCCTCGGCCAAGCCGCCCGCCAATTTGCCGGCCCCGGCCTGGCGCTGTGCGATGCGGCCGCTGTGTTGGCCACCAACAGTCCCGTGGGCATCGCCGGCAGCGAAGCCTTTTGGGAACACGTTCATTTTAATTTCGATGGCAACTACCTTCTGGCGCGAGCCTGGGCGGAGGCGGCGGAAGGTTTTCTGCCCGCCGCCGCGACCAACCGGGCATCGGCGGGCTGGGCCTCGCAGGCGGCGTGTGAGCAGCGCTTGGGGCTGACGGATTGGAACCGCTGCGCCGTCCTGGACGACCTGCTCCAACGGTTGTCGCGGCCGCCTTTCACCGGACAGCTCAATCATACACAACGGGTCGAGGAGGTTCGGGGCCAAATGCGGGCCTTGCGCCGGGGGATGGACCGTGCCGCGGCGGCCAAGGCGCGCGCAGTCTATCTGGCGGCCTTGAAAGAGGCGCCCGAGGACCACCGTTTGCACGAGAACTTCGCCCAGTTTCTGGAGGCCGTCGGTGAGCTGCCTCAAGCCGTGGCCGAGTGGCAGCGGGTGCGCGGGTTGATCCCGCAGCATCCCGTGGCCTATTTGCAGGCGGGGCGGCTGCTGGTGCGGCAGGGCGAGCTGGTGGCCGGGCGAGCGCTGCTCTTGCAGGCCGTGAAAATGCGCCCCGACCTGGCAGAAGGCTGGCTGGAGCTGGGGAACATCCACGCGCTGGAAGGTGAACCTGAGCTTGCCCTCAAGGAATACGAGCGTGTGCGCCAACTGGCGCCACAGGACCCGCGGGCATATTACCACATCGGCAAGGCGCTCTCGAAGTTGAATCGCCGGGCTGAAGCCAGCGCCAGTTTGCGCCATGCGCTCCAGTTGCGACCCGATTATTGGGAGGGACATTACGCCCTCGGGGAAGAATTGGCCTTGGCCGGCCAGAGCGCCGGGGCGCGCAAGGAGTTCGAGGAAGTCATCCGCCTCAAGCCGGATTACCCCATGGCGCATCTGAACTTGGGCGTCGCCCTGGTCCAGGAAGGGGATTTTGACAAGGCCTTGCGGCATCTGGAAGAGGCGGCGCGCCTGGACCCCAGGAACCAGGCGGCGCGCGAGTATCTCGACCAGCTCCGGGCCAGGAGGCGCTGATGCAGGGAGTGCGCCGGCTCGCCCGCTGAGCTTAAGCAGGCAACTATTCAACCAGGCGCACGTACGTATCGAGCAACCGCAAATAAAGGCGGTAGTGTTCGAGCGACACCCCTGGGGGCGTCTGGTGATCCACGCTGGGAATGAAGCCGCCCGTGCGCATGAGCGGCAGGAGCCGCTCGAACTCGGCCCGCATCGCCGCTTCGCCGCGGTTCATCGTCATCTTGTCGAAATGCCCGACCATCAGCAGGCGCGGGTAGCGCCGGCGCAGTTCCATCCCATCCACGCCCGCCTGCCGCTCGAGCGGCAGGACCCCGTTGACCCCCAGTTCGGCCAGCCACGGCACCAGCAGCGTCACGTCCCCGTCCGTGTCAACTAAGGGCAGGATGTTGCGCTCCAGCAACCGCGGCACCAGTTGGCGGTAATAGGGCGCGACGAACTCCTGGAACGTCCGCCGCGAGATCATGGGCCCGTGATTGTAGGACATGTCTTCGGCGATGGTGATGAAGGTCGGCAGGCAGACCGACAGGATTTTGTCGAGCAGGCCGAGGTTGAATTCGAGCAGGTCCCGGTTGATGGCGTGGAGCAACTCCGGCTGGTCGCCAAAGGCGAACATCAGCTTCTGAAAGCCCATCAGTGTGCGCGGAAACCAAAAGAAACCCTCGAACGTGCACCATACCACCGCCTCGCCCCGGTGTTGGCGCTCCGCCCAGGGCGCCATGCTCTGGATGGCCGCGTCATGGCAGGGAAACAGGTCCGGCCGGAGGCGGCGGTAATCGTCCATGTTGGCGACGCTGCCCTCGACATGATGCTGCGTGGCCGCGATGGTTGGAGCGGTGGTGCTGAACCAGAACTGCTGGTAAGGGTCCAGCCCGAAGTAGTGGGCCAAGTCGAAGACCTGGTTGAAATGCAACCGGGACGGCAACCCTTCCTGGTGCCAGCGTTTGATCGTCTCGTCCCACCACATCGCCCATTCCCAGCGGGGCAACCGATCCACCGCCTGGAAATTCATCACCGCCCGAAAACGTTCAACATGGTTCATGGCCTGCATACGTGCGACCCCAACCCATTCCAGCGCCCTGGGCCGGCGCTGGCGCCATCGTGGGGGCCAGACAACCAAAGCGCCGGCAAGGTGTCAAGCTGCTGAGGGGCGCAGCGTTTAGACCGGCGCAGCCACTTTTTGGCTTGCGCAGAACGGGCGGACGCACAAGATACGTGCAGATGAGAGGCGCACTTTCAGCGATGGGAAGCGCGGTTCTGGACTGGTACTGGCAGCAGGGAGTGCAGCGCAGCGGTGAGCACGACTTGAGCGGCGCCTGGCTGGACCAGCTCTACCAGGTTCGGGACACGGCCCTGGCGGTGGAGGAGGCTTCGGCCTCCGGCCGGCCGTGCCTGGCTTTGTGGGGGCCTTCGCAGAGCGGGAAATCCACCCTGCTCTCCCGTTACCTGGATGCCCCGGCCCACCCCGAGGCCGTCTCCGCCTTGCAATGGGCGAGCGATGCCCCGGTGGCGTTCGTGGGGCGGCCTGACAAACTCGGTTGCGTGCACCTCAATCCCTACAACCAGCAGCGCGATGCCTCCGGCTGCGTCACGCGTTTTACCTTGTGCCGGGAAGTGGCCGACCCGCGCCACCCGGTGGAACTGGAGCTGGCCTCCGAGGCACAAGTGCTCCATGCGCTGGCGGCCGGCTACCTCATGGAGTGTGACACCCGCTCGGCCGAGGCGCGGGAGACGTTCCACGAGGCCGGCAATCTCGACCAGCGAATCTCGGAATTGAAAACCCGGTTCCGCGCCCAGGCCGTGGCCAGCCGCCCCGTGCGGGAAGGGCTTCAGAGCGCGCTGAACGTGCTCGATGACCTCATCGCCGCGGACTGGGCGCGCTATCGCAACCTGCGGCCGGATTGGAAAAGCTTGCGCCCGCGCCTGGCGTCCGACCCGCTGCTGCGCAGTGACGCCGGCGCCCTGGCGGACTTTGCGGCCTGGCTGTTCTGGGACGGCCAACCGGACCTCACCGGCCTTTGGCAAAAGCTGCTGGCGCAACGGCGCAGCATCCTCGGCCTGGCTGCCGGACGGCCGATTCTCTGCTCCTACGAAGCGGCGCGCCTGTTCCTGGACATCGATGCCTATCGCAAGCTGCAACAGGAACGGGACGAGGTGGACACTGGACCCACCGGGCCGGGTGGGACAGGACAAGCCGCCGCACTGACAGGCAAGGAGGCCTGCTTCTACTACCTGCCGGGCGAGCGCGCGTTTTGCATTGGCGCTGGCTTGCCGAATCGGTTGTTTGCCGAGACGGCTGAGTTCGGCCTCTGGCAAGGACTGGTCTGGGAGATGACCTTGCCGGTCAATGCCGCCTTGTTGCCCGAGGATTCGCCGGCCGCGCGGTTGCTGCGCGAGGCGGACCTGCTGGACTTTCCCGGTGTGGCGCTGACCTATCCCGGCGGCCAACGCAAACGAGCCGACCAGATGTCGCCCGTGCAGTTGCTGACCGAGGTGTTGAAACGGGGCAAGACGGCCAGCATCGTCGTGACTCGCTCGCGCCAACTGGGGATGGACGGGTTCTCGCTGCTGAATCGCATCCAGGCGCCGCCCGCGCAACCGGCGCAGTTGCTGGCCGGCATCCAGGCCTGGGTGCGCGCCCTGGGCCAGCCCTGGCCCCCGCCGCCAGGGACTCTGCCCATCAACCTGGTGCTCACCTTCGCGGCGCGCCTGGTCAACGGCGTGGTCGATAGCCTCCAGCTTCAGCGTGCTTCGGCCGATTTCTCCCCGGTGTTCGATTTCCTCAACAAACTGGGCGACCTGGCCAACCCCCAATGGGTGCAGTTCTTTACCACCACCTATCCGCGGTTCGATGAAGGTTGCATCCGTGGAGGCAGCGCCGAACTGGAGGCGGCCGCGCGGCTGATCTCCAGCAGCGAGGATTTCCGCCGCCACCTGGGCAGTTGCATGGAGTCGCTCCGGGCCATGATCCGTGGCGGCGGGGCCGAGGGAGACGGCGGCAACGATTATTTGCTCGAGGCGCTGGCGGCCCAGGCCCGGCAGTCGCGGGTGCCGGTGTTGCTGGGCAGGCGGGGGCAAGAGTTGCGGCAGCAATTTGCCGCGCTCCTGGCCGAGGCGCTGCCGGCCGAGGCCGCCGGCGAGAAGCGGCGCCGCCAGGAACTCGAGGCCTGGGCCCGGGCGCTGGAGGAGGCCATCGACCGTTTCCGGCAGCAGCACCCGGCAACTGACGGCGCGGCACAGGTGAGCCAGCGGCTGCGCGCCTTGCTGAACGTGGACCCGGAGTTGTTGGAACCGGTCCCGCTCGGCAGCCAAAACCCGGACTGGCGGGGCTATGTGGAACGGCAACTCTTGCGCTGGCGGGAGCTGGGCAAGGGCCGCGACGGCGACTGGAACGACCTGGGCCTGAGGGACGCGGCCACCACCAGCCGGCACCTGGGCTACCTGGCAGAATATACGCTCTTGCGCGGCAACGCCCACCAGTGGCTGCGCGAAAACCTGGGCCATTTGAGCAACCACGTTGAGGCGACCCAAGCGCGCCGCCTCCTGGCGGTGCGCCTGGGAGAGCTGATTTGCTTCGGGGTGGATGGCCGGCCGGCGCATCGTGGGTTCGAGTCTGGGGGCAGCGCCGAGGCCGATGTGAGTGCCGCCACCATCCAGCCTCGTCTGCGCGGCTATGCGGAGCGGGAGCAACGCGATGCCGAAGAGCGAAGCGACCGGCAATCGCCGCATTACTTGGGATTCCTGGCCCTGTTTTTGCGGCACCTGAACAGCGTGAAAGCGGCCCCCGCCAGCGCCCGCCCACGGCAGCCGGGCGACGATGAACTGACGCGGCTGGCGGCGAGTTTTGCTTGATTATGGATGCACCAGAGCCAATGTCCCGGGGCGAATGGACGCCAGGGGATGCCCCGTCGCCGAGCGAGTCCTTGGCCGCCAGCCCTGAGCCGGCCGCCCAGCCCACCGTGATCGACCTTTTTGCGGACACCGGGCACCACTTTGCCTTCGTGCCCTTTACCAACCGGCAGCTCCGCGACAACCCGGAGTTGGAAAAGCTGTGCCGCAACAGCGATTTCCCCTGGTGCGAGGCCCGCGACAGCACGGGCACGCCCCTCCGCTGGCTGCGCTACCAGTTTGCCCAGCGCGAAGTCAACGGCCTGCCGGCCGAGGAGAGCGGCGTGCTGCTGGCCCTGGAGACCAACCTTGGCAACGCGGCGCGCGGCTGGGCCCTGCAACCGGAGGAGCCCGTGAACGCGACCGAGGCCGCCAAATACACGCCGGCGGACAAAGTGGCCACGCCGTACGTATTCCCCGACGCGACGCGGCAACCGGCCGGCGGAGTGCAGCGGCTCACCGTGTATCTGCCGGTCGTGCCAACCGCGCCGCGCGATTCCTCCGCCCTGGCGCGCTCGGTGAGCCTGGAACTGGAGATTCACTGGCTCGAGGCCGTGGGCAAGATGGTGGACGTGGACCTCATCGTGGATTTTGGCAACACCCGCTCGGTGGCCCTGCTGCTGACCCGCAGCCAGGCGGCGCGCGGGACCTTGTCCGAAATCACCCAGCCCGTGCGCTTTGGCTACCGGAAGGAGGAGCCGCAGCCCGCCCCCAAGGAGCGGGAGGACCCTTTTGCCATGGTCGATTCCTGGCTGGTGCTGCAGGAAACCACCTTTGCCAACCTTGAGCCCTTGGACCACAAGCTGCCGCCGCATCTGCCGCAACCCGTTGAGGACTTGCGTTGGGAGGAATTCTCGACCGGCGTGTGGCCGCTCAAGAAGAAGGGCGAGCGAGTCGTGGCCCGCACCTTGCGCCAACCGCACCTCTTCGTGGAAATGTCCCCCGCCATCCTGGGGCCGCCGGCGGCGGACATCCTGGCCAACCTGGAACCCAGCGCCGGCGGCAATTACTTCCTCAGCTCGCCCAAGCGCTACCTGTGGGACCAGACGCCGGTCGGGGACCTGGGCCACGTGGGCCTGACGTTCTGGACGATGAACGTACAGCGCTGGCACCCCAACTCGAGGAACGTCCAGGCCGGCAAGGCGCTCGAGAAACTCTCCGGCACCGTGCTGCGGTTCCTGGACCAGAATGGGGCCGATTGGAACCTGGCCGATGATGCCTCGCACTGCCCGCCGCCCGAACGGGCGAGCGCCGCCGCGCGCCCGCCCTCCCGGCCGCACGAACCGGCCTATCCACGGGCCGATGCCCTCACCTGGGCGGCGCTGGCCGTGCTGGAGGCGGCTTACCGGCAACTGCAATCCGCCGCCGGGCGGCCCGCCGGCCAGCCCTTCGTCCGTGCCCGCCTGGCCTCGGTGATGGTGACGTTCCCGCCCGGCTGGACGGCGCAGGAACTGGCGGCCTACCGGCGCAAATGGCAGAAGGCGCTGGACATCTTCTCGCTTACGCACTTTGCCGACCGCCGCTTGGTGAGCGCCGGCGGCGACCGCCCCACCCTGAGCATGGAGTTGGACGAAGCGGTGGCGGCCCAACTGCCGTTGATCTTTGACGAGATGCGGCGGCTGGGCGAACGGGGAGAGAATTGGCTGGAACTGATCGGCCGCGGTCACGGCACGACGGCGCGCGCCCGGGTGTTGAACCTCGACATCGGCGGCGGCACGACCGATGTCACGCTGGTCGAATACCAGGACGTGCGCGCGGGCGAAGGCGTGGACCTGATTGCCACCGTCCTTTACCGGGACAGCAGCACCATCGCCGGCGACGGCCTGGTGCGACGCATTATCGAATCCGTCCTGCTGCCGGCGCTGGGCCAAGGTCTGGCGGAAGAGGACCGGCGGGCTTTTGCCGGGCTGCTGGCCCGCCAGAAAGGGGAGGACCGCGCCCGGTGGAACCGCCTCACCCGCCAGGTGTTGCTGCCGATCGTGCATGGCTGGCTGGGCGCCGCCGCGCGGGAAGAGTCCACCGCCCAACCCACGCCCACCCCGCGGCAACTGCGTGTGAATCTGCATCTGATCGAGGAATTCAACTCGCTGTGCGAAAACGCCGGCGTCCCCGGCCGGCTGCTGGACCCGGACACGGCGCTGGTCTATTCGCAGGAGCGGCTGCGGGACTGCATTCACGAGAGTTTCGCCGGGCTGTTCCGCGCGCTGGCAAAAGTGGTCGAGGCCTTCGATTGCGACCTGGTGCTGGTGAGTGGCAAGCCCTCCGAGCTGGCAGCCTTGCGGAACTTGCTGCGGGCGGAATTGCCCCTGCTGCCCCAACGCATCCTTTTCACCAAGGACGCCTTGGTCGGGGAATGGTACCCCTTGAGCGTCGAGGGCAGGATTCACGACGCGAAAACGGTCACCGTGGCCGGCGCCGCGCTCTACCAGGCGATCAAGCGCGGGCTCATGGGGCCCGGCTGGCACATCATCCGGAGGGTCTCCCCGCACTTGCTCACCCGCAATTACTGGGGCTCGATGCCCAAGGGCGCGCAAACCCGCTTCGGCAGCCTGCTCCTGGCCCCCAATGAAGACCGCAAAGAATGCCGGCTCCAAATCGGCGACCGCCTGGGCCGCCGGATGTTGCCGGCCGATACCCGGCCCGAGCCGGTCTATATCCTGCAATGGCGCGACCGCAACCGCTATCGCAGCGGCGGCGACCCCGTCAACGCCCTCCTGGAACTGACCCTCGAACGCGTCGAACCGTGCGTCACTGAGGTCAACGGCACCGAACAAGTGCCCCAGGCGGAGTCTCTGCGCATCGCCGCCGTGGAGGGCCTTTGGAACGGCCAGCGCGTCACCAGCGAGGACGTCGAACTGGCTTTGTGTACCCTCGAGACCGAGAGCCATTGGCTGGATGCCGGAACCTTCCAAATCATTTGGCCGCCATGAACCCTTGGAATAAGACTTCCAAGACCGAACCCGCCGGGGCCGTTGCGCCGGGAACCATACCCGCGCCCCCTTCCAGTTCGGCCTCGGCCCCGGCCTCATCGGGCGGCGCTGCTCCGGCGGCGGCGGCGGCAGGGCAGGCGCAAACCGACCGCTTGAACGCCGAGGCGATCAAACTCGTGGCGGAGGCCAACGAGTCGCGCGCGCGGCAGCTCCGGGAACTGGAAGAGATTACCGCCTGCCTGCAACGCAACCTCGTCGCTGAGGCCGCGCGCTTGAAACAACTCGACGAGGAACTGCGCGGGCGCGAGGCCAAGGTCCGGGAGTCGGAAGGCCTTTACCAGGAGGGCGCCGAACTCAAACGTCAGGCGGAGACCCAGGCCCTCGAGAACCGGCGCGCGCTGGCGGACGCCCAGGCCCGCATGGCCGAGGCCCAAAAGGCCGAGCAGCGCGCCAGCCAAGAGCAGGAGAGCAACGCCGCCGCGGCCCTCCAGGCCCAAAATGAACGAGCCAAAAGCCAGGCCGCCCTCGAACAACTCCAGGCCGAAAGCGCCAGGGTAGAAACCGCCCGGGCCCAGGCCCTGGCCGCCCAGCAGGAGACCCAGCGCCTGCGCGAGGAAACCGAACAACTCCAGGCCCAATCCTGGCCTGCCGGTCTCCGCGCCGAATCCTGGCGCTCCTGGCGTGAACGAGTCATCCGCCGAGCGGCGGCCGAGCCTGCGGCCGGCATCCTCGTGGCCCGTCTCCACACCGCCGCCGCCCTCGAAAGAGCCGGCCGACCGTTGACCCTGGAACTGGTCCGGGACATTGGAGGCTCGGTGTATGAAACCGCCCCCGAGGATGCCGAAAAAATCGCCCAGGCCCTTGCCCAGGCCGCCGGCGGGCGGTTTGAAATCAAGACCGTGCGCGTCGGCGACCGCATCGACAAAAGATTCATGCAACCCTCGGCCGCTGGTTTGGTCGAAGTCCGCGCCGTCTCCAGTTGGGCCATCCGCGACGCGAGCGGCAAATGGCAATTCCTGGCCGAGGTCAGCTAACCTTTTCCTCGTCTAATTCGTTCAAGAAAGTCATGTCGCTAGAACCCACCAGGACAGGATTGGTGGCCCGCCTGGGCGAATATGAGCCCTTGCGGGCGTTCAGCCAGGGTGGCCGTTACTGGGACCGCGTGCCGCAGGCGCTGATCCGCGAGGGCGGCCTGGCGGAGTTTTTGCCGCCCGTCGAGGCGGAAGAAGACGAGCGCGGCAAGTACGGGCGGTTTCATCGCGAGCGGGGGCGCAAGGAATTGCTTTCGGGCAGCAAGCCGGTGGGGCGGCGGGGCATTCCAGCGGAGCAACTCCAGCGTTTGCGACAGGCAATCGAGGAGTTCAAGCTCAAAGTCAACACCCAGAGCGCGCAGCCCCAAAACCGCGAGTTGATTGAGCGGTTTGAGTTGCCGGACATTGCCCAAGACCCCGAGCTCTACCGGCTGGCCGGGCCCTGGTGGGAGCGCCGGCTGGAAATTCTCTGGGGCTGCGAGCGCACGCGCGACTCTTCTCTGCCCGCCAGCGCCGCAGTGGAGAAACTCCCGGCGGACAAGTTCTACCATCTGCGCCGCGCGCTCACCGGCTTGCTCCTGCTGCTGTTGCTGTTATTGCCCGCCTGGTGGCTGTGCTCAAATTGGTCCCGGCTCCACAGCCGGCCCGAGCAGCAGGCCGGCCAGGTCGAAGCCGAAGGCAAAGCCAGGAAAGCCGCCCAAGCCGCCGCTAACGCGAAGCGGGCCCAGGTCGCAGCCGATCAGGCCAAAGCCGACGCCCTGGCCGCCAAGCAGGCCGCCGAACAGGCCCAGGCCGCGCCTGCTCCCGGCGCCCAACGCAATCCCTCCTCCTCGCCAACACCCGGTTCCTCCACCCCTTCCGCGCCGGCTGTTTCCGGCAAGCAACCGCCGGGCACGGCGGCTGCAACCAATGGCAGCCCGCCTGCGGCGCCGGGTTCCAAAATCGCCTGCCAAATCGTCTTGTGCGATCAGGGCCGGCCTGCCCCTGACGGCACAATGGACGTTGCCCTGGAAGTCCGCACCGCCACCACTCCTGCCCGCCCGGTTCAGGTCCTGGCCTGGCACTTTGAAAACCAGACCGTGACTGCCCAAGACCGTCTGCAAACGAGGATGAAAGGCGGCCATCACACCGTCAAAGCCGTCATCCTCGACCCTACGGGCAAGCGCGCTGAGCTCTCGGCCGTAGTCACTGTTGAACCGGGCAAAGTAATTACCACGCCGGGGAAAGTCAGCGTGAGGCAACGCTAATCGCTCCCTGCAAGTACTGCGGATACACTGGCGGCGGCCTTTCCTTTGCCGGTTCCGCCTGCAATAAAAGCCCCACCCAAGGCGCCGGGGTCGCAACGGGCGTCAATGGCTGAGCCCCCTGATCAGCACGAGCAGGCCGAAGATAAAGGTGGCTATCGCCAGCAGGGCGATGAGGAGGAAGATGATGCGATGAGACAGGCGCATTGGCTTATTCCAATTCGCGTTGGAATTACCGATAGCGGAGACTCGACAGGTACGCTATCGGCTATCGGCTATCGGCTATCGGCTATCGGCTATCGGCTATCGGCTATCGGCTATTGGTTATTGGGCGCATTGGCTCACCGATAGCGCAGGCTGGACAGGTAGCCCCAGGTGAGGCCCAGGGCCAGTCCCACGGAATGGGCGGCGTTGGCAATCGGGCCGAAGACGTGGGTAAAACAGAGCGCGAACCAGATAATCATCATCGTGACCGTCGAAGGGTGCAGGTAGAGCCCGGAAGCGGGGTCCAGCTTGCCCCGGAGCCAGATATAGCCGAGCAGGCCATACACCACGCCGGACATGCCGCCGAAACTCGGCCCGCTCATATAGTACTGCGCCAGGTTCGAGCACACGGCCAAGACCAGCACCAGGAGCGCCAGGTGCCACCAGCTTTGGCGGGCCTCGATCATGCTGCCCAAGTCCCGCAGCCAAAGCATATTGAAGAGGATGTGCAGCGGGCCGAAATGAATGAAGATGGGCGTGAGCAGCCGCCAGAGTTGGCCGTGCCGAATCTCCGGCAACCCGGGAGCAAAGTCAGGTTGACCGGGCCCAGCCGTGTAGGCGGTAATGAACAAGCCCATGATGGGCTGGACATCCTGGCCGAACTTGGAGAGGATGCAGACCGCCACGCTGAGGACGATCAGCACGGAGGTCAGCACCCCAAAACCGTAATCCCTCAACGGCCGGAAGAGATAGCGCCGGGTGCGCAACCGCTTCCGGTAAGCCGCTTCGCCCTTGGCCTGCTCCGCCCGCAACTTGGCAGCGGTCCGGGCCTGGGTCTGGTACTGCGGGTTCGCCGGGTCCTGCCGAAAGGCCTCCAAGAACCCTACCGCCGCCTCGATCTTGTCTTCATCGGCAATCCAGACTGCCCAGGCGTTGTCCTTCTCGAATTCGATGTGGTTTTCGATGCCCTGCGCATAAAGGTAATCGGCAAAGGTGCGGGCACTGGCTTCGCTTCCCAGGTGGCCAATCAATCGCATACGTGCATAAGCTACGGGCAAAATCCCCGCCGTAAACAGCAAACCGCCAAGTCACTCATAGCGCCGGTCAAAGGTATTCCAGCAGATGAGAGGAGCGTAGCCGCAGAGTGGGGCAGGCCTTTGGCCCGCGTTGGTTTCGAGGGCGAGACGCCTGCCCCACTACCGAGGGCGAGACGCCTGCGCCGGTACGGCGTCATTTGACTTAGTCCCTTGAGCCGCTAAGTTACGGTGCCGTGCAAGCGTATTCCGACCACGACAAAACCAAACCTTTGCCGGGCGCCATTAACGCGGCCTATGTCGAAGGCCTCTATGAAGATTATCTTCGTGACCCGGCGTCGGTGCCCGCTGATTGGAAGGGGTACTTTGGGGACCTGGCGGAGAACGAACTGCGCTTTCCCAAACCGCGTTTTGGGCCGTCCTTCCGGCCCTTCAGCTTGTTCAATCCCCCGGCCGCCCCGCCTGGGAGCGGGTCCAGCCGCCAGGCCGATCCCGGGGTGGCGGCGATGCAGGATCGGGTGTATCTGCTGACTCGGCTTTACCGTGTGCGCGGGCACCGCATCGCGCGGGTGGACCCGCTTGGCCTGCCGCAGCGGATGCCGCCCGAGCTGAAGCCGGAATTCTTCGGGTTCACGGAGGCGGACATGGGCCTGCCGGTGTATAGCGAGACCTTCCAGTATGAAGGGCCGCTGCTGACGCTGGGCCAGTTGCTGGAGCGGTTGCGCAACACCTACTGCCGTTCGATTGGCGTGCAGTATATGCACATTGACGACCTGAGCGTGCGGCGCTGGCTGCAGCGCCGGATGGAGACCAGCGAAAACCGGGTCCGGCTCACGCGCCCGGAGCAGTTGCGCATCCTGACCCGGCTGACCGACGCGGTCACCTTCGAGGAGTTCATCCGCAAGAAATTCGTCGGGGCGAAGAGCTTTTCGCTCGAGGGGTCGGAGAGCCTGATCCCGCTGCTGGACCTGGCGATTGAAAAGGCCGGGGAGCAGGGCATCCGGGAAATTGTCTTCGGCATGGCGCATCGCGGGCGCCTGAACGTGCTGGCCAATATCATGGGCAAGAGCGCCCGCCAGATCTTCCGCGAATACGCCGACACAGACTGGAAATCGTCGTCGGGCCGAGGCGACGTGAAATATCACCTGGGCCACAACCGGGACTGGATCACGGCGGGCGGCGAGAAGGTCCACCTTTCGCTCTGCTTCAATCCCAGCCACCTGGAGTTCGTCAACCCTGTGGTCCTGGGCCGCATCCGCGCCAAACAGGACCGCGCGGGCGACGGGGACCGGGTGCGCGGGCTGGCGTTGCTCATCCATGGCGACGCGGCGTTTGCGGGCGAGGGGGTGGTGCAGGAGACCTTGAACCTGAGCCAGTTGCCCGCTTACCGCGTGGGCGGCACGCTCCACGTGGTGGTGAACAATCAAATCGGTTTCACCACCAGCCCAAGCCAGGCCCGCTCCAGCGGGTATGCCACCGACGTGGCGAAAATGCTGCAAATTCCGATCTTCCACGTCAACGGCGAAGACCCCGAAGCCGTGGCCCAAGTCATCCGGCTGGCGATGGATTTCCGCCGCGAGTTCAAGCGCGACGTCGTCATCAACATGTACGGCTACCGCCGGCTGGGCCACAACGAAGGCGACGAGCCGGCGTTCACGCAACCGGTGCTTTACCGGGCGATTGCCAAACGGATGTCGGTCCGCGAAGGCTACCTCGAGCACCTGCTCAAGCTCGGGGGCCTGACCCGCCAGGAGGCCGACGCCATCGCTGCCCGGCGCCGGGAACTGCTGGAAAAGGAATTATCCGAGTCGCAATCGTCCAAGCCGGCCGCGGCGCCCGACCAGTTGCGTGGGTTTTGGTCCGGTTACCAGGGCGGCCCGGAGCCTGCGGGCGAGGAAATCGCGACGGGCGTTCCGCGGGGACAGCTTGCCGGCTGGCTGGAGGCACAAACCCGGCTGCCCGAGGATTTCCATCCGCATCCCAAGATCAAGAAGTTGCTGGAAGCGCGCCAGCAGATGGCGGCCGGGCAACTGCTGCTCGATTGGTCGGCCGCCGAATCGCTGGCGTTCGCGAGCCTGGCCTGCGCTGGCTATCGGGTGCGCCTCAGCGGGCAGGACAGCGAGCGGGGCACTTTCAGCCAGCGCCACGCGGTGCTGCACGATGTCCAGGACGGCCATACCTGGGCGCCGCTGGAGCACCTGGCGCCGGACCAGGCGCCCATCGAAATCTTCAACAGCCCCCTGTCGGAAACCGGGGTGCTGGGCTTCGAGTACGGCTACAGCCTGGACCGTCCAGACGGTTTGATCTTGTGGGAGGCGCAGCTTGGTGATTTCTGGAACGTGGCCCAGCCGATTGTGGACCAATTCATTGCCAGCGCGGAAGAGAAATGGCGGCGGCTCAGCGGGCTGGTGCTGCTGCTGCCGCACGGCTTTGAAGGCCAGGGGCCCGAGCATTCGAGCGCCCGGCTGGAGCGTTTCCTGGCGTTGGGCGTGGAGGACAACTTCCAAGTGGTCTGCCCGAGCACGCCGGCTCAGTATTTTCATTGTCTGCGGCGACAGGTGCTCCGACCCTGGCGCAAACCGCTGGTGCTGATCACCCCGAAGAGCCTGCTGCGTCATCCCCGGGCCCTTTCGAGCCTGGATGAACTGGCCGCCGGCAGGTTCCAGAGGATTCTGCCTGACCCGTCCGCCAAGGCCGCCGGTTCGATCCAGCGCGCGCTGCTTTGCGCCGGCAAGATGTATTACGAACTGGAGGCCCACCGGGAAGAGGCGCGGCGCGAGGACGTCGCCATTATCCGGCTGGAGCAACTTTATCCGTTCCGGAGCGAACTGCTGGAGCAGGCGCTGGGACCGTACCCTGCCGGCATACCGGTATGCTGGGTGCAGGAGGAACCTGAAAACATGGGCGCCTGGAATTTCCTGCGCATTCGCCTCGGGGAGACGCTCTTCGGCCGCTTCCCGCTGGCGGGCATCACGCGCGCCCCTTCGGCCTCCCCCGCCGCCGGCTCTCACCGCCGCGACAAACAAGAACAGGCCGAGCTCATCGCCCGCGCCTTCGGCGAACGGTGATGACCCTAATCTATGTCCATCGAGCTGAGAATCCCTGCGGTCGGTGAATCCATCACCGAGGTTGAAATCGGCGGCTGGCTCAAGGGCCAGGGCGAGCGCGTGCGCAAAGACGAACCGGTGGTCACACTGGAAAGCGAGAAGGCCACCGTCGAACTGCCGGCGCCGGAGTCCGGAACGCTCTCGCGGATTCTGAAGGAGAAGGGGGAGGTGGCCAAAGTGGGCGAAGTCATTGCCTATATGGATAAGGACGGCGAAGCCGAGGCCGCGGCAGGACCGGCCGAGCCGAGGCTGGCCGAGGCCCCAGCGGAAGAAAGGCCGGCGAGCGCCCCGCCGGCCGTGATGCCGGAGGCCCAAGGCGCCGTCGCGGAGCAGGGCCTGCGTCTGGAGGAAATCAAACCGACCGGTCCAGGGGGCCGTTTGCCGAGAGACGATGTGCTCCGGCAGGTGGAACAATCTCGCGGGCAACCGCCGGCGGCGGCCGCGCCGGTGAGCCAGGCGGTGGTTCCGCCTCCCGCCCGGGCCAGGAGCGGGCCCGCCCCGGCGCGGGAAGAGGAGACGGTGCCGATGAGCCGCTTGCGCCGCACCGTGGCGGAGCGCCTGGTGGAGGCGCAGCACACGGCCGCCCTGTTGACCACCTTCAACGAAATCGACATGTCGAGCACGATCGCCCTGCGCAAGGAATACGGCGAGAGCTTCCAGGGCAAATACAAAGTGAAGCTGGGCTTCATGTCCTTCTTCGTCAAGGCCTGCGTGGACGCCCTCAAGCAATTCCCGGCTCTGAATGCCGAGGTGCGCGGCACGAACATTGTCTATCACAACTACTACGACATCGGCGTGGCTGTCGGCAGCGCCAAAGGACTGGTCGTGCCCGTCCTGCGCAACGCCGAACATCTGAGCTTTGCCGAGATCGAGCGCGCCATCGGTGATTTTGCCCGCCGCGCCCGGGAGAACAAACTCAAGCTGCACGAGTTGGAGGGCGGCACGTTCACGATCAGCAACGGGGGGGTTTACGGCTCGTTGCTCTCGACGCCGATCGTGAATCCGCCGCAGAGCGGAGTGCTCGGCATGCACGCAATCCAGGAACGCCCGGTCGCCCGCGAGGCCAATGTCGTCATTCGCCCCATGATGTACGTCGCCCTCACCTACGACCACCGGATCGTCGATGGCCGCGAGGCGGTCTGGTGCCTCAAACGCATCAAAGAGGCCATCGAGAATCCGGCCCGGCTGCTGATGGAAGTTTGAGTGGGGAGCGCACGCGGGCCCGCGCGCGCTCGCCAATCCAATGAATCGTGACGGTTAGTGCCCGTGCAAAAAACAAATTCCGATTTTCTCCAACCCGGAGGGTTGGTAGAAGGTAGCCGGTGGTCGTTCAGGGTAAAGGGGGAACGACCACCGGGCGGGCCGCCGCCCTGGGTACAGTGGAAAAACCGATCACCCCCCTCCCATCCCGCCTTGGCGGGATGGGAGGGGGGAAGGAGGCAGGGTTTCCGCCCGCGCTCGGGGGCAGTGTCCGGATGCGCCCGAACCAGCGTGGAAGCGTCGCCGGCTCTCCGCCCTCTCTTAACTTATCTAACGCTTCACCGCTTCACCGCTCACAATATCAGTTCGCATTGCCACCGGCGTGGGCACGGCCTAGTTTAGGCCCATGGTGCGCCTGGTTCTGTTCGACATCGACGGCACGCTGATCCGCACGGGCGGGGCCGGGATGAAAGCCTTCGCGAAGGTGTTCGCCCTGGAGTTCAACGCCAGCGACGGCTTCGAGCGGTTGAAATTCGCCGGCCGCACGGACCTGAGCCTGCTGCGCGAGTTTTTCAGCTTTCACGGAATCCCGGCCACGCCGGAGAACTTCCAGCGGTTTTTCGACCGGTATGTTTTCTGGCTCGACCATATCCTGCGGGAGAGCGAGGCCAGGGTTTGCCCCGGCGTCCGGGAGTTTATTGACGGCCTGCAGGCGCTGGCGCCGCCGCCGCTGCTGGGCCTGCTGACCGGCAACATCCGGCTCGGGGCGGAAATCAAGTTGCGCCACTTGCGCCTCTGGGAGGCCTTTGCCACCGGGGCTTTTGCCGACGACCACGAAGACCGTGGCCAGATCGCCCTTATCGCCCGCCGGCGGGCCAGCCGGATTCTTGGGCAGGACTTGCGGGCGGACCAGGTGCTGGTCGTCGGCGACACGCCGCTGGATATTCGCTGCGGCCGGGCGATTGGTGCCAAGGTCGTGGCGGTGGCCACCGGCGGCTGCACCCTCGACGAATTGAAGGGGCACCGGCCGGATTGGGCGGTGAACGACCTGCGCGAGCTTGAGCCGGGGGCGGTGGTGGGGGCGGCCTGTTGAAGCGTGGCAGCCTTGGAGCCTTAGTACTGCGTGTCATAAATACGGTGACGTTCGCGGCAAGGGATTTTTGCTCCAGCCGAGGCGCGAGCGACGAGCATACCCGTAATGGGTCTGTGAGGAGCGAGCAACGAAGGCTGGAGCGAAAAGACCTGCCGCCCGGAGGGTTGCGCCGCATTTGGGCTGGGGCGGCGTTGCTCCTCAGTCGCAGACCCATCAGGGTATGCTCCTTCGTCGCGCCTTGCCCCAGCCCAAATGCGGCGCAACGAACGTCATCGCATTTATGACACGCAGTACTTAGTGACGGTGCTTGCCCCCGCCACAGCGGCAACCGCACCCACCACGGCTCTCACAGGCCGAGGCCTCGCCGGCGCAACCGGCTTCGCTGCCGCTGCTGCTGCTGGCCGAAGCGAACACCGACAACTTCTTCAAAAGCCTGACCGAGCCGCAATGCGGGCATGGCGTCCCTTTCCAATTGCTGGAACGGACCAGGATTTCGCTGTCTTTATCGCACTTCGCGCAATGAAACTCGTAAATCGGCATGCAAACAGAATAGCCGCCGGCGAAAAAAACTCAAGCGCAAGAGATGCGGGGTGGAGTCTTGGAGTGATGAACTGGGGCAGTGCGGAGTTGGGGTCGTGGCGGCCGGCTGGCGGGGCTCGGCCCCTTGAGGCCTCACGCCTCACGCGTCGGCGGCCTTGGCGGCTTGGACAAAGGCGCGCACCTTGGCCGGGTCCTTCCTGCCGGGCGCAGCTTCGACGCCTGTGGAGACGTCCACGGCGTAGGGCCGCACGCGGCGCACGGCCTCGGCGACGTTTTCCGGGGTCAGTCCGCCGGCGAGAAAGACCGGCCGGCCCAGTTGCTGCGCCGCCCGCGCGAGGTCCCAGTTGAAGGTCTGGCCCGTGCCGCCCAGCTTGCCCGGGACGGCGGCGTCCAGCAGCCAGGCGTCGGTCGGGTAGTCCGCCAGGCGTTGGAGCGAGACCACGCTCTCGAGGCGGAAGGCCTTCATGCTCCTTAAGCCGAATTGCAGGCAGTAGGCTGGCGGTTCGCCGCCATGAAACTGAAGCAGGTCCAGCCCGCACTGGCCGATGGCGCGGAAAACCAGGTCTGCCGGCGCGTCCACGAACACCCCCACTTTCAGGACAAAGGGCGGCAGTTGGCCGATGATGGCCGCCGCCGCCTCCAGCGAGACATAGCGGGGACTGGGTTCGTAAAACATGAATCCGAGCGCATCGGCCCCCGCTTCGGCCGCGGCCCGGCCGTCCGCCAAGTTGGTGATGCCGCAGATTTTGACTTTGACTGGCACGGGACTTCGGACGGTGGGCTTCATTCGTTCACATGCACGACCTTGGCCGGCGGGAAGCCGTTGAACCACGTGGCGGAGGCGTTGCTGTAGGCCCCGATGTTTTCGGAATAGACCAGGTCCTCGATTTCCAGGTCGGGCAGTTCCTCGGACAGGGAAATAGTGTCGAGCGCGTCGCAGGTCTGGCCGAAGACGGCGCAGACCTCGGTCTTGCCCTTTCTGAAGCTCTTCAGATGGTAGTGGCAATGGTCGAAGATGATGCCGCTGAAGGTGTGATAGACGCTGTCATCGATGTAGTAGCAGGTCTTGCCGTCGCGCACGGCCTTGCCGATGATGCGGGCGATGGCGACGGCGGCGGTGGCCACCAGGAACCGCCCCGGCTCGGCCAGAATCTCGATTTCAGGCGGAAAAAGTCGGTCGATCTCGGCGTTGATTTTCCTGGCCAGGGCGCTGAAGGGTTTGACGTGCTTGTTATACGGGGCGGGGAAGCCCCCGCCGATGTCGAGGATCTTGATTGCGTGGCCGCGCGACTTCGATTCGCGCATCACGGCGGCGGAAATATCCAGGGCCTGGACGAAGTTTTGGAAATTGGTGCACTGGCTGCCCACATGGAAGCTGAGGCCCTCGTCCACCAGGCCCAGGTCGAAGGCCGCCTGGATGAGGTCCACGGCTTCGCCCGGGTCGCAGCCGAACTTGGAGGAGAGTTCGACCACCGAGCCGGTATTGGGCACGCGCAGGCGCAGCACCACGCCCGCGTGCGGGGCGAATTGCTTGATCTTCTGCAGCTCGGCCAGGTTGTCGTAAGTGACCAGCGGCTTGTATTGATCCAGCGCCAGGAGCGTCTCTTTGGGCTTGGTCGGATTGGCGTAGATAATCTTGTCCCAGATGAAGTCCTGCTGCTCCTTGGGCGGCAGGTGCTTGATGTTCTCATAAACCAGCATGAACTCCGGCAGCGACGCGACGTCGAAGCTGCCGCCGGCGCGGTAAAGAGTGCGGATGATGGCCGGCTCGGGGTTGGCCTTGACGGCGTAATAGGCCTGCACCTTGGGCAGATGTCGCTTGAAGGCGGCGTAGTTTTCGCGCAGCACCTCGTGGTCGATGGCCACGACCGGCGTGCCGTGCGTGTGGGCGATGGCTTGGAGTTGCTTGGTCGTCATGAGAACGTCTGTTCCGTTCAGGTCGCTCCTGGGCTTTAAGCCCTTTCGCCCCTGCGCACAAGCCAAAAGAAGTCCGCCCGGGGAAGGCTTTGACAGGAGGGGAGCCGCCTGGTAGGCTTTATGCCAGGATGAAGAGCCGCACCGCCATCCTGGAGCAAGACGCAAACGCCCGGCCGCGCCCCGGGCGCAGGCGCGGGGTTTCCGCATTGCTTTCTGTCTGGCGGAGTTTATCGGAGTCGAGTTCTTAGGCTTATGCCACTCTACGAGTACGAACTTTGCCAAGGCGATTGCCCGGTGTGCGGCGGCAAGTTCACCTTGTGCCGGCCGCTCTCCGCGACGCCTTTGACCAAATGCCCGGCCTGCAAGAAGCCGGTGCGCAAGGTGTTTTCCACCTTCAATTCGCCCAAGACCCTCTCGCTTGCCGACGCCAAGCAGGCCGGCTTCACCGTCCTCAAGCGCCTCGGCAAGGGCGAATATGAAAGGCAGTAGCTCCATCCTTGGGCCAAAGGGCCAGTTGAACGGGCCGCCCTGGTCAGCAAGCTGCCCGGGGTTACCCAGCCAAAGGGCCAAGACCACGCAGGAGGCAGAAAAACACCTGCCCCACCGACACTGCCATCTGCTGAATAATGCCGAGTTAACGGGGTGATTCCTCCAGAGTCGAAGGAATCGCCCCTTGTTCATCTTTGCGGCCCGGCATTATCCGGGTGTTGTTTCCAAGCGAATTTTCCCGTTTGACATACATAGCGTGGCAATGTATATTGCTGACATGATTGAAAAAGAACTGGTCGCCGCTCCGACCGAACCATTGATTCTGTCCCTGCTCTCCAAGGGCGAAAGCTACGGATACGAGTTAATTCAGGAGGTCAAGCGGCTCTCCGGGGACAAAATCAAATGGACGGACGGGATGCGGCCGCGTCTCGGTGGACGTGCGCCGCCAACTCGACGCGATCAGCCGCCCCACTGCTCGACTTTTCCGCACAAGGGACGCTTGTTCCTTGCGGCTTCAAGAGCATAAAAACCGCTAAAATATCCCAATACAGCCAATCCAGCCAATGGAGCATTTGGCATCCCGCGCAAAACGCGCTATAACCAGCACTCGGTGAATGCCAAACTGACAGCGCCGCTTCAGTTCGCGCTGGGCCAGGAAGCGGTTCCTGCCCGTTTCCACGCGCGCGCCAGCGGTTTTTTCAGTTATTTCCACTTATTTCCACTTAACGGCCCGGATCAGTTGACGACTGGCCAACCCCGCCGCTCAAGCCACTCGGCGCAGCCCTCCCGCAACCGGCGTCCTTGCAGGACGCCAAGGCCGGGAGCCTTTTCCAGGCCTGGCTCCGCCGCGTCGAGCTGGAGATTTTTCAAATACCGCGTGGTCGCGGCTCGTCTCTTATATATGCATACGCGGCTGTTGAGTCCTGTGAGACGCATCGTCAGCCTTCTTGTCCTGGCCGGGTTCGCGCTGGCGGCGATGGCGCGCGCGGAGGAAGGCGCGATTACCTTTTACGTTCAACTGATTCGCGGCACGGATGACGAGCAAGCGCCGGCACCCGGCAGCAAACGCGTTGGCCCGAAACTGGCGGACACCTTTCACGCTGTGTTCAAGTGGCGGCGCTACTGGGAAATCAGCCGCAAGGAGGTGGCCGTGGCCCCAGGCCACAGGGCCAAGGTGCGGCTGACCAACGAACGAGCGGTGGTCATTGATCTGACTGACCCAAAGACAAGGAAGGTGACGGTCTTCCAAAAGGGCGAACTGGTGGAGCGGACGACCGGACCGGTTGGCGAAGCCATGACGCTGACCGGAGGGGACCGCGACCGGCAGAGCGCATGGTTTATCGCCGTGCGGCGGGACAAGCCAAAGGATTGAGCGGCACTGCCCAGGAAGGCGGCCTCAGGGGCCGCCGTTGTGGCAGTCGGCACACTGGTCGCCGGGGTCCAGTTCTCCGCCCGGATGCTTGAACTGTTGGCCGGCGGCGCTGAGTGTTAGAAGTTCCGCGCCGCTGCCCTGGGCCAGGATGATGTGGCAGGCGTTGCAATCGTCGCCTTTGATAGTCCTTTTGCCGTCTTCGGTTTTGTGCCGGCCGTCATGGCAGCGGAAACAGCCCCGCCAGTTTTTGTGGCCGATGTTATCAGGATAAACACTCCAATTGGCCTTCATCGCCGGGAAGAAATTGTCGGCGTAAATCTGCTGCACCGTGGGGATGGCCTGGCGCAAGGAGGGGCCTTGGGGGTAACGGCCGGCCAGGAAAGTGGCGATGGCATCCCTGGCCTCAAGGCCGGTTTTGTAGGGGCGCGTCAGCGCAAAGAGGGCGTTAGTCTTGATGTAAGGCAGGCCGGGATCGAGTTTGCGCAGTGCCAGGGCGAGCTCGACCGCCGCGTCGGGCGGCACGAAGCGGTGGGCTGGCCGGTTGTGACAATCCATGCAATCCATCGTGCGGATAGTGTAGCGGCTGAGGTCATTGGCGAAGCCGGCGGCGCGAAAGACGGTGACCACCCCGAGGGCATCCGTCAGGCGCACCCAGGGAATTTTTTGACGGCCTTCGTCGGTGGCGACGTATTCCACCCGGTTGGTGATGGACATGTGCCAGTGAATCCCACCCACCGGACCGTGCGTGGGGTCGCCGCCGCCCACCTTGAGCAGCAGCCGAACTGAGAATGGCGGGTTGGTCTGGTCGCCGAGGAAATGGTTGTATGTCCGGTCGAGGTCGCCGACGAACTTTCTGGGCCAATGGCATTGATTGCAGGTTTCCTGGGCCGGGCGCAGACTCCTGACCGGCGTCGGGATGGGGCGCGGGAACTTGTCAAACAAGGTGGCATAAACCTGGTAGGTGCCGGAGAGTTTAGAGCGCACGAACCAGGTCGCGCCGGGGCCGATGTGGCACTCCGAGCAAGGAACCCGGGCGTGCGGGCCATGCTCATAGGTGACCAGTTCCGGCCGCATCACCGTGTGACAGACCTGGCCGCAAAACTGGACCGACTCGGTGAATTGGTAAGTCCTGTAACTCCCGACGGCGGAAATGAGCAGGAAGCCTAAACTGGCGGCGATAAAGGCTCCCAGGAGCCGGCGGTCGCGCGGGCGGGAAAGGTCGATTTGGAGCGCTGGCACGGGCGCAGCGGCGTGCAACTGGCGCCGATACCACAGGGCGCCGACCACTGCCAGCGTCAGACCGGTGAGCAGGAACCCCGGCGCGACCAGGTAGGTCAAAAGGCCAATGTAAGGGTTCGTGAAGTGGGCCACCGTATCCAATAGGAAAAGGAGCAGGAACGAGAACAGGCTGCCCGTGGCGATGACCAACCCGGACAGGCTGAGCCAGTTGCGCAGCAATGCGGGGCGCGCGCGGCTTGGTGTGGGATGGTCTGCGTTCATTTCACTGATACTTGCTTTTCAAGGGCCGGCGGAAGAATCGAGGGTTATTCCAATTCGCGTTGGAATTAAATGGTTGTTTCGCATGGTTGGCTTCTCATTTCCGGCCCGCCAGAACCGATTGATTGGGGTCCAGGATTCGGCAACCGGCGAGTTTCACACGGTGGCACCGGAAGTTGTTGGCTGGTTTGGATGCGAGCCCTGCTCCTGAAGCAGCCGCTGGAACGATTTCCCATCCAAAGTCTCGCGTTCGAGCAGCTCCCCGGCGACAAGGTCCAACTGGCGGCGATGATCGTGAAGGATGGTCTTGGCGTGCGCGTAGGCCTCGGCCAGGAGTTTCTTGACTTCCTGGTCGATTTCACGGGCGGTCTGCTCGCTGCAATCGCGTTGCAGGAAGCCATCGGGCATGCCGGCCGCAAACGGGTTTTGGCGCTGCGCACAGTGGGCCAGGCCGACCACCTCGCTCATGCCATACATCGCCACCATCTGGCGCGCCAGGGCGGTGGCATGTTCCAAATCGTTTTCCGCGCCCGTGCTCACTTCTCCAAAGACGACTTCTTCGGCCGCTCGCCCGCCTAAATAGCCTTGGAGTTTATCCAACAAAGCCGAACGGCTCAGCAGGTAATGATCGGCCGTGGGCAGTTGCATGGTGTAGCCCAGGGCCGCGTGACCATGGGGGATGATGGTGATCTTATGCACGGGATCGGCATGTTGGCTATACGCGGCCACCAAGGCGTGGCCCACCTCGTGATAGGCCACCTGGCGCTTTTCTTCCTCGCCCAGCCGCCGGCTCTTCCGTTCCGGGCCAGCGACCACCTTGTCGACCGCGTCTTCCAAATCCTGCTGGCCGAGCTGGCGGGCCTGGTGCCTGGCGGCCAACAGGGCGGCCTCATTGAGGACATTGGCCAGATCGGCGCCGGAAAAGCCGGGCGTTTGCTGGGCAATTCTCCGGAGTTCCACCTCGGAAGCCAGAGGCTTATTACGGGCATGGAGCTTGAGGATGGCCAGCCGGCCTTCCAAATCCGGCGCGTCCACGACCACCTGCCGGTCGAAGCGGCCGGGCCGGAGCAAGGCGCGATCCAGGACCTCAGGCCGATTGGTCGCCGCCAGAATGATCACGCCGACATTGACCTCGAAACCATCCATCCCGACCAGCAACTGATTGAGGGTTTGCTCGCGTTCGTCATTGACCGGTCCCAGGTGAACCCCCCGCTGCCGGCCAACGGCGTCCAATTCGTCGATGAACACGATGCAGGGCGCCTGGGCCTTGGCTTTCTCGAAGAGGTCGCGCATGCGGGCGGCGCCCACGCCCACGAACATCTCCACAAAATCGCTGCCGCTAATCAAAAAGAAAGGGACCTTCGCTTCCCCGGCGACGGCGCGCGCCAGGAGGGTTTTGCCGGTGCCGGGCGGCCCGACCAGCAGGATGCCTTTGGGAATGGCCGCGCCCAGGGACTTATAGCGCTCCGGGTTCTTTAAGAAAGTGACCACTTCCTGCAGTTCGTACTTCGCCTCATCGCAGCCGGCCACATCGCTGAAAGTCACCCCGGTGTCTTTGTCCGCCACCAGACGGGCCTTGCTCGAACCGAAACTCATGATGCCCTGGCCGAGGCCGCCCATCTTGCGGGATAAGAAGCGCCACAACAAGAACATGGCGGCCAGCGGCAGCACCCAGGCCCAAATGAACTGGGACAGGAAACGGGGGCGAACGCCGGCAAACTCGACGCCCCCTTTTTGGAGGTCGCGAACCAGGTCCGGGTCCTCGACCCGAACGGTCCGAAACATGTAGGTCTGGGGCTGGGCGGCCTGGGTCTGGTCCTCCCCAGTATGGGCTGTCCCGGCCAGGGCGTTGGTGCCGGCGGCGGCCTTGGCTGGCGTTGGGGTCTTGGTTGCCGCAGCGGCCTTGGCCTGGCTCTCATTGAGGGCGTTGGTCTCCGGGCGAGTGGCCAGCCGGCCTTCGGGCTTGGGCACGGGTCTGGGCACGACCTTGCCGGTTATCTCCGTCTCATTGATCGTGAGTTCTGCGACCCTGGCTTGCGCTACCAGTTCCTTGAACTGGCTATAGGGAATCGTGCGCACGGTGATTCGGTGAGAGGCCTCCTGCCAAAACCACAACAGGAGCAGCATGAAAAGAAAATACCAGAGCAACGCAACCCAGTTCTGCGGCGGCAGACCCCCCAGTTTGCGCTCCAAGTCGGGCGGGAGGGGCCTCCGCGTCTTGCCCGGCCCGGCGGGCGGCTTAAAGTCACTGGTCTTTTCGTCCCCAGTCTGTTTGGGCGGGTTCATGGTCTGGTGAGGTGAACGAGGGCTTAAGCGCCTGGCCACCTGTCGGAAACCGGCTCTCGGCGCGCGCTTTTGCCGGCGCGACTTTCCTTCTTTTCCTGGGTGGTCATGGTTATCCGGCGGGTGAATTGCCCAGCCATGACCGAGGGTCTCACCTGGCCGCCGTCCAAGTTCAGCAACCGGCGCAACCGGTCGCGGGCCTGGTCGAGCAGCGTCGGTGGCTGCGGCCATTGTTCGAGGATGAGGGAGCCGGCGAAGTGGCGCTGCCGGAGCCGTTCCAGCAAGCCACGAATCCCGGAGTCGTCTCCTCCGGCCGGCCCGGTGAAGAGCGGCAAATGGCTGTCGGCCTCGCCCCAGTTTTCGTGGAGGTGGAGATGGCTGATCGGCAATTGCGGGTCGAGCCGGTCGAGGAATGCCAGATAGTCGTTGCGCGTCGCCGCGCAAAGGTTGGCGTGGCCCAGGTCCAGGCACATGCCGACATGCTGGGTGCAAACCGAGTCCAAGGCGCGCAAGCGCGCGAATAAGTCGTTGAAGAGCTCCGGGGCGTGCTCGGGCGTGTTTTCGATGGAAAGTTGCAGGCCGGCCTGGGCGGCGCTGCGGACCAGCGGCGTGATCGCCTCGACGTAGGCCGCCAATCCGGCTTCGTGGCAGAGGTGAATATTCAGGAGCACCGCGCCCAGGGCCTGGGCCATTTCGAGATCGGCCAGGAAGACCGGGTAGGATTCCGGCTGCAAAGGATTGGCCTGCCATCGGGCGTGCACCGACAAACGGATGCCGTGTTCGAGGGCGGCTGCCCGGATGGAGCGGCGCTGGGACTCGTCCAGGTCGCTCTCGTCCCACCCGGCGTCAGGCTTCTTGTCCGGAAACCAATCAAAGGCGTCGAAGCCCTTAGCCGCCGCGTAGTCGAACGGTTCCCTGGGCGTGGCTGCCCAGCAGGAGGTCTGGTTGCCAATGTAAATCATAGGCGGGTCAGTCGAGGCCTGCCTGGGGGCGGGTTTGGACCACGTAATAGTTGCCCCGGGTGACCGCCCCCTCGATGTCCTGCGGGGAACCGCAAGCCTGTTCAATTTCCAGGCCGATACGCGCGGCGGTGGCGAGCAGATTCGCCCTGAAAGTCTCATCCCACAGCAAAGGCTCGCGCGTGTAATCGAGGGCGACTGGGCGTGGCTGGTCCAGCAGGACGCTGTCGTAGAGGCCCGCGCCGGCGTAACCGGCGAGGTCCTCGCCGTTCGAGTCGGAGCGGAAGATCAAGCCACTGCCGTAAAGGCCGAGGCTCTTGCTGGGATAGGAGAGGAGCGTCGCTTTCTCCGTGGATTTGTCCCAGACGAAACCGAGGGCGCGGCCGGGGTAGTTTCCAACCAAGGTTTCACCCAAACCCAGCACCACTTCGCCGAAGAGTTCCTTGGCGTTGTCGGTGGACGGGTGGACGGTATGGAGCACAAAGGCATACTCGGCCGGCACCACCTCTTGGAGGAGCACCGCCAGGCAGAGCCGCTCGTGCGGGATGCCCATTTTCTTCCGGCTCAGGAACGCGCGGTCGTTCCATTTCGAGGCCCAAACCTGCTTGAGGCAGTGCCAGGCCTTCGCCCAGTCACTCGGCCAGGCCAGCCCGGCATCGGTCATGGTCTGGCGGAGGGCTGGCGCCAGTTCCGGCGGCGCGGCCAATTCAAGCACGGTTTGACGCAACGCCGGCAGCACGTCCAACCCGCTGGCTTCGGCCTGCCGGACCAGGCCGTCGTAGCGCCTGGCGGCCTCCCGGTTTGAGTTGAGACCCAGTACCTTTTCAAAAACCCCGAACGGCACAGCCACGGAAGACGGCAGCCGGAACCGAGCGGGCAACTGGCTGCGGAGTTGGGCCAGATGACACGACTTGCCGCCAACGACCTGGGCGTTGAATTCCTCGAATGCCACCGCGTACTTCGTGAATTGCCAGGTGGTGACAGGCAGATGAAAGCGGCGCGCGCGCGGGGCGGCCGCGGGGCCTGCCGCCTCGGTTTCTTGCACGACCACGTCGCCTGCCGGGTTGACCTCCAGGTGGACAAAACGCCCGCGCATTGATTTGAGGCGCTCCAACATCTCGGGATCGTAACAGGAAGCAAAGAGGAGGTTGGCGTTGCGCGCACGCACGGCCACGTGCGACACAATGTCGGTCACATCCGGGGCGATGACGGCCGTGACGCCCTCCGGGATTTCCTCATCGCCCATGACCTTGTCCGCGACGATCACCCTTGGGCTGTCAAAGTGCTGGGCGCCAATGGCCCGTAAGGAGTCCACGACCTCGATTTTGCCGGCGCCGCGGCCACGGCTGACGATCTGCCAAGGGCTGAGGTGGGCGGCCTCGCGCAGCAGCGGGTCGAGGTGGCGCAGCAGGATCGACAACACGAAACCGAGGCTGTTGCCGCGCACCACCTCTTCGCTGAACAGGGTGACGGTCCAGGCCTCCGCCCGGAAGCCGCGGCCGAGGTAATCGGCCTTGGGTTGCAGCAATTGGTAAAGGCGGTCAATCCAGCCGCTCAAGGCGCGGGCGATGCGGTCCACGACCGACTTGGCCTGGAGCGACCACTGGGCGCCAAACCGCGGGAGCGACAGGAGCCGCTCCCAATGGCGGGAGCAGGCGGCCAGTTCCGGGTCTTCATAGGAGAGCGTCACGTTCTCCAGCACGCAGGCGATGAGGGCGGCCAACCGGTCGCCGCCCAGGGGCAAATGCAGGTTACGCTCGACGACCCCGCGCAGGAGTTGCTCCAGGGCCAGATCGAGGTAGAGCAATTCCCGCAGGCCCTGGCTGTGGTGCAACAAATCTGACAAGCGGCAGCGCGCTTCGGTAATCCGGGAGACGAAATCCGCCAGCGGCAGGCCGGGATCGTTGCGATGCTCCCACAGGAAATTCACCAGGCCCTGGAGGCCGCCCTCCAATTGGGGGCGGGCGGCATTCCAGGCGGTTTCAAAGTCGGTGCCGGCGTGGCTCGCCTTGAGAACCCGGAGGAAATTCTGGAAATCCTCGATTAGCTCATGCTTGAGATGGGGCACGAACTGCGGCGTGCTGCGGATGGGCCGCTCAAAGCTCTCCAGGCGCTGGCGCGTAACGCCGCCGGCCTCGAGGTTTTGGTAGAAACAGGCGAGATTGCCGTTGCTGCGCAGGAATTCGAGGTAGGCCTCGCAGATCACGATATCATCGGGGGTGGTGTTGTTGTGGAGCTTCTGGTGCCATTCCTCGAGAAAGTGGCCGCTGACTTCTTTGAGATGGCGGCGGTGCATGATGTTGAGGATCTCGTCGCGAATCCGCTGTCCCTCGCCGCCGGGGCCGACCGTCGCCAGCGTCAAGCGCACCAGCGGGCGGGTGGCCGGCTCGGTGCGATAAACTTCGGCCAGTTTCTGCGTCAGGCGGTCCTGGGCGTGGGCCAACTCGCGCGGCTTGGTGTTGTAATTGCGTTGCCAGGTCAATTGGCGGATGGCCGAGAAGCGCAGCCAGACGTAGAGCAGGGCCTGGCCTTCCGGGTTGCTCCGCACGCGGTCCAGCAGGTCGTAGCACAGATTGAACCGATGCATCAGCGTCCAGGAATTGTGCGCCATCTCCGCCCGGATGATCTCGTCAGCCACCTCGACGAATTGAGGCGCGCCGGTCGAGGTCTCCCGGGGCAGGCCAGGCTGGATGGGGAGGTAAAAATTGCCGCCGCGGTGCTTGAGCCAGCGCCCGCCGTCCGCTTGCAGCATGAGCACGAAGGGCAGGCCCAGCGGCGCTTCCGGCTCCGGGAATTCGAGGCCAAGAACGTTGAAACCCTCCTGCACGGTAAAAGCCGTTCGCGCGGTGTGGTTCTGCCAAAGGAGGGTGCCCGCGCCGCGCAAGCATTCGGGCGGCAAGAGCCACTCATGCGGGGAACGCCGGGCAATGCCCCAGTGGAGAAATAATCGCCCAGGCACATCGCTGACCAGGCACACCCGGTAGCTGTCCTTGAGTTTGGTTACAGCCGCGGCCAATTGCCATTGGCCTTCCACGTCGAAAATGCGCTCCAAGGCCACTTCTCCTGCACCGATTTGGGCGTGCAGGGCGGCGGACAGCGAGGCCGCGGGCCCCTGGGCCTGGGTTAAGAGGATTTGGTAATCGCGGCCGTCGTTATTGTCCCAGCGCCGTTCATCGGGAAAAAAGAGCACAAAGTGGAGCGACTCATAGGCCGCCGGCGGGCGCAGGCGGATGAGCAGGCCGGCGTGGGCGTTCTGTTTGGAAAAAGGAGTTTCCAAAGCGCTTTGCCCGGCCGGTTGGGTGCCCGGCGGCCAAAGCGACGGCGGCGGTGTCCGCCACTGCTTGTCGGTTGGGCGCCGCACTCCCCAATGTAACAGGCAGCGCCGGCCGGCCGGCGCCTGCAAGGACACGGCGATCTCCTCTCCACTCGCACAGGTTTCCACCTGCACCGGGAAACCGCTCCGGGTCCTGATCGTTTCCGTTTTCTTCATCTTCATCATCCAGTCGGCCAACCGGGGAGCCAGCTCGCGGCCGGTCAACCAGCGAAATCATGAGCCATAGCAATGCTCTGTCTTTTCCGCGATAGCGTCCCAGTTGAAGGTGGTTTCCGCGGCCCGGCGGCCGTTGGCGCCCATCCAGCGCGCCCACTCAAAATTGGCGAATAGGGTGCCCAACCCCCAGCCGACCGACTCGGCCGTGGCGTAGGTCTTGAGGCCGGTCACGTTGTGCCAGATGAACTCGTTGGGACCGCCATTTTGGGAGGCGACCACGGGTTTGCCCGCCGCCCAGCCTTCCAGCGCGCTGATGCCGAAGGGCTCGTTGCGGCTGGGCAGACAGACGGCATCGCAGGCCTTGTAAAGGTCGATCAGCGCCGGGCGGTTCTGGTAGCCCGGAAAGCGCGTCGCATGCGCCACGCCCAATTGGTAGGCCCGCCGCTCCAGGTCGCCCCGCAGGTGCCCCTCGCCCGCAAAAACAAACTTGGCGTGTGGGTGGTAGCGCAGCAGGCCGGGCACCGCTTCCAAGAGCAGGTCCGGTCCCTTTTGGAGGCACAGGCGGCCGCTGAAGAGCACCATGGGGTCCAGCGGCCCAATGCCGGAGCGGCGCTTGACTGCGGCCGGGTCGATGAAGCCGTTGAAATGGTGAACGGGCACCCCGTTATAAATCGCCCAGCACTTCCAATCGGGCAGGTTGTACATCCACATGAGTTCCCTTTTCAGGGCCAAACTGACGGCGATCACGCGGTCCGCACAGTAGGTGCCGTGACGTTCGTGCTCCCGGATGCGGGCGGAGGCGCCGCCCGCAAAATCATTGCCGCACCGGCCATACTCCGTGGAATGCATCGTGAGCACCGCGCGATGGTTAGGCCGGACTTGCATGATCCAGACCATCGCGTTGGACGCCAGCCAGTCATGCGCATGCACCACGTCGAAATGGCCAATGTAGTTCTCCGTCTGGGAGAAGTGCCACACGAACGAGCGGCACATCTCCTGGATTTCATCGATGAAATTGGGGTTCAGATTGTGCGGGCAATAGTGATACCAGACGCCGTCTAGCGGCCAGGCCCCGCCGGACCCGTAGCCTGGGCGCGTGAACACGTGCACTTCGTGCCCGCGGCGTTGCAGGGCCGCCGCCAGTTCCGTCACGTGGGCAGCGATCCCCCCTACTGCATGGGAGTGCAGGGTTTCCCAGGAGAACATGGCGATGCGCATACCGTTTGTCTCGGCCGTGCGGTGGGTTTCATGAGCGAAACCTAACGCGGATCAGGCCGCCTGGCTATCGGGCCGGTTCCTGAAAGAATCTCATCCAAATACTAAGGCGGGGCAATGAAAGGCGCAAGGCCGCTGAACCGTTTTGGCGCCCAGGCGCAGCCGCGCGCCGATTTCGCTGGTGGTCAGGCCCTGGCCGACCAATTGAAAGACTTCAAACTCGCGGTCGGTGAGTTTGCCGCTGGTGGTGTCATCGGCGCGGCGGCGGCGGCCGGCGAAGACCTCCAGGATTTTGCGCCGGCTCTGGCCGCTGCCCTGGTCCTTTTTGGTGGTCATGCCTTCGGTTGCGATGCTGGTTTCATTGCCGCCGTGGGGACGGAGCAAACGAGGGCGGTCCCGCCGCTCTGGCGTCTGCGCACCGCCAAAGAACCGCCGAGGGCGCGCGCCCGGCAGTCCATGAGGCGCAGACCCAGGCCCTTGCCGGGCCGCCGTTTGGCCGGGAGGCCCGTCCCATCGTCCTGCACACTCAGCACGATCCTGTTTCGGTTCCGCCTGAGGCCGATTTCGATGCGTTTGGCTTTCCCGTGTTTGACGGCGTTAGCGACGGCTTCGTGGGCGATGCGATAAAGGTGAATTTCCGCGTCGCGGTCCTCCAGCGGCGCGGGGGAATGACCGCGAAATCGGCAGTCGCAGTGGAAGAGCTTTTTCGTGTGGGACGCCAGATTCCTGAGGGCCGCGGCGAGGCCTCCCGCTTCCGGTTCCATCAGGGACATCCCCCGAGCCAGTTCGCGCGTGTGAGCAATGGCCTGCCGCGTCAACTGAGCGAGCTGCCGCGCGCGCGCAGCCTCGGTCCGGGAATTGGCCGCCAACCGGCGCTCGAGGGCCCGGCTGAGAAACTCAATGCCGGCCAGTTGCTGGCACAAATCGTCATGCAGGTCCTGGCCGATCCGCCGCTGCACCCGCTCGCCAATCAGTAGAATCTCTTGCTCCAATTCCACGCGCGGAGTGACATCGCGGACAAACCAGCGGGAATGAACCAGTTTGGCCTTTTCCCACAGGCCATTGGCATTGATGAGGATGTGCCTGAGGGAGCCGTCCTTGCGCCGCAGGCGCGCCCGATAATTATGGAGCGTTTCCTTGCGCGCCAGCCGCTCGAACAGGTCCGCCACCAGTTCCGCATCGGGGAAGAACTCCGCCAGGGGCCGTCCAAAGAGGTTTTCGCCGCGGCGACCGAGCAGGGCCAGTTGGGCCTGATTCACGCGCAGAATACGGCCATCGGGCGCCACCCAGAGCAGTCCCATGGGGGCGTGGGCGAAAAAGTCAGCCAGGGTGCGCTCGCTGGCTTGCAGCGCCACGTTGGCGGCCTGGAGTTCGGCGGTGCACAGGCCGACCCTTTCCTCCAACTCGATTTGGTGGAGGCGAAGTTCATGGAGCAGCTTCCGGACGGCCTTTGCGGACATGCCAGCGAGGTCGGCCCGGGTCGGGCGCAAGGCCGCTTCGGCCCGCTGGCGCAAGCTGGCAGGCGGCTTCGGTCGGGTCCGGGCTTTGTTTCCCATGGGGTTAACCAGGGTTGACGTGTTTGGTAATCATCGCCTTACCGTTCGACCCGGCGCAGCTTCGCGTAAATTGCCAGCATCACCAGCCCGACCAGGGCGATGCTGACAGCCAAACCGGCCTGCCGGTTCCTGTATTCCTTCTGCGCCGCTTTAACCAACCTGCCCAGGCGCTCGATGGCTGCCTGGCCCGGGGCGGCCACCTGCTGAAAGCTGTTCTGGCTGAACGAGTGAATGTACGACCGCGACTTCTTCAAATGATCGTTTAACTCGGTGGCCTGGAAATGGATCGGATCGACATCCAGACCTTTGGCGGCAAGATTCTCCGCCATGGCGTTAAAGCGGTTCAGTTCCCGGTCCATCTTTGTAATCGCTTGGAAAAAGTAATTCGCCGTCGCGTTGCATACGGGGTCGTCTTTGGCGTATTCGCCATGGCAGGGGCCGCACAGGGAGCGCGGCCCGGTGCCCAGCATCGCATCGTCCGGTTTGCTGATGGCATGCTCGCCGTGGCACTTGCCGCATTCCGGCCAGCGATGTTGCGCGAAGGCCTGTTTGTGTTTGCTGCCGTCAAACAGGCTGGCATTGGCGGAGTGACAGAGACTGCAACTGCGGCTCACCTCCGATATGCCGGGTGGCAGCGCGGCGTGGTTGCCGTGACAATTATTGCAGGCCGGGGCGCCAAGGTCCCCCCGCACCAGCAGCGCCTGGCCATGCACGCTGGTGCGGTATTGCTCCAGTTGATGCGTCGGGAGGGGTGAACCGTCCGGCCGGGTAAACCCGGCCATGACCTTGGCATCGGCGTGGCAGGCCCCGCAGGTTTCCGGCACCCGCCGGGCATAGACTTTCGACTGCGGGTCCCGGGCTGGGCGAATGCCATGGACCCCATGGCAGCTCACGCACTGGGGGGCGCGCCGGTCCTGCTCCTGCAGCAACACCCGGCCGTGCGGGCTGTCCTTGAATTTCGCCAACTGATCCGTGGGCAGCGAGGGATTGAATTGATTCATAAACACCGGGTCCGAGTGGCAGCGCGCACAGAAATAAACAATCCACGCCCGGTTGGTCTGGCGCCCCTTCTCCGGCCATTCCTTGACAAAATGGTGGCCGACATCAGCCGTCGGATCACCCCCGTGACAGCCCGCGCACGAAAGCCCCCGCCGAAAATGGATGCCCTCCACAAAGTCCTTCAGATTCAGGTGAGCGGGCGACTGGTGGGCCGCCGGCGCCGGCGAAAAAAGCTCCTCGGGCGATTGGGCCTCGGAGTCCGTGTGACACAAGACACAATTGTCCTGCAACAGGAGTTCCATCTTCTGCGGACGCAAGTCCAGCGACAGGAGCAGGCCCAAATGCTCTGGCCGGTCGATGACTTGCTTCTGCACCGCCCGCTCGACCAGTTCTTTGAGCCGGTCGTTGAGGCCCTCGAAATAGATTCGTTGTTCCGCCGTGATAACCGGCTGGCCGTCTTTGCCTTTGGCGGCGAGCAAGCCCGCCAGCTTGGCCGAAACGACAGCCGGCTTTTGCTCGGCCGCCAAAGCGGCCACAGCCAGCCAGAGCAGTTGGCCGGCAATGAGCCAAGGCGTTTTCAACTTGGACCTCCCGCCGCAGGTTCAGACCGCCGGCGGCCCAAGGCCAGGGCCGCAAGGGCGATCGCCGCCAAGGCCGCCGCGATCACCCCAGCCGGCAGATACGGAATGCCCCCCAGGCCGTGCAAAGCGGCCTGGAGCAAAGCCGCCCCTGTTAGAATGAACCAACGCGACCCGCCAGCCAGGAACCGCACCCCGATGACGACGCCCCCCGAAGCCAGCGTCCACCACGCGCACCGCGCCGCCACCGCGGGCATGGAACCCGGCCCAGCGGAGACGGCCCCGGCGCCAATGTCCCAGCCCATCAGGGTCAGAAAGGTCAAGAACAGGATGGCCGCCCAGCCGAAATCGGTGAAGACCGGCGAGGGCTTGTCCCGGCCGGCGCGGCGATCCAGCCAGGGGATGACCGCCCAGAGGCCCAGCAAAGCCACGATCAACAGCAAACAGACCTGCGGCCCCTCCAACCCGAAAATGTGCGGCGGAAACTCTCGCAGCAACTGGTACTCCCACAGGAAATACCACTCCGGCTTTATGCCCGGATAGGCCGGCGCCATGGGGTTGGCCTTCTCCCCCAGTTCCCAGTCCATGCCCGGAATGCCCGGTCCATAGGGGGCGAATACCGCCAGGGTGAGCAGGACCATGAAACAGGCCAGCCATAACAGCAGGTCCCGCACGGCAAAGCTGGGAAAGAACTTCATCCCGCGCGGCGCCACTTTGGCCCCCAGCGGGAGCGCCATGCCCTGGCGCTGCACAAAGAGCAGGTGCAGACTGATCCAGCCCACAAACACCAGCGGCAGAATCACCACATGGATGGCGAAGAACCGATACAAGGTGTTAATCGTCACATCCGGCCCGCCGCGCAGCACCTGCAGGCACCAGTTGCCCACCAGCGGCACCGACCGCACCAGGTTCGTCCCGACCGTCGTGGCAAAGTAGGAGAGTCCGTTCCAGGGCAGCAGATAACCCGAAAAACCAAAGCCCAGCGTCAAGGCAAACAGTACGTAACCGGAAACCCAGGTCAGCTCGCGCGGCGGGCGGTAGGCCTTGAGCAGCATGGTGCTGAACATGTGCAGCACCAGGGAAAAGATCATCAACTGCGCGCTCCAACTGTGGACCGAGCGCATTAACCACCCGAAAGGTACCTTGGTGGTGAGGAACCGAATGCTCTCGTAGGCCGTCGCCTCGCCGGGTTGGTAGTACATCAGCAGCAACGCCCCGGTGACCACCTGCACGCAAAAGAAGAACAACGTCACCCCGCCCAGGTAATACCACGCCAGCGAGTGCGGCCCCAGGGGAACCTGCTTGTGGCGCAGGAATTCGATCAGGGGCGTGAGCTGGTAACGCCGATCCAGCCAACCACGCAATCCTGCACCAGTACGGTGGGCATTCATGTCGCGCCCCCTTCGGCCGCAACCAGGATGCCGCCGTCCGGCTGGCGCTGCACCACGTACTTCGGCAGGGGTTGCGGCGGTGGTCCGGACAGCACCCGGCCGTTCAGATCAAACCGGCCGTCGTGGCACGGACACCAGATGACCGATTGGCCCGGCAAATACGTCACCGTACAACCCTCATGGGTGCATTTGGCGCTGAAAGCCAGAACCTGCTCACTGGCAGACTCCAACACAATGACCCGCTGGCCATTCACCAGGACGATGACAAACTGACTTTGCTCCAGCTTGGCCATTTCCTCCCGCGTCAACCGCGCAGGGCCGGTGGGTCCGGTCTGCGGCAGCGGCTTGAGGTAGCGCACCACCGGGTAAACGATGCTCGCCAGCCAGCCCACAATGCTCGCCCCCAGCAGCAGGTCCAGGAAACTGCGGCGGGACGCTTCACTTTTGGCTCCGTTCTCTGGCATTCTTCTTCTCTCTCCGGTAACCTGTGTCTCGGCTTGATTATGGCTGCAAAAGAGCGCCCCGTTCAAGCCCTTTCGTTCAAATCCAGTGGTTTCTCCAGAAAGGCTGCCGCGCCGGAATTGACGCGGCACAAAAACGCCCTATCCTAAAGCAGCGTGTTTTTCGGAGGCGGCCTGGCTAAGCGCCCGTGCAAAAACAAATTCCGATTTTCTCCAACCCGGAGGGTTGGTAGAAAGTAGCCGGTGGTCCCGCCTTGGCGGGACCACCGGGCTCCCGATTCCGAATCGGGACTGGCGGTCGCACCCCAGAGGGATGCCAGAGAATAATATTGGAATTACGCCTCGCCTTCGGAACTTGTTTTTGCATGAATCCTAAGGAAGTCTCCGCGAAGTCAACTGAGTCTGAAAACATGAGCACGATTCTCCCTCTGCATTTAGCCGTGGTCACATTGCTTATGGGGGCGCAGATCAGCCGCCCCGCGGAGATAATGGCGGCCAGCGACACCCCGGCCCTGGTGGCCGGCAACACCGCTTTCGCGCTGGACCTCTACGCCCGGCTCAAGACTGCCGACGGCAATCTCTTCTTCTCCCCTTACAGCATCTCCACCTGCCTGGCGCTGGCCTACGCCGGCGCGCGCGGCGACACCGCCAGGCAGATGGCCCGGGTCTTCCATTTCGGCGCCAGCCAGGACCAACTCGCCGCCTCGTTCGGCGAACTGCAGCGGCAATTGAATGAAGCGCAGCAGAAAAAGGGGCTCGAGCTGGGCCTGGCCAACGGGCTGTGGGCAGAGCAGCAACGGGCCTTCCTGCCGGCTTTTCTGGAGGCCGCCGGCGGAACGTACCAGGCGAACTTGCAACAGGTTGACTTCCGCACCCGGGCCGACCTTACCCGCCTGGAGATCAATTATTGGGTGAGCGACAAGACCAGAGGCAAAATCACCAACCTCATCCCGCCCGGGGTGCTCCAGCCAACGACGCGGCTCGTGCTGGTGAATGCCATCTACTTTAAGGGGCAATGGGCCCGGCAGTTTGAAAAGACCGCCGCCATCAAGCTCCCCTTCTGGATCACTGCTACTCAGGAAGTGCGGACGCCGCTCATGAGGTTGACGGCCGATATTGGCAGGTCCGCGCCCGAGTTTCGCTACGCCGCGCCCGAGGGTCTGCAGGTGCTGGAACTGCCCTACGCCGGCGGAGCCCTGGCCATGGTGGTTCTGCTCCCGCGCGAACGCGACGGTTTAAAAAGGATGGAAGCCTCGCTCCAGGAACCGGCCCTCAACGATTGGCTGGCACAGGCCCGCCAACAGAAAGTCGAGGTTTTTCTGCCAAGTTTCAGGCTGACCGCCCGGTTGAATCTGGCACCGACGCTGGCCGAAATGGGGATGACCGATCCCTTCTCGCCCAGGGCGGACTTTTCCGGAATCGATGGCGCGCGGGACCTCTTGATTTCGGCGGTCATCCACCAAGCGTTCGCGGATGTCAACGAAGAGGGGACGGAGGCCGCCGCGGCCACCGGCACGGTCATCAGGCCCACGATCGCAGTGATGCCCCGGCCCACACCCGTGTTCCGCGCCGACCATCCGTTCATCTTCCTGATCCGCGACACCCGCTCGGGCAGCCTCCTGTTCCTCGGCCGAGTGAGCGATCCGACCAGGGCGTCTTTGTGAGCTGCGTGGGCCGTTTCATAAATACGCTCACGCAGGCGGCAAGGGATTTTTCGTCCAGACAAGGCGTGAGCACCGAGCATATCTCTCCCAACCTGTCGGGATGAGGTGCGAGCAAGGCCGTCTGCGCGAAAAAGAACCGCCGCAGGCGCCCCCTCTTGGTCCGCCCGGCGCTTTTCCTTGTAACTTGCGACCCGTCCCGTTCGTCATACCAGTCTAGGACCTTCAGGGTTTGCCCATGGCAGGCAGGCCCTGGCAGGAATAGAACCGAAAAAGCTGAGAAAAGTCGAAACACAACCAACAAAGGCAAACAACCTATGCAATACAGACAACATCCATTGGCTCCTCTCCTCCGTACCGGCCTTTGCGCCCTGCTCCTGCTCGGCGCCCTGGCCCTGGTCCGAGCCGAGGACAAGAAAGTGGACCCCACGGGCACCTGGATCTGGACTACGCCTGGCCGTGGCGGCGGCCCGGAGCGGAAGTTTACGCTCAAGTTGAAAATCGAGGACAATAAGCTGGTCGGCAAGCTGATCACCCCCGGCCGCAACGATCAGACCACGGAAACCGAGATCAAAGACGGCAAGATCAAGGGCGAAGAGTTTTCGTTCACGGTCACCCGTGAGATGGGCGGCAATACCATGATCACCAAGTACACCGGCAAGCTGACCGAGGAGGGCAACATCAAGGGCAAGACGGTGACCGAACGCAACGGCACCGCCGGACGCGAGCGCGACTGGGAGGCCAAGCCCGAAAAGAAAGAAGCAGAGAAGAAGTAGATGGCCAGAAACCTGCTCGGCGCCGGACCCGGTCCCGAGGAGGGTTGCATCACCGCCCAAGGTCAGGAGTAGAAGCTGGCCGGGGCGGTTTTCTTTTGGCTGTGGGCCTTCCTAAGCATCGGGTGCGCCGACCTGGGGCAGGCTCGGCGGGGGCCTGGCCCCACGACCGGGGGCGTTGACATGGGGAGGGCGGGCGTTTAGCTTGCGGCGCATGTCACGATTGCCGTTCGAGCTGCTGCTGGCGTTGCGGTATCTGCGGCCCAAGAGGACTTTCGTGTCGGTGATCACCTTGATTTCGGCGCTGGGGGTCACGCTGGGTGTCGCCGTGCTGATCATCGTTTTGAGCGTGATGAGCGGCTTTGACCAGCAATTACGCGAGAAAATCCTGGGCTTCAACCCGCACCTCAAGGTCCTGGAGCGGGACCGGACGATGAGGGATTATGCCCAGGTGATGCGCGTGGTGGCGGGGAACCGGCAGGTGCGGGCCGTGGCGCCGTTTGTGCTGGAGCAGGTCCTGGTGGTGACCGAGCCCCAGAGCGGGCCCAGGCAGGTCTTCGCCCCGTTCCTGCGCGGCATCGTGCCGCCGTTGGAAACCAACATGAGCATCCTGCCCGCCAGCATCAGCGAGGGGAAGTTCGACGTGCAGGACCGCGGCCTGCTGGTGGGCACCCAGTTCGCCTTCAACCTGGGCCTGTCGGTGGGCGACCGGCTGGAGGTCTATGCGCCCAACGTATTCGAGAGGTTGTTTGAGCTCGCCCGCAAGCACGGGGGGGAACTGCCGCCGGGCACGCGGCTGCCGGTCGTGCCGGAGTACGATGTGCGGGGCATTTTCGATGTCGGCTACTTCGAGTACAACTCCTCGTTCATTGTCACCTCGCTGCGGGACGCGCAGGATTTGTATGGCTTGGATAACACCGTGCACGGGGTGACGGTGATGCTGCACGATCCCTACCAGGCGCCCACGGTGCAGAAGGAGCTGGCGCGGGGGCTTGGGGCGGGCTACCAGGTCACGACCTGGATGGAGGAAAACGCCAGCCTGCTGGGGGCGCTGGTAGTGGAGAAGAACGTGATGTTTTACCTGTTGTTTTTCATCATGATCGTGGCGGCGCTGTGCATTCTCAGCGCGCTGATCACCTTTGTGGTGCAGAAGACGCGGGAGATCGGCATGCTCAAGGCGCTCGGGGCGGCCGACTGGCAAGTGAGCCTGCTGTTTCTGAGCCAGGGGGCGCTCCTGGGCCTCATGGGCGTGCTGGCCGGCTACGGGCTGGGCATGCTGGCCCTGGCCTACCGCAACGAGTTCCTCGACCTGATGAATCACCTCACCGGATTCGTGCTCTTTCCCCCTTCCATCTACAATTTCACCAGGCTGCCCGCCTTGACTAACACCAGGGACATCCTCCTGGTCTGCGGCAGCGCGTTGGTCATCTGCACCTTGGGCGGGGCGATCCCGGCCTGGCTGGCGGGACGGCTTAAACCGGTGGATGCCTTGCGTTATGAATGAACCCCTGCTGGCCGCCAAAGGCCTGTGGAGGACCTACCTGCTGGGCAAACGCTCCCTCGAAGTCTTGCGCGGGGTGGACCTCGAACTGCAGCGCGGCGATTTCGTGGCCCTGGGCGGCGCCTCCGGCTCGGGCAAGAGCACTCTCCTCCACCTGCTGGGGGGCCTGGACTGGCCCAACCAGGGCGAAGTCTGGCTGGGGGGGAAAAACCTGGCCCGGCTCTCGCGGCGCGAATTGGCGCGGGTGCGCAACCAGGCGGTCGGGTTTATTTTTCAAGCCTACTACCTGTTGCCGGAACTCGACGCGCTGGAGAACGTCTGCTTGCCGGCGCGCATGGCGCGCCAGCCGGCCGCGGCCGCCGAGGCCCGCGGCCGGGAATTGCTCGCCCGCGTGGGGCTGGCCGACCGGCTCGAGCACAAGCCCTACGAACTGTCCGGGGGGGAACAGCAGCGCGTGGCCATTGCCCGGGCGCTGATCAACGAACCGGCTCTCGTCCTGGCCGACGAACCGACCGGCAACCTGGATTCGCACACCGGCGAGGAGATCATTCAACTGCTCTGCGCCCTGCGCGCAGAAAAGCTCACCACCTTGATCGTGGCCACACACGATGCGAGGGTTGCCGCCCGCGCGCCAAAGTTGGTCGAACTGGTGGATGGCCAGATAAAAACTGACACCTGAGGCGGGCGGCGGGACCGACCGGCCCACCACTCCGCCACCCCCCACCCCCGTTTCCGCCCTTTGCAGCATTGACCGCGAATTTGTTTTCGGTAGTCTTCGTCAACTATTGCAGTGACAACGCAATCGCAATCGAATTGTTTTATGGAAACCAACGCTAATCCTCCATCGTCCGGGCTTGCACGCCGGGATTTTATCAAGAAGACGGCCACCGCGGCCGCGGCCGTGGCGGCGACACCGCTGTTGAAGACCCCGGTTTATGGGCAGAACCAGGCGCCCTCGACCGGCCGGGTCATCGGCGCCAACGACCGCATCGTGGTGGGGATCATCGGCGTGGGTTTCGGCATCGGTTGCGACCATTTCGTGGGCCTTCAGAAAAAGGCGGCGGACAACAACGTCGTGCTCGCGGCCGGGTGTGATGTCTTTAGCCGGCGACGGGCCTGGATGAAGGGCGAGACGGCGCTGCCCTATCCGAATGCCAACGAGGGCAAGCCCCTGGCCAATCCGCTCAAGGAGGCCGATGTGCACGTGGATTACCGGAAGGTGCTGGAGCGCAAGGATATCGACGCGGTGCTGATTGCGACGCACGACATCACGCACGCCGCCATCACGATCGACGCGCTGGAAGCGGGCAAGCACGTCTACTGCGAGAAGCCGCTCACCCGCTACCTGGATGAGGCCTTCAGGGTGTATGACACCGTCAAACGCGCCGGCAAGGTGTTCCAGGTCGGCTCGCAAGGCTGCTCGGCGGGCGGCTACCACAAGTGCGCCGAACTGATCAAGGCGGGCAAAATCGGGGAGTTGGTCTGGGCCCAGGCCTGGTATTCCCGGAACAGCCTCAACGGCGAATGGAACTACCCCATCGAGAACGAGTCCACCCCGGAGAACGTCGATTGGGAGAAATGGCTGGGGCAGGTCAAAAAACGCGAGGGCTTCAACGCCGAACATTTCCATCGCTGGCGGAAGTACTACCAGTATTGCGCCGGCCCGCTGGGCGACCTGGCGCCGCACCGGCTCCACCCGTTGATGCTGGCCACCGGCAACCCGGAATTCCCGGTGCGCGTCTGCTCGCTCGGCGCCAAGGCCGTCCACCCGGACAGAACCGTGGCGGGAACCCCCGAGCGCGACGTGCCCGAGCACGCGCAACTGCTGGCCGAATTCCCCAGCGGTTACGTGGTCCTGGTCACCTGCTGCACCACCAACGGCTCGACCCCCGGCCTGAGCCTTTTTGGACACAAGGCCAGCCTGAACCTTGATGCGAATGCCACGAAAGTGGGCCTCGTGCCGCAGCGCGAAACCGGGGAAGACATTGACCCGGAGAACTTCGCCAACCTCCAGCCCGAGGACATCCGCGTCCACGAAAAGAACTGGTTCGACTGCATCCGTTCGGGTCAAAAACCCAATGCCGACATCGAGTTGGCCATCCGCGTGCAGACGGTCATTTCGCTGGCCGAAATGTCTGACCGGCTGAAGACCACCTGCATGTTCGACGAGAAAACGCGCAAGATCACTGACGCCAGCGGCAAGGAGCTCGCACCGATCACCTACGGCACGCTGCCGCTGTCGTGAATCGGGAGAGGGTGGGAGTGAGGGGGCAGGGATCATGGAAATCGCCAGCCGCCTGAGTTTTGCCAGCGGCCCTCGGGTGACAGCGGCCCAGGCTTCGCTGCCCACGGATTTCGCGGACCACCCGTAACACCCGTTCCCGTACTGGCCGATCCTCTAACTGCGCGCTCCGCACTCCGCACTTGGAATATGGCCACTATCACCCTGGCCCTGCACGCCATGGCGACGCGGTTCGAAATGGTGTTGCACGGCGAGAATCCCGTGGGGCTGCGCGCCGCCGGGGAAGAGGCGCTGGCTGAGATCGAACGGCTCGAGGCCCAACTTAGCCTCTATCGCGCCAGCAGCGAGATTGCTCATCTGAACGCCCGCGCGGCGCAAGGCCCGGTGCGGGTGACGCCGGGCCTGTTTGCGCTCTTGGGGCAGGCGCAGCACTTACACCGGGAAACCGGCGGCGCCTTCGACATCACCGTCGCCCCCCTGGTCCGCTGCTGGGGATTCCTGGGCGGCGGGGGGCATTTGCCGGCGGCGGAGGCCCTGGCCGCCGCGCAGGCCAGGGTCGGCATGGGCCTGGTGGAGTTGGACCCGGAGCAGCTCACGGTCCGGTTTGCCCGCCAGGGGGTCATGCTCGACTTGGGGGCCATCGGCAAAGGCTACGCCATCGAACGCGCGGCGGACATCCTGCGCGAAGCCGGCGTCGCCAGCGCCCTGCTCCACGGCGGCACCAGCACCGTCTATGCCCTCGGGCACCCCCCCGAGGCGGAGTGTTGGAAGGTGGCGGTGGAAGGTCCTCGCCGCGGTGGGGACGGCCCGCGCGCCGGCGCCGCCCGCGGGCTGGAGGCCAAGCCGACCGCCGCGCCCGCGCCCCTGCTGGCGACCGTGCCGCTGCGCGACCAGGCGCTGTCGGTCTCGGCGGTTTGGGGAAGGTGCTTTCAGGCGGCGGGAAAGACCTTTGGGCACGTCCTGGACCCGCGCACGGGGCAACCGGCGTCCGGGGCGGTCCTGGCGGCCGTGGTCCTGCCCTCGGCCACCGAAACGGACGCGCTTTCGACGGCGTTGCTGGTGCTCGGCCCGGGGGGGCACGAGCGCATCGCCAGCCTTCGGCCCGGCATGAAGACACTGCTGGTGGCCGCCACCGAGGAAGGGTTTCGGGTGGAAGCCAACCGCATCGCCGTGGAGTCAAAAGCTCATTGAAAAACGGCTCGGGCGCGACTACGTTCAGCCGGATACTGATATGCTCGAGGGCCGTTCATATATGCGCAGCACGCCGTTCCAGACCCGCCCTTCGGCGACGGTGATGCTGTTGAGCGCCAATGTTGTCGCTTTCGTTCTCCTGTACGGCCTGTATCAATGGTCCAGTTTCCCGACGAACGACTACCTTGCCTTGAGCCTGCGGGGCTTGGAACATGGCTATGTCTGGCAATTGCTGACTTACCAGTTCATGCACGTCGGGGTGCTGCACCTCTTATTCAACTGCTGGGCTATTTATGTGTTCGGCCGCGACGTGGAAATGGCGCTGGGCCGCAAGTCTTTTTTGACGCTCTATTTTTCCAGCGGCATCCTTGGGGGAGTGGCCCAGGCCCTGGCCGGGCTGCTGCTGGGCGGTTTTTTTGCCGCGCCGGTCGTGGGCGCATCGGCGGCGGCCTTCGGGCTGGCCGCGGCTTTTGCCATGCTCTTTCCCGACCGGCTGCTCTGGTTGTTCTTCGTCCTGCCGTTGCGCGCCAAGTGGATCCTCCCGCTCAGCGCCGCGCTGGCCCTCTACGGAATGCTCTTCCCCGGTGACGGCGTCGCCCATGCCGCGCACCTGGGGGGTATGCTCACGGGCCTCTTTTTCATCCGCTCCGCCGTCCATTGGCAGTGGCGTTGGCGGTGGCCGCGGTTTAGCCGCGCCCGCCATCAACCGGCCCGCCGCCTGGTCAAGGTCCCGTCCGAAAAAGCCGCCTCTTGGGCGGGAACCAGGAGGGCGCCGCCGGAGGACCTGCCGCCGGAAGAGTTCCTGAGCAAAGAGGTCGACCCGATTCTAGACAAGATTTCCGCCCAGGGCATCCAGAGCCTGACCGAGCGCGAACGGCGCATCCTGGAAACTGCCCGGGCGAAAATGGGAAAACGTTAAGACCGTCAAGATTGTTAGCGAGGCTGCGCTTCAGACCCTGATCCAGACGGCCTGAAACCTCATCACGCAAAGGGCACAAAGGGCTTAGCGCGGCCGAACCGCAAGCGAAAAAGCAACCGCGGAATACGCTAAATACGCGGAAAGGCAGACGGTCCCGATTCGGAATCGGGAAATTCCGCGTATTCCGCGTATTCCGCGGTTTACTCTTCCTCCAAAGCATTCAGCGCTTCAACGCTTCAACTTGGTCTCGACTCCGCGAGCAGTTTCTCTTACCCTGAGGGGCATGATTCAACGTTACTCGCGGCCCGCGATGCGGGAAATTTGGAGCGAACAGCGGAAGCTGGAACTCTGGCTGCGGATCGAACTGCTGGCCAGCGAGGCGCTTTGCGCCGCCGGTTTGGTGCCCAAAGCGGACTTCGAGCAGATGAAGGCGCGGGCGGCCTTCAGCATTGACCGCTGCAAGGAACTGGAGCGCACCCTCAACCACGACGTGATCGCCTTCACGACCAACGTGGCCGAGAACATCGGCGCCCCCGCCAGCCGCTGGCTGCATTTCGGCCTGACCAGCAGCGACGTCATCGATAGCGCTTTTGCCGTCCAGATGGTCCAATCGGCCGACATTCTGCTTGGGGACGTGCAGGCGCTGCGGGAGGTGGTCGCGGCCAAGGCCAGGCAGCACCAATTCACGCCCATGATTGGCCGCAGTCATGGGATTCATGCCGAACCGACGACCTTCGGACTGAAGATGGCCCTGATGTATGACGAATTCGGCCGGGCGCGGGAACGGCTCCAGGCGGCGCGGGAGCGCGTGGCGGTGGGCAAGCTTTCCGGCGCGGTGGGCACCAGCGCGCATCTGGCCCCCGAAATCGAGGCCAGCGTCTGCCAGCGACTGGGCTTGCGCCCGGCCCCGATCGCCACGCAGATCATCCAGCGGGACCGGCACGCGGAGTTCATCGGCACGCTGGCGCTGGTGGGGGCGAGCGTCGAACGCTGGGCCACGGAATTCCGCCACCTGCAGCGGACGGAAGTGCTCGAGGCGGAGGAGTTTTTTGCGCCTGGCCAAAAAGGCTCCAGCGCCATGCCGCACAAGCGCAATCCCATCACCGGCGAGCGCCTCTCGGGGCTGGCCCGGGTGCTGCGCGGCAACGCCATTGCCGCCCTCGAAAACGTCGCCCTCTGGCACGAACGCGATATCAGCCACAGCTCGGTCGAGCGCATCATCTTCCCCGATTCGTGCACCCTGCTGGACTACATGCTGGCCACCCTCACGAAACTGACCGAGGGGCTGCTGGTTTATCCTGAGAACATGAGGCGGAACCTCGCGCTGTCGCTCGGCCTGTGGAACTCGCAAACCGTGTTGCTGGCCCTCATCCGCAAGGGCCTGAGCCGCGAGCAGGCCTATGACCTCGTCCAGCGCAACGCCATGCAGACCTGGCAGGCCAAACACGCCGGCCGCGACGACGCCGATTTTCTCACCCAACTCAAGTCCGATCCCGAAGTCGCCCAGCACTTCCCACCCGGCGAGCTGGAGCAACTCTGCTCGCTGGACTTCCACTTCAAAGAGGTCAAAAACCGCTTCCGCAAACTGGGCTTGGAGCCGGGCGGCGGGGCCTAAAGTGCCCGCGCAAAAATAAATTCCGATTTTCTCCAACCCGGAGGGTTGGTAGAAAGTAGCCGGTGGTCGTTCAGGGTAAAGGGGGAACGACCACCGGGCTCCCGATTCCGAATCGGGACTGGCGGTCGCACCCCGGAGGTCGCCTTCGGAACTTCTTTTTGCATGAATCGCCCATCCCTCCAAGGGATGGGCGATTCATTGAGAATTGAGTATTGGGTATTGGTTATTGGTCATTGAGTCCCCAGTCCGAAAGTTCATGCGGTCCCGCGTGGCGGGACAGGCACTCTTCAATGACCAATGATCGTTTTTCAATCCTCAATGCTCAATTCACCTAAAAGAAGCAGCGGCTCAGCGCACTTCTGCAATCGCAGCAAAACTTGACCTGATTACAACGAGTTTGCCGCTCAAGAACTCCAGGGAAAGCCGGCCCGCGCTCCTGCTGGCCGGAACACCCGCGCGCACCCTGTTTGGAAAGATAGAGCGGGGCCAGGGCCGAACGCCGCCGGCGCGGCGGAGGCGCCGGCCGGGCGGCTGCCCTGGCCCAGGCGAATCGGGCCGCGCTGTGGCCGGCGGGACTGCCGTTATAGGTACTTTTGGAGGATCGGCTCCAGTTCGCGCCTGGTTTTAGGAGGCCAGAGCTTTTTGTCGGTCATGATGGCGTCGCGCAAGGCGTGGTGGCAGGGCCAGTTGGGTTCAAGGGGGAGTTGTGGGAGGACCCGCGCGATGATGGCCTTGGCCAGGGCCGCGTTCTTCGAGAGGTTTTCGACGATCATCTCGACGGTCACGTGGGCCTGGTCCACTTTCCAGCAATCGTAGTCGGTTACCATGGCCAGGGTGGCGTAGGCGAGCTCCGCCTCGCGGGCGCACTTGGCCTCGCCGAGGTTGGTCATGCCAACGACATCATAGCCCAGCTTGCGGTGGGTCAGGGATTCGGCCCGGGTGCTGAAGGCGGGGCCTTCCATGTTCACATAAGTGCCGCCGTCATGGACGCGGGCCTTCAATTGGCGGGCGGTCCGCAACAGGAGCAGCCGCAGTTCCTCGCAGATCGGCTCGGCGAACGCAATGTGGGCGACGATGCCCCGGCCGAAAAAGGAATGGGCCGAGGACTGTTTGGTGCGATCCAGGAACTGGTCCGGCAGCACGATGTCACAGGGCCTGTATTTGGCCTGGAGCGAGCCGACGGCGCTGACGCTGACAATCCAGGCGACCCCCAGTTTCTTGAGCGCCCAGATATTGGCGCGGTGGTTCAGTTCGCTGGGCAGGAGCCGGTGGCCCCGGCCATGGCGCGGGAGGAAGACCACCTGGCGCCCGGCCAGGCTGCCGGCCAGGAAATCATCCGAGGGCGGGCCAAAGGGGGTCTTGACCTTGACCCATTGCTGGTCCGTGAACCCTTCGATGTGATAGAGGCCACTGCCGCCGATGATGCCAACACGATAACTCGACATGCCTGCCCTTATAGCATCCTCCGCCAACTGCGCGAGCCTAATTTGGGAGCGGGCAAAGGGGCGGCGCATCCTGACACTGCCACCAAATTCCACTCTACCCGCGCGCAACGCGGCATTCTTCCGCCCCGGGGCGGGCGCGGAAACCCGAAGGCCAAAGGCCGAAAGCAGGCCCAAATCCGAATTGCCTTTAGTCTGTAGAGTCCCCAGGGAGCAGATGCTGCGGGATGCTCGCCATTTTGGCTCGATCCCGTTCCCAGCTCACCACCCAAAACCGGTCGTAAACCTTCCCTTTCCAGGCCGTGGGCTTGGGCGTCACGCCAAGTTCTTTCGCCATCTCCGCCAGATGCTCGTGAACCCAACAGATCACCACTGTCTTTCCATCGTACGCGGGGTTGCTCATCACCGTTCGGATCAGGTCGGCATGGTTCTTTCGGCTATACTCCGTTTGAATGGTCAGGTTCAGGCTTTTAGCCAGGGGTTCAAGAGTTTCATACGGGCGCAGTGCCGCGCCATCATGGGTGAACTTCGGCGCGAACAGCGCCGCCGGCGGGCCCTTGGTAAGAAGCACTGCATTGGTAGTGAGGCAAAAGGCCAGTGCTCGCGCGCGCATCCTCCCGCGTTCAGAAAGATGGCGGTCGGACTCGTTCGCAGGTTTTTCGGCATGGCGGAGCAGAATCACTTGCGCCGGCCGAGCCAGCCCGGTTGCCAAGGGAGCGAAGGCGGCCAGCAGAATAAAAAATCGTTTCATAATCATGCGGGGTGAGTAAGACGGGCGCATTCTTTTTTGGGCGGTCCCTCCTAATCCTAATCCTAATCTTAATCTTAATCCTAATCCTAATCTCCTAATCCTAATCTCCGTCGTGCAACCGCCAATCAGAATTGGCTTTGCTCAACCCCACGAGCATCGAAACAATTCTGCGTAGCCGCTCTTGCCCGGAGGCGACCACACCCAACTCACACCGGTCCCGCCCTGCGGGACCAGAACATCCAGTGCCGCGGCACACTCCAAAGCCGACCCGCGCGAAATGTCAAAAAATCGCCAACGATCGGGTGAGGTGAACTTTCCGTTGCCTTCGGCAAGGTTCAGAACGCTCGAGGTACTGGCCCGATCCAATTGGTCACGCACGTCGAGCGGTTTGGGCAGCTTTTGCAGCCGGGGCTCGAGCCAGGCGATCCCGCCCTGCGGGACCAGAGACTCCTGATAAACCTCCAGTTTCTCATGGTCGAAGAGGCGATTCATTCGGATTAAGATTAGGAGCGAGGATTAAGATAAAGAGCCAGAAAGGCTACCAAAAAAAGTGAGATGCGGAGCGCCACAGGTGAAGCTGAGCAACGCCGAGGGTGAAAGTCCCTCCGGACTGAACATGCACGACAACACGAAAACATGAACAGTGGCCCAGGACGAAAGGCCTGGGTGGGA
>JBEKRX010000040.1:0-90078 GCA_049518415.1 Verrucomicrobiota bacterium
TGGCCCTTCCTGGGCGGCATCGCCCGGCAGAACCGGATGAAAGCCATCGAGATTGGCGGCACGCTCGATCACGTCCATATCCTGCTGTCCCTACCGGCGACCCTCTCGATTGCCCAAGCCCTCCAGCTCCTCAAGGGCGCCTCCTCGAGGTGGGTCCATGAAACCTTCCCGGAGCACCGGCGATTCCGCTGGCAGGAGAAGTATGGCGCCTTCAGCGTGAGCGTGTCGCAATTGGACAAGGCCATCCGCTACATCCAAGGCCAGGAGCAGCACCATCGGCGCAAGACATTCCAGGAGGAGTTTCTGGCCCTCCTCAAGAGGCATCGGATTGAGTACGACGAGCGCTATTTGTGGGATTGAGCTTCAAGCGTCCCTTCGGGACGCGGGCCCTTTGGGCGTCCTACCCGGCGCTGAAGCGCCGGGCTATTCTCGGGATGTCCCTCCGGGACAAAGCGTGAAGTCGACCCCGCGCGAGCATTCACATCAAACCTGATCCAGCACCTGAAGAGTTACTCTGCTTGGTACTTTTGGATCAGATCCCGGGGCTTGACGCATTCATTGAGCCTGGTACCATGCGGGTTGGAATGAGCGAGATGCAAAACGAATTCTCCTTCACGCCTGCAGGGTCAATGAGGGGGCGGAGGAAAGGCGGGCAGGACCTAATGGCCGTTTGCCACGATGCCCGAAAGGGCAGAAACAGCGGAAGCCATTGGTCTCAACCGGTCGCGGTTCCGTTCCACTCGACCAGTCCGTATCAGCACGAAGCCCCAGCGAATCGAGGACACAGAACATGCACCTGACCGTCCGCATGGCGTGGCATGACACCGACTGGAATGGCGCGGTCTGCCGCGACCCACAGGCGAACACCTACTGTGTGGGCGCCCATTCACTCTTGTCGGGCCGCATAGAGAAGAAGAGAAACCTGGCGTTCGAGACAGACAAGGCCACGAAACCTGTGTGCAGCCTCGCGCCAGATAAGGTTCCGCCCTGCTATTGGTCCATCAATGCCTTCGGAAAGGACAAGATCAATGTTGTCCACACCCACGCCTTCTCGTGGCTGAACATCGCAGGCATTCCGGAGACCCTTCACCCGAACTCCGTGTTCACATGGCCGTTCAAACTCTCGTACGTCCACGACTCGAAGAACAAGGCCAGGAACGGCAACTACCCCCCCGATCTGGAAGAACGAATCCGAAAATTCACAGGGAAGCTCACCACCGGCGAGTCCATCATGTTCTTCTACGCCAATTACGATAACCCCGTGTCAGCCGACGACATGCGTTACCTGCTGCTCGGCTGCTCCGTGATCGCCACACCGCCGAAGACCACTCGCTTCCAGTTCACCGCTGAGCGCCTTAAGGAGATCCGCGGGCAGTCCAAGACGATGAAGAACTTCCCGACGATCAACTGGGCGCTGCAAGTCACGCACGACCCAACACAGACGATCCTTTTGCCATACCGCCAGTACCTTGCCCACATCGCCGCCAATCCGGACGATGAGAATCTCCTCACCGACATGCGCGTCATCATCGAGGAGGGATCGCTGATCTCCGGCTTCAAGTACGTCGCCATGGATATCGACGACGACAAGTGCCTCTACCTGCTCTACAAGCTCCGGAAGGCCATCAAGAAGATGCAGGACCACAAAGGCACTGTGGTCAACAGCGACTTCGCGCAGGAAGAGGCGAGAGTCAACGCTCTGATCGAAAAGGCATGGCAGAAGCGCGGCCTGTATCCTTCACTGCCGAGAATCTTGAAACGCTTCCTCCCCGACGAAGATTGCGTGAAACTGGCCGGCGCCCTCGTGAGCGCAACCAACCCCAAGCACGATCTCCATGCCGTCCTCACAGACATCGCAGAAAAGGAAGAAGTGCCGAAGGCCCTTGAACCCCACGAAGACACACTCCTTGATCTCGCCGACACCCGCGGTTTCAAGAACAACCTCGCCGCGCTGGTCAAATTGAGCCTCTTCAACCTCACCGCGCACCAGATTGACAAGATCGTCGCCGACCCGGCGCTCATGAAGGGGCTACCAGCAAACCCCTATATCCTCTTCGAAGAGTACCAACCAGACGACGATGCACACCTCGACGAACCTGACCTGATGGACGAAGCTATCGATCTCTACAAAGTGGATGTCGGCATGATTCCAGACCGCAAGTTCGTCAAGCGCCACCGCGAAATCCAGAACCTCAAGGAAGACAGCCCGCAACGGATTCGCGCCGTGGTTGCCGACTACCTCACCCGCATCGGCAGCCTAGGCGGTCACTGCTATGACCACGTCGAGAACGTGCTCAACGAAGCCGAAGAGCACCCCCTGATCTACAGGAATGACATCCTGATCGACCGCGCTGCCATCACGACGCTGCAGGACGACTACAAGAGCCATTTCATTGAGAAATTGACGATGGTTTCCCAAGACGGGACCACCTACTTCTACCTGAAGCGCATCCGCGACGCTGAACTGCAGGTCAAGAGGATGGTCGAGGAACTGACCCGGAAACGTGCTGGCCACAAGAAACCGAAGCCCGACTTCAAGGGCCATATCCAACAGAGCGTCGAGAAACTCAGCAAGAAGATTCCCGGCTTTGATGAGGCACTGTTCCGGGAGGAACGAACAAGGCTCTACGCCCACATTCTGAAGAAGTCCCTGTTCCTTCTCACCGGCCGCCCTGGCTCCGGCAAAACATTTGAAGTGACCAAGATCATCGAAACCTTGCTCGGCGCCGGTGAGGACGTAACCGTCCTCGCCCCGACCGGCAAGGCGGCTCTTCGCTTGTCCCAGAACATCGCGGAAAGAACCGATAAAGGTCTGAAAGCGGACACCATAGATCGGTTCCTTTTCAAGAACGAGTTCGGCTGGGCCTACGATGACTGGGACACCCTTGATGACCTGCAGAACAGCAAGAAGATTACCGTAGAAAACCTCGTCATCGACGAATCGTCCATGATCGATCTCGAGAAGCTCAAGACGCTGCTATCCTCTATACGCTTCGACAAGGAATTTCCACGCCGCATCATCATGGTCGGCGACGAGAATCAACTTCCACCCATCGGTTTCGGCAAACCATTCCACGACATCGTCACCCACATCCAGGAACAGGAAGATCTTGAACCCGAGCATTACGTCAACCTCCGGTCCAACTGCCGGCAGGAGAACGACCCCAGGATACTCCAACTCGCCGAGGTCTTCACCGACAAGAAGCGGTACTACGAGGAAGCCCTGGACATGCTCGACAAGACAGGCCCGCTCGGCGGCGGCTTGACGATTCACCGGTGGCGCACCCGCCAAGAGCTCGACGAGCTGATTATGAGGACCATCAAGGGTCTCTTGCCGACCGGCACCGACGACGAAGGCAACCCCCTCACACCACGCCAGGCGTTCAACCGCGTCCTCGGCCTGTACGACAGCGGTTACGTAAACAACCAGGACTACGAGTTCCGGGACCGCCTCAAACTGGATCGGGTTCAGTGCCTCAGCCCGTATAGGGGCGGGTACGGTGGAACGGTCACCGTCAACAGCGCCATCCAGACAACGTTTCGCAAGGATAATGATTCCCCCGAGCTCAGTCCGTTCTACCACTCCGATAAGGTAATCCGGATTGCCAACTGGTACCAGGGGTGGGGAGAAGACCGCAAACTCGTCCTCTCAAATGGCTCAATCGGCATCATCACCGGAGAGGGGAACAAACGGAGGTACTATTTCCCCGATGCTGAAAAGCCGTTTTTCTATCTGGACAACGAGGAAAACCTTGATCTCGCATACGCCATTACCGTTCATAAGGCCCAAGGCAGCGACTTCGAGCACGTCCTGTTGGTCATCCCCGAGCGCCTCACCCTCCTGACGAAGGAACTGGTCTACACGGCCCTCACGCGGTCAAGGCGGCAACTTACGATCTTCCTGCAACAGGCGGAAGAAAATCTCCTTGAGATTGCCCGCAACCGCTCCAGCCTCCTCACTCGCAATACATCCGTTTTCTCCGCGCCAGCGGACAACAAGAGCGGCTACCAGCCCGCCAAGGGTGTCTTCGTCAAGTCGCGGATCGAATACATCATCTACAAGGCCCTGGAGCGAAGCGGGCTGAAGTTCAAGTACGAAGAGAAACTCCCGCTCGCCAAGCGCACCTATGCCATCAAACCTGACTTCACGATTTATTTCGAAGACAAGACCCGCATCTTCTGGGAGCATCTTGGCAAGCTTGACTGCCGGAAGTATTCGCGTGATTGGCAGCGCCGCCTGACCGACTTCAAAGACCACGGCCTGTTCGATGCCCTCGTCACCACCGACGATCTTGTGGGAATCGATAACGAGAAACTCGACCAGGTCATCCAGGACATCCGGCGACGTAAACCTGCCAACACCAAAGGCAACGCCTTCTCGAACCACCATTACCGGCTTTAACTACTGATCGACCAGCGCAGCGCCAAAACCGCCCGCGCGGCAAAAAGGGGAATTCCTATCAATATTTATGGGAAAAAAATGCTGCGACGTGTGTAATACTCACCTTCTGGCCGAGATGTTCGGAACCGGGAGTGGAAAGGTGGAATGCGATGGATGCAGCGGTCGTGGAAAAGACCGTGACGGTGATCTATGCACTCTTTGCGATGGCACAGGCAGGGTCACTTGTCCTAAGTGCCACGGGGAAGGACGGATTGATGATAATGACGATTAGGCGGCGGTAGAGCAGAGGATTGATTTTGCCCGGTGAATTGCTGCCCGGATGGTTTTATCGGAGCGGAATTCGAGAAACAGGTTGAGCCCGTGAGCGGTATCAGGTAACTCCCCGGCACATCGGATCAGGTAGGAGCGCTCGGGTGAGTGACGAGTGAGGAGTGGCGAGGGTCGATGGACCGACCTGGAAGCGCGTCTGAGCTCCGGCGTCACCCGTCCCTGGCGCCTGGCCGCTCGCCACTCGCCCCTGGTCACTCCGGGAACCGGTACGGGGCGCGGTAGTGGTAGCTCAGCAGTTTGTTCGCCTCGGGGTGGCGGGGGAAGCGCTCGGCCTGGGCGTCCCAGTCCAGGACGCTGTGAGTTTTCAAGGCGATGTTGGCCAGGAGCGTGGCGGTGGTGCTGCGATGGCCGATCTCGATGTCGCAGTTGCACCTGGTCCGGTTCTTCACGCAATCCAGGAAGTTGCGCGCGTGGTAGGCCGTGTCGGCGGTGGAGGAGCCGCGGACTTTCTGCGGCTCGATTTGCGGTTTGGCGTCCTTGCGATAGCGCGAATCGAGTTGGCGGGTGAGCGGCGAGAGGGCGGGGAATTCGTCTTGTGAAATCGGGTCGGGCACGACCTCGTAGCCGTTGCCAAACAGGTAAAGCGTGCCCAGGGTGCCGCGCAGTTCGAGTTCGCAGCCGGGCAGGCTCCAGGTGGCGGCCGTGGCATTGAACTGGGAAAAGGTGACCAGCGTGCCGCCGGGATATTGCCAGCAGGCCTCGAGGGTGTCGGGGATTTCCCGGTTGTCCTTCATCCCGGCGGCCTTGAGGCCCAGGGCGGTGACGCAGAGCGGCGCTTCCGCCCCCAGGGCCCACTGAATGAAGTCAATGTAATGCACGCCGAAGTTGGTGACCTGGCCGCCACTGTAGTCGTAGAACCACCGGAAACGGTAGAAGGCGCGGTTCTTGTTGTAAGGCCGCTTGGGCGCGGGGCCGAGCCAGGCCTCCCAGTCCAGGTCCGCCGGCGGATTTTCATCCGGCGGATTGCCAATGCCGGCCGGCCATTCGTTGTGGATATGGAAAGCGCGGGCCGCCGTCACTTTGCCCAAGCCCCCCTGGCGCACGAAGTCCGCGGCCTGGCGGCAGAGGGGCACGGAGCGGCGATGGATGCCCACCTGGCAAACGCGGCCATGCCGGCGCACCGCCTCGACCATGCGCCGGCCTTCGGCCACGCAGAGCGAGAGCGGCTTCTCCACATAGACATCTTTGCCCGCCTGGCAGGCCGCAATCGTCTGGAGGGCGTGCCAGTGGTCGGGCGTGGCGATGACCACCGCGTCCAGTTCCTTAAGCCCCAGCAGTCGCCGGTAATCCTTGAACTGCCGGGGCGAGCTGCCCGCCTTCTTGGCCGCAAAGTCCAGGTAAGCTTGCGACAGGTCGCAAACGGCCGCGACCTCGGCATCCGGCTGTTTGAGAAACGCGTCCAGGACCTGGTCGCCGCGGTTGCCCAAACCGATAAAGCCCAGGCGCACACGGTCGCTGGCGCCGGCCGCGCGCGCCGCCCCAAGCGCGCTCGTCGCCCCAGCCAGGATTACACTCTTGGTAAAATCACGTCGCGTCCACGCATTCATAGCCGGTTTTCCATTCCCGGCAAGGCTGAGGCAAGAGGAGCGTCCGGAGCAAGCGAAAACTCCGCCGCCCGGCAGGTTGTCGCATCCTGGGCGGAGCCGGGGAAGCGCTTGGCTGCGGCGAGGAGAGCGACAAGGCGTTGTGCTGAGGTGTGGCATTCCTTTTAGGCCGCGGCCCGGCCAGTTTTTTGGAAAAAATAGCCAATGTGGGCAATCCAGCCAATGTGGCCAATGCGGTGGTGCGCCAGGCTGGGGCATGTGGCCAATGGAGCCGATGTGGCCAATGGAGCCGATGTGGCCAATGCAGCCAATGTGGCCGATGGGGTGCTGCGCCAGGTGGCGGTCCCGCCGCGGCGGGACGCCGCCGTGGTTCTCTGGCCGGCTTTATTTGCTACTAATTCTTTAGAGGCATCGGGAAAGGGGGTCTGGAGAGCAACGGGAAGGCCGGAAAACGCTTTCGAGATAATTGCGCGACCAGGGCGGCCGTCCCTCACGGACCGTGAGGAAAATCGCCCCGCTTTCCCTCAACTACGCTGGCGGCGCTCAGATGGGGACAAAGGCGCACCCATCGCGCCTCCCTTATTGGCAGGGCGGCCAGGGAAAGAAAAGCGGCGAGCGAACTAACGATACCAGGAATTGACCCTTTTGGGACGCGCATCACGTGGCCCCAGGCCACCCTTTAATCAGGCGTGGCAACTGCCCAAAATGGCATTGACTTTCCTGCGGATTGGGCGTTCAATTGCTGCGATATGACAATTTAGCGGGGCGGTTCGGTCAGGCAGAAAACCGCGAATTTTTCGATACCAGAGCCGCCAGACGCCCGCGCCGCTCGGCGCGGCCTCGCGTGCCTCTGGTATGGGCCGCTCCCTGCTGGCATCAACGGGACGTTTATGAGAAGCATGAGAAGTGCCTGCCTGCAAAGCTGGCTTTCGCAACTAACAGCCGGTGTTGCGTTGCTCGCCTCGACCGCCAGTTTCACGGGGTTCTGCGCCGAGCCGGGCAAACCACCCGCCGGCGCAAGTGGCAAGCTGATTCAACCCGCCCTCGGAGCGGCGGACGGCATCCTGGGTATCATTCTTCCGGCGCTCCTGTGTGCGCTTGGGCTGGTACTAATTTGGGTCTTGCAACGGTGTGAAGCCTCGGCGCGGAGGAGGCGTTTCGCTCAAGGTGGCGAGGTTTACATTAAGTCAAAGTGCCGCGACTGCGGCGGGCCGATTGAGTTCCCTGCACACGGCTTGGGGGAGTGGGTCGAATGCCCTCATTGCAGCTTCACTATCGAGTTGCGAAAACTGGGACTGATGTACCGGCTCCGCTGTTGGTTTGGAAGCCTTTGGTCTCGGCGGGCCAGTTTTGGCTGGAAATGGGCGGCTGTGCTCATCGCCATGATGGTATGCGGGACGGCTTTGTTGATCTACACAGACCTGAAATCGCAGTCCGCAGAACGCGCCAGAATAGAAAGCACGAGAAACTTCTGGCTTGAGCAACAAGCAGAAGAAATGGCTCGGGCAAATGAGATAGCTCTGGATGCCGCTGCCCAGCGACCACTACAGGCTTTTGACGAGGCGCTCCAACGGAGCAACGAGGAGTACGACAGGAATCAACAATTGCGGGAAATGCGGAGAGCAAACGACATAGCTGACCGGGCGGCCTTCGCTCAGCGAATGGAGGCTATCGGGCGGGACTCCGCTGCTCACCAAGCAGGCATCGATCAGCTAATGCAGGCTTCGCGGCAGGAGTTGAGAGAGATATACGCTCCGAAGCCTCCGAAGCGCTGGATCTCGCATTACAATTCGCTCACCAGGCAGTGGGAGTGGACGGCATCGGACTATTAACGCCATGAGTCGCAAAAACACACGGCCACGAGAAAAACACGAAGCGAATAGTGTTTCCGGGTTTCTTGAAAAAGTGAAGGACTTGAGAGAGTTGATGGGGTATAAGCCCAACGACCCGTGGGAGCCTTGGTTTCGCGGCCAGGAGAAGGATGATTGGCACCTGAAGCCCACGTTGTATCGGCAGCAACCGCCTCCGGGGACGAAACTGCGTGAAATGGAAGACGAAATCCGTAAAATGGAAGACGAAATCCGGGAGGAGTTCATTAAGCGGGCTCCGATCTTGTCCGAATTTTCGCCAGCAGCCGATGAGAAACGCGCGGAATGGGAGTGGTACTTTATGATGCAGCACTACCGGGCGGCGACAAGGCTTCTTGACTGGACTGACGGCGCCCTCATCGCCCTGTACTACGCAGTCAAGGATAACTGCGGGGCCAGCGACGCCGCTGTGTGGGTTCTCGACCCGTACGAGCTCAACAAACCCGTATTCCCGAGGTTGTGGGTGATCCCCCCGAGTGCGACGGGTCTTGACCCAAAGGTTCGGGAGCAGCTTAAGAAGTGGTTACCGGAGCGATTCCCAAAAAAGTATAAGCCCCTGCCTCGTCGGGCGGTGGCCATCGAACCGACACATGTCGTTCAGAGGATGAGTTCCCAACACTCGTGTTTTACAATCCACGGAAGCGACCGTGATGCGCTTGACGATCTCGAACGCGGGAGCAGCCGCTGCCTGTTTAAGATCGTCATTCCGCGGTGGGCCGTGAAGGAAATAGAAAAAGATCTCCGCCGCTGCGGAATCGATGAATCCACGATCTTTCCTGACTTAGATGGATTGGGGCGGTCCATAAACAAAAGATGGGGCATAGGTAAGGGCTGCTGTCCTGCCGACGCGGAGGGGATGCCACATCATGGAGTCTATACGCGCCTGAGACCGTCGAACATTCACGGAGTTGGCGTCTTCGCGATTCGCGATATTCCAGAGGGAACCAGGATATTTCAAGACGACGACAGCGAATTGATTTGGAAGAAAAGGAGCGAACTTAACCTCGATGAACTGCCACAGGAAATCGGGTCCTTGTATGACCAATTCTGCCTCATCAAAGAAAAGGGCGAAACCTACGGCTGTCCCAAGAGTTTTAATCTGATGACCGTTGCTTGGTATTTAAACCACTCGAAGACCCCGAACGTCGGTTGTGACAAGGACTACATGTTTTTCGCCCTCAGGGATATTAAGAAGGGCGAAGAATTGACTGCTGACTACCACACCTACAACGGGTTTGCTAGCGCTGACTGGGTTTGATTCCCACTGCGCAACCGGTTGGCCTGGGGCAACGCGCCGAAAAAAATGCAGCCAAATCCCGGACATTGTGCGTCTAAAATCTTGCCGCTCAGTGTGCTGAGGCTGTCCACCATCGGCGGTAGCGCCTGGAACAGCACGGCCAGGGTCTGCCCGTCGCCGCCCGGCAGGTCACGGTTGCGCTCGAAATCCAGGCCCAGATCGAAAATGCCTGGTCACACTTTCTGGCCCGTCAACTCTGCCAGGAACCGGAGGGCCTGCCTGGCCTCGGCCGTGACCTTGGCGGCGGCGTCGCTGCGCGCCAGGCATTCGACCAGGAGCGGACCGCTCCGAAAGCCGCCTTGCTTGAGCCGCGCCATGACCTGGCGGAAGTTCACCTGGCCCGTGCCGGGAGTCACCATCACTTCCTTTGGCGCCAGGAAATCCTTCACGCTCATCCCAACGACCAAACCATCCACCGTCGCGCTGTCCGCCACCGGATCGAGCTTGCCGTCCGAGTAATAAAAGATGTTGCCCGGGTCGTACCAGAGCCGGAAGTTTTTGTGGCCGACTTGCTCGATGATTTTGCGGCACTGGGGGCCGGTGGCATTCAGGCCGCCATGCGGCTTGAGGCTCAGGCCGACGCCCTTGGCGGCGGCGTAATCGCAACATTCGGCGACGACCTGGTAGTAGGGCTGGAAGAGCTTCTGGTCGGCGGTGCCGCCGAGCATGAGGTTCGGGCAGGCGCAGAGGAGGCAATGATCGATGAGCTTTTTGAGCCCGGCTACGCCCGCCGCGACCGACGCGGCCACCGGGAAATCGCCGCCGTAGAGGGAGAGCGTCCGGAGCCCGCGTTGCTTCACTTCGTTGGCCACGGCCACGACTTCCTCCGGGGTGGAATCAACGGTGATGATAACCCAGGACTTGCCTTTGGCGGTCATGAGGCCGGCGTAGTGGAAGCCGGCCTCCGCAATGCCGTCCAGGGCCACGCGGTAATCGAACTGGTCCCAGGGGCGGGTGTAGCACCCAAGTTGGTAGCCCGAGGCCGCGGCCGCCAGGACCTCCAGCGGTCGGCTCAAGCCGGCCAGGCCGAGGACGGTGGTGGCGCGGAGGAAATCGCGGCGGGTGGTGGCCCGCCGGTTGAGGGAGAGTCTTTTGCTCATAAGCGATAGAGTTCTACATTGTCGAACCAGCACACGTCCTGGTCACTGAGTTGGCTGGTGACGTTGAGGAGGATGAGGAGTTTAGCCGCCTGGCTGGGGACGGTGACGACGCCGAAGGCCTGGCGCCATTCGCTGGCTCCGGGCTTGAAGAGGAAGGTTTTGTCCTCCTGCGGCTGCGTCCAGGCGCCGTCCTCCTTCTGCCAGCGAATGATCAAGGAGGGGTTCGAGGCGCCACGCGGCAGGCATTGGGCCTGCACGGCCAGGGTTTCGCCGGGCCGGACCGGGACCGCCTGGAGGAAGCAGCCCCGATTTACTTTGCTGGCGCGGGCGGAACCGCCGCCCACCGCGTTGTCCCAGGCGAACTTGCCGGGCGCGGTCTTCTCATCCTGCCAGACGCTGAAATGGGCGGGCAGGGCCTCGGCTTGCGGGCCGGCGGGCTGGGCCAGATCTCCGTTCTCCACCAGGTTGGTCAGGGTGCGGGATTGGCGAAGGCGCGCCAACTCTGCCTGCGCCGCCGCCAGCGGGTCGCGCACAAAAGCAATGGCCCGCGAGAGACCGGGCATCGCTTCTTCCCAAGGACGGCCCTGGCCGACGGACTGGGGCGCCTGCACCGGCACCGACCACCAGCGGCATTGCTCGCCGTAAATCCACACATACTCGTCGGCCGCATCCCGGGCAAAGCGCAGATTGCGCTCCAGGCGCGCGAGCCTCGAGCCCTCGAGCGGGGGAAAGTAATAGTGATTGGTTGCACGGTTGAGGAACATGTCCAGGTAAAAGCCAAAGCCGGCCTGCACCTGGCACCGGTATTTCGCGCGGTTTTCCGGCGAGACCAGGCGGAGGGCGGGGCCCTGCCAGGAGCGCATTTGGTTAGCCGCGCGCAAATAGGCCTCGGCGCTGTCCATGTAGTAACCGTTTTCGCAGCCGTCCACGAGGGTCATCGTCGGCGGCAAGGTATCAAGCATGCCATCGATGAAAGCGGGCAACAGACCGTAGCCGCTGGAGGCCAAAACAGCCTCGGGCAAGGGCAGGTTGCCGGCCTGGAAGTTAACGCTGTTGAGCCAGAGGGCGAGGAGCACGGCCTGGGGAAACTCGCGCGCAATCCCTTGGGTGAACTGGGCGCCGCGTCGGCGGGCCAGGGCGGCGGTTTGGGCGAAGGAGCGCCCCTTGGCGGCGTCGTACCGGAACTGGCGCGCCCCGTAGGACTCGAAGTCAATCGCCAGGCCCTTGCCGCCGGTCTGCTGCATGAGCCAGGCGCAATGGCCCGCCTTGTCGGCCAGCGCCTGCCAACCGGCGTCATCCGCCCAATCGAGGTTGCCCGGGGTGGCGTTGAAACGGACGAAGTTGTCGGTGAAATTCGTGAAGCGGCAGGCCCGCAAGTCCGCCAGGGCCGGTTCGAGCCAGGCGCGTTTCCACGGTTTTGGGTCCCAGACCGCCTGGCTGCTGATGGGCTGTGCCTGGTCGTCCTTGGCTGCGATTTGGAACATGACGCCGCCGAAGGGCGTGGTTCGCTCCATCTCGGCCCAGTTCGCGCGCAGGAAGGAGGTGTCGGGAATGTCCCAGCCCAGTTCGATGAATTTCTTGTGGCCCCATTCACCGGGCTGGGCGGTCACGGCCAACAAGGCAAAACTCGCGCTCAGGAGCAGAGGTCGTGCTTTCATGGGTGCTTGGAGATTCGGTCAGGGGAGGTGAGGTTCATGGACTTGGCGCGGCGTAGCGGCGAGGAAGCCGACAGGGGAATCGATAATTGTAAATGGAAGATTTAGTGGGATTCGCAGATACAAACAGATGATTTATTCCTTGCTCGGGGTCAGGACCGTCGTGGCGGTCACATGCTTGAGCAGTTCGGCGCGATTCAGGAAATAGGTGGGGGTGGCTTGGCCTTTGCTGAAGAGTTTTTCCGCCTGGTCATCCCAATGGCCGCTTTCCTTGTGGTCGCTGACGCCCAGCGGCACCAGCGTGTAGGACTCGGGCGGATCGGTCATGATGACAACCTGGGTGGAGGTCTGGCCGCTGCGGCCGACCATTTCCCGGCCGGCTTTGCTGAACCCGACCGCGCGCACCGTGGCCATGCCCGCGTCGCTCACCGAACCTCCGCTCACCGGATAGGTGCGCTGCCCGCCTTCACGACCGACTCGGAAAAATCTCCCGTAGGGAACATGGAGGGAGCCGAAGTTGGTCTTGAGCCAGGCAGCGGCTTTGGCCAGCGCCGCGAGCATTTCCTCGTCGGTCAGGTTCGAAGGCGGGTCCACGGCGCGGGCGCTTGTTTCCGCCAGCCCTTTCTTGAAAGCGTAATAGGCCAGGGCGCCTGCGGAGTCCGCGTCGCTGTGGCGGTCCCACTGTTGGATCAGGCCGCAGACTTCGGCCGCATCGCTTTGCCTGTCGGCGTCCGGCGCTTTCGACCAGGCGGCTTGCAACCGCTCCTGCCATAGCTCGGCATGATAGACCTGGGAGTTGAAGGCCAGGGCGGTCGCCCCTTCGACCGTGAGGTCGTGGGCGGCGTCGAGCAATTCGGTCATCATGTCGGCCCGTTGATGGCGTGGGGCGTTGCGGGTCGCGTTGTAGAGGTAGGGGAACCGGGCGTATTTCTCCGGCGTGAGCGGGCTGTCTTTCATCATGGCGAACGGGGTGACATTGTTGTTGTGCATGTAGGCCTGGGGCGGGTTTTCGAGTTGGACGAGGTCCGAGAATGGGTGAATGCCCCGCCACTCGTTGGTGGAGAGGGCGCCGGGAATGGGGCGGCTGGGGTCGGTGCCCGGCGGGCGAATCGGGACTCGGCCATTGCGGACATAGTAGATGTCGCCTTGCACGGTGGCGACCATGATGTTTTGCGCCATGAGCTGGAGATGGGCGAGGGCGCGCTTCATCTCGGCGAGGTTGCGGGCGGTCATGGTCTGGTAGATCTGATCGGTCAAGCCCACCTCATCGGCGTAGGGAATGGCCATCGCGTAGGCCTTGCCCTGCTGGTGCGCAACGATTGGCCCGTGATGGCTGTATTGGATTTCCGGCTCCTGCCAATCCACCTGGTCGCCCCGCTTGACGCCGAGCCTGACCTTGCGCACCAGCAGGTCGCGCCATTGGCCGTCGTAACGGTACTGGCGCGGGTTGGCGGGGTTGAGTTCCTCTGCGAAGACATCCGAGGTGTCGGGTCCGCCGGTGGTCATGGCGATGGAACAATAACGGCTGTGGCCCAGGCTGGGCAACGGGGTGCCCAAAATACAGACGCCGGAGGCGTTGAAATCGCCGGCGTAAATCCTGACCTGGTAAAAGCGGAATTCCCCATACCAGCTCAAATGCGGGTCGATGATGGCGACGGGCGTTTTCATGGCCGTGCGGCTGGGGCCGAGCAGGATTTCGTTCGAGCCGCGATAGGGCAGTTCATCGGGCTGGATGCCGGCGCGCCGGAGGTCCCCGCCCGCCTCGCCTAAAGGCCAGCCCCAGATGATGAAGCGGCCCAGGGCCACGACGTCCCAGGGATGGATGGCCTGCGCCCAGCCGGGCACCTGTTCCGGATGCTCTTTCATGAAATACTTGATGCCGGCCTGGTAGGCCTCGATCACGGCGCGCGTTTTCGGGCTGAGCCGGCCGTAGTTTTGGCGGCTGATTTCCTCGTGGCGGAAGAGGCGCTGGACCAGGTCGTCCCGGAAATGGCTCGGGCCAAAGACTTCCGCCATCGTGCCGTTGGCGCGGCGGTAGTTCTTGAGCAACTCCTCCAGCCGGTCTTGTGCCTGCGCGTAACCGACGGCGAACGCCGCGCTTTCGAGCGTCGGCGCATAGACATGGGGGATGCCGAATTCGTCGCGATAGAGGGTGGCGTCATTGGCGGCCTGGCCGCCGGGCAGCAGGAGGCCCGAAAGCAGCAGGCCTGAACACGTTGCGGCGAGCAGTAGTCGGTTTTTCATTGGCTGGCGCTGGTGGTCATCGTAGCCGACCCTCACCCCGCGCGCAAAGGCAATTGCGCCAGCCGCGAAGGCCGGTTCCCTGAAGATTTCCTCTTTCAGCTTGCTCCAGTGGAAGCTGCCGCTTTGAGATCACAGATTGTGATCTCAAAACCCGGTCGCGTCGGGCGCCAGATTGACATCCTGGCCCTTGCGCCAGCCTGAATATTTCAGCCAATACAGCCAATACAGCCAATACAGCCAGCAGAACATCGGACCCTGCGCGCAAAGCATGGGAGAACCTTCGCACTATGGTACCTGGAAACTATGAACCGAAGACGTGGCCGGCGCCCGCCGCTAAAGCGGCTCTCGCGGCAGCGGCGGGCCGCCCTCGCCAGGCAGGCGGTCTGGCGCGCCTTGCGGGGAACAGTACGGACCCTCGGTTAAATGCGCCTCGGGGCGGATGATGGCGCATAGTTGCGCATAATTGACGATAAGCAAAACTTATTTTATTTGGCCTCTGGGCTTTCCGGAACGGCGGCCGCGCAGGCCCGGCGTAGATACTCTTCGAACGGCCAGTCGCCGCTGCTGCCGGTCTGGCGTGTGACCACCAAGTCGAGGCTGGGCACGAAGGCAATGAGTTGTCCGCCCGAGCCCGGCTTATCCCGGGCGTCGGGGGGAATGCCCCGGCCCGAGCGGCCGTCTTCGCCGGTGAGGCGGGCCGGCAGTTCCCAGCCGTGGGAGAAGACCTGCGGGTTCAGCTTCCAGCGCAGTTCCGGCGTCTTCACGTCGTGTGTGGGGGCGGCGGTTTGCTTGACAAACCATTTTGGGACGACCTGCTGGTCGTGCCAGCGTCCGCCCCGGAGCAGGCAGTAAGCAATGCGGGCCAGGTCGCGCGCCGGCAGGCCCAGCCCGTGGGAGGGATGCCGCCCGTAGTTCGGGCCGCCCTGGTAGTATTGGAACGACCAGTGCTCGATGCCGAGCGGTCGGAACAAGGCTTCGATGGCGAACTGGTCATAAGGCTTGCCCGTGACGGTCTCGCAAACCAGGGAGGCATGAGCCAAGGCGTGGGTGGAATAGCCGCAGCCGGCGCCAGGGGCGAAGGCCAGCTTCGCGGTCCGCGGGTCGCCGCTGTGGCCCAGGATGTACTCCCAGGCGCCGTCGTTGGGCGCGCCGGTGGCCTCGGGACAAATTCCTGAGGTGTGGTTGAGCAACTGTTTGACGGTGATGCGGGCCTTGCGCGGGTCGCTGAGCGGTTGCGCCCAGGGAATGAACTGGAAGGCCGGGTCCTTGAAGCGCATCTTTCTGGGCGTCAACCCGTGCTGGCTTTGCTCCGAGGCGATCGCCAGCACGGTCGCGCAAACGGCCTTGGACACGGAAGCGACGCGGCGCGAATCGGTCCTGGCGCTGTTGCCCCGCTCGACCTCCAGCGCGATGTAGCCGTGCCGGATGACCACCGCGGCGAAGTCGCGGTCATCCGAGCCGAGGAGCCACTCTTTGAGTTGGGCGAGCCGGTCAGGACTCATGCCGGCGTGGCGGCGAAGGTCGTCCGGTTGCTCGAGCTTGCGCCAGCCGCCTTGGGACTCAGGCGGCGGAAAGTAAGACTCGAACTCCGGCTTGGCGCGGCCGAGCCGGAACCACCGTCCGGGGAGAATCCCCTCGTCGGGCAAGCAACGGGAGCCTTCCCCCGCCGCGCTGAGGAACCAACCCGTCTCCGCCAGGAACGACTCAGGCCTGGCCGGGAGGCTGAAGGCCGGCCAGGAACTGGCCAGGAGCATCATCCAAAGAGTGAGCCACGCGCGCGCGTTCATAGCATTCCAGGCAGACGTGCCGAGAGGTTGGCTCTTTCACCGCAAAAAGTCCAGGCAACTGTTCAGCAAATCTACCGCCCATGGGCGGCGGGCGGAAGAAGGTAACTTGGCTATTTGCCGGTCGAAAAGTGGTTTTTAGCGGATTTTGTAAACACTTGCCCATCAACGTGTTGTGAAGTAGTTACTTAGAAGGTGGCCGCGCACCAGGGCCCGGGACAGCGTAGCCGCCGACGTCAGGAGGCGGACCTTTCCATGAACCGGGAGGCAGTGGGGCAGGCGTCCCGCCTGCCCCACTGCCGCTGCCGCCCGGATCATGGCCCCTATGCGCGTCCGGTTTCGAAGGTGGGAGCTTCCCATGTTCTGGGCCGGAAATCCGCCTCCTTACGTCGGCGGCTGCCTGAATGGTTATCATGTTGGTTGACGCCGCGAGGCCAGACAGGTAAGAGTTCCGGGAGAACCAGCCCAAAAGCCATGATTTCAAAAACTTCCTGCCTCTCTCGCCGGAGCTTTGTTGAGAATTCTGCGCTGGCCCTCGGTTCGCTGGGGGCGCTCGGTGCGGCAACGAGTTGCGGAGCCGAGACCGCCAGCCCGTCCAGCTTCCCGTCAGCCAGTCAGATCAATGCCCGGCAGTATGGCGCCAAGGGCGACGGCAACACCGATGATACCAAAGCCCTGCAAGCGGCGTTGGAGGCCGCCCAGGCCAGCGGCCCAGTCTGCTACCTTCCGCCGGGGCTCTACCGTTTGAACGGACCTTTAACAGTCCCACCAGGGGTGACGCTCTGCGGCGCTTCGGGAGGCGTGCCCCATAGCGAACACCCCATCGGCACAGTGCTCCTGGCCTTCGGCGGCCGAGGCCGGCCAGAGGGTGAGCCGCTCATCACACTCAAGCCCAATGCCGCGATCCGCAACCTGACCATCCATTACCCGGAGCAAACGCTGCCGGAAGCAGCACCCTACCCCTGGTCCATCCGTGCGGATGGCGAGTTGTGCCAAATCCTGGATGTGTGCCTGACCAACCCCTACCAGGCCATTGACGTGGGGACTAAGTGGAACGAGTTGCACCTGGTCCGAAACGTCTTTGCTTGCCCGTTGAAGATCGGCGTTTACGTTGACCAATGCACCGACATCGGCCGCATTGAGAACGTCCATTTCAATCCGAACTTTTGGACCCGCATGGCGCTGAGGCCTGCTTTTCCGGGCGGCGACATCAAGGCCTACCTGGAAAAGAACCTGGTCGGCTTCAAGATCGGCAAGACGGATTGGGAGTTCATCAGCAACAGCTTCGTCATTTTTCCCCGGATTGGCTTTCATTTTGACGATTTCGGCCATGGGCCAGGCAACGCGGTCATCACCCAATCCGGGAGCGACATTTGTCCGGTGGCAGTGCGGGTGGATCGAACGCAAGCGCATGCCGGGGTCCAGTTCGCCAATGGGCAGTTCATGTCCACGGTCGAAATCGGCTCTCAGAACCAGGGTCCGGTCAAATTCGCCAATTGTGGCTTCTGGGGCACTGAACTGACCAGGGAACAAGTCCGGCACGAGGGAGGGAGTTCGTTGGTCCTCACGGCGTGCCATTTCACCGGGTGGGACCATGCCGGCAAAGGTGACCCCTGCATCCGGGCCTCGGGTAGGCGCCTGATTGTGAACGGGTGTGAGTTTATGGATGCAGGCAAGCAGGCAATTATCCTGGAGAAGGGACTCAAGGCGGCAAGCGTGTTTGGCTGCACATTCCGGGGGCCAAACGCGCTCGAGGACCATTCCGGCGCCGATGTAAAAATCGGGCTGAATACCAGCGCGTGACCAGGCAGGCAACGGGTACCGAGGCCCAAATCAAGGATTTGGACCCGTCGTGGAAACCGGCTTCGCTCCGGCCCAAGGCGGATGCCAAGATCAGGGAGGTTCTCACCGCCTGGGGTGAGCCCACGACCGTCGATGAAGTCATGATTCAGGGGGAGGACCAGGCCTGGGGCACAAGTCATGCTGCTCCCCCTTCCGACGGCATGGATCTGCACGCAAAAACCCTATGAACGAGGCACTTTACGATGACGGCAAGATCGCGGTCACACGAAATGAAGTCCGGGCGAAAGGTTTTGTCCTGTATTTGGACAGCGTCTCTTCCATCAGCGTCGAAACGGTTCGACCGGGGAGGTGGCCGAGCCTGTTGATGGTGGCTCCAATTCTGGCGTTGCTCGGCCTCGTCCTGTTCGTGAAGCGATGGTTCACCTCCACTTTCGGCCCCTTGATGGGCCAACAGCCGCCGGCTTTGTCCATCCTGCCCTTCTTCACCATGTTGCCCCTCTGTGCGGGGCTCGTCTTGGCATTTCTCTTCCGGATCAGCCGCCTCCTCCTCCTGACCACGGGCGGTCCGGTGGTGCTTGCATCGAAGATCAGCCTCACGGAGCCGCACGACACGATAAGCCGATACAAGACCATACGAGGAGCGATTGAGAACGCCATTTCTCTGCGCAAGAGGTGAGCAGCTCGGCCAACGCGAAGCAGAATCCCCTTCGAGGCAGTCCGTAACGCCCACCGGAGACCGTGAACGTGTAGCGGTCGGGGCGGCACCGAACTGCAAGGGAGTCATTTGTTGTTGGCGGCGATGAAATCGTAGAGCCTCTTGGCGATTTCCCTTGCTTCCTCTGATAGGTCGTCAAAGGACTTCATCGCGGATATGGCTTTCTCACAAAAGCCGACTTTATCCGATACGGTTCCGTTGTCCGCGTAACTTCGCCGACGCTTCCGCTGACCTTTAAGCACCTTTGCTTTGATAAAGGCGCCCAAGGGGGCGTGCTCGTAATCCTCTTGTTTGAACTTCAGAAATTCCCTCTCGCCGTACTGCCGAAGCACCGCCCTCAATATATTCGGCGACAGCACATTCTCAACCTCCCTGCATTTCAGTGGCCGGTATCTCTCGCGTAGCGTCTCCCCTAGCTTTTCATGCCGTGCACCCTTCCATCTGCTCGCAGTGTCGCCGTCAGCTATCAGAAACAATTTACCGCACAGTCGATCAACATTGATGGTGTCCTCCTCGCTATCAAGAAAGGACCAATGCGTGATGCATGATCCGCCGTATTCCACAAACGAGTAGTGCAAATCCTCCGTAAATCTCGTTTCAGTCACAGGGAGCGTCTCTTGGTACACCTCGAGGTAGTGCTTGAAGTACCGTCTATCTGTAATGCCCTCCACCCAAATCGTACAGTTCGAAAGAAACACAGAGGAATTGCGGACGCCCAACAGATCACGCGGTCGCCTGTTCTCATTACTGACGTTCTCCACGTGAAATGTCGGAGTTGCTTCTTCATCCTGGGGAACCGTCTCCAATTCCTTCTGAAAGGTATAAATAGACACGTGGCCGATGTCCTGCGTCAAATCTAGAAAGTGATTCGAATGTGTAGTAAGGAAGAACTGGTAACCCTTAAAAGCTTCCTCGGCTGAGAAGCATGTGAGTAGTGCCCTTTGCAGGTGAGGATGCAGATACAATTCGGGCTCTTCGCAAAACAGCAGAACGTTCTGACCCTTATTCCTGAACAGTGGAAAGAGCAGGATGAGGATGGCGTGGATACCATCGCCCAGCTGACTGACAGTGCGCTGGTGCTCGCCCCCGACTTTGACATCCAGGACCGTTGCGTCGCGTTTAGGAACCAGTTCCACACGATCGCCTGCAAACAGCTTTTGGCTCAAGAATTGCTGAAACTGGGCAACAACCTGTCGTTCATCGTTGTTGCCAAGGCTAAGGCGCTGTATTTCGCTGTACAGGGTTAAGCCTGTAAACACTTGAGGGGGGATAATAGGATAGGGAAAGTAATCATGCATGGTTCTCTTGGCGTATAGGTCGCCGAGTTCCTTTGGCTCATCTCTGAGGCCGTCAAAGTCCCGGAGACCACGCAGGGTGGGGATATAGACCTTGTTGAATGCGTAGTCTGATTGAAATGAGGCCTCTGCCCGCGACAGAGTGTCCCTCATGCTGTCGAGAAGGGTACGGAGATTTGCGAGCTCCATTTCCATCGTGAAGGATGAGCCTGCTCCGCGGCGATGTGATGTACGGGCGGCGCCTGGTTGAGCCGCGGAGTTTAACAGGTTCTGAACGCGACCAAGGAGCAAAGACGGAATACGTTCTGTCACTACCCGCAGAGAGCCGAGCGTTTGACAGTGCGTTGCAATACTGCTGGCTTCGCGCAGAACAGGAATGGGTGACAGTCTCTGCAGCTCCTTTATGAACTTGTCTCTTTGGTTTTCGAGCTCGTCGAATGGCCTCCACCTCTCGGCGCCCCAATGCGGAATGAACTGAATTCTCTCAGTGGCCGCAAGCAGTCTGAGAAACATGCTCTTCCCGCAATTGTTCGGCCCAACAAAGATGTTCACCTTGGAAAGATTCGGCAGGCTCTTGGCCGTGCGGGGGGCTGAGTGGGCGATTTCGTATCGTTGGAACCTGTCGTCCAAAATGATTTCCTTGATGTGGTAGTCCATACAATTCTGCATCCTGTGCCTGTTCGCAGGGACGATTACAGCACCTGCATCCCGAAAATGCAACGTTGAAATCGTGAGGCATTCGGGCAGGCCGTTCGGTGAGTCAACGAAGACGCGGGGCGTGATCAATGCCGGGTCTCGTCCTGCGGCGCGCGCCACTTCGAGCAGCTTCGGAGCGCCGTGAATTTCAGACGCCTGGGGCTCGCATCTCGACTTCGAGGCCGGGGCGGTGTTCTCACCACGCGGCGGGGAATTCTGCCTTTTCGACGGCCCAACAACTCCGGCACGAACGACGCACCCGGATTCGCTCGGGCTCTTTGGTGACGCGATGCAACCTGTGGTGTCGCTTTGTTCATGGCTCAGACCGAGGACCCCACCCGTTTGTGGGCACCTGCCATTTTCAAGGCGGGAAGTCCGCTGGCGAGTCGAGCCGGATTGGCGGTCTGCGCGTCACGCTCCGAGTGCCCGCAACGCACCCCGCACGAGAAACCCTTGCTTCCGATGCTGAGCCGTATTCGGTTGCGCCTTAGCGCCGGGGGATGCTTCTTTGCCGACGGGCTCGCTTCCGCCCGAAAGCCTTATTCCTCGCGGCCCTCGAAAAGCGGGCTCACAAAGAGCACTTGGAGTTCAAACAGCCCGTTAGTCAGTTGGACGCCGCTGCCGGCCGCGTTTACTCGGCATTGGCCTGGGCCACCTTATTCAACCAGAAACGCTCGGCGGCCCGCTGGTATTGGAGCACCTCGTCCTGCCGGCGGGGGTCGGCCAGCCGGATCTGTGCTAGGCGCTCACGCACCCAGTCGAGGAAGAACCGGGCGGAACCCCGGCTCACTCTCCGGGAGGCAGGGCCAATTTCCACATAGAATGGGCCGGTGGAGGCAAAGCGGAAGGTGCCGGGCGAATCCACGATTGCCCGCACCAGGAACCAGCCGCTCTCTTGGAAAGTGAGCGTGCCCAGGGCGCCGGTCCGCCTGCATTCTGAACCGGTGACTGCGCGCGCCAGGCGGCCGTTGCAGATGACTTCAACAGACGAAACGGGATCGCGCGAGTCGAGCGCGGCCGTCAAGCTGAGCTCGAGGGCCGCGCCTGGCTCCGCCTTGAAGGTCTGACCGGGGAGCTGGCCGTTTGCGCGGCAGCGGAGCAGCGGCCCGTTGGAAACGAACACGCGACCGGCTTGCAAACCTGCCCACCACTTTTCATAGGTTAAATCGCCGTCCAGGTGAACGTACATGCGGTTGTAGCCCACCGGGTTGGCCAAGACCCCCGAGGCGCTGCCCGCTGAAGGCGGGAGCCGCAATCCGCAGTTGAGGAGGTGGTAGTAAATCTCCTGGGTCCAAAAGCCGTTGCCCTGAGGGTCGGGGAAGCGCTGCTTGTCTCGTGCCCGCCCCCAGGCCTCATTGGGCAGGACGCCACCCCGTTGCATGTGATTGTGCGCCAGGCCGACCGAGTCAACCTGGCCGCTGGCCAACCAAACCGGCGTGTCATACCAGAACGGCTTCTCAATATCGACCCAGGCGCCCTGGTGTCGCCGCGCCTCGGCCAGAAACTTCATCGGGCTGGGATACTCCCGTTCGGCGCCGGTGATGGGCAGCGGCTCACGCAGGTTGAAGAACAGCAACGCCCCGCCTGCCCGTTCATCCTCGCCGCCCATCTGGTGGTAAAACCGGTCGCCGTCAAATTGGACCAGCGGCTCGGCCGGCAAGGGATGGTTCCGCCACTGGTTCACGGCGTTCCACCAGGTGATGACGGGAGCCACATGCAAGTCCTCCGCCCGCATCAGCAGTTCGATCTCTGCGAGCGGCCGGTGCACGTGCAATTCTCCCGACCACCAGCCTTCTTTGGACAGATTGACCAAACGTCGAAGCTGATTGGTCAATGCTGGAGGGCTGTTCTCAGCCACCATCAACTGGCCGGTCGTGACCAAATACTCCGGCCCGCGGTCAAGCTCCCAGGTGTAGGTGCCGCGGGCCAACGCAAGCTCGGCGACGCCCGCACAAACGAAATGGTCATGCCAAAAGGGCAGGCCTTCAGGCCGAACCGGTTTGCCGGCGGCATCCTTCAAGTGGATGCGGCAGGGCACCGGCTTGGCCGTGTCGGAGTCCAAAATGGTAAGCCGAAGTTGGGCGCCGTGCGCCAGACTCAGAGCGCCCAGGACGGTGGCGCAGGCCCAACTGCAAGCCACCAGCAACACATTCCGGTAAACCACGGATGTCATTTGTTGACCGGCCTCAGACGAACGGGTTCACGACCCGCACGCCCGTCTTGGCGAAAGCGCGCTCATGGCGGGTGCCGACGGTGAGGCCATGCGCCAGCGCGGTCGCGGCAATCAGGCTATCCTTGATCGGCATGGCCTGATGCGAGCCACGGAGGGCAGCGAGGAGCCAGTCCACGACCGCCGCGTTCGCAGGCGGGGCCTGGCGCACCAGCCGGTATTCGCCGCAGTCGAGGCCTTCGATCTCGAGCTCCTGTCCCGGCTCGATGCGGTCCTGCCTGCGGATTTTCGCGGGCAGAACGATTTGGCCTTTGCTGGAAACGCGCGTCGTCATGCCGTACCGTGTAAGAAGCCGTCTTACTACCGCACTGTCAAGCCCGGCATTGATTATCCAATAAAATCAACGTTTTCAAACCGGCAGGCTGAACCTGCCGAAGTCGGAAGCGAAAGGCGTCCTGATCGGCGCCATGTTCACACCGCCAGAAGCGAAGGTGTGAAACGGGCCAAAAAGGTTAAATCCGAATGGGTGCGGAGGATTTTTGATTTCCGCAACAGGCACGCAGGCTTAACGCTTCTTCGCAAGTGGCTCGGCAGGCTCCTCGGGGGTTGCAAAGGCAACAACTGGAGGATCAGTGGCCTTAGTAGCACTCGGCTCGGGTTCAGCCTTAGGCGGATTCCTTTTTACGACTGAAAGCATACTGGTGATTGCGCTTTGCACTATTCCCAGGAGGGCAGTGGCTTCTTCCATATCTAACACCGCCTCTGGGTGCGCGATTGGATTGCGATGAAGGTCCTTTATCTGCTTCAAGACGGCCAAGATTTTAGGGTCAACACCTTTTACTTTCTCAAGCGCTTCGATGTATTTACCCATATTCCGAGTATGCGGGCGAGCTTTGCCGCCTGAAATCACATCATAGTATTTGTGCAAAACCGATTCTGTCGCGCGGAGAAAGTGAAATCCGGCTGCCGTAGGCAACTCAAAGGCCAAACATTTACCCCCTTGCCGAATATCTATCTTGGAATCTGCGGGTAAGAGATCACGTATTGAGGAGGGAAAAACAAGTTCCGCTTGTTCGATTAAGTGGATCGTTGAATAACAACCCTTTTGGGACACGTAATATGTATCCATTTGAGAAAGCTCTGCCGCTAGCACAGCCTCAAAACACTTAAGACCATCACTCAACTGGTACGCATCCCAGGGTGTAATAAGTTTATCTTCCGGTTTGCTGTCTGTCCTGAGCGCGCGGTCCCTAATCTCGCAAATGCATTTCCTCAATTTCTCCGCATCGCCTCTACACACCTTAACTGGAATTAGGTTTTGTTCCAACAAATTGGAAAGACGCGTTTCTGCCATGTAGAGCTGATAGATCACCTGCTGAATTTCTGCACCGGCACGAATATCCCCCAATGGATGAAGGGTTGTTCCCAAGTCGTAAAAATAATGCGTCGTCGTTCTTATCATACCAACTCCATCAACTGACCGTCCGATTGTCTGTTCAGGCGAAAACAGTAAAGCATGATCAAGCGGCGCGTCAAGCTCCGCATTTAATTTGATGGGCGCAAAAGTCGAGTTAGCTTGCGCTTATTCATTGCCAGCGAGCCTGAAGTGTGGTTTATTCCGTTGCCGTCTCAGCAACACGACGGCAGGACATCACCGACAGGGCTGGGTCGTGCATTTTGACGCTTTTTGTGTCAAAAGTTATGACCGACGCCTATTTCTATTTCTGAGTCGAAAGAGCGGCCCGCAGCCCCAACAACTGCCTGTCCTCCGCCGTGCGTGCTCTCCCGTGAGCGAGCTCACGCTACCGACTGTGCTGAGAAACCCCGGGCCCCCTCCTTAGGCACGGCGCCACTGCAAAAAGACGCTTGCCGAGGGGGCGTGAATTGGGACATAGTGGCGGAAAGACCAGTGAATCAAAATGTTAAGGAAACATGGATACAAAGAATCGTACCCTGGTTGAGCGTTTGGCGGTCTGCAGTTGGTCCTTGCAGCCGGCCAGTCCGCAGGACTTGATGGCGAAACTTCGAGCCACGGGCCTCCGGCGGCTTCAACTCGCGCTGGACCCGTTGCGCGAGTCGCCGGGTGTTTGGGGCGAGACCAAGGCGGTCTGCCGGCGGCATGGCATCGCGATTGTGTCCGGCATGGTCGGCTGCCTGGGAGAGGATTACACCACCCTGGAGAGCATCCGGCGCACCGGCGGCGTCGCGCCGGACGGGACCTGGACCGAAAACCTGAAGAACATCAAGCTGGCGGCGGCGCTGGCCGGGGACCTGGGGCTGAAGCTGGTGACGTTCCACGCCGGCTTTCTGCCGCACGAGGAGTCGGACCCGAATTTCGCGAGGATGCTCGAGCGTTTGGCGGCCGTCGCCGAGGTGTTCGGCGAGCGGAAAATGGTTTTGGGATTGGAGACGGGCCAGGAGACGGCGCCGGTCTTGCTGCGGGTGCTGGCGAAGCTGGGGCGTCCCAACGTGGCCGTCAACTTCGATCCTGCCAACATGATCCTTTACGACAAGGGCAATCCCCTCGAGGCCCTGTCCCTGCTGGGGCCTTGGGTCCGGCAGGTGCATATCAAGGATGCCCGGCGCACGAAGAAGCGCGGCACTTGGGGGCAGGAGGTCATAGTGGGGACCGGCGAGGTGGACTGGCAGGCGTTCTTTGCCACTTTGCGGGAAATGAACTTCCCGGGTGATTTGGTGATTGAACGCGAAGCGGGCGACCAGCGGGCGGCGGATATCCGCACCGCCCGAGCGGTCGTGGAAAAGGCTTTTGGTTTATGAGCAATAAAAGTTCCCAAAATTCGAGTCGGCGAGTGAACGTGGCGGTGGTGGGCCTGGGGTTCATGGGCGTCACGCATTTGCGCGCCTATCAGGCGGTTGAGTCGGCGCGAATTGTCGCCGTGTGCGACTCCGTGCGCCTGCCGGTCAACGGCGTGCTGGCAGGGGTGGCCGGCAACATCAAGAAATCCGACGACATCGATCTCGGCCCGCGGGTCAAGGTGTTCCGGAAGTTGGAAGGGGTGCTGGCCGACCCGGAGGTCGAGTTGGTGGACATCTGCACGCCCACGGCACTGCATCCGGAGCAGGCCATCGCGGCGCTCAAGGCCGGCAAGCATGTCCTGTGCGAAAAGCCGCTGGCCCGCACCGCGGCGGCCGCCCGCCAGATGGTGAAGGTGGCCGAGTCGGCGCCCGGTTTTTTGATGCCGGCCTTCTGCGTGCGGTTCTGGCCGGGGTGGAGTTGGCTCAAGGGCGTGGTGCAGGAGCGGACTTACGGCCAGGTCCTGGCGGCGCGCTTCCGGCGCGTCTCCGAGCTGCCCACTTGGAGCCAGCAGGGCACTTACTCGGGTGGCGCCGACGTGGGCGGCGCCTTGTTCGACCTGCACATTCACGACACCGATTTTGTCCAGTTCCTTTTCGGCCGGCCGGCGAGCGTCTTCGCGACCGGCGTCACGGGGGCCGGCGGCTCGATTGATCACGTGGTGACGCAGTACCTTTACCCGGGCGGCCCGGCGGTTTATGCCGAGGGAAGCTGGCTGCTCACCGGGGCCTTCAATATGTCCTACACCCTCCTGTGCGAACGCGCGACCCTGGACTTCGACCTCACGCGCGGAGCCGACGCTATGCAGGTGTCCGAGCCGGGTCAGCCGGCGCGCGTCGTCAAGTACGACGGTCCGGACGGCTACGGCGGCGAGGTCCGCTATATGGTGGAGTGTATTGCCGAGGGCAAACGGCCGAGCGTGGTCACCGGACAGGATGGACTGACGGCCCTGGAGATTTGCGAGGCGGAGGAGCGGTCTGTCAGGACCGGCACGGTTGTGGAGACCTAGCGCGGAAGGTTTCGCGAGCTTTTCGGAACTCGACACCTCGCTTCGCAAAGCGAGTCTTGTAGAATTCGACATTTGACTTTGCCGCAAGTTCGACGAGAGTCAGCCTATCCCACGCATAACGTTCATCCAATGGTCTGCCGTTGTCCTCACAAAACCGCCGGTATTCGGTTTGGAAATGTTGGCGATGGATCGGGACATGGGTGGCGCCCTTTCAGGGCTTGGAATGTCTGTGGGGGTCGGTAACCTGGGCCTCCGCTCGCGGGGCTCGCGTCAGCCCAGGCTTTGACATTTCGGGCTTTCAGCCCTGCTAAAGGGCGCTGCGCGTGCACAACCGCTCCGCGGCCCATGCTTGGGGCATCAGATTGCGGGTCTCGGCCCCTCGGAATGTGCGGAAGGGGCGCGCCAGGCGGGCCTCAAACCGGTGACAGATGGATAAAGCGCGCTGGCCTGCGGGCTGAAAGCCCGCGATGCGAGAGCCTGGGGTGAGGCGCACCGCGCCGAGCCCCAGGTCATGGGCCGAATAAACCTCACGGCCCTGAAAGGGCGGGACAAGGAGCGCGCCGACACACGTCCATTCAATCCCACGCAAGAGCCAATACGCACATTTTCGCCGGGCGCTCTGCCTCCTGGACCCTTATGACCTCAATCCCAACTGGTCCGTGGTCCAGAGGGCTGGGCAGATGAAGAGCATCGAGCTTTTCCTGAACTTCATGATCATGGACGCGAACATGAACGTTCTTTGGCGTAACCCTGACGCGGTCGCACCCGACCAGGCCCGCCGGATGACCATTTTCTGGGGTGATGAATCGTGGCGTGAGGCGGCCTACAAGAAGGAACTCGGCCTTTTTGGCGAGATGGAGGAAAAAGCAACCAACGAGGACGTCATTGCCGCCTACGGCAAGCGCCTCAAAGAGGTCGCCGGGTTCAAATACGTCCCCGACCCCATCCCTATGCGCAATTCTAGGGGAAACGTCGTTTACTACCTCTTCTTCGCGTCTCACAACCAAACCGGCGACCGAATTGCGCGGGATGTGTTCAAGAAGTATCGTAACAAAGGCGTTGTCTGATGGCCCAGCAATCTGCAATCGAGTGGACCGAAGCGACCTGGAACCCCGTCACCGGCTGTTCCAAGGTGAGCCGTGGCTGCAAGCACTGCTACGCCGAGCGGATGGCGCTCCGGTTACAGGCAATCGGCGCGGCCAACTATCGCAACGGATTCAAACTCACCGTGCACGAGCACGCTCTCAACCTGCCGCTCGCGTGGCGCAAGTCGCAGAGCATTTTCGTCAATTCCATGAGCGACCTTTACCACAAAGAGGTTCCGCTCGCCTTCATCCAGAAGGTTTTCGCCGTCATGCGGCTTGCCGACTGGCACCGCTTCCAGGTCCTCACCAAGCGCGCCGAGCGCCTGGCCGAGCTCAGCCCCAAGCTGCCTTGGGCGCCCAACATCTGGCAGGGCGTCACCGTCGAACACCCGGACTACACCTGCCGCATTGACCTGCTTCGCCAGACCGGCGCGCACGTCAAGTTTCTCTCCCTGGAGCCCCTGCTTGCGCCCATGCCCCGGCTGAAGCTCCCGGGCATTGACTGGGTGATCGTCGGCGGCGAGTCTGGGCCCGGCGCGCGGCCCATTCAAGAAACATGGGTCACGGACATCCGCGACCAGTGCCAGAAGGCCGGCGTCGCCTTCTACTTCAAACAGTGGGGCGGCGTGTTCAAGAAGCGGAACGGCCGCACCCTGCAAGGCCGTCTCTGGGATGAGATGCCAGAGGCCCCGGAAGCCGTTGCCCGGACCCGCCAGCTTGACCTCGTGCTGGCCTAGACCGGCACCAGGCCCGGCATCCTTGGCTGCCCCTTAAACTTTCCGAGAACGCAATGGCAGACGTTTTCTCAAAAAAAAGCGGTCCCAAGTCATGGCTGCCATCCCCTCGACGGGCAACAAGCATACCGAACTGCGGCTGGCAGCCATTTTCCGTGCGCACGGCATCACCGGCTGGTGGCGGCACCGCCCGCTGCCCGGCAAGCTAGACTGACTTCCTCTCGGCGCAAGCGCAAGTCGTTGATTTGCAGGCTTCCGCCATCAGTTTACTTGCTACATTTTGGGGAAATCCCCGATTTTCGGCCATTTTCGTCAAATGGGAGAGGAAGTCAGGTTAGGGCTGCGTGGGCGGCTTGAGGAATCCCTGATACCGCAGCCAGTTGGCACAAGACTCCGTCCAGGTGGAGCAGGGGTGGTCGCTTGAGCGGACACCGAAGTCGTGGGCGGCGGTGGCATAGATGTGCAACTCCGCCGGGACGCCGGCGCGCTTCAGGGCGAGGTACATGAACACGCTTTGCTCCGGGCTGCTGATGATATCGTCGCCGCCGTGGGCGAGGAATACCGGGGGCGTGCCGGCCGGGACGCGCAGGCCTGGGGCCAGTTCATCCTTGTCCTTCGCCTTCAGATAGCCCGAATAAGCGAGAATGGCGAAGTCAGGCCGGCAACTGATTTGGTCGACGTCGTCGATCGGCTCGTAGGTCCGCCGCTCGAAGTTGGTCGCTGTGGCAATGGCCAGATGGCCGCCCGCCGAGAAACCGACCATGCCGATTCGCTGCGGATTGAGGCCCCACTGCCTGGCTTTGCTCCGTACCAGGCTGACGGCCCGCTGGGCATCCTGGAGGGGGCGTCGGGCCGGCTCGGCTTTGGGCTCGTCTGGGTGGCGCGGGACGCGGTATTTGAGGATGATGCCGGTCACGCCGAGCGAATTCAGCCAGGCAGCGACTTCCTCGCCTTCCAGTTGCCAGTAGAGATTCCAGTAGCCGCCCCCGGGACAGATGAGCACCGCTGTCCCGGTGTCCTTATCCTTGGCCGGTCGGTAGATCGTGATGGTTGGTTTAGTGACGTCGGTAACCATCCTGGTCGGCTCGGTGACCTCGACCTGCTTGCGGTCCAGCCTTGGTGACATGGGGAACCTCTCCGCACCGATATTGCCGTTCTCATCCGGGACTCTGCCCGGCCAAATCTCGAAGACCAGCGGATGGTCGGCCCCGGCCGCCGGCAGCGGCACGGAACCGCTGCCCTGCACGGGCAAGGTTTCACCCGGTCGCGCGGGAGCGGAGGCCCAAAACGGCCTCGGGTCAACGGGTCTGCCCGGCGCCGTCGAGAGGAGAGCGAAGAGGCAAGCGATGGTCCCACCCAGAGGGAGGATGAATGGACGTTTCATAAACGGTTTATTCCGGCGCCACGGGCAATGCTCGCAAAGGCTCAGCTCAGTGCAATCTTAATCTTCCATCCGTGTTCTTCTTCGGTTGCGACTGGGCGGGGCTGAGTTAAACTTGACTGCGTTATTATGAAGTACTCTAAATCACAGCTCTGGCAACGGTTTCAGAAATACTGCACGGAGTACCCTGAGCTGGGCCTGGCCGTGGACCTGAGCCGGATGAATTTTCCGGAAGGCTATTTTGCGTCCATGCAACCGCGGATGCGAGAGGCCTTTGCCGCCATGGCCAGGCTCGAGAGAGGGGCGATTGCGAACCCGGCTGAAAAGCGCAGGGTCGGGCACTATTGGCTGCGCCAGCCGGCCTTGGCGCCCTCGGGCGAAATCCGCCAGGAGATCGAGGAGACGCTTGCCGCGGTAAAGAGCTTTGCGGCCCAAGTCCACTGTGGCGCCGTGCGTGGCGCCAAGGGGCCGTTCAAGAACCTCCTCCACATAGGCATTGGCGGTTCAGCTTTGGGCCCGCAGTTTGTTGCCAGTGCCCTGGGCCAGCCAGGGAGGGACAAAATGGCTCCCTTTTTCTTCGATAATACGGACCCAGACGGCATGAATAGGGTCCTGGCCCAAATCGGCTCGGACCTCGGGCAGACCCTCACCCTGGTCGTCTCCAAGGCTGGGGCCACCCCGGAGACTCGAAACGGAATGTTGGTAGCTGAGGCAGCCTACTCGAGGGCCGGGCTGGCCTTCCCCGCTCACGCAGTCGCTGTCACCATGCGGGCCAGTCTGCTGGACAAACGGGCCCTGGAACGGCAGTGGTTGAGTCGTTTTCCCATCTGGGATTGGGTTGGTGGCAGAACCAGCGAACTATCCCCGGTCGGCTTGCTGCCTGCGGCCCTGCAAGGGTTGGATATCGATTCTCTGCTGGCAGGCGCCAGGGCTTGCGATGCAATCACTCGCGTCAGAAATGTCCGAGCCAACCCTTCGGCACAATTGGCGGTGATGTGGTTTTACAGCGGTAACGGTAAAGGAGGGAAAAACATGATTGTTTTGCCCTATAAAGACAGGCTGGAACTGTTTTCGAGGTATCTTCAGCAACTGATAATGGAGTCTTTAGGCAAAGGCTTGGACCTCAAAGGAAAGGTGGTGCATCAGGGTATTACTGTGCTCGGCAATAAGGGTTCCACCGACCAACACTCCTACATCCAGCAATTGAGAGACGGGTTGAATGACTTCTTCGTGACATTCATGGAGGTTCTTGGGGACGGCAATGGTCCTGAGGTGATGGTGGAGGAGAAGGTGACCTGCGGGGACTATCTGAATGGATTACTGTTGGGGACGCGCGAGGCGCTTTATGAGAATGGGCGTGAATCTGTAACGTTAACTATTAGGGATATTTCTCCCTTTAGCGTTGGCGTATTGATTGCGCTTTTTGAGCGGGCAGTGGGGCTTTATGCGTCTCTCGTTAACGTTAACGCCTACGATCAGCCAGGGGTCCAAGCCGGCAAGAAAGCGGCCTCGGTTATCATCGGCCTCCAAACCAAGGTCCTTGATTACCTCGAGAAGAATCAAACCGGGGGAACTGCTGCTGAGATCGCCAGTGCCATCGGCCTCAAAGAGGAAGCAGAGACCGTTTTCAAGGTCTGTGAACATCTTGCGGCGAACCCGGAGCGGGGAATCCGCAAGTCGCCTGGACCATCGCGGTTCAGGGCCAAGTACCAAAGCTCCCGGTTGCAGTGAATGGCAGTTCGATTCGCGATGTTCGTTTACCCCAAAGAGTATGATGTAATCGTAGTGGGTGCTGGGCATGCCGGGATTGAAGCCGGCCTTGCTGCGGCACGGATGGGTTGCCAGACGCTTTTGCTGACCATCAATGCTGACACGGTGGGCCAGATGTCGTGCAATCCAGCTATCGGGGGGTTGGCCAAAGGCCACCTGGCGCGTGAGATTGACGCCCTTGGTGGGGAGATGGGCTTGGCCACAGACATGACGGGATTGCAGTTTCGAATGCTGAACAGAAAGAGGGGGCCGGCGGTCTGGGCGCCTCGAGCCCAATGTGACAAGAAGGCGTATCAGTTCAGAATGAAGTGGGTTTGTGAGCGGGAGCCGAACCTGGAACTGCGGCAGGCGGAGTGTGCGAAGGTGCTGCATGAAGGGGGAGAGGTTTATGGTGTGGAGACGACGCTCGAGGTGCGATACCTGGGCAGGACGGTCGTTGTGAGCAGCGGCACGTTTCTCAAAGGGTTGATGCATATCGGTCTCAACCGGCAGTCTGGGGGCCGGGCAGGAGAAGCTGCAGCCACGGTGCTCTCGGCATCGCTGGTTGATATTGGATTGGAGCTTGGGCGATTGAAGACCGGCACACCGCCGCGACTGTTGCGGCGGTCGATTGACTTTTCCAAGACAGAGGTTCAGCCGGGAGATGAGCCGGTTCCTTACTTTACGCATTGGAAAGACGATTTGTTCCACGTGGAACATTCCAGGGGGGAGCGAGGCGGTTTGTTCCACGTGGAACAATCCCGAGGCGATTGCCCCGCTCCGGGAGAGGCGACCAGCAAGTATCCCCCAAGCTCGATCCTGGCCTCGCTCAACGGGCAACTCCCTTGCCATATCACCTACACGACTGGCGCAACCGCCCGCATCATCAGGGAAAACCTCGATAAGTCTCCTCTCTACTCCGGCATCATCCAAGGGGTCGGCCCTCGTTATTGCCCGTCCATCGAAGACAAAATAGTCAAGTTTCCGGAAAAGGAGAGGCAACAGTTGTTCCTTGAACCGGAGGGAATCGCCACAGACGAAATCTACGTCAACGGCTTTTCGACGTCATTGCCGTTCGAGGTACAGGTGGCTATGGTCAGAACGATTATCGGCTGCGAGCACGCGGAGATACTTCGCCCTGCCTACGCTGTGGAGTACGATTTCGTCTTCCCTACGCAGCTCCATGCCTCGCTCGAGACGAAGGTCTGCCGCAACCTGTACTTGGCCGGCCAAGTCAATGGCACCTCGGGTTACGAAGAGGCTGCAGGTCAGGGGCTCCTGGCCGGCATTAATGCCGCCCGCCGTGTCCGCAACCTTGAACCCGTAGTCCTGCGCCGAGATCAGGCTTACATCGGTGTGCTAATCGATGACCTGGTTACCAAGGGCACCTTCGAGCCGTACCGAATGTTTACTTCTCGGGCCGAGTACCGTCTCCTGCTGCGCCAGGACAATGCCGACCTGCGTCTATCTGACATCGGGCATAAAGTCGGTCTGCTCCCCGAGCGCAAGGCCCGACTCGTTCAGGAAAAGCAGCAGCGGATCAACGCCGAAATCCTGCGCCTGGAAACTACCCGCTCCGGGTGCGAGACCTTGGCCCAGGTCCTTCGCCGGCCGGAGATCAGGTACGAAGACCTGCCGAATCCGAAAGGCAGATTGACAGACGAGGTCATCCAGCAGGTCGAGATAGCCATCAAGTACGCCGGATACATCTCGCGCCAGGAAGACGAAGTTGCCAAGTTCAAGAATCTCGAAGACAAGCATATCCCGGAAACCTTCGACTACTCGACCGTCCCGAGCCTGCGCAGCGAGGCACGCCAGAAGTTCATCCAGATTCGCCCGGCGACGCTTGGACAGGCCTCCCGCATTTCCGGGGTTTCCCCGGCTGATATCAGCATTCTTATGGTCTGGCTCAGGCGTGGCACTGAGCCCGCCCGAGAATGAAAACCAGTCGTGGGGTCCGAAGCGAGCGAATGGTGTGCAGAATGAACAGAGCGAAGCGGGGCGGAAGGGTTGACGGGTTGACATAAGATATGCTAAGTATATGCCACAGAATGTTAAGATTGAATGTTACAGGGGGGGGGCACCTTGAATCCACACGCAACCATATCAGAATCGGGCAAGACGCGCGCCGGAGCGGGAACTTCCAGCGTGGGACCGGGACAGAAACATGGAGGGCCGCGGAGCACGTGGAATACGGGGGAAAAGGCCCTTTCTTTCCGCGTATTCCGCCTATTCCGCGGTTCCAAAGAGGAGCCTTGCGCGCGGTTTTGGGGGCCGGCTTGACCTCGCTGGGGGGCCCGCCTAGAATGTGCGCGTGACCAGATGAAACTGTCCTGCACGGTAGTGGCTGCGGTTGCCCTCGTTGGGGCCGCGCTGGAGATGCGCGCGGCGTTGGTTAACGGCATTGAGCGCGTGGTTCACGATGCGGTGATCACGCGCCAGGACGTTGAAGAAGAGACGCTGAGCGCGGAAAGGGAGCTTTGGCGCGATTACGGGGGCCAGCAAGAGGTGTATGAGAGAAGGCTGGCCGAGGCGGAGCACAACAACCTGGAGCACTTGACGGAACGACAGTTGATCCTGCATGAGTTCAAGACGGCCGGCCACAGCCTGCCGGACAAGCTGATCGATGATTTCCTGCAGGCGGAGATCCGCTCGCACGGGGACCGCATGACGTTCATCAAGACGCTCGAGGCGGAAGGGACAACCCTGGAGCGACACCGGCAGCGGATTCGTGAGCAGTACATCGAGCGGGCCATGCGAGAGAAGAACGTCTCGTCGGAAATCATCATCTCGCCGCACAAAGTCGAGGTGTATTACCAGGAGCACCACGAGAGCTACAACCTCCCAGACCGGGTCAAGCTGCGGCTGATTGTGCTCAAGAAGTCGAGCGAGCCGGATGCGCCTCAGGCCCGGGAAATGGCGGAGGAAATCCTTGCCAAGCTGAAGGAAGGGGCGTCCTTTGCGGAGATGGCGAGCATGTATTCGGAAGAATCTCCGGAAATTAAACTGCGGCAAGAGGGGGGGGACAAGGGCTGGTGGGGGAAGGGCGAGCTGCGCAAGGAACTTGACGAAATCGCCTTCTCGCTCAAGCCGGGCGAACGTAGCGGCGTCATCGAGACTGCCGAGACCTGTTACCTGATGCTGGTCGGGGGCAGCGACCCCGCGCATTACATGCCGCTGAGCGAGGTGCGCGACCAAATCGAACACGACTTGCAGGACCAGGAGCGCGCCCGCCTGCAGAAGCAGTGGATTGAAAAGCTGAGAAAAAAGACGTTCGTGTCGTATTATTATTAGCGTGATGCGTAATGGGCGGCGGGCAAGACTCAGCGCAGCCGCAGCCAAAACAGAAAGCGGACGGTGGAAACCTTGCTCGCCGCGCTGAGTGGAGGCTCGTTCTTATTCTTATGACCGGCTGGGTGGGCATTTCGCTGGGCGACATCACGGGCATCGGCCCGGAAGTCACGCTCAAGGCGCTGGCCGCTGAGGGCCAGTCCGACGGCACGCGTTACCTGCTCCTCGGCGAGGCGGAGCGCGCGCAAGCGCTCAACCGGCAACTGGGATTGAATCTGCCGCTGCAAACTTACTGCGGCCCGGAGCAGCCCGGCTGGATTTTCCTCTGCAACCCGCTGCCCGGCGCCCTGCCGCGCGACCTGGCGGCGGGCGCCCCCGCCGCCGCCCAGGCCGCCGTGGCGTGGTTGCGCGCCGGCGCGCAACGCTGCTTGCGCCGGGAACTGGATGCCCTAGTGACGGCGCCGGTGAACAAGGGAGCGATCGTCCGCTCCGGCCTGACCTTCGTTGGACAAACGGAATTCCTGTCCGAACTGGCCGGCACGGAACGGACGGCGATGATGCTGCTCGGCCAGGATGAGGGCGGCCGCTGGCTGCGCGTGGCCCTGGCCACGACCCATCTGCCGCTCAAAGAGGTGGCGGCGCACCTGACCCAGCCGAGAATTGAGCTGGTCGTGGAGTTGGCCGCGCGGGCTTGCGGCGCGCTGGGCCTGCCGCGCGCGCGGGTGGCCGTGTGCGGCCTGAACCCGCACGCGGGCGAGGGGGGCCAACTGGGCACGGAAGAGCAAACCATCATCGGCCCGGCCGTCCTGGCAGCGCAAGGCCGCCGAGTCGAGGTGGTGGGCCCATTGAGCGCGGACGCCTTGTTTTACCGCGCCCACCGGGGCGAGTATGACGCGGTGGTGGCCATGTACCACGACCAGGGCCTGGCGCCGCTCAAGATGGTCAGCTTCGAAACGGGCGTGAACTGGACCCTCGGCCTGCCCTTCATCCGCACTTCACCCGACCACGGGACCGCCTACGACATCGCCGGCCAAGGCAAAGCCAATCCGTCCAGCATGCGGGCGGCAATCCGATTGGCCAAGCAACTGGCGGCCAGGAATTCGGCGGCCCCGCCGGCGCGTTGAAAAGGGGGCCGTAACGGTTCCGTGGATTGGGTTGCGCACGGGGGCCGCGGGCGCTGCCCACCGCAACTGATTCCAATTCGCGTTCAAGATGGCACTAATTCGCTTGTCCTTTGGGCCTCTGGCTTCGTTGCTCGCTCGTTGCAGATCGCTGGCGGATATGCGCCTCGCTCGCGCCTCGCCAGAGGCCCAAAGTCCTACGCGCCTTAGTGCCATCTTGAACGCTCGTTGGAATGAGCAGGCACGGCTTAGCGCGAGAGCTGCTTCTCCAGGTATTGGACCACCTGGCGGACGTTGGCATCGACTTCCATCCGGTCCTTGACCAGGCGGCAGGCGTGCATGACCGTGCCGTGGTCGCGTCCGCCAAAGGCCTCCCCGATCATGCTGAGCGAACTGCCGGTCATCTCGCGCGCCAGATACATGGCCACCTGGCGCGGGAAGGCAATGTTCTCCGGCCGCCGCTTGCTGGTCATGTCGGCCAGCCGAATGTCAAAATGCTCGGCGACCTTCTTTTGGATGACCTCGAGGCTGACCGAGGCGCGGCCCTCCTCGTGGAGGATTTCGTGCAGCAAGCCCTCGACCACCTCGAGGCTGAGCTTCTTGCCGGTCAACGAGGCGTAAGAGGCGACGCGGATCAAGGCCCCTTCCAGCCGCCGAATATTGGTCCGAATGCGGTTAGCGAGGAAACTCATGATTTCCTCCGGCAGCTCGGCGCCCATCAATTGGGCCTTCTTGCGCAAGATCGCCAGGCGCATTTCGACGTCCGGGGGCTGGAGGTCGGTGACCAGGCCCCACTCGAAGCGGGAGACCAGGCGCTGCTCGAGGTTTTGGATCTCGCTGGCGGGACGGTCGCAGGTCAGGACGATCTGCCGGTGGGCTTCGTGCAAGGCGTTAAAGGTGTGGAAGAATTCCTCCTGGATCCGCTCCTTGCCGGCGAGGAACTGGATGTCATCGATCAACAGCACGTCGGTCTGGCGGTATCTCTTGCGGAACTTCACCAGTTGATTGTTCTGAATGCCGTCGATGTATTCGTTGGTGAATTTCTCGGAAGAGAGGTAGGCCACGCGCGCGCCCTTCTTGTGGGTGACCACGTAGTGCCCGATGGCGTGGAGCAAATGCGTCTTGCCCAAGCCCACCCCGCCGTAGAGGAAGAGGGGGTTGTAGGACTTGCCGGGCGCCTGGGCCACTGCCAGCGCGGCCGCATGGGCAAAGTTATTGTTGCTGCCGACCACGAAGGCCTCGAAGGTGTTCTTGGGATTGAACTCCAACTCAAGGTTCGCCCCAGTCCGCGGCGGTCCCGGTTCAAGCAGCACCTTGGTTTTCACCGCGGCCGGGTCGGCGGTCGGAACCGCCGCCGCCGGCGGATTGCCGGGCCCCACTTTGAACCTGATCTGCAACTGCTGGCCGGAGGCGAGGGCCACCACGTCTTGCAGCAGGCCCATGTAATTGTCTTTGAGCCAGACCTCACAGAAGTCGTTGGCGACTTCCAGGACCAGGCTGCTATTCTCCTGCCCACAGGCCCGCAGCGGCGCGAACCAAAGATTATAGGTGTCAACGCTGAGCATCGAACGCAGACGCTCTTGCGCCGCGTCCCAAATTTTCTCTGCGGAAGCTTGCATCGCTAATTCCTAAAAAGCCCGGCTTTCGGGCAGTTTATTCACCTGACGACTTGCCGCAACTTCGCTACTGCTCTCGGCTTTGCTTTTAGCACCCAAACTATGCCCAAACAAGAGAATCTCTGCAAAAAGCCGGGATTTCCGCAAATTCCCAATTCGGCGTCATACGTAAGCCATTGGAAACCAAGCACTTACAACTACCCTGGCTGACCGGCTCAGGCAGGGGTCACTCTCCAGCCCAATTCGACTGGGCCAACCCGCCGTGCGTGCAAAGGTTTTAGGCCATCCGGCCCTAACTTGCGAGGACAACATATTAACTCTTATTCACGAGTTATTCACAGGCCGATTCTGCCGTGAAATCAGGCACTTTTTATCTGTCCGGCCCAACAGGCGGCTCGCCAGCCAGGGCACCGGGCCAGGTTCTTGACGACCTACAGCGGCCAGCATAAGCCTTCCAACATCCCAGGTTTTCAAATCCGAAATCCGAATCGGCATACGTCTGAGCGGGGCTGCATCTGGAGCTCCACTCAACCCAGGCAAGGGCGTGCCGGCCTCGGGTCAGGCGGCTCAAACCGCTTGTTCGCCGGTCTCCTCAGTGCGGATGCGGACCGCGTTGTCAATCGAACTGACGAACACCTTGCCGTCTCCAATCTTGCCGGTCTTGGCCGCTTTGACAATGGCGTCCACCGCGCTGGCGACCACGCTGTCCGACAAAACGACCTCGAGCTTGATCTTGGGCAGAAAATCGACGGTGTACTCGCTCCCGCGATAAATCTCGGTGTGGCCCTTTTGCCGGCCAAAGCCCTTGACCTCGGAGACGGTCATGCCTTCAACGCCCAGGCCGGACAGGGCTTCCTTGACGTCCTCGAGCTTGAAGGGCTTAATAATGGCCTCGATCTTTTTCATGTTCTGTTTCGTTTGCGCAGCGGCGGATATTAACCACCCGTTTGGGGCTGTAAACAGGATAAACAGGAACGTGGAAAAAAGAAAGCGGCTTTTTTCTTTGAATGCCATCCCCCTGGCGGCGGTCCAAGACCTGAAAGCTGGACTGGTAAGTTTATCTCTGGCGGGCGGCGGGTGCTCTGGCACGGGGGGAGCAGTTCGCCGGGCTTTGCAGCCCGGCGCAGCCGGTGTGCCCTGCTGCGAGAGGTTCTAATGGTGAAGTCAAGCCAGGTTAATATCCGCTGAAAGGCCGTTGACAGGAATGATACTTGGTGCTTAATTACCATCAGACAGCGCGCCTCGGGAGTGACCGTTGGCGCCAGGTGTGAATTTGCGGGTGTCAGGGCACTTGTTCTTTGTCAGCCCGAAACAGATTTCGGCCCGGGTTCCGGGTACAGGCCCGGGCCGATTTTCTCCGTAATCCTACTGTTGTACTAATTCGAAAATTCCCCGGGCTTTTCGGTCATCCTCTGACTGACTAGCCCGGTTTTTTTGTTTCCTGGCGGTTCAACTGCTGTTTTTAGGCCCAAGGCTCTCATGCTTCCACGCGCCGCAACAAGCCGCCGATCCTGGTAAACACCTCCGGCGGGAACCCCATCGCCACTTTCAACTGGTAATCCCGTTCCAGGATGTTCGGCTGGCCTTCCCAGCGGCGAAAGGTCCGCCAATCCACCAGTCCCCGCAGCCAGGCAAAGTGCCCGTGCACCGGCACTGGCAGGTCACTGCCATGGACCATGCGCTCGACCAGCGGCGGGCGCAAACACTCCCGGAGGCGCCGCCCGCGAATCGGGATGTTGAAGGCGCTGGTGTCCCCGTAAAGCCTGGGAAAGCGGTGTGTCATTTCCACAAAGACATAAAAATACTCCCGGTCAAAGACCCCGCTGCTGGTGGCGCTGTGCGCGGCAATCACCGTCACGCCGCACTGGAGCGGCAGCGTCAAAATGCGCGGGTCAGCAAAGTCGGGGCGGAAGCTGGGGAGCGTATGTTCTCCGCCGGTGTGCGCCAGCAACGGCAACTGGGCCGCCGCCATCCGTTCCCAGAACCGGGTGAACCGGCGGTCATTGCAGTTGATGTTCTGGCAGTTGGGCAGGCATTTGAGCATCACCGCGCCGCCGGCCAGGCACCGCTCGAGTTCCGCGAGCGCGTCCGGCCGGGCCGGATGGATGGAAACCGCCGGCAGGAACTCCCGATGTTCCCGCGCCAGTCGCAGCACGTAGTCATTAGGCACATAAAACAAATTGGCCCCGGCCAGCGGCCGGCCCTGCTCGTCGCGCGTCAGGTCGTGGGCGAGGATTACCACGGTCCCAAGCGACGAACCGCGCACCATCGCCAGCAGCCGCTCCGCGTAGAGGCGCTCCAAATCCCCCCTCAGCGCCGCGCCCGGCAGGCCGAGATGCCGCAGCATCACCGCCGCCATCAGCCGCCGCCAGCCCCTGACCCGCACCCAGCAGCCCGAGCCCCCCGTGCCATTGCCGATGACGTGCACGTGCATGTCGATCGGTTTGGGACTCGGAATTCCCCCGCCGCCCGGTGGACCGTCCGGAGGCGCAGGCGCATGGGCCCGGGATGGTGGGGTTCCGTGCATATCCTAAAGCCACCATAGCGGCAGTGCCGCTCGGGCACGAATTCAAAAAAACGAGAAGGCTTGCCTCTGATTTTGGCTGCGGCTCGGCCGCCCAGGCGGAGGCCTCCAGGTTCGCGGGCAAGCGCTGCCAAAGCCGCGGCGGGTTATGGAGTGCGCCGGCTTGCCCGGCTCGGCCGCGCTGAGGGGTTGACGGCGGGCGGGCTGGGAGTTAAAACCAGGGCGTGAACTTGCGAATTGGGAAAGGGCACGCCGCGCCACCAGGCCGGCCCCCGGCCGGAGGAGGAGCCTATGCAGACTGTCCTGCCCGCTGACTTCAAACGCGGGATGGTGCTGATGCTGGACAACGTGCCGCACGTCCTGGAGGACCTTCACGCCTCAGGCACGGCGCAAACCAAGCACAAGTTGCACGCGCGCTTGCACAACCTGAACACCGGCCGGTTCATCGACCGCACGTTCGCCGATAACGAGCGGGTGCCGGTGGCCCAACTCGACCACCGCACGGTCCAGTTCAGCTTCAAACAGGCAGACACCTACGTTTTCCTGGACACCGAGACGTTTGACGAGCTGGTCCTTTCGGCCGAACAACTGGGCGAACGCCACTGGTTTCTCAAGGAGAACGAGGAGTACCGGGTCCTGTTCCTGGAAGGCAAACCGCTGAACATCGTGCTGCCGCCGCAGATTCCGTTGCGGGTCACCGACACCGCCCCGCCGACTCGCGGCGGGTCGGATTCCGCCTGGAAAGAAGCCCGGCTGGAGACCGGCCTGCAAATCATGGTGCCGCTCTTCATCGCCAAGGGCGAGACCATCCGCGTGGACACGCAGGAGCGGAAATACGCGGGCAAAAGCAACTAGGCTCAGCGCGGCGGAGCCGCCCCCGGGGTTCAGGCAGCATGGCGAGGTCCAGAACGTTCTTTTGGACTCGATTCGGATTTCGGACTGCGGACTTCCCTTGCCCCGCCCTCCGCCCGGCGCCCCGTTGTCCTTTGGTCTGTTTGGCTTGTGGTCCCGCAGGCCTGTGATTCGGTGTCGCTGCTTGACTTCGCACCCAGAACGGTGACTTTGGGGCCAAGAACGTTCCGATGCCCGCGATTGAAGTCACCGGCCTCACGAAGGCCTTTCGCACTTACAAGAAGCAGCCCGGCTTTGGCGGGGCGGTCAAAGGACTGTTTCGCCGCACCTACGAGCAAACGCTGGCGGTCAAAGACGTCAGCTTCACCATTGAACCGGGGGAGTTGGTGGGTTTCCTGGGGCCGAACGGGGCGGGTAAGACGACCACGCTCAAGATGCTATCGGGCCTGCTCTATCCCACGGGCGGCACGGCGCGGGTGCTGGGCTACGTGCCCTGGGAGCGGGACGACGGCTACCGGCGGCAATTTGCGCTGCTGCTGGGGCAGAAGAACCAACTGTGGTGGGACCTGCCGGCCCGGGAGTCGCTCGAACTGAACGCGAAGATCTACGGCATCCCCGCCGCGACGCTGGAGCGGCGGGTGGCGGAGATGGGGGGCCTGCTGGGCGTGTGCGACCAGATGAACACCAGCGTGCGCGAGCTCTCGCTGGGCGAGCGCGCCAAGATGGAACTGATTGCCTCGCTCCTGCACCAGCCCAAGGTGCTGTTCCTGGACGAGCCGACCATCGGGCTGGACGTGGTGTCGCAGAAGACCGTGCGCGAGTTTCTGCGCGAGCACAACGCCAGGCAAAAGACGACGATCCTCCTGACCAGCCATTACATGACGGATATCCAGGAGTTGTGCGCGCGGGTGATTATCATCGATCACGGCACCATCTTCTTCGATGGCCAGCTCAGCGACATAGTGGACCGGTTTGTGGATTCGAAGGTGGTGACCATCCAATGCGCGGCGGGGGCGAATTGCCCCGCCGAGCACCTGGGCAAATACGGCGAGATCGTCGAGCAAACCCCGGGTGGCGTCCGGCTCAAGGTCAAACGCGACCGCGTCATCCCCGTCTGCAAGGCCTTGCTCGACGAACTGCCGGTGAGCGACATCGATATCCAGGAAGTCCCCATCGAGGAAGTCATCCGCCGCATCTTCGCGCGGTGAGCCGTCAGGCGTGTCGGTGCCCCAGGAGCGCAGAGCTGGAGCTTTGCGCTCCGCCCCCGCTGCATCGTTACGGCTTGGCCGTACCCAGAATCGGCAACGATGGCCCGCGGGAAAGGGCTTTTTTTTTCGGCACTGCTCCGCCGTGCCCAACTCACAGCATCTCCAAGGACCGCGGGCGCGACGGGGGCGGGAAAAGGCGGTCCAGTTCGGAAAGCTGTGCATTGGTCAGCGGATGGTCCAGCGCGCCAAGGTTTTCTTTCAGCCGCTGGCGGCGGCCGGTCTTGGGAATGACGATAATATCATCCTTGGCGAGCAGCCAGGCGAGTGCGGCCTGGGCCGGGGTCAGGCCGTGGCGTCGGGAAAAGCTGGTGAGCTTTGAATCTTCGACCAGCCTGGCCTGCGCGAGGGGTGAGTAGGCCATGACCGGAAGGCGGTGCTGGCGCAACCACGGCAGCAGGTCCCATTCGATGTCCCGGCGGGAGAGATGATACAGGAGTTGATCGGTGGCGATGGCCTGGCCTCCGGGAAGGGAGGCCGCCTCCTGCATGGCGGCGAGATCGAGGTTGCTCACCCCGTAGTGGCGGATCTTGCCGGCCCGCTGCAATTCCACGAAGGCCGCCATGGTTTCGGCCAGCGGCACAGCTCCGCGCCAGTGCAGGAGGTAAAGGTCAAGTCGATCCGTCTGGAGCCGGCGCAGGCTGCGCTCGCAGGCCGCCAGAACCCCTGGGCGGGAGGCATTTGAGGGCAGGACCTTGCTCACCAGGAACGCTTCGTCACGGCGGCCCTTGAGAGCCTCGCCCACCAGTTGCTCGGCCTGGCCCTGGCCGTACATTTCGGCGGTGTCGATGAGCCTGGCGCCCAAATCCAGCCCCAGCCGAAGTGTGGCCACTTCCTCTTGGCGTGCCCCCGGCGCATCGCCCATCTGCCAGGTCCCCATCCCGAGGGCCGGCACGTTCTCCCCTGAGGGTAGTCTGACGGTCTTCATGGCTGAATTGTCGCTTGTGCCTGCAAACTCAGGCACTGGCCTGGTTCAATAATGCTCTAGCGCGGCGGCGCCGCAACCAAAACCAGGGGAAAGGTCCCTGGTCACGGAAACAACCAAAGCCCTCCCGCCGCCCTGAGAACACTTGCAGCTTACGCGCGAAAATGCTAAAAATGGCCCACGGCAAGGCAGTTATGTCAGACAACTACAGAGTGGAAAGCGGAGGGTCGGGTCCGAAAAGCAGCGGGGCCTTTCGCTGCTCACGGCGCACCTGGATGGTGTGGCTGGCGGTTCTGTGCGGGATTGTTCTGTTGCTGCTTTTCAAGGAAGGACTCGAGACCCAGGCCGACCGGATCACACAACACCAACTCGAGGAACTGGTGGACGCGGGCCAGGTCGTTCACGCGACGGTGGCTTACGATGGGCAGAACCCCGCGCTGAACAAGGTGGCCGGCACCTACGCCAAGGTCGAAAACGGCGCAAAAAGGGAGGTGCCGTTTCGGACGACGGTGCGACTGACCCCGAGCCTGGAACAGAAGCTCTTGAGCTTGCCGCAAGTCGAACCGTATCAACCCAACACCTTCCTGCTGAGCGTGGTGTGGAGCGTGCTGCCGATTGTCGTGATCGCGGCCCTAATCTGGTTCTTCTTCATTCGCCAGATTAGATTGGCGGCGAAAAGCGCCCCGGGCAGCGCCGAAGTGCAGGCCAGGACCCTCGAGCAACAAAGCCGATTCGACAAAATCCTGGACAAATGGGAAGAGCAGGCCAGGCGGATGGATGCGGTGCTGGACAAAATGGAGAGGGACGCCAACGGGAGGGGATGAGCGGGGCCGGGAATATGAGAGGACTTGACCTGGCCTGTGGGACCGGCAACGGGCGTTTTGTGCTCCCGCGGCGCGACTTTGTCCCCGCCTACCTCAAGGCCGGCGGTCAAGGGCAACTGGCCCAAAAAGTTGAGGCCGCCCGGGCACTGCTCCGTGCGTGCAGGGCGTGCCCGCGGGATTGCCAGGTGAACCGCTGGGAAAACGAGACCGGTTTCTGCCAGACCGGGCGCCGGGCGCGCGTGTCCAGCGCCTTTGGCCACCTGGGCGAAGAGGCGTGTCTGCGCGGCTGGAATGGTTCAGGGACGATCTTCTTTGCCGGCTGCAACCTGGGGTGCGTCTTCTGCCAGAACTTCGACATCAGCCAGCCTGGCGACGGGCGGGAGTTGGAGGCCGGCCAGTTGGCGGCGGTGATGTTGGGCCTGCAAGCGGCGGGCTGCCATAACCTCAACCTGGTCACGCCGGCGCACGTCGTGCCCCAACTCCTGGAGGCGTTGCCCCTGGCCATCGCGGGCGGACTGCGCTTGCCGCTGGTCTATAACACCGGCGCTTACGACAGCTTGGAGAGCATCCGGTTGATGGCTGGCCTGGTGGACATCTACATGCCCGATTTCAAGCTGTGGGACCCGCCCTGCTGCGCGAAGTATCTGCGGGCCCGCGACTATGCCGAAGCGGCCCGGCGCGCCATCAAAGCCATGCACGAGCAAGTGGGCGTGTTGCGCGTGGACGAAGACGGCCTGGCAGTGCGCGGCCTGCTCGTGCGGCACCTGGTCATGCCGGGCCGGCTGGAAGATACACGGTCCATTCTCCATTGGCTGGCAACGGAGCTCTCGCCCGACACCTACCTGAACCTGATGGACCAGTACCACCCGGCGCACAAGGCCCAAACCGAGCCGCAGTTTTCCGAGATCAACCGGCGCCTCTCGCGCTCCGAGTTCCAGCAGGCCACTGAGGCCGCCGCGGCCGCCGGGCTGTGGCGGCTGGATGCACGCCGGTCCGCCCGGCCTTGAGTCAGTGGTCCGCGCCGCCCCGTATTTTCTCCAGGCGGCGGGCGAGCCAGGCGGCTTCGTCGGCAAAGCCCGCCTGTTGGTGGAACTGGGCCAGGGCTTCATAATGTTTGGCGACATCGAAGCTGACGCTGAACTGAAGCTTGCGCAGGCAGACCGGGCAAAGGTGCAGCGGGCGCCGGTCGCTCTCCTGCAGGTGATTGGAGCCGTTCATCACGCAACGGAAGTAGAGGCAATGGGCCAGGCCGAACATGTGGCCGGTCTCGTGGGTGAGCACTTTCAGGCTCCGGCGCCAAAACGGTTTGTTGATCATCTCAAGCAACCTCTCAGCGCCCTGGCCGCGGCGCGGCCGCGCTCAGCTTTCTCATTCCAATTCGCGTTGGAATCACCACTGCCGTCCCAAATACCAGGCATCCGACTCGAGGTCGTGTTTGAGCAGATATTCGCGCTCGTCCAGGCCTCGCACTTTGAAATAATCCGCGCGGGGCCACTCGGGTTTGCTCTCGACCTGGTGCCAACGGTCGAGGACTTCGCCCACTTCGATGGGCTGTTCTTGCCAAAGGAAACGGCGCGGCGTTTCGTCGGCCTTCAGGCCGGCATAGCATTCGACTTTGATGGGAATGAGCCTCATAGTCGCTGCGCTGAACTGCCGTTGCGCTTAGGCCAAGGGGGCCTGGTTGCCATACCCAGCACACGGTGGCGCGGGGTGGACAGGCGTGTCAAGCTGCAAGCCGACCTCGCGCGCGGAGGCGACAGCGGAGGAGAGCAAGCGCCGGGAGGAACGTGTGTGAAGTCCTATTTCGCAGGCGAAAAGTCCGTGGGAACCATGAGGACCGATTGCACGCCGTCCTTGGCCGTCAGGGGGCCAGCGACCTCGGAATCGGCTTTGGCTTTGATCCATTCGGGGTCGGCGCGGAAGGCCTTCCAGGAGGCCTCGCCGGCCTCAAGGCTCTGGTGGACCAAAAGGTAAATCAGGGTCTCGCCGGCCCCGTCCTTCTTTTCTGTGGGCACCCAGTAGCCGAACTGGGCCATGCCATGCCTGGTAAACAGGGCCGTCGTATGCTCGCGGAAACGGGCCAGGAGCGCGTCGAGTTTGCCGGGGGCGGCGCGATAAGTGCGCAATTCAAAGAGGCGCGGCGGGTTGGACGGCTCCGGTCTCACGGCGGGTGAAAAATCGGTTGCCGTCAGGAAGACCGATTCCACAGTGCGCACCAGCTTGCCGTTGCGTTCGGAGTCTTTGAGGATCGCCTGCCAAGCCCGGTCGGCCATGAATTGCTTCCAGGACCGCTCGCGCGCTTCCCGGCTGGGATAGGCCAGCAGGTAAATCAGTTTGTGGTCGGAATTGGTCAACGGCGCCCAGTAGCCGATATTGACTATGCCATGCTTCTGGAAGAGGGCGGTGGTGTGATTGCGGAAACGCGCCAGCAGAGCCTCGAATTTGCCCGGGGCGGCGTAGTAAGTGCGCATTTCGAAGCAGCGGGTTTCCTGCTGGGCGGCAACGCCACTGGCGAGCGCGAGCGCGGACGCGATGAGTAGGATGAAGCGTCTCATATAACAATTGGTCTGTGATCGGGCTTATGCAAACGGGAAAGGCCGGCTTTGTCAAAGGAAAAATGAGGTCGGCCGGATCCTCGGCGCACGAGTTGACTTGAACGCAGGCTTGAACGAACTGGTGAAATCGCTCACTCTTTACGCCAGATGCCATGAAAACGCATGAGCAGATCGATGATCATGAAGACCATAAAACAGCCGGGCCTGGTCTGGGGAAGTTCCGGTGCGCTCCGATTCCCCGAAGGGCAGGGGAGCCTGCTCCCGCTCCCTGAACCGGGAGGCAGCGGGGCAGGCGTCCCGCCTGCCACGCGGGCGTCTGGCCCTCGAAACCAAGGCGGGCGAGACGCCCGCCCCACTGCCGCCGCCGCCCTGCTGTCGTTGCTGGCCATGGCCAATCTGGCGGCCTCTGCGCCCGAGCCTGCCGTGGCTCAACTCCAATCCGAGGTGCGCCCGAAAGGCTGGATTGCCTTTGGGGCGCGCTCGCGGGCGGGTGATTGGGACCTGCAGGTCTGCCGGCCCGACGGGTCGGCCTTGAGGGCGCTGACGAGCACGCCGGAGTTCAATGAGTTTTCGCCGCAATTCTCGCGCGATGGCCGCAAATTGCTCTACCGCCGGGTCCCGCGCGCCGAGGTCATCGATAACAACCGCCACGGCGAGCAAGGCGAACTGGTGCTGGCCAACGCCGATGGCAGTTCGCCGGTGGTGCTGGGCAAGGCCGGCGAAATCCCCTGGGCGAGCTTCAATCCCGAGGGGAATCAGCTCGCCAGCCTCTCGATTACAGGCGTGTCCTTTATCGAGCTTGCCAGCCGGCAGGTCATTCGCACGCTGCCGCGCCAGGGGTTTTTCCAGCAGATGACCTGGTCGCCGGATGGAAAATGGCTGGTCGGCGTGGCCAATTCATTCGGCGCCAGTTGGAGCATCGCGCGGATGGACGTGGCCAGTGGGGAGGCCACGGCCATCAACCGGGTGGATTGCTGCACGCCCGATTGGTTTCCGGACTCGCGCGAGGTGATTTTCTCGTGGCGTCCCCCAGGGCAAAAGGGCAACAACGGCTACGGCTGGACCCAACTGTGGCGCGCCGCCGCCGACGGCAGCTCGCGCCAACTGGTCTATGGCGAAGATGGCCGCCACGTCTATGGCGGCAATGTCTCACCGGATGGCCAGTATGTCCTGTTCACGGGCAACGTGGAGGAAAATGGCGACCCGGGCCACGCGGGCGGGCCGATGGCCCTCATGCGGCTCCGCGACGGCCCGATTCTCGGCGGCCAAAGCACCGAACTGCGCGCGCTGCATCCAGAGGCGAAGGATGGACCGGTGCTCACGCTGCCGGCAGGGTGGGAGCCGTGCTGGACTTCCAGTGAGGTGGTGAGGACGGCGGACGGCGCGGCGGCCTTGGCCGGGACCGGGCTTGGTGAGACGCCGGCCGCCTTGGGCGCGCGCGCCCAAGCGGGTCCGGCGGAGGGCCCCGGCACCAACGCCGCGGCGCAGCTTGCCCGCGAACTCCACGACCAAGGCTGGCTGGTGTTCAGCGCCTGGACTGAGGCTGAGGATTTGGACCTGTTCCTGGCTCGTCCGGATGGTTCGGGCCGCCGCCGGATTACGAACACGCGCGAGTTCAACGAAGCCGGCGCGCGTTTCTCGCCGGACGGCACGCGCTTGCTCTACTATCGCCTGCCGAGGTCCGCAGCGGTGGACAACAACAGCTACGGGACCTTTGATTTGGTCATTGCGCAGGCCGACGGAACCAAGCCGGAGGTTTACGGCCAGGCCTTCCCCTGGGCCTCGTGGGGGCCGGACGGGCGGCAAATCGCCTGCCTGGCGCCCAAAGGCATCCAGGTCGTTGACCTGGCGGCGCGGAAAATGGTCCGGGAGTTTCCGCGCCAGGGCATTGTCGAGCAACTGGTGTGGTCGCCCGACGGCAAGTGGTTTGTCGGCACGGCCAATGGTCTGGGGCCGTTCTGGAACATTGGTGTGCTGGAGGCGGCCAATGGGCAACTGCGGGCACTGAGCGAGACGGAGCGCTACAATTGCACGCCGGATTGGTGTCCGGATTCGCGGCACGTGGTCTATGCGCGGGGCATTATCCCGGAAAAGGGCGGGCAGGCCGAGTTGTGGGTGGCCAGCGTGGATGCGAAAGCGCGGCGCCCAATTTACGCCGAGGCCGGGCGTAACATCTATGGCGCCTGCGCGTCGCCGGATGGCAAGTATGTAGTGTTTACCCGCAGCGTCGAGGACTTGGGCAAGGTCAGCGGGACCGCCATGGCGATCATTCGCTGGCCGGCCCCGGCAAGTTCAGCCCCGAGCACCGGGCCGGCGGCGGACCAGCCCGCGCGGGTCGATCTGGGTCCGGGGTGGGAACCGCACTGGACACGCGCCGAGGTCATTTCCAGCCCTAATCATGCAGCCGAACCAAGCGCCCATTAATCGCAGAAACTCAGCGCGGAGCAAGCGAACGGGAGGGGGCGGACCAGGCGTGTGCGCGCCTGGGGTTGCCTGGCTGCTGCTGGCCTTGGTGGCGGTGTCCTGTGGTCCCAAGGCGGGTCCGGCCACGCCCAGCGCCAGCGATCCGCATCTGAGCACGAATGGCACGATTGAAGTCAGCGCCCGGCTGGCCGAGATTCCCGAGGGCGCCATTTTCAAACGCGACCTTTATGATTACGCGACGGTCCTGAAATACCGGGTTCTGAGGGTATATCGGGGCCAGGTGCAGGGGGACACGATTTATGTGGGGCACTACAATCCGTGGAAGGCGCGGAGCGAAGCGGCCGACGCGCGGGTAAAGAACATTGGCGGCAAGCTGAGGAAGTTCCAGGCCGGCCAGGTGCATCATCTGGCGCTGGCAGTGCCCATCGAAGACTGTTTCATGGGGGGCATCGTGAACAAGTACTTCGGCCAGGCCACGGGGCCGATCTACTGGGCGGTGTGGACGGAACTGCAGCGCGAGTGACCCATGGTCTTCACGACCCATATTTTCGTCTTCTATTTCCTGCCGCTCTTTCTGCTGGTTTACTTCAGCCTGCCTTTCCGGTGGCGGAACCTGTGGATCACGGCCGCCAGTTATTTCTTCTACGGGTGGTGGCAACCGTGGTTCGTTGGCCTGATGCTGTTCACGACCGTGATGGATTTCATCTGGGGCAAGGTGATCACGCGCCCTGGCGCCACCCGGACGCAACGGAAGCTGGCCGTCGCGGCGTGCGTCGTGACCAACCTGGGCTTTCTGGGCATTTTCAAATATTACATGTTTGCCGCCGAGACGCTGAACCAGTTGCTGGGGGCCGTTGGGGCCGGCCAGTTTCGGGTGTTGCGAGTGGTCCTGCCGATTGGCATCTCGTTCTATACCTTTCACTCGCTGACTTACATCATCGACCTTTACCGCGGCCACGCGCGGCCGGCGAAATCGTTCACCGACTATTCGGCCTTCATCGCCCTGTTTCCGGACTTGGTGGCGGGGCCCATCATCCGCTACAAGACCCTGGCCGCGCAACTGGCTCTCCGGGAGCATACGATCAAGCGCTTTGCTTCCGGCATCTGCATCTTCATCCTGGGCTTTGCCAAGAAAATCCTGCTGGCCAACCCTGCCGGGGGCGTGGCCGATGCCGTTTTCAACGCCGCCGACCCGCTGGCCCTGGATGCCTGGGTGGGAGTGCTGGCCTATGCCTTCCAGATCTATTTTGATTTCTGCGGCTACTCGGATATGGCGGTGGGCCTGGGGCGGATGCTGGGCTTTGAGTTTCTGAAGAATTTTGACGCACCCTACCGCGCCGAGAGCATCACGGACGTGTGGCGGCGTTGGCACATTTCGCTCTCGAGTGTGCTGCGGGATTATCTTTATTACCCGCTCGGCGGCAATCGTAAAGGGCCGAACCGGACTTACCTTAATCTGGCCGTCGTCATGCTGCTGGGCGGGCTGTGGCATGGCGCCAAATGGAACTTCGTGGTTTGGGGGGCCTATCATGGCTCGCTGCTGGCCTACGAGCGCTGGCGGGGCAAACAAAGCCTCTATCAATCGCTGCCGCAGCCGTTGCGAATCGGCGTCACGTTTGTGCTGCTGCTCTTCTCCTGGGTCTTGTTCCGGGCCGACAATTTGACGGTCGCCCTGCACTACTACGCCGCCTTGTTCGGGCTGAGTTCAGCCTCGCACACCGCGCCTTTGCTGGCGGCGAGCGTCTATACGCCGTATCGAGTCGCCGTCCTGGCCGTGTGCAGCTTGCTGGTGTTCCAACCGCTGCAGGCGCACGACTGGGCGCAACGCCCGCAGACCTGGGGCCGGGTGACCGTGCTGGCCCCCCTGTTTGCGGTCTGCCTCATGGTCATGTTCGGGCAGTCGTTCAACCCCTTCCTGTACTTCCAGTTCTGAAAGGTTTATGAAGCCGTTGTTGAATGCAGAGCGGTTCCTAATCCTGGCGTTCCTGGCGGTCCTGTGGGCCGTCCCCCTCAGTCAGGCGGTGGTCGAGCTCTGTCGCGGTGAGTGGCCCCAAGCGCTGGCACTGTTCGATCAGAAACCGACGGCGGCGAACCTGCGTGCCTACGAGCGCGAGTTGGAGGATGCCAGCCAGGCCGCCCGGTGGCTCCGGCCCTGGGCGCAATACGCGCAGTTTGCCTGGTTCAAGGATGGGGGAGAAAAGGCGCTGCTGGGACGGGCCGGTTGGCTATTCTACAAGCCGGGCGTGCAGTGCCTGACGCAACGGCCGGATGCCCGGCGGGGGCAGAGCAACGCCACTGAGGCGCTGGCGGCCATTGTGTCGCTGCGCGACCAATTGGCGGCGCGGGGCATCCAGTTGTTAGTCGTGCCGGCGCCCAACAAGGAGAGCGTCTATCCGGAGAAGGTGACGCGGCGGGCGGAGCGGCAAAACGGGGTGGTCGGCGGCGAGACGCGACGGGTGCTGAGCGGTCTGAAGGCTGCCGGGGTGGAGGTAGTTGACCTATTCGAGTTGTTTGCCAGGGCCAAACAGGAGCGGACCCCCACCGCGCTCTACCTGGCGCAGGATAGCCACTGGTCGCCCTTGGGAGCGCGCCTGGCGGCCGGCGCGGTGGCCCGGCGCATTAAGGAGAAGGGCTGGATGGGAGCGGGAGACCTGGAGTATGAGGAGAAGTCCGCGCCGGTGGCGCGGCGGGGAGACATTTTGCGGATGCTGCAGGTGCCCGCGCTCGAGCGCCGGGTCCCGCCTGAGGCCATCCCGTGCCTGCAGGTGGTCCGCCGGGACAATCACCAGCCATACCGGGATGCAGCGGGGTCAGAAGTGCTTGTGCTGGGTGACAGCTTCCTGCGGATTTACGAAAAGGATGAACCCCGCTCGGCCGGTTTCATTGCCCACCTGGCCAAAGAGTTGAAGCGGCCGTTGGCCTCCATCGTCAACGATGGCGGGGCCTCGACCCTGGTTCGGCAGGAACTGTGCCGCCGCCCGGCGCTGCTGGCCAAGGTAAAGCTCGTCGTCTGGGAATTTGTGGAACGCGATATCCGGCTGGGGACGGAGGGTTGGCAGGTCCTCCAGTTGCCGGCGATGCCCGGGCAAGAACCGGTGCCGCCGCGCTGAGGCAGTAGTGTCCAACTGCGGGCCTGAGCGCCCGCGATTGCCGTTGAACGGGGCCCCGCTCGTTTGTATGGTGGCGGCGATGACGGCCACCGCGCCCCAGCCCGAGACTTCGCCCCTGGACCGACCGGTCGCCAGCTTATACGGCGTCGGCCCGGAACGGGCGGCCCAGTTGGCCCGGCTGGAGCTCTTCACGCTGGGCGACTTGCTGCTGCATCGGCCCCGGCGCTACGAAGACCGCCGCCATTTCCGGCCCATCGCACAACTCCAACTCGACGAACCGGCCAGCACGCGCGGCAAAATCATCGCCCTGGGCGTGAAGTGGTTTGCGCAGCACCAGAAATCCATCTTCGAGATCATCGTGGAGGACGGCACCGGGCGGCTGCACTGCCAGTGGTGGAACCAGCCGTACCTGGAGAAATACTTCGCCCGCGGCCAGGAGGTCGTCGTCTTCGGCAAACTGCGGTCGCTTAAGCCGCGCGCCATCGACCACCCGGAAACCGAAGTGGTCGAAGGGGGCGAGGAGAGCAGCATCCACCTCAATCGCATCACCCCCGTGTACCCGCTGACCGAGGGCCTGCCGCAACGCTGGCTGCGCGGGCTGATCTGGCGGACGCTGGCGGCCGCTGAGCCGCAGATCGTCGAACCCTGGCCGGGCCTCGCGCGCCACGCCGCCCGCCACGCGCACTACGGCCTTACGCCCGAGACCGCTCTGCCGAGCCGCGCCCGCGCCCTCCACTTGCTCCACATCCCCGAGACCGAGGCGGACACCGAACTGGCCCGGCAGCGGCTGGCGCTGGACGAGTTCCTTGAATTGCAATGCCAGATTCAGCTCCGGCGAAGGAACTTCCAGGCCAAGGCCCGGGCCTTGCCCTGCGCCGGCGACAATCACCTCATCAAGCCCTTCCTGGCCCGGCTCGGCTTCCGGCTCACCGAGGCGCAAACCCGGGTCTTGCGCGAACTGCGCCAGGACATGTCCGGTCCCCACCCCATGCGGCGGTTGCTCCAGGGTGAGGTCGGCTCCGGCAAGACCATGGTGGCGGCCTGCTGTGCCCTCATGGCGCTGGAAAGCGGCTATCGCGCCGCCCTCATGGCGCCGACGGAAATCCTGGCCGAACAGCATTTCGCCAACTTCAAGCAATGGTTTGAGCCGCTGGGCGTGACCGTGGAATTGCAGACCGGCAGCCGCAAGACGGGGGCGGATGAGAGCCTGAGGCCAGAAGCAGACAGCCCACCGCCCGCGGCCGGGAGCCGGGGGTCAGGAGCCGGCCGACGGGAGACAGGTGAGGGGAAGGAGGAGGCGGGGGCCGGGAGGCGCGCCTGCCTCACCATCGGCACACACGCGCTGCTCACGGCCGGCTTCGAGTTGCCCAACCTCGGGCTGGTCATCATCGATGAACAACACAGGTTCGGCGTGGCGCAGCGGGAACAACTGGTGCGCAAAGGTCATTATCCGCATTTGCTGGTGATGACGGCGACGCCCATACCCCGCACGCTGGGGCTGACGCTCTACGGGGAACTGGATGCCTCGACCGTGGCAGAACCGCCGCCGGGTCGCGGGCGGGTCCGGACCTTCGTCCGCACGGCGGACAAGCTGCCGAAGGTGTGGGCTTTTATCCGCGAAAAACTCGGCCAGGGCCGCCAGGCCTACGTGGTCTGTCCGCGCGTGGAAGATTCCGGCGCCAACGGCGTGAAGGCGGTCACGCGGGAATTGGCGAACGTGCGGCAGGCGCTGGCGCCGTTCCGGGCGGGGCTGCTGCATGGGCGGCTCAAGCCCAAAGACAAGCAAGCGGTCATGGCCGGCTTCCGCGCCGGCGCCCTCCAGGTGCTCCTGGCCACTTCGCTCATCGAAGTCGGCCTGGACGTGCCCAACGCGACCATTATGTTGGTCGAGAATGCCGAGCAGTTTGGCCTGGCCCAACTCCATCAATTGCGCGGGCGCATCGGCCGCGGGGCGCACGATTCCTACTGCATCCTCGTCGCCGCCGCCAAAGGCAAGGAGGGACGACAACGTTTGAAAGTCCTGGAAGAGACGACCGATGGCTTCCGCATCGCCGAGGCGGACCTGAAGCTGCGGGGTCCGGGAGAGTTGCTGGGCCAGCAGCAGAGCGGCGCGCCGCGGTTCCGGTTTGGCGATTTGAGCACGGATTGGGAACTGGTCAAGCAAGCGCGGGACCTGGCGGCGCAACTGGTGGGCGGGGCCAGTTTTTAGGAAAAAATCGCCAATGTGGCCAATGCAGGCAATGTAGCCAACGCAGCCAATGGGGCGCCGGCCAATGGGGCCAATGCAGGCAATGTGGTCGGCAGGCAATGTGGCCAATCCAGCGAATGCGGCCAATGGCGCCAATGTGGCCAATGCGGTGTTGCGCAGGGCTGCGGCCCCGCCGCGGCGGGGCGCCGGCATGCCCGTCGAAATTCTGGGCGAGACGAAGCGAGGATGTTTGCCGCGTGACAATCCGCATCGTTGCATTTACCCTGGCGCCATGACGGACCTGAAGACAATCCGATCATTCTGCAACCAGGTGGCGCGCGAGTTCCGGCCGCAGAAGATTATTCTCTTCGGTTCTTATGCCTACGGCCGGCCTACCGAGGCATCGGACGTGGACGTGCTGGTAATTATGCCGCATCGGGGCAGCGCCGTGCGCAAGGCCGTCGAGATCGAAATGAAGGTGCGCGCGCCGTTCCCGTTGGATCTGCTGGTGCGCACGCCGGAAAAACTCCGCCGGCGGCTGGCGCTGGGGGACTGGTTCATGCAGGAGGCGCTCCAAAAGGGGCGGGTGATCTATGAAGGCGCTGACGCGTGAATGGCTGCTTAAGGCCGAGGGCGATTTCGAGATCATGGAGTCCTTGTCTCGCTCGCGCCGTCCCCGGCTGCACGACGGCGTCTGTTTTCACGCCCAGCAGTGCGCGGAAAAATACCTCAAGGCCCGCCTCTATGAAGCCAACGTCTCCTTTCCGCCGATTAAACCACGCGCTGTAGCTCACGTTCAACCATTGCATCGCACGGCTCAGGTTGGCCTCCGGCGTTTCCACCAGCAGGTGAAAGTGGTTGTCCATCAGCACATAGGCATGAACCCGGAGCCCGAACCGCTCGGCCGGCTCCCCCAACAACTCGAGAAAGTGCGCGCGGTCGGACTCATCCCGGTAAATCGCCCTTCGTTCGTTGCGGCGAGCAGTCACGTGGCAGCGCCCACCCGGGCGCTGGATGCGTGATGCGCGTGCCATGGCGGCAATTCAACCGCGGCCGGGCCAAAAAGTCAAGCCGCACTTGTCAAATGAGACGCGACCCCTTTGCCTTCTTCGGGATGTGGCCAATCCAGCCAATGTGGCCTGCGCCAGGCTGCGGTCCCGCCGCGGCGGGACGCCGCGGTGCTTCTCTGGGCTGCTTTATTTGCTGCTGATTCTCTTGCTTTAAAACCGCTGGCAGACCAAAAAGCCAAGCGGCACTTGTGAAGTGTTGAATGTTGAGGCGCGACCCCCTTGCCTTTTTGAAGGGATTGGGCGGCTGAGAATGCCCGCAGCCGCAGCCGGATGAAGGAAAAGTGAAAGGACTCGCATGAAAACAACGGAAATCACGGAAGAGGTGTCTTCACATCCGGGAGAAAAAGGGCGTTGGGAGCACAAAAAGGCATCAGGACACCCCCTGTGCCAGCGAAAAACCGAGGTCGGACCGGAAAATGGGCTTGCAAACCTGTGGGGAAGGAGGAAAATCACGAAAAAGGCCCACGCTGGTCGTGGGCAAGAAACCAAATGGGGAATGTCAGTTTAATCGTAACATGAACTCTGAAAAGCCAATGACTTGGTCCCGTATTCGGGCATGGGTTGAAAGGCACCCCGCCGCCTTTTGGCTTCTTAATCTGCTGGGCTCAATTGCCAGCCTCGTCTGCCTTTACATTGCCCTCTACCCCAGGAATCCTCAAAGTCGGTTGACCTATAGCGTCCAGCCGGTCCGCACCACGATCGTTAAAAAGAGTCGAGCGTCGGACCTCTCCGTCACATACCAGGGAATGTCGATTACAGACGACATTACCGCAGCACAGGTTGCTATAGAGAATACTGGATGGCAGCCAATACGGACTGACGACATTATAACGAAGCCCGAGATTGTTGTCTCGAACTCACGAATACTTGGAGTTGGTATCAGCGTTCCGGCACTTGAAGGCACCGATTTTCATCTCCTCACTAACCAGATGGCTTCCGGCCGTGTGCAGCTTGATTGGAGGATACTTGAAAAGGGTGATAAACCCGTTGTTGAAGTTATATATGCTGGGGATACGGAGGTGCCTATCGGCATTCAAGGTAGAATAGTCGGTCAAACGCAACCGAAAAGGGTTTCGTGGCCTGCCGTAGACAAAGGGGTTACGAGCCTGCCAGCTTTACGAACAGTTCTATTTATCGCAGGTAGCCTGATAGGCCTGGTGGTTCTAGTGGTAGTAATATCCAGCATTGTGGTTCGCATTAGGAAAAGCCTGTACCACTCACCGCCGACAGCATGACGCTATGAATGGAGAGCTGGCCAAGGCTGTTGCGCTTCAGGATAAGCTGGGAGAACATTATCGGGATAATTCGGGCTAAAACCGCTTCCAAGGCGTGGCAAGGCGTGGGGTCACGTCTGAACATTTGATTGCGCTGAAAAACCCCCTGTTTTTGAAGATGGGCGAGGATGGATGAAGAGTGTCGGGAATGCTTACGCGCTAATTTCGTCTGTACGCGATTTGAATCATCGAGGGATACATCGGAGATGGTCTTTTGCAGTGTCTCTTTTTGATCAGAGGGCTTTAGTTCCCCCAGTTCCCTCAGGCTGTACCGCCCCCGCTTCCGGCCCAGCCACAGCGCCGCATCCCGTCCCCAATCACCGTGACGCTGGCTGAACTCACCCCATTTTTCCCCCTTGGCCCCCTCCAGCGCCGCTACAACTCGAGGCCAACTGACGCCATGGGCCAACTTCCTGAGCGATGTCTGCTCTCGCGGGTTGCCCCGAGCCTGCCGGCGCAAACGCCTGGCAAAGGCCTCGGTGCCAAGCGCGATGCCGGCCACCAGACGGTCCCACGGCCGCTCGATGCTCCCCTGCCGCACCGCCTGCTCGGTGTACTCTCGCAGCGCCGCCCGCCGCTCCCGCTCGGTCTTGCCCCCGCACAGACGGTCCAGCGGCTCCCTCCACAACCAACCCACGCCGCCGCAGTAGCCCCCGTACGTGCGATACGAGCTCCACGGATACTCCCGCAGCCGCCGCAGCCGTTGCGCCACAACTTCGGCGCTCGGCGCTTGGCCGAGCCCCAGCCGCGAAGCTGCTCGTTGCCGCTTATCCAGGGCCAGGCCAGTTGTCCGCACCGGGTTAAGGTGGACATACCGCGCCACTTCCTGCCAGCCGGCGTCATCTTCCACCACCACCGACTTGAAGCGACCTTGAAACAAGTGGCCGACGCGGTCGTGCCGCCGATTAAACCACACGCTGTAGCTCACGTTCAACCATTGCATCGTGCGGCTCAGGTTGGCCTCCGGCGTTTCCACCAGCAGGTGAAAGTGGTTGTCCATCAGCACGTAGGCATGAACCCGGAGCCCGAACCGCTCGGTCAGCTCGCCCAACAACTCGAGAAAGTGCGCGCGGTCGGAGTCGTCCCGGTAAATCGCCTTTCGTTCGTTGCCGCGAGCGGTGACGTGGTAGCGCCCACCGGGGCGCTGGATGCGTAGTGCGCGTGCCATGGCGGCAATTCAACCGCCGGCAGGCCAAAAATCAAGCCCCACTTGTCAAATGTTGAGACGCGACCTCTTTGCCTTCTCGCGCACGCCAACCGCGAAACAATGATCTGGTCATGCGAAATGCTCCATTAGTCATCTCTGACCCCTTCCGGTATTTCTTCATGGAGTGTCCTCTGGTTGGGCTTTCAGGACTACCGTCGCCAACACTCCCCCTGGCGGGGCGTTTCGGATTGCAATCGCTCCCCCGTGAAGGTCCACAATCCTCTTGACCACCGCCAGGCCCAGTCCCGTGCCGTGCCCCACCGGTTTGGTGGTGACGTAAGGATCAAAGACCTTCGGCAACAGAGCTTCCGGTATGCCGGTCCCCGTGTCCTGCACCTCAGCGACGGCCAACGTGTCTCCGGGTTTGAATTGCAGAAAGATGCGCTCCTGGGAGGCCAAGTCCTTGCTCCACCGAATCGCCCGGGTGGTGACGGTGAGCGTGCCGCCGTGGGGCATGGCGTGCAGCGCATTGATGAAGAGGTTGATGAAGACCTGTTCCATTTTGCCGCGGTCCATGGGAACGAGCGGCAAATCCGCGCCCAACTGCCGTACTATGGTGGTTTCTGTGGCCACGAGTTCGTAGCCCAACAGAGCGAGCGAGCGTTCGACACAGCCATTCAGGTCTTCCGCCTTCGTTACGGACTTCGTGTCCGCCGCCAGTTCCAACAACCCGCGGATGACCGTATTGGCCCGCGTGACCGCGTCCCGCATGTCGTCCAGCGCCAGCGCGGCCCCTTCATTGTTGGCGGTCAGGTTGTGAGCCAGGTAATCCAGGCCCATCAGCATGGTTTGCAGGGGATTCTTGACTTCGTGCGCCACCCCAGCCGCCAACGTCCCGACCGATTCTAGTTTTGCCGCCCGGATCAACTGCAACTCGGACGCCTTCAATTCCTCGTGGGTGGCTTTGAGTTCCTCGTGCGCCGTCGTGAGATCCGCCAGCGCCTGTTTCAACTGTTCCTCTGCTCGCTTACGCTGAATTATCCCCCCCACCACATTGGCCACGGCGTGGAGAAATTCGTCCTCCTTCGATTCCCGCCGGTGATTCTCTTTGACATACAGATTTATGACGCCCAGCACCTTGCCGGCCGAAACTATGGGCACGCAGTAATGTCCATGAGGGTGCATGCCTTCGTAGTTGGTCTCGTGGCGGTCGTCAACGTGCTCGGCAAACTCCATCTTACCCGACGCTGCCGCGCGGCCGCACAGACAGCGGCCAAACGGCACAAGACCGCAGGCAGCCTGTAAGCTGGCGGGCAGATTGCGCTGGGCTTTCAACGCCAGCGCCAACGAGTCAGCCTCCACCACAAAAATGGCTCCTTTCGCCTCCACCGACAACCAGGAGATCGCCAGAATTCGGTCGATAACCTGCTGTAAAGTTTCCTTCAGCGAGATGTCTTGCAGCGAAATGGACAACAAGGCATTGAGCACCTCCTGTGTCTGATCACTCCGCCGCAGCTCCTCCTCCGCTTGTTTGCGCTCGGTGATGTCGCGATAGGTGCAGCACGTCAGTACACCCTCTTCGGTTTCCAGCGGGCTGAGACTGATTTCGGCTGGAAACTCGCTGCCGTCCTTGCGGCGGCCAACCATATTCAGCCCGCCGGACATGGGCCGAACGTGTGCATCGGTGGAGTAGGAGTGGCGATGGGCCACATGACGTTGGCGGAGGCGTTCGGGCATCAGCAACTCCACCGGCTGGCCGTACAACTCTTCCCGGCGATACCCAAACATCCGTTCGGTCTGCGCATTCACCAGCACGATAATGCCGGCTTGGTTGACGACGACCATGGCGTCGGGCGCGGACTCCAGCACGGCGCGGAACTTCGCCTCAGCCCGCCTGCGCTCCGTGATGTCGGAGACGAGGCCGTCGTACCCCACCAGCCGGTCCAGATCGTCCTTATGGGGAACGGGCGTATTCCTGATCCAGCGAATACTGCCGTTTCTGTTGACAACGCGATGCTCCAACGGCGCAGGTGCTTCGCCCTTCAGAATCCGCTCGGCTTGGGCCAGCACGGCTGGGCGGTCTTCCTCATAGATCATCCGATACCAAAGAGACGGGTCGGCCTCGAACTCGCCCGGCGTAAAACCCGTGACGGCTTCACAGCCTGGTCCGTGCGAAGTCGCTGAAGGCCGGCCCTGGTCAACGGTGACGGAATAGACGTAATCAGTCACGGAGGCGAGCAGTCGCTGGTATCTTCGCTCGCTCTCCTTCACGGCCTGGTCGGCCTGGTTGCTGAGCTTGACAAAAAGGGTGGTGTTCATTTGGTTGCAAGACAACGCCGCGCGCTTCCGGCGAGCCCCAGTCTCCGGAAGCAGGGCATCTCCGCAAAGGCGGAGAGCGCCAGTGAATCCTCAGGAACCGTCATAATTATGTCTTCTTATCTTCGTAAACGCTTCTAACCAACCTTGGCAACGATCCCCGCTCGAAGTGCCAGGAGAAGGCCGAAGGTCGGGAGAACCTAGCACAAACGACCGTGACTGCAAGTGGTACAGATGCTGGGCGATGCCGCTGAGCGCATCTTGAGACCGCCACCGAGCGCGGGCGGAAGCCCTCCCCCCTTTCCCCCCTCCCATGCGCTCCGAGCGCATGGGAGGGGGGTGATCCGTTTTTCCGCTTTACCCAGGGCCCCGGCGCGCCGGGATCCCGCTGGGAGCGGTACGGGCCTTGCCCTGGGCTGGTATGTTTCGGCCCCTACAGGGCGAAAGAATGCCGCGCTCCGCGCGGGTGAAGTGGAATTGGTGGCAGTGTCGGGATGCGCCCTGGGTTGACCCCCTTTTTTTGCGCGTTCGCCGTTCGCTATTCGCTGTTCGCGGCTGAAAGGCGCGCACCCTACAGCAACGTTGGCTGATTGCCTGGGCCGGGCTTTAATCCGAGCTTCTGGTAGCCCAGCTCGGTGGCGACGCGGCCTTGGGCGGTGCGCTTGAGGTATCCCTCCATAATGAGGTAGGGCTCATAGACCTCCTCGAGGGTGTCGGGTTCTTCGCCGACGGCGACGGCCAGCGAGCCGAGGCCAACCGGGCCGCCGGCGAATTTGAGAATAATCGTCTGGAGGATGCGCTTGTCCATTTCGTCCAGCCCGTTTTCGTCGATCTCGAGCATGGCCAGGGCCTGGTCGGCGACCTCGGCGGTGATGCGGCCCTGGTGTTTGACCTGGGCGAAATCGCGGACGCGGCGGAGGAGGTTGTTGGCGATGCGGGGCGTGCCGCGGCTGCGGCGGGCGAGTTCGCGGGCGCCTTGGCTCTCCAGCTCCACGTTGAGCAGGCGGGCCGAGCGGACCACGATTTGCTCGAGCTGCTCGGCCTGGTAATAGTCCAGGCGCTCGCGGATGGGAAAGCGGTTGAGCAAGGGGGCCGTGAGCAGGCCGCTGCGGGTGGTCGCGCCGATGAGCGTGAAACGCGGCAGGTTGAGCCGGACGCTCCGGGCGTTAGGCCCCTGGTCGATGATGATGTCCAGCTTGAAATCCTCCATGGCCGGGTAAAGGTACTCCTCGATGGTCTTTTGCAGGCGATGGATTTCATCGATGAACAGGACATCGCCCGCTTCCAGGTTGGTGAGCAGGCCCGCCACGTCGCCGGCCTTCTCGATGGTCGGCCCGCTGGTGCTCCTGAGATTGGCGCCCATGGCCTTGGCGAGGATGTGGGCCAGGGTGGTCTTGCCCAGGCCGGGCGGGCCGCTGAGCAGGACATGGTCGATGGCTTCGTGGCGCTTTTGGGCGGCGGCGACTGTGATCTGGAGGCGCTCTTTGATCTTGGCCTGGCCGGTGAATTCCGAGAAGAGGGACGGCCGCAGCGTCATCTCCAACGCCACGTCCGGCTTCGCCAGCGCCTCGGTAATGGTTCGTTGAGCCATTGCCAAGAGAATGGGCCATTGGCCCGCGCGCGCAAGGGGAAAGCGAGCCTGGAGCCTGGAGGCTGGAGGCTGCAGCCTGGAGCCTGGAGCCCATTGGCCTGGCGGGGCAAGGGGAAATCGAGGCGAATCCCGATTAGGAATCGGGACCTGACGGCGGCGAATGGCGAACAGCGAATGGCCATTGGCCGGCGCGCGCGAGGGGAAAGGGGGAGGATTTCAGACTTCAGATTGCAGATTGCAGATTGGCCTGCCGGGGCAAGGGAAACCCCGCTGGGATCACGCTTGCCAGCGGGCGTTGGCACTGGTAGAAAGGCCAACGCATTTCCAGCGGTGACGTATGCACAATAGAGGGAAAGGCTGGCCGGGTTTCACGCTCATCGAGTTGCTGGTGGTCATTGCCATCATCGCGCTCCTGGCCGCGCTGCTCCTGCCCGCCCTGAGCCGGGCCAAGGCCGCCGCCAAGCGCATCCAGTGCACCAACAACCAAAAGCAGTTGGCGGCGGTGTGGGTCATGTACGCCACCGACAATAACGACTGGCTGGCGGCCAATGGCCAGCAGGACCCGCCCACGCCCAACCCCAAGTTCTGGGTCCAGGGCGCCATGTATGATCCCGTTAGCAACACGAACACCGCTTACATCCTGGATGCCAAGTACGCCCTTTTCGCCAATTACCTCCGGGACATCAGGCTCTATGTCTGCCCCACCGACAAACCCGCCGTCCATGTCTATGGCCGGGACTTTCCCCGCATTCGCAGTTACGCGCTCAATGCCTATCTCGGGTGGATGGGTCCGCTGGACGATCGCCTTTCACCCGCTTTCAGGATTTTCCGGAAGCATTCTGAGACCACGGCGCCGATGCCCTTGGGGACATTCCTGTTTTCGGATGTTTATTCCGAGAGTATTTGCTGGCCTTACTTTGGCGTGTATATGACCCAGGACACGTTCTTCAATTTCCCCGGCAGCTCCCACAGCCGCGGCAGCGTGATCTCCTTCGCCGACGCCCACGCCGAGCGCCACCGCTGGCAGGACCCGCGAACCCTCAGGGCCTATTCCCCGAACTATCACCTGCACCGCGATTCCTCCCCGGCCAACCCCGACCTCCGCTGGCTGCGCCAGCGGACCACCGTGCCGAAATAGGCACGTCCAGAGTTTAACCGCTTTGGCCTGGGCCGGCGCCAGGGCAGGCGCGGGGGCGGGATGTTTGCCCAAAGAAATGCGGGCCAAACCCCGTGTCTCCTGGGGCGGGGAGGGAAAAGCCTCGCGGCTCGCGTCGGCTTTGACAGGCGCATCCTGACACTGCCCCCGGGCGCGGGCGGAAGCCGTGCAGGCTGCAGGCTGCAGGCTGGAGGCTGGAGGCTGGAGGGCTGAGCCCGAGCGCGGGGGGGAGGCCCTGCCCCCTCCCATCCCGCAGAGCGGGATGGGAGGGGGGTGATCCGTTTTTCGGCTTTACCCAGGGCGGTCCCGACATGTCGGGACTCGGAGCGGGAGGGGCCTTGCGCTCGGCTGGTATGAGTGAGCCGGCTTACGCCGGCTGCTACGGGGGGCTGGACGGGGCGGAAGCATGCCGTCTCCCGCTGAGCGGGACGGGACGGGCAGAGTGGAATTGCGTGGTGGTAGTGCCACGAGGCGCCCGAAAAAATGGTGGCGGCTCGCGTCGGCTTTGACAGGGAGTAGCGTTTAGGATAGTCTGGCGCCTGAATCTATGAGCAACATAAAAACTTGGATCCGGGGCGGCCTGACCCTCGCCCTGCTTGGCGTTGGCGCGGCTGCCTTGGGCAGCGAAGCGGAACTGAAACTTCCTGACCTGGGCGGGAGCAATACGTTTCCCGCCCTGGGCGGCCTGACGGGCACGCAGTTGATGCTCATCGGCATCCTGGTGTGCGCGGTCGGCGGCATTTTTGGGTGGGTGCAATATGTCCAAACCCGGAACCTGCCGGTGCATGATTCGATGCGGAACGTTTCCAATATCATTTGGGAGACCTGCAAGAGCTACCTGGCCCAGCAGGGGAAGTTCCTGCTTTACCTTTGGGTGCTCATCGGCATTTGCATGGTCTATTACTTTGCCGGGCTCCAGGGCATGAATGCCAGGCAGGTGCTCCTGATCCTGTGCGCTTCCATCCTGGGCATCCTGGGCTCCTACGGCGTGGCCTGGTTCGGCATGCGCATCAACACGCAGGCCAACTCCCGTTCGGCCTTTGCGGCGCTGCAGGGCCGGCCCTGGCCGCCGCTGGCCATTCCCATGCGCTCGGGCATGAGCGTCGGGCTGCTGCTGGTGAGCGTCGAGTTGTTCTTCATGATCTGCATCCTGATCTTCCTGCCCACAGACCTCAAAGGCCCTTGCTTCATCGGCTTCGCCATCGGCGAGTCGCTCGGCGCTTCCGCCCTGCGTATCTGCGGGGGCATTTTCACCAAGATCGCCGACATCGGCTCCGACCTGATGAAGATCATTTTCAAGCTGCCTGAGGACGACCCGAAGAACCCAGGCGTGGTGGCCGACTGCACCGGCGACAATGCGGGTGATTCCGTCGGCCCGACGGCGGACGGCTTCGAGACTTACGGCGTGACGGGGGTGGCGCTGATTGCCTTCCTGGCGCTGGCCCTGGGCGCCGACGGCCTCAAGGGCACGCTCTGCGCGCGGCTCATTACGTGGCTTTTCGTGATGCGCATTATCATGATCCTGACCTCGCTGGTGGCCTATTTCCTGAACCGCAAGATCTTTGCGGCCAGGTACGGGCAAGCGGAGGATTTTAACCCCGAAAAGCCGTTAACCTGGCTGGTGTGGTTTACCTCGGGCATTTCGATCAGCCTCACCTTCCTGGTCAGTTGGCTGATGCTCAGCGACATCAAAGGCGTCAGCGGCGAGCCGCTGCCCGCCTTGTGGTGGGCGCTGGCGATCATCATCTCTTGCGGCACCGCCGCCGGCGCCCTCATCCCTGAGTTTACCAAGTTCTTCACCAGCACCGAGGCGCGCCACACCCGCGAGATCGTCACTGCTTCCCGGCAGGGCGGCGCTTCGTTGAACATCCTCTCCGGGTTCGTGGCCGGCAACTTCTCGGCCTTCTGGGAGGGCCTGTTGATGCTGGTGCTGATGCTGGTGGCGGCGTTGCTCGCCAGCCAACTCAAGGGCATCATCCCCGCGGATATCCCCTTTGCGGCGCCGATCTTCGCCTTCGGCCTGGTGGCCTTCGGCTTCCTGGGCATGGGGCCGGTGACCATCGCGGTCGACAGCTTCGGCCCGGTGTCCGACAACGCCCAGTCGGTCTATGAACTGAGCCAGATCGAGTCGGTCCCCAACGTGGCGGCGGAGATCGAGAGCAAGTTCGGTTTCAAGCCCCAGTTCGAGAAGGCCAAGCACAACCTGGAGAAGAACGACGGCGCGGGCAACACCTTCAAGGCCACCGCCAAACCGGTGCTCATCGGCACCGCCGTCGTCGGCGCGACGACCATGATCTTCGGCATCATCCTGATGCTCAACAAGACCATCGCCCACGGGCAGATCGTCGCGATGCTCAGCCTGGTCCAACCCGAGATTGTGCTCGGGCTGCTCATGGGCGGCGCGGTGATTTACTGGTTCACCGGGGCCTCCACCCAGGCGGTCGTCACCGGCGCTTATCGCGCCGTCGTCTATATCAAGGAAAACATGGACCTCAGCGCCAAGGCGGCCTCCATCGAGGACAGCAAGGAGGTGGTGAAGATTTGCACCATTTACGCCCAGAAAGGCATGATCAATATCTTCGTCGCCATCTTCTGCCTCTCGCTGGCGCTGGCCTTCTTCAACGCCTACTTCTTCATCGGCTATCTCATCAGCATCGCCTTCTTCGGCCTCTTCCAAGCCATCTTCATGGCCAATGCCGGCGGCGCCTGGGACAACGCCAAGAAGATTGTCGAGGTGGACCTCCACCAGAAAGGCACCGACCTGCACGAGGCCTGCGTGGTGGGCGACACCGTCGGCGACCCCTTCAAGGATACCAGTTCCGTGGCGATGAACCCCATCATCAAGTTCACGACCTTGTTCGGTCTGCTGGCCACGGAAATCGCCGTGGCGATGCAGGAGAAGAACCCGCACCTCAAACTGGGCATCGCCGTGGCGCTGTTTGTCATCGCCCTGGTTTTCATCTACCGCTCGTTCTTCGGCATGCGCATCCCGATCGACGAGACTCAGGCCGAGGGCGCCGCCCTCAAGTCCCTCGCACCGGAACCGGCCGCCAGGCCCTAAGCCGAGGCGGCGCCCAACGGCGGTGTGACGCGAGGATGGCCCGGTTTGCGGCTTTCCGCCGGCAAGGCCGCCGGCTGGGCGTGCCGCAAATGCGTCAGCGCGTAGAGCATCAGGTAAGTGATGAACAGGAAGGTGCCAAACAGGGCAGGAAAGGCCAACGAAGCACGGTGCCCGCGCGGGTTGGCCACCCAGAAACCGAGGCCAGAGCAGAGTTCGACTGGCCGGCACAAAACATCCCAACTGTTGAACCGCAGGAAACGGCCGAGCCAGACGCCAAAGCCGCTCAAACCGGCCACGCCGGCGATAAAGAGCCAGCTCGCCGGCCCGCCCAGCATCCGCTTGACCAGGCCCTGCATCAGGTAGAGCGACACGAAACCCAGCACCAGGCCCGTGAGCGCGCACGAGAGAATGAGCACCAGGTCCACCCAGAAATGCGCCGAGAACCGCGCCGTCAGGTGGATCAAATCGGTGAAAATATAGGGCGCATTGGGAAAGAACAGCAGCCACGCGCCTGCGAGGCCCGCAAAACGCCAGTTCCGCGCCGCGGCCTGCTGGAACCTTTCCTGCGCCAGCAGCGCGAAGGCCAGCGGCAGCCACGCCAGGAACAAGTTCCAGGCCAGAAATCCGTAACGGATATTGCCGGTCCAGACAATCTGCGCGCACACCAGCCCCAGGCAGACCGCCGAAGCAAACGCCAGCGCCAGCATCGGCATCGCCGTTTCCGGTCTCAAAGCAATTCTCAACAGTTTCATACAAACGTCTTAAACCCTCTTCTTAGACCACGATCACGGCCTGGCTCTCAATTTGGAAACCGGGAAACAGGCAGAAAAGCTGGGGCAGAAACAGGCAGCCAAAGAAAATCAGAGCGTGGACCAGCGAGGCTGCGCCTCAGACCGCCTCTGGAATCCCGATTCGGAATCGGGATTCGGAATCGGGATTCATTGAGCATTGAGCATTGAGTATTGGTTATTGGTCATTGAGTCCGCAGCGGGTGCGCAAGTCTGCGGCTTAGCCTGCGCTGTGGAAACCGGGCCTTATTCAATAACCAATGATCGGTTTTGAATCCTCAATTTTCAATTCACCTAAAAGAAGCGGCGGCCGGGCGCAGCTTTGCAATCGCACCGAAACTTGACCTGATTACAACGAGTTTTGCCGGTCAAGAACTTCAGAGAGTGGAATATTGCTGTCTCCTATTCCAACCAGCGTTCAGGATGGCGCTGAGTGCCCGCGCCTGCTGAGCCTGTGGCCGCCGGACCCTCGGCCCTCGGATTTCAGCGGCCCTGGCCCATCAATCGCGCCAGGAGCAGGGCCAGTTCCATGGCCTGCTCGTAATTCAACCGCGGGTCGAGCTGCGTGCGATAATCGCGGCTCAAATCCGCCTCCGTCACCCCGCTGGCGCCGCCGAGGCACTCCGTCACATTGTCGCCCGTCAACTCGAAATGCACCCCGCCCAGGTGCGTGCCGCAGTCCTGGAGCACCCGGTAGGAGGTTTCCAGCTCGGCCAGGATGTTCCCGAAGCGGCGGGTCCGGATGCCCTCGCTGGTGGTCTCGGTGTTGCCGTGCATCGGGTCGCAGCACCAGAGCACCTGGCGGCCCTGGCGGCACAGGGCTTGGGCCAGGGGCGGCAGGCATTTGGCCACGCAGCCCGCGCCAAAGCGAACGATGAACGTCAGCCGGCCCGGCTCGTTGAGCGGATTGAGCGCGTCCGCCAGCGCCAGGAGTTCATCCGCGGTGGCCGCCGGGCCGATCTTCACGCCGATGGGGTTGGCAATGCCGCGGAAATACTCGACGTGCGCCCCGTCCAGCGCCCGGGTGCGCTCCCCGATCCAGGGGAAATGGGTCGAGAGATTGTACCACCCGGTGTGGCGCGGCACCTGGCGGGTCTGGGCCTGCTCGTAAAGCAAGTGCAGGCCCTCGTGGCTGCTGAAGAAATCCACGCGGTTGATGTCCGCCAGCACGCAGCCGGTGAGCGTTTCCATGAACCGGAGCGACTCGCCAATGGATTGCACCATGCGCATGTATTCGGCGGCGTGGGGCGAATGGGCCACAAAACCCAGTTCCCAATACTCCGGATGGTGGAGGTCGGCAAAACCGCCTTCAATCAGCGAGCGAATGAAATTGATGGTCAGCGCCGACCGTTCGTAGGCCCGCAGGAGCAATTCCGGGTTGGGCGTCCGCTCGGCCGGGCTGAACCCGGCCCCATTGATCATGTCGCCGCGGTAGCTGGGCAGGGCGACCCCGCCGCGGGTCTCCAGGTCGGCCGAGCGCGGTTTGGCGTATTGCCCCGCGAAGCGCCCGATGCGGATGACCCGTTTCTTGCCACCCTGGACCAGCACCAGGCTCATCTGCAGCAGAATCTTGAGCTTGCTCGCAATGGCCGAGGATTCGCACTCCTGGAAATTCTCCGAACAGTCCCCGCCTTGCAGCAGGAACCGCTCCCCGCGCACCGCCGCCGCCAGTTGCTGCTTGAGGTTCTCAATCTCCCAGCTCGTCACCAGCGGCGGCAGTCTCGCAAGCTGCGCCAGCGCCCTCCCCAGGGCCGCGGCGTCCGGATAGACCGGTTGCTGAGCGGCAGGTTTGCCCTGCCAGGAGGCCGGCGACCATTCCCGGCGGGCGGCGGCAGTTTCCATTTCCGGTTGCATCTTCAATCCGCCCACAGCCTCAGCTATCCCGGGGGAAATGTAAAGGCGGCGGGGGAGGGCTCGCCTTGCTTCCGTGACCACGGATTTCCCCTTGATTTTGGTTGCGGCTCGGCCGCGGTAATCTTTATGCTGCGCGTCGCGAAGGTTCTGGTTGGCAGACACGGACGCTGCGCGGGCCCAGGAACTGGCAGGAACGTCTGGCCTGCAAATCGAAAGCTTTGGTTGGCATGAACGAACTGTAGCAACAGACACTCAAAGACTAACAATCAACAGAGGAGAAGCATATATGTCCAAAAGACCGCTCAATGTCGGTTTAGTGGGCGGCGGCAAAGGCGCCTTCATCGTGCAGCCGCATCAAAAGGCGATTCATTTTGACGGCACGCGCCGCGTTACCGCCGCCGCCCTGTTCCCCGACCCAAAAGTCGCCCTGGAAGAGGCGGCCAACTGGCCTTACCCCCTGAAAGGCCACGGCTCTTATGACGAGATGATTGCCGCCAATGCCAGCCTGCCCGAAGAGGAAAAGCTGGACTACCTGGTCATCGTCACCCCCAACCACGTCCACTACGATCCGGCCCTGAAAGCCATCAAGGCCGGCATCGCGGTCTTCTGCGAGAAGCCCCTGTGCATGAACCTCGAGGAGGCCACCGACATCGTCAAAGCCGTCCGCAAGCACAAGCTCCCCTTCGGCGTGGCCCACACGTATCTCGGCCACTGGACCAGCCGGCTCGCCCGCTACATCGTCCAAGCCGGCTTGCTCGGCGAGGTCCGCTGGGTCGACGCCTGCTACCTCCAGGGCTGGCTGGCCACCCGGCTGGAGGCCACCGGCCAGATGCAGGCCGCCTGGCGCACCAACCCCAAGCTGGCCGGCGGCTCCGGTTGCGGCGGCGACATCGGCACCCACGCCCTGATGCAGCTCCGCTACGTCACCGGCCTGGAGGTCGTCCAGCTCTGCGGCCAACTCGAGACCTTCGTCCCAGGCCGTCCGCTTGATGACCACTTCACCACCTACTGCCGGCTCAGCAACGGCGGCAAGGCCCTGGTGCGCGCCTCGCAGGTCTCCATCGGCCACAAGAACGACCTCAGCCTCGAGGTCGCCGGCGCCAAGGGCACCCTCCGCTGGCGCCAGGAAGAGCCGGAATCCCTGACCATTTGTCTGCCCAACCAGCCCGACCGCACCTATTGGCGCGGCGCCGTCACCCCGGGCGACGGCTTCCTGCCCAAGGACGTGCCGGCCGAACTCCTGGCGGAGCCGACCATCCCCTCGGGCCACCCGGAGGGCTTCCACGACGCCTATGCCCGGCTGCACCGCTGCTTCGAGGCCGACGTGCGCAAATGGAAAGCCGGCGAACCCTTCCAGTGCGACGGCTCGAAGTACGCCAATGTCGAAGACGGCTGGACAGGCATCGCCTTCCTTCAGACCGCCCTCCAGAGCGCCAAAAACAAGGGTGCCTGGACCGCGATGCCCAAGGCGATCTGATTCACCCGCCAAAACCGCCAAAGCGGCTAAAACCGGGCAGGACCGCCCGCCGACGTTTCGCGGCAGCGGAAGGCGTATGAAAAGCTGCGGCTACTGCGGACGAGAGAACGAGGACGAGGCGGCGTGGTGTCGCGAATGCGGGACTAAGTTCGTGCCGCCGGCGCCCAGGGCGGAAGCGGCTGCCCCGCCACCGTGGGAACGGATCACCACGCTCGAAAACGAAATCGAGGCTGACCGGCTGGACCTTGCTCTCCGCAGCATGATGATTCCGCACGTGATGGTCAGCTACAGCGACAGCGCTTTCGACGGGCTTTTCCAGGCGGGCCGCGGCTGGGGGCATGTGGAGTCTCCCAAGGAACACCGGGAGGTCATCCTGAGCATTCTCAACGACCTCCGGCAGCGCGGGTAATACTTCGCTGGTTGGGTTCGGCGGGCGCCGCTGTCGGCGGCGACCGCTGTGCTCACCGCGGCGGCCTCGAATGCGTGAAACGGTTTACGTCCATCGAAGTTGGCGGATTGATTCTCGCGGCTATTCTCTTCGCCGGCGGCCTCGCTTGTGTGATCCGACCGCGAGCGACGGTGGTGGTTCATTCGACAAACGATGCGATAGGGTGGACCGGGAGCAGTGTGGAAGCCGTGAGCACAACCGGCGCCCGGTGCTACGGCCTCTTGGGGATGCTGCTGGGAACTGGAATAGCTGCGCTGGCGATTTACCGCGCAAAGACCTGAGGCCTGAGGCAGGCCTGTCAATTAACGAGCCGGCTCGAGGCGCCGCCGGCTTGGGCCTCCCTATTTTTCCTGGCTGACTGGCCCGGCGCGTGGACCGGTCGTCGGAAGTAACTCACGACAAAGCGGTTGCCCGGCTGCGCTCGCGGAGCACGGAACTTGCCCCGCGAGCAGCCAGGCCTCTAATTCCGGCCGCCCCGCGCCTGCTACGACAGCCTCCCAGGGCAAATTTCCCTTAGACCTCAAGCCGATTTGCGCCTAACCTTTTTAGCCATGGCCAGCGATGCCCAAGTCTCCCCGATGATGGCGCAGTACCGCCGGATCAAGAGCGAACTGCCCAAGGACGCCTTGTTGCTGTTCCGGTTGGGGGATTTCTACGAGCTGTTCTTCGAGGACGCGCAGATTGGGGCGCAATTGCTCAACGTGGCGCTGACCAAACGCGGCGTGGTGCCCATGTGCGGCATACCCTTTCACGCGGCCAATGCCTACCTCGGCCGGCTGCTCCGGGCCGGGCGCAAGGTCGCCATCTGCGACCAGATGGAAGACGCGCGGCCCGGGCAACTGGTCAAACGCCAGGTAACGCAGATTCTCAGTCCCGGCACGCATTTCGATGAGCGGATGCTGGCGGCGGAACGGAATAATTTCCTGGCCGCCGTGTATCCGGTCGGGAGCACGTTCGGCCTGGCGTGCGCAGACCTGACCACGGGTGATTTCCAGGCGACCGAGCTCGAGGGGGAGACGGCCTTGCTCGCCGAACTGGAGCGGCTGCGGCCGGCGGAGATCATCTATCCGAGCGAGGCGGAGGGCGCGCGGGATTTGCTGCGGGGCGGGGCCGGGCAGCCGTCCCGGCCCCCGGCAGTGGGGCAGGCGTCTCGCCTGCCGGCAGAAGTGGGGCAGGCGTCTCGCCTGCCAACCGGGCATCCCGCCCTCGGACCCATCGCGGGCCAGACGCCCGCCAAGGCAGCCGGGACGGCTGCCCCGCCAGGCGGCGGGGCGGCTTCGTTCGGCTGGATTCTTAATGGCTACGATGATTGGGTGTTTGCGCCGGAGACGGCGCAGTTCACCGTGCGCGACCATTTGAAGGTGGCCTCGCTCGACGGCTTCGGGTTGAAGGACCGGACGGCGGCCATCGGGGCAGTCGGGGCCGTGCTGCATTACCTGACGCAGCATCTGCGGCGGGACGCGGCCAACCTGACGCGAATTTCGTTTTATCAGCGGAGCGATTACCTGGCGCTTGACTTTGCGAGCTTGCGGCACTTGGAAATCCTCGAGCCGCTGCATCCCGACGCCCCGCGCAACGCGTCGCTCTACGGCGCGCTCAATCGCACGGTGACCCCGATGGGGGCGCGGCGGTTGCGGGATTGGCTGTCCCAGCCGCTGGCGGCGGTGGCGCCGATTGAGCGCCGGCAGGAGGCGGTGCAGGCGCTGCTCGACCACCCCGCCGGCCTGGAGGGCCTCCGCGCGCAACTGGAACAGGTGCGGGACCTGGAGCGGACGCTCGGTCGGTTGAGCGCGGGCGCGGGCAACGCGCGGGACCTGCTCGCCCTGCGCCTGGCGCTGGCGCAGTTCCCCGGCTTGAAGGCCACGCTCCAGGACCTGGTTGCGGCCAGCGCCAGGAGGCCCGCGGGCGGGGAGGCCGATGCAAGTCTCTTGCGGGCCGAGGCGGAGGGCGGAGGGCGCTGGCTGGGCGCGCCCGCGGCGCCGGCCGGGAGCGCGGCCTTGGGGGCGAGCCGGCCGGCGCCGGCGGCCGAGCCAAGCCTGCCGCCTTTGCTGGACCAGTTGGCGGGACAAGTGACGGCGTTGCCGGACCTGGAGGAGTTGATTGCGCGCGCGGTGGTGGATGAGCCGCCGCTGGCCTTGAAAGAGGGCGGTTTGATCCGCGACGGCTTTGACGCCGGGCTGGATGAGTTGCGCGCCGCCATGCGGGGCGGCAAGGATTGGATTGCCAAACTGCAGCAGGACGAAATCACCCGCACCGGCATCCAGTCGCTCAAGGTCCGCTTCAACTCCGTCTTCGGCTACTATATCGAAGTCACCAAAGCGAACCTGGGCAAAGTGCCGCCGCATTACCTCCGCAAGCAAACGATTGCCAACGGCGAACGCTTCATCACGCCGGCGCTCAAGGAGATGGAAGGCAAAATCCTGGGCGCCGAGGAGCGGAGCGTAAAGCTGGAATACGAATTGTTCCAGCAGGTGCGGGAGGCGGTGCTGGGGCGCCTGGCGGAACTCCTGCGTGCGGCGGCGGCGCTGGCGCAACTGGACGTGCTCGGTGCGTTTGCCCAAACGGCGCGGCTCTTCAACTACTGCCGTCCCCAGCTCGACAGCGCCGGAGGGCTGGTCATCCGGGACGGCCGGCACCCGGTGCTGGAGCAGACCCTGCGCGAAGAGCGCTTCGTGCCCAACGACACCCGGCTCGAAGGCGCGACCCAAATTGCGCTCATCACGGGGCCGAACATGGCGGGCAAGAGCACCTACATCCGGCAGGTGGCGCTGCTGACGTTGCTGGCGCACACCGGCGCGTTCATCCCCGCCGCCGAGGCGCGCATCGGCCTGGTGGACCGCATCTTCACCCGCATTGGCGCCAGCGACGACCTGGCGCGCGGACAGTCCACCTTCATGGTCGAGATGTGCGAGACGGCCTACATCCTGCACCACGCCACCCCGCGCAGCCTGATCATCCTGGACGAGCTCGGGCGGGGCACCAGCACCTTCGACGGCCTCAGCCTGGCGTGGAGCATCCTCGAGCACCTGCACAACCAGGTCGGCGCCAAGACCCTCTTTGCCACCCATTACCACGAGCTGACCGAACTGGCGGCGCGGCTGCCGCGCCTGAAGAATTACAACGTGGCCGTGCGCGAGTGGCACGACCAGATCGTGTTCCTGCGCAAGATCGTCGAAGGCGGCACCGACAAAAGCTATGGCCTCCAGGTGGCGCGCATGGCGGGCGTGCCCAGCGCCGTCCTCCAACGCGCCAAAGAAATCCTGCGCAACCTCGAGGAATCCGAACTGACCCCGGAGGGCAATGTGCGGCAGGCGACGCGGCGCCAAAGGGACCGCCAAAAACTGCAACAACTCGCGCCGCCCCCGCAGTTGGACTTGTTCGGCTAATTCCAATTCGCGTTGGAATAAAGCGCCCCCTTGGCCGGCCAGGCCTGGGGCGCAATAGTACTGCGCATGAGCTTGGCAGAGATTCGCCGCCGGCTGGAGAACGGTTTCCGCCCGTTTGTCATTCGCACCTCGGAGGAATTTACTTTTGCCGCACGGCGCCCTAAGGTCAGGCACAACGACCAAAGAAGAGCGATTCGTATGAAACAGATTTTTGCTTTCATTGCCACACTCGTCCTCCTGGCCTCTCCTGACGTTCGCGCGGAACCGCCGCCGCTGATCCCGCGCGAGCTTCTATTTGGCACCCCCACGAACTCAAAATGCGCACCGGACCTCTCCCCCAATGGTAAATACCTGTCCTATGTAGCCATCGACAACCAGGTGATGAACGTTTGGGTGCGGAGTATCGGAAAACAAGACGACCGCGTGATCACCCACGATAAAAAGCGCGGCGTGGGCTTGTATTTCTGGCAGCCTGACAGCGAACACATCCTGTATCTTCAGGACCGGGACGGGGACGAGAACTTCCACCTCTATCAGATTAACATCCAGACCAAGAACACGCGCGACCTGACACCGTTTGTGGGCGTTCAGGCGCAAATCGTGCAATTGGACCCGAGCAGGCCGTACGAAATGCTGATCGGCCTGAATTGGGAAGACCGCAAACGCCATGACGTGTACCGCCTCAACCTGAAAAATGGGGCTGTGGAACTCGACACCAGGAATCCGGGCGACGTGACGGGCTGGATTGTTGATAACCAACTTCAGGTGCGCGGAGCAACGGTGACTACGCCCGATGGCGGAACGGAAATCCGGGCGCGGGCACATCCCAAAGCGAAGTGGCGTTGCTTCCAGAAGTGGGGACCCGATGAGACGGGCTGGGTGCACGGCTTCACTCCTGATAACCGGGGGGTCTGGATGGTTTCCAGCGTAGGCGTAAACGCCAGCCGATTGATGAAGTTCGATCTTGCTTCAGGCAAAGGTGAAGTGATTGCCCAGGACCCGAACTATGATATCGACTATGTGCAAACACATCCCACCCGCCGCACACTCGAGGCGGTCGCGATCGAGCGCGAGCGCACCGACTGGACCGTGATGGACGAACGACTGAAGCCGGATTACAGCATCCTGAAGAGAACGTGCGAAGGCGATTTCAAAATCTACACCCGCGATCTGGCGGACAAGAAATGGATTGTGGCCGACGATACGGACAAGAGACCCAGATGTTACTACCTATACGATCGGCTTACGCACAAAGCGGACCTGCTCTTTTCCGAAGCCACGCCCGAGCTGCTAAAATACACGTTCGCACGCTGTCAACCTATCTCCTTCACTGCCCGCGACGGATTGGGGATACATGGATACCTGACCTTGCCGGCCGGCGCAGAGCCGAAAAACTTGCCGATGATCCTGTTCGTCCATGCCGGACCATGGACACGCGATAGCTGGGCGTTTAATTGGTACCCGCAATGGCTGGCCAATCGCGGCTATGCCGTGCTGCAGATCAACTTCCGCGGTTCGACGGGCTACGGGAAGTCGTTTCAAAACGCCGGAGACCGCGAGTGGGGTGGCAAAATGCAGGATGACCTCATCGACGGCAAACGATGGGCCGTGGAACAGGGCTATGCCGATCCCAAGCGGGTGGCCATCATGGGCCACAGTTATGGCGGCTACGCAACGCTGGTGGGACTGACCTTCACTCCGGATGAATTTGTCTGCGGGGTGGACGAGATGGGGCCGGCCAACCTGATCTGGACGCCCAAGTTCAGTGAATTTGGGTTCAAGAAGCGTGTTGGCGATTGGGAGAAAGATGCTGATTTTTTGAAGGCCCGTTCCCCGTTGTTTAAGGCGGACCGAATTCAAGCGCCTTTGCTCATCGTCCATGGCGCGAACGATCCACACGTCAAACAGGCCGAAAGCGACGAGATCGTACAAGCCATCCGCAAGAGCGGCAAGCCAGTGCAGTACCTCCTCTTTCCGGACGAGGGTCACGACTTGGTCCGGCCCGAAAATGAAATGAAATGCCGCGCGGCTGAGGAAGCATTCCTGGCCAAGTATCTTGGAGGCCGGGCTGAACCGGCTTCCGAGAAGGAAAAATGCGACGATCTCATGAAATAGGCGCAGTCAGAGTAAACCGGTCGCGAGCCAGACGGGCGAGCCACCAAGGGCTGACTCCTCGAACGAGGGGGAAGCATGTACAGAGGCATTCATTGATCCTCGCGTAATCTTAGAGCCGACCAAGGATTTTGACGGAAAACTGCTCTTTTGCTGGCCATTGTTTAGGCGTTACTCGCGTAGTCGATTCACCTCAAGGGCTGTTCCAAGTGAGGCCGCCGGCCCGGGGCTTGGTTGCAGGAGGGTAGACTGGAGCGATTGGTGAAGACCTTCAGGCGTCCGGGGCGCTGACCCACATTCGGTTTTTACAGGGACGTCTGGGCTTGACCAGTGCGGCGCCACCGCCGGGCCAGCGCGGGGCAGTCGAGCCGGCAGAAACGCGTGCCGGCCGGAGAATCTGCGCCGGCCTCAGTTGGAGCCTCCGGTCTTGCCGGCGGCCGGTGGCTGGCCAACTGGGCGCTGGTCGTCGAGCGGCATGGGCGCTTCGATCTGGTTGCCCTCGAGCGTGAGGGGGCCGACATTTTCCTCGAGCCGGATGCCGACGGTTTGCCTGCGTTCGCCGGCGGGGCGGGTGTCGCGGAGGGTGTTGTTCTTGAAGACCAGGTCGCGCGTCTGGCCGCAGACATGGATGCCGGCGGCGGCCTGCTGGAGGCCGTTAGCTTCGATGAGGTTGTTTTCCAGGCGGTTGCGATGCGGGGCCATGCCCTCGGTCTCGTTGCGGAACAAGACGCCCTCGGCGTGGTTGCGCCGGACCTGGTTGTGGCGGAACAGATTGTCGGTGTCTTTGTGCCCGAGGGAGATTCCGCAGCGGCCATTGTCTTCCAGGATGTTATCTTCGAAGAGCCCCTGTTTGACGCGCCAGCAGAGGAAAAGGCCGTCCTCGCCGTTGTTGCGCGCCAGGCACTGGCGGAGGAGCGGGCGCTGCGAACCGCTGCCGGGGTGCAGACCCAGGCCGGCGTTGCCTTCGCTCACGCAGCCCAGGAGGGTCACGTCGTTGCATTGCTGGAAGCTGATGCCGTCGCCGTTGTAATGGCGCACGGTGCAGCGCTCCAGCACCGCCCCGTGGCAACGATACAAGAAAATCCCGCCCCCGCGGCAGCCGTTGAGCCGCTCGTTCTGCTCTTTGTTTCCCTCGATGGTCAGGTCTTCGAGCCGGACGCCTTCGGCATAATAGCCGCTGACGACGGGGAAAACGGTGGCGGCCTGGGCGCCATTTTCGACCATGCAATCGGCGTTCAAAGGCCGGCTCAGGGCAAAAGTGCTGCCGTCGGCGCCAATGATGCGGGCGACGGTGGTATGAAAGCCGCCGGCACTCTTGTCCCAAATCGCGACGCCCTCCCCGACGGCAAAGCCAACGGGGCTGGCCACGGTGATTTGTTCTTCGCCATAATCGCCGTCCAGCTTGAGGGGTGAGGCGACGGCGGGCGCTTTGCAAAGGACGGTTTGGCCCGGAGTGCCGCGCACGGTCACCTGGGACCGCAGGTGGAGCGAGTCGCGCATCGTGTACTCACCCGGCCCGATGTCCACCACCCCGCCGCCGAGGCCGGCGACATAATCGACGGCGGCCTGGAGGGCGCAGTTATCGGCGCCAGTGAGGTCGCCGGCGCGCTGGCCGACGGTGAGGTGGGGGCGCTCTTTCATGGGCGCGTGCATGGCGCGCGGGAGTTGCGTGGGGTCGGCGCCGGGAGCCGGCGCCAGGGCCGCGGCCGCCACTGCTGCGGCAACCCAAGTGAGGGCAGGGAGGGCGAGAAATGCTTTGGGGTTCATAGCGAGCTGAAGAACCTGTGCCAGCGGCGTCAAAATCACAAACAGGGCGAGGCTAACATGACATAACCCGCAATCAGCGGCCGGTGAAACTGACGGCGTAGCACACCAAGACGATCGCAATGACCACGAACAGAGCGATGCTCATATAACCCATAACCAGTCCTGCCAGCGCCGTACGCCGGCCGCGGAACAAGGCTGGGGCGCACTTGATGCGGGAAGCGGCGATGCGCGCGCAACGGAGGGCCAGAAATGCCGGTAGCGGCCCGACGCACCACAAGAGCAGCACCACGCGCAGGAAACCTGATGGCATTGGCAGTTCCGCACGCGCGGCCAAATAGGCGGCTAGCGGCCCGATGCACAAGCAGACCAGCCCGAGAATGCCCAGGACCAGGCTCACGACGGCCAGCGCAGAGTTTTTCGGTTGAACCGGAACGGGGGAAGCCGGGAGTGATTGGCCCATAGGGTTAGCTGATTTTGCGTCTTTCTCAGCGCTGTTTACAGGCGGTGACACCCGCTGCCAAGACAAATCCCCCTCCGGGGAAGCCGTTTGAGCCGGATGACGCAGATCGCTGTGTCGGGCGCTTTAGTGAGGTTGGGGACGACCAACAGCGTCAGAGTCCCAAGCGGGCCGATGATGGCATCATCCACGATCACCGCTCGGGGAGGTTGATGGCGGAGTGCAGCAGGACGATCACGCGCAGCCGCTGATTACCACGCCGATGCCGTGCCGTGAAAACTCGATGGCGGGCGCCAGCACGATGATCCCAAACGAGGCAATGCTGACATAGCCCGCAATCACCCGATGCGGAAGGTTAGGACGAACCAGACCAGTAGAAGACAGACGGTCACAAACAGGGCGATGCCGAAGTAACCCATAATCAGTCCGGCCCGCGCCGTGCCCCGGCCGCGGAACGACGCTGGGGCCTTCTTGATGCGGGAAGCGGCGGCGTGCCCGCACGTGACGGCCGCCAGTGCCACTAGCGGCAGCACGCAGAAGAGGAGGACCAGCCCGAGCTTGAGATTGAAAGCCATTGGTACTCCCTCATCATAGGCCGCCGGCGGCCCGAAGCACAAGAGGACCAGCCCGAGCACAAGGATGCCCAGCGCGAAGCTCACGATGGCCAGCGCAGAGTTTTTCGGTTGAACCGGAACGGGGGAAGGCGGAGGTGCCTGGTCCATAGCGTTAGTTGATTTTGCGTCTTTGTCGGTGCTGTTTACCGCCGCTGAGGCCCGCCAGCGAGACAAATCTCCCGCGGGCGGCCCGGCTCCCTAACGAAGCCGCGGCGGCACGTTGGATGGTCCCGCCTTCTTGGCCGCGCGGACGATGCTCAGGCTGGTGGCCAGGGACCACAACCAGCCGAGGGCAAACAGGACGAAACCGAATAGCGCCCAGCGCACCGCCAGCCAGACTTCCACCAGCGCCGCCGCCTGGTCCTCGCGGAGGCGCGCCAGGTTGGCGGCATACCACAGGAGGAAGCGCGCGCCCAACACCAGGGTCAGCGCCTCGCCGCCCAGGGCCAGGGCGGCTTGCGCGTAGCCGCAGCGGCGCCCGGCGACCAGCGAACCGAAGCCGGGCAACGCCACGTTGGTGGTCAGGCAACCCCAGGCCGTCTGGCGGCTAAGCGGTTGGCGCGGCCCGAGGGCCAAAGAGATTTTCATAGGCAGACAACAGCGCGCCCAGGGCAAAGGGCAAATTGAGCAGGAATACCAACCGGACCGCCAGCGCCAGGGCGGGACTGATTTTAACCAGGTGCTGAGCTTGCGTGATGACTTCCAGCAGGCCCCTGAGGTTGGCCGGCGCACCCGGGCCGAACACGCCCTGCAGGGCCGGAAGCATGGCCTGCCCCACCTTGACCTGGAGGAAGAGGTGTGCCAGGAGGGCCGGCAGAAAGGCCACCAGGAACAAGGCGAAAATCTCGAACCAGACGCGCGTTACCACCCGGCGGCTGAGCTCCATCGCCGACCAGAACTCCAGGCGCTTGTCGGCCACCAGCGGCACGCTGAAGAGCCAGGCCACAAACAAGTAAATCCCCGGCACGATCAGGCAGCAACACGCCAACTGGGACAGCAGGCCGCTGATAAAGCCCGCCAGCAGCAGTTGCGCAAAGCCCAGGCCGAAGCCGGCGAAGGCCTCCCCGGCGGTCGCCGGTTGGCCCCGGAGCCGGTTGAGGAAGACCAGGGAAAGTCCCCCATAAAACACCCCGTGCAGCACCAGGTAAACCACGCCGGTAAGCCAGTGAAACTGGCAAAACGTCTCCACCAACCACACCAAAAACGTGGCGCCCAGAAGCAGACCGAAGTTGTCGCGCAGCAGGTCCCAGGAGCGCGCCAGGCAACTGCCCATTTGCACCTCGGGCCGGCGCGCCAGGATTTCCGCCGACCAGGCCGCCGCGTTCAGCGGCGGCGCCGGGGCGCCGGCCGCAGGCGTGGCGCCGGCCTGCGCGCCCAGGGCCTCGGCGAACTCCGGATATGTGGACAACGCCCTCCAGGCGCCGCTGCCTTCGACCTGGACAAGGCTTTGGCCGCTCAGCCGGCCCTCGGCGATCCAGCGGCGCAACTCGTCCGCATCTACCGGCCCGTATTCCCTTTGGTCTCCACCGATGATTTTATACATGGTCTCTCTGTTTGTGCCCGGTTGACGGTGCTTGTAGGGCATCGCCGGCTGCGGCGCAAGCTTGAACAAGGGCGCGGCGCAGGCCTTATCGCGGACCGTTGCGAACGGCGAATAGCGAACGGCGAACGGGGTAGCCACTCAGGGCCGCGGGCCGAGCCAGGCCACTTGGGGCAGAGGCAGGTTGCGCAAAACGCCAAAGGCCAGCGCCACGGCCAGCGCGCACCAGAGCCAAACCGGGCGAATGCCGGCCGCCACGGGCTGGTTCCTGGACAGGCGAATAACCGAGCGCGCGGCCAACCAGCCCAGCCACGGCAAGGAAAGCACCAGCAAGGCGTTGAAATGAAACGCCGCCGCCAGGCGGCCATGCAGCAACTGGTGCCAGGCGCGCAGCGAGCCGCAGCCCGGACAGAGCAGGCCGGTCAACCGGTGAAAGGAGCAGGCCGGGTAAAACGGGGAGCGGCTCGGGTCCCACCAGAAGAGCACCAGGCCGGCCGACACCGCCAGCACGCTGGCCAGCAGCGAGGACAAGAGCAGGAACCGGGCTCGCGACGGCGGCCTGCTGTGCCAATGAGCGTTCAAGTCTGGAACGGGAATGGGAATTAATGGGCTTGGATGCGGCGCAGGATGTCCGGAACGGTCCGGGCGACGCCCAGGGCAAAGAACAGCACGGCCAGCAAAATACTCAAGCTCGAAAGCACCAGGCCCGCGACGGCCAGGCCGCGGCCCTGCTGCCCGGCGGGGTCCTGTTTGATTTGTAAAAGGCCGAGGGCGGAAAAGATGAGCCCGAGCACATTGAACGGCAACCCATAGCAGCAGATGCACAAGGTAAGCGCCAGGATGCCCATGACCATCCCGGTCAGCGCCAGCGGATTGGTCTTCGGCTCCTCCGCTCCGGGCACGGCGGCCGAAGGCAGCGCCGGCGTGGGCGGCCCGGCCAGCAGTGGGGAGAATTCCGGCATCTCCGCCAGCGTCTTCCACTCGGCCGCCCCTTCGGCCAGCACCCGGGTCCGGGCATCGGCCCGCCCCTCGGCAATCCACTGGCGCAACACCTCTGCCGCAATCGGTCCGTACTCCTTGCCGTCCGCTCCAATGATTTTGTACATGCCGCGACTCTGCCCGGAAAAGGGCAAGGCCGTCAAGCGGGCACTTTTTCCGCCGTCAGTTCCTCCAGCTTGTGCCACGCCTGGCCGCTGTCGATAACCTCCGCCGCCAGTTCCCACCCTGCCAGCAGGCTGTCGGTCCGCTGGGCGATGAACAGGGCGGCCGCGGCGTTGAGCAGCGCCGCGTCCCGCTTGGGGCCGCGTTCCTGGCCTGCCAGGATGCGCCGGATAATGGCGGCGTTGGTCGCGCGGTCGCCCCCGCGCAGATCGGCCACGGTCGCCGGTTGCAGGGAAAAGAGTTCCGGCCGCAGCAATGAGCAGGCCAGCGCGCGTTCCTGGTAAAACTCGGCGACGGTCGTCGGGCCCAGCGGGGAAAGCTCATCCAGGTGCCGGGCCGTCCCGGCTTCGCCCGGCACGGCGCCGCAGACGACCATCGCGCGGCGGAGGCCAAGGGCCTGGAGCACGCGGGCGAACGGCTCGCACAGCTCCGGGCGCGGCACGCCCACCAGCATGGCCGTGGGCCGCGCCGGGTTGAGCAGCGGGCCGAGGAAGTTGAAGATCGTGCTCTGGCCGCGCTCGGCGCAGAGCTTGCGGGCCGGGATGATCTGCCGGAAAGCCGGGTGGTATTTGGGCGCAAAGAAGAAGGCGAACCCGTGCTCGCGCAGCGAGCGCGCCGCCGCTTCCGGCCCCAGGTCGTGGGGAATGCCCAGGGCCTCGATGACATCCGCGCTGCCAATCGCCGAGGTGACGGCGCGGTTGCCGTGCTTGGCCACGCGCACACCGGCTGCCGCCGCGATGAGCGCCGCGGTGGTCGAGATATTGAACGTGCTCAGGCGGTCGCCGCCGGTGCCGACGACATCGAGGAGTTCACCCGCCCCGGCCGGGCGGTCCAGCACCGGCTGGATGCACCGGGCGCGCAACGCGCGGGCAAAGGCGGCAATTTCCTCCGTGGTTTCCCCTTTCCGCGCCAGGTGGGCGAGGAAATCGGCCTTCAGCGCCACGCCAATCGCCTGGTCCACGAGCAATTCCACCGCCAGGCCGACCTGTTCCTCGGTCAGGTGGCGCGAGGCGGCAAGCTGTTCGATGAGTCTGTCCAGCACGCGGCCAGCATAGCGTCCAAACTCCAAAGTCCAAAGTCCAAATCTTTAGCGAGCCTGCGCCTCAGGCCACCTCTGGAATCCCGATTCGGAATCGGGATTCGGAATCGGGATTACCCCGAAAATAGCCGCGTAACCCGCTGCAAGTGAACAAAAGCGTCATCTTCATGCGAAGTGGTATCCCTGTAAGGGATGCAGGGTTCATTGAGAATCGAGTATTGAGTATTGGTCATTGGTCATTGAGTCCGCCATCCGAAAGTCCATTCGGCGTGATCCGCGGGTATTCTTCAATAACAAATGATCGCTTTTCGATCCTCAATTTTCAATTCACCTAAAAGAAGCGCTGGCTGAGCGCATTTCTGCAATCGCAGCGAAACCGGAATAGCGTTGAAGGCCCAGTAACCTTTGGAGTAGAATCGGGGTCTTAACGAAATGACGGGATGAATTGGCATGGTGATAATTATGGCTACTGACAGCAAGTTCCCCTGGATGAAGTGGATGGCGGGCCTGGTCCTGGCGGGCGTCGCGCTCGGCGGCGGCGTCTGGTACTGGCGAAGCCGAAGCGAGGCGCCGGTGGAGTACCAGACCGCGCCCGTGGCGCGGGGCGATCTGACGCAGGTGGTGACGGCGACCGGCCAATTGGACCCAGTAGTGAACGTGACGGTGGGCAGCCAGATCTCCGGGATTATTCAGAAGCTGTTCGTGGATTATAATTCGAATGTGAAGTCCAACCAGGTGATCGCGGAGATTGATCCGGCCACCTACAAGGTCAACGTGCTCCGGGTCGAGGCCGACGTGGCCAACGCCAAAGCCAACCTCAGTCTGGCCAAAGTGCAGGCCGACCGTTCGGATGCACTGTTCACCAATAAGCTGATTTCGGCCTCCGATCACGACACCGCCCGGGCGCAGTTGGAGCAGGCCAAAGCCCTGGTCCAGTCCGCCGAGGCCTCGCTGGCCAACGCCAATGTGGACCTCTCCCGTTGCACCATCTACGCCCCGGTGGACGGCGTGGTCGTCTCGCGCAACGTCGATGTCGGCCAGACCGTCGCCGCCAGTTTCAACACGCCCACCCTCTTCCTCATCGCCGGCGATTTGACGAAGATGCAGATTGATGCCCTGGTGTCCGAAGCGGACATTGGCGGCGTGTCGGTCGGCCAGCGGGTCAACTTCATGGTCGACGCTTACCCCTACCGCACTTTCTCCGGCAAGGTCAGCCAAATCCGCTACGGCGCCATCACCAACCAGAACGTGATCAACTACGATTGTGTCGTCGAGGTGAGCAATCCGGATGGAAAATTGCTGCCGGGCATGACGGCCAATGTCTCCATTGTCATCGCCGAACGGGCAGAGGCCTTGAAGATTCCCAATGCGGCCTTGCGTTTCCGCCCGCCCGAAGTCGCCGGCAAGACCAACGCCGCGCCCCAAATGCTGGCCCAGGGACCCCGCGCCGACCCTGAAGGCGGCGGGCGCGGGGGCGGGCCTCCTCCCGGTGGCAGGGGCGGCTTCGGACCCGGCGGCGGTCGGCGCGGCGAGCGCGGCCAGGGGGCTGAGGCGGGCGGCTTCGGTGGCCGGCCCCGCCCGGAACGGCAGCTCACGCGCACGGTCTATGTGCTGCCAGGCAAGACCGACACCAAAGACCAGGACCCTCCCAAACTTAAGGCGGTTCAGATCAAGGTCGGCATCAGCGACGGCATCATGACCGAAGTCACCGAGGGGCTGGCCGAAGGCATGCAAGTCGTCACGGGCGCCCTGACGGCGGGGCCGGGCGCGGCCCCACCGGGCGCGCCCCCGCCCAATCCCTTTGGCGGCGGGTTCCGGCGGTTCTAAAGCCCATGAACTCCGTTATCGCGCTCGAGGACATCCACAAGGTCTATCACACGGGCGGCGTGGACGTGCACGCCGTGCGCGGGGTTTCTTCCGCCATCCAGACCGGCGAATTCGTGGCTGTCATGGGCGCCAGCGGGTCGGGCAAATCCACCCTCATGAACCTCATCGGCTGCCTGGACCGGGCGACGCGCGGACGCTACCTGCTCGACGGGACGGACGTTTCGCAACTGAATCGGGACGAACTGGCCGACATCCGCAACCGCAAAATCGGCTTCGTCTTTCAAGGCTTCAATCTCCTGGCCCGCACTTCGGCGCTCGAAAACGTCGAGCTGCCCATGCTCTATCTGCACCGCCACCTCCGGGGCCGCGAGCAGCGCGCCCACGCCCTCCGCGCCCTCGAAACCGTCGGCCTGGCCGACCGCGCCGACCACCACCCAAACCAGCTCTCCGGCGGCCAGCAACAGCGGGTGGCCATCGCCCGGGCGCTGGTCAACCAGCCGGCCCTGCTTCTGGCGGACGAGCCCACCGGCAACCTCGATAGCCAGACCAGCATTGAAATCATGGGCGTCTTTCAAAAGCTCAATGGCCAGGGGATCACCCTGATCATGGTGACCCACGAACTGGACATTGCCCGCTACACCCGGCGCAACCTGATCATGCGCGACGGCCTGATCGTGAGCGACGTGCCCGTGACCAGCCGGCTGGACGCCGAAACCGAGCTGCGCCGCTTGCACGACGCCCATCAAGCAGTACAATTGACCGTATGATGCGAATCTGGGCCACGATTAAGATTGCCTTGCGCGCCTTGCGCCGCAACAAGCTCCGGACCCTGCTCACCATGCTGGGCATGATCATCGGCGTCGCCGCCGTCATCGCCATGGTCAGCATCGGCAACGGGGCCAAGTCCCAGATCGAGGCGCAAATCGCCAGCATGGGGCAGAATGTGATTTTGGTGTTTTCGGGCAGCTTCACCCGGGGGGGCGCTCGCTCCGGCTGGGGCGGGGCGGGAACGCTGACCATTGATGATGCCGAGGCCATCCAGCGCGAGATTCCCGGGGTCGTGGCGGTCAGCCCGGAGATCCGCACGCGGGCCCAGATCGCCGCCGGGAACCAGAACTGGAACACGCAGATTCTCGGCGAGGCCCCGGAGTATTTCGACATCCGCCAGTGGCCGGTGGTCGAAGGCGCCGCTTTCACCGGGCAGGACGTGCGCAGCGCCAACAAGGTGGCGGTGATCGGCAAGACCATTGCCGACCAGCTCTTTCCCGGAGAAGAGTCGCTCGGGCAGTGCATCCGGGTGAAGAACGTGCCGTTCATCATCCTGGGCATGTTGTTGCCCAAGGGCCTTTCGGTGCAGGGCCAGGACCAGGACGACCTCATCATCATCCCTTACACCAGCGCCATGAAGCGGGTGCAGCGGGTGACCACCGTGGGCTCGATCGTGGTCCAGGCGGCCAAACCCACCTTGCTCAGCCCCGTCCAGCAGCAAATCATCGAATTGCTCCGCCAGCACCACCACATTACCCCCGGCAAGGACGACGACTTCACCGTCCGCAATCAGCAGGAGATTGCCGAGATGGCCACCGCCCAATCCAAGACCATGACGGTGCTGCTCGGCGCCATTGCCGGTGTCTCCCTGGTGGTCGGCGGCATCGGCATCATGAACATCATGCTCGTCAGCGTCACCGAGCGGACCCGCGAGATCGGCATCCGCATGGCCATCGGCGCCCGGGGACGCGACATCCTGCTCCAGTTCTTGATTGAGGCGGTGACCTTGAGCGTGATTGGCGGGATTATCGGGATTGGCGCCGGCGTCGGCTCTTCAAAGGCGCTGGCAGCCCAGACCGGCTGGCCGACGCTCATCCCTTCCGAATGGCTCATTTATGCCTTCTGCTTCAGCGGGGTGGTCGGGGTTTTCTTCGGCTTCTATCCCGCCCGCAAGGCCTCCCGCCTCGACCCCATCGAGGCCCTCCGTTACGAGTAAGGTCCTGCCCCACTGCCGCCGCCGAAGTTCCACAAACGTTCCGATCCCGGTTCCAAATTCCTCCGGCGTGAACGCGAACCGGCCGCCTTCGTCTTGCGCCCCCTTTGCGGAACCGGCATCCTGGCCTCGGTGAGCGGACTGAAACAAAGGGCCGAAATCCTGGCGACGGACACGCCGCCACTGTTTCAAGCGGCCGTGCAGCGGGCGGCGGCACTGCTGCGCGCCGGCCAGGTGGTGGCCCTGCCCACCGAGACGGTTTATGGCCTGGCCGCCAACGCGCTCGATGCCCGGGCCGTCGAGCGCATTTACCAAATCAAAGGCCGCCCGGCGCGCAACCCCATCATCGTCCACGTCGCCAGCATTGCCATGGCGCAGCAGTGCGTGGCCGACTGGCCGGCGGTTGCGAGCAAACTGGCCCGGGCCTTCTGGCCGGGGCCGCTCACCCTGGTATTGCCGCGCGCCCGGCTGCTCCCCCCGGTGGTCACCGCCGGCGGGCCGACCGCCGGCGTGCGCTGGCCCAGCCACCCCTTCATTCAGGCCGTGATTCGCGAGTGCGGTTTCCCGCTGGCGGCGCCCAGCGCCAACCCGTCGAATCGCCTTCCGCCCACCCGCGCCGAGCACGTCCGCAAAAACCTGGGCGACCAAATCTCGCTCATCGTCGATGGCGGCCCATCCCAGGTCGGCATCGAGTCCGCCGTGCTGGACCTCTCGACCTGCCCGCCCCGGCTGTTGCGGCCGGGCATGGTTCACGAAGAGGCGCTGCTGGCAGTCACCGGCAGACTGGCCCTGGGCGCCGGCGAGGGCGGGGAGGTCTTGCAGAGCCCCGGCCAGTTGCGCCAGCATTACGCGCCCCGGGCCAAGCTGGTGGTTTGGCAGTGGCAGGATGAGCAGGAACTCAAAGCGCGGATTGCCAACTGCCAATTGCCAATTGCCAGTTGCCACATTCTCGCGCACCACGGGATTCCCTCGGCCCAGGGCTTTGGCGGCGTAAGCGTGCTGCCGCATGCCCCGCCGGCCTTTGCGCGGGTCATTTACGCCGAGTTGCACCGCTGCGACGAGGCGGGGGCCGAATTGATCGTGGTGGAAGCGCTGCCGCCAACCGGTGAATGGCGCGCCCTGGCGGATCGCCTCAAGCGAGCCGCCGCCGCGTAGCATTGGTTGGCCCCCGGCAGTAGCGCCAGCCTTCAGCTTGCCTCAGCCCCGGCCAGCCTCCGGCTGGCCGAACCCCAAAGGCCGGGCGGGTCATTTTTCCAGGCCCATTTGCTTGAGCAAGGCGATGAACCTCGGCTCCGAGCGGAGATTCTGCCAGGGTGGATCGCTTTTCACGTAAGGCAAGAAGATGTTCCGCTCCTTAAAGGCCTGTTCCAGCCAATGAAAAGTCTGCTCGCGCTCCCCCAGACCGTGATAAACGAGAGCAACATCAACTTGCGCTTCATATCCTTGCTGCAAAAAGCGCAGCAACTCGTCGAGCACCTGGCGTGCCTCCCCTGTCCTGCCGGAAACCGCATAGGCATACCCGAGCCCTCCCAAGCCAAAGGGACGGCCACCGCCCAATGTCCTGCTGATTTGGAACTCACCGATGGCTTCGGTAAACATGCCCTTCATCACATAGGCAAAGCCAAGCCACTCGTGGGCGCTAAGGAAGTTCGGATTTAGTTCAAGTACCTTATGGCATTCCGCAATGGCTTCGTCGTAGCGACGGTTGTAATAGGGTACCAGTCCCACATTTACGTTTATGATCGGCGAGAGTGGATCAAGCTCTTGCGCCCGCAGAATCTCGCGCCTCGCTTCCTCAAACCGACCCGTCGTGTGCAGGAGGATTGAATACCAGTGATGGGCGGTAGCATAATTCGGACTGAGTTCAATAGCTCGCCTGAACTCGGCTTCGGCTGCCGTCCAGTCCCACTCACATTCCTTGGCAAGTGCCAAGGCGGCGTGGGCTTCACCCAGCGTGTTGTCCAGTTCCAGCGCCTTGAGCGCGGCCGCACGCGCCTTGGGTACGGCCTCCTTGGCGGGAGCAGCCGTGCAATCGGGAAGCACCACGTAACAGTCGGCCAACCCCGCATAGGCCAGCGCGTAATCGGGGTCCTGGGCCAGCGCTTGCTCAAGGTAGTTCAGCCCTTTCTTCAGGCCGTCGCCGCTGCGCTGGTTCCAGAAAAAACGGCCCAGCAAGTACAAGCGGTGGGCTTCGGGATTCACGGTGGGTCTCTTTTCAAGTTGCTGCGTTTCACCGGGCAGCAATTGGACTCGCAGCGCGGCCACCACCTGCTGCGCGATCTCGCTTTGCAGGGCCAGGAGGTCGCTCATGTCCCGGTCGTAGTTGGTGGCCCAGAGATGAAAGCCGTCGGCGATGTTGATGAGCTGCGCGTTGATCCGCAGTTTGTTGCCCGCTTTGCGCACACTCCCTTCCAGAACCGTGGCCACATGGAGTTGTTGGCCAATCTTCTGGATATCCTCAGTCTTGCCCTTAAAGAAAAAGCAGGAAGTCCGCGCCGGCACGCGCAGCCCTTTCACCTGGGTCAACGCCGTGCACAGGTCTTCGGTAATCCCGTCGCTCAGATACTCGTTCTCCTTGTCCGAGCTCAGGTTCACAAACGGCAGCACCGCCACGGACTTGGACGCCCCGGCTCGGGTAACCGCAGGCGGCCGACCGCTGAAGTAATGGAACCACACCCCCAGGCCGCACAGGGCGAGCACGACCAACGCCGCCGTTAGGAGCCGGGCCTTCGTTAGCCGCCACGGCGAGCGCCTCGGCATCACCGGCGCCACCGGCGCCGGGGCTGTCTTCTCCCACGGCAGCACGATGCGGCAGACTTCAATGGGCGCGGCTACGTTCTTGAGCGCCTGCGGCCCCAACGTCACGAAACCGGCTTCCACGTTATGCTGGATTTGCCGGGCCACATCCACCGAGACGCAGATGCCGCCCGGTTCCGCCAGCGGTTGCAGCCGCGCCGCAATGTTCACCCCATCGCCCAGCACGTCCCCTTCCCGGTGGACCACATCGCCCACGTGCACGCCAATCCGCAGCTCCACCCGCCGCTCGGGCGTGACCGAAAGGTTGCGCGCGGCCAGCGCGCGCTGAATCTCGATGGCGCAACGCACGGCCTCCACCGCGCTCTCAAACTCCAGCAAGGAGCCGTCGCCGGTGGTCTTGATCTCGCGACCGTTAAAGCGAGGGAACAACTCCCGCAGCACGCGCCGGTGTTCTTCGAGCAGTTCGAGCGCCAGCGCCTCGTTGCGCTGGGTCAGCGCCGTGTAGCCCACCATGTCCGTGAACATAATGGCCGCCAACTTGCGCTTTTCCGTGCCGTCGGGTGCCATGAGGCCCAGCCTAGCGACCAAGCCAGCGCCGGGCAAGAAACATTAAAGGGCCTCCGCCCTGGCGGGCGCATCTGGACACCGCCGCCAATTCCGCTCTGCCCGCGCCCGGGTGTTCCAAAGCGAGGCCAATCCCGCCACGGCGGGACGGGAGATGGGAGGGGGGAAGGGGGGAGGGCTCTTCCGCCCGCGCTCGGCGGCAGTGTCAGGATGCGGTGCAGCCTTCGGTCTTTGACATGCTTGCAGGTGAAAGTCCTGCCTCGGCAATGGATGGTTGGGCCGAGTAGTTATAGCAGACCCTGGCCCGGGGAGACCCTGGC
>JBEKRX010000041.1:0-62989 GCA_049518415.1 Verrucomicrobiota bacterium
TGCCCTCCTGGTGGTCGTAAGAGGCCAGGATTCGTTCACGCAAGTCCAGCGATAGTGTTCGCATGAGCCCAGTATGCCACAGCCGCCGGATTCTGGCTACAGTTTTATTTAAAACGCTCTAGCCGGCACGGGCGGGCCGTTCGCCGTTCGCCGTTCGCCGTTCGCCATTCGCTAGAACGGTTGTCCTGGGCTGGGCGGGGGGGGCGGGCCTCCGAATTGGGGATTGCTGCTGGTGGGAGGGAACCTGGGCGGACCGGTGGTGGTGGTGGTGGTGTGGGCCGCGTTTGCCTGGGAGGCGGCCGCGGCCGCCTCCTGGTTTGCCGCCTCGATCATGGGGGTGAGAGAGGTGGGCGGCAGAGGCGGGAACTCAGGGTTATTCCTATGCTGATCGCGCAACAGTTCCATGACGACTTCCTGCTGGTCCCTGGTGATTGGGGCAGCCGCCGACTGGGCCGGCTGGCCGGTCTGCTCCGCAACCCCAACGAGTCCCGAGGCAGAGGCGGCAGGCATCAGGCCCAAGCGGGGGCTCCGAATTGGCCGAGGGATGGCCGGCGCGAACGGTTGCTTGAGGGCCGGATTGGCGGCGCCGGCGCCGGGGATGGGAGGGAAAGAAACCGCCGGCGGGACGCCGGGCGGAACCCCGGGAGGGGCGCCCGGGACCGGGGCGAAGGCCACGACCTTGGCGGCGTTGTTGGTGAAATCGAGCGTCATCTCGACGGTGTTGGCATACTTGACTTTGACGGTCCCGGCGACTTCGTCGATGTGCAGCACCTCGACCTCGCCCTCGCGTTGTCCTTCCTTGAGCATGTAAGACTGTTCCTTGGCCGCTTCGCCGGGCTTGGCCGGCGGGGGCGTGGTTTTGAGCATCGCGAGCTTGTTGCCGGAGATGGTGGCGATGCAGGTGAGAGAGAATTTAGGGGGTGGCGGCTTCAGCGACTCAGGGTCGGGCGCGGGCGGCGGCGTTCTCAAGTCGAACAGGTTCCGGCCCACAATGCCCTGATACGGATTGTCCGGCGGGTCGGCGGTGTCCGCCGGGGTTGCTCCCGCGCCAAACACCAGGCTGCCCAGCATGCTCACCAGCATCTTTCGAGCGTGCATCATAAAGTAATTATAGCAGTCTTGAAAATAAACACCAGACCAAAAAGTTAGTTGCTCGGTTGCTCGGCGCGGAGGCGCAGCTCGCATTTTCCCGCCACCGGCAAGGTTGGTCATTGGAGCGCGGACATTGCCCTGAAAATGGCCGATGCCCAAAGGGCGGGTCGTTCTGTGTTCCTAACTTACGCTCAATCTGCGGAACTTTCATCCCGAGTGGTGCCGACGCGTCGGCATGGCGATTCTTGTCCGCGGCCACGAATTGGCCAACACGGAGGCGAACAGGAGTGTGCGAGCTCCTCAGCCGCGCCGCGGTGAAAGTGGCGCGCCGGACTGAGGAAGGTTGACTGTTCCGAAGGTATCCGACTTCGCATTTTTCCGCCGCCCTTGCCCAGCAAGCCCCCCCCACTGGGTCCAACAGAGAACATTGCCAACGACTGGGGCCTTTGGCTATGATGCCCGCCATGAAAGGCTGTTTTGGTTTGGTTGCGGCCTTGGTGCTGGCTGCCCTGGCGGGGGCGTGGGCCGGCGAGGCCGATGACCAGTATATCGAGATTTACAAACTCATCCGGGAAGCCGATACGCTCAACGACAGCGGCCAGCCCAGCCAGGCGCTGGCCAAGTACTCGTACGCCCAAACCGCTTTGCAGAAATTCCACAAGGCCTACCCGGACTGGAATGTCATTGCCGTCGACTATCGCCTCAATTACGTGGCCGCCAAAATGGCCGGCGTCTTGGCCAAGCTGCCCGCCCCTGCCAAACCCCCTCCCAGCGAGGCCCAACCCGCCACGGCCCCGAGCCCGGCGGCCGCCCAACCGGCCGCGGCGCCGGCCCCCAGCGATTGGGAGCGCCAGCTCCAGGCGCTTAAAGAACAGGCGGGCCAGTTGCAGGCCGACAAGGCCTTGCTCGAGGCGAAGCTCAAAGAGGCCCTGACGGTGCAACCCGCCGCGGCCGACCCGCGGGAATTAGCCAAGGCACAAGAGAGAATCAATGCGCTCCAGAAGGAAAACGACTTGTTGAGCGTCAGCCTCGAACAGGCCAAAGCCAAAGCCGCGCCGGCTCAATCCCCGGACGCGGAGCGCATCAAACAACTGGAGTGGCAACGGGATGACCTGACCAGGAAACTGGAGGCCGCCAACAAGGCCCTGGCCGCCCGCAAAGGCAAGGCCTCGGCGCGCGCGGCCGAGACGCAAGACGAAATCAACCAGCTCCGGGCGCGGCTGGAGGTCCTGGAGGCGCAAAAGGCGCCTTACACCGCCGAGGAATTGGCCTTTTTCAAACCCCCCGAGGCCAGACTGGCCGCCACCAATGTCGTGCGGAAGTCGGTGCGCGAACTCCCCGCGGGCATGGCCGCCCTGGTCTCGCAGGCCCGGGGCTACTTTTACGCCAAACAGTACGCCAAAGCCGAAGAACTCTATCTGCAGGTCTTGCGCGAGGATGAGAAGAACTTCGGCGCCCTGTCCGACCTGGCCTTCATTGAGCTCAAGCTCAACCGCCTCGAGGCGGCGGAGAAACACCTCCAGCAGGCGCTCGCACTGGCCCCGGACGAGCCCTACAGCCTCCGGGTCCTGGGCCAATTGAGATTAATGCAGCAAAAACCTGACGCGGCGCTGGACGCCCTGAGCCGCGCCGCCCAGGGCGACCCGCAAAATGCCGAAATCCAAAACTTCCTCGGCGTCGTCCTCGCCGACAAAGGCCAGCGCGTCCCGGCCGAGGCGGCCTTCCGCAAAGCCATCCTGCTCCAGCCTGGCTACGGTGAGGCCCACAATAACCTGGCCTTTTTTTACCTGACCCAGCAGCCGCCCCTGGTGGAACTGGCGCGCTGGCATTACCAAAAAGCCCTCGCCGCCGGCTTGCCGCATAGCCCCGAGATCGAGAAACTCATCGAGTCCAAAAAGACCGCCGCCGGTGGGCAGGGAGCGGCGAAATGAGTTGGACAGGTTGAATAGGTTAAATGGATTAAATAAGTTAAATGAGTGGCGCGCACGCCCAGGGGATTTTGCAAACCGATTTTTCGATTGCGCGCCCGCCTCTAAAAGTTAACCTGTCCCGCTCAATTCTAATTACCTGGGAAAAGGCCTTGAACGCTGAATTCACAAAAAAGGCACTGGAGAAAGTTGGCAATCCCAACGTTCTGGTCAATTTGGTTTCGCGCCGCGTCCGTCAGCTCAATGCCGGGGCGGGCGCGCTGGGCCGACCGCTGGTGGCCGACACCGGCAACCTGGGGGCTGCCGACATCGCGCTGCGTGAGATCATTGAAGACAAGATCGGGTTCGAGATGCCGGAAGTGGTGGAGTTGACCCGTCCGGTGGGCAAGAAGCGGAAGAAACGTTAGCGCGGCGGGGGAAGGCCCTGGTTGCTTACCTGACGGAAGGTGTTGCCCCTGGTTTTGGTTGCGGCCAGGCCGCGCGAAGGCTCGTGCAAAAACAAATTCCGATTTTCTCCAACCCGGAGGGTTGGTAGAAGGTAGCCGGTGGTCGTTCAGGGTAAAGGGGGAACGACCACCGGGCAGGGCGCCCTCTGGCGGTCGCACCCCGGAGGGGTGCCAGAGAATAATGTTGGAATTACGCCTCGCATTCGGGACTTGTTTTTGCACGAACCCTAAGCGGATATGGCAGACATTTTGACCAACGCCAAAGCCCGGCGCGATTACCGTATCCTGGAGACCTTCGAGGCCGGGATCGTCCTGCACGGCACCGAGGTCAAAACCCTCCGCGCCGGCAAGGGCCGGCTCAGCGAGGCCTTTGCCCGGGTGGAAAACCTCCAGGTCTATCTCTACAATGCCCACATCGATGAGTATTCCCACGGCAACCGCTTCAACCATCAGCCCGACGCCCCGCGCAAGCTCCTGCTCCACAAATCGGAAATCCGCAAGCTCTCCGTCCTGGCCGCCGTGAAGGGCAACGCCCTGGTCCCCTTGGCCTTCTACTGGAAGAACGGCAAAGTCAAAGTCGCCCTGGCCGTCGGCAAGGGCAAGGCCCAGTTCGACAAGCGCCAAGACCTCAAGGAGCGCGAGGCCGAGCGCGAACTCAAGCGCGCCTCCATGAAGCGTTCCCAGCACGGCTGAAAGGGGACTCAAGTTCGCAGCGCGCCTGTTGGTCAATGGCCCTGGCCGGCCTCCCCCCAATGTCAGTTTGTGGCTTGCCGGAAGTGAATGGTTGTGGATAGTAGGCGATGCGATGACGCCGCAAGATATTACCCAATTGCTTGAACGGAGCCCGTTCGTGCCCTTTCGCCTGCATCTGACCAACGGCCAGACCTTCGAGGTCAGACACCCGGGCTTTGTCTGGGTGTTCCGCTCCCGGCTGGAATTGGCTGTCCTCGCGCCCGGGAACAGCAAGATTATGAACCGGGCAGAACATATTGCCCTGCTTCACATTGCCCGCATTGGGGAATTGCCAATTGCGGCCTGACGGGCCATCGGCAGCCTGGAAAGGCTGCCCCTCTTAACCAGATGAACACAATGAGCCATCCAATGATTCCTCCATCCCTCACAGGGATACCGCTTCGCATGAAAATCACGCTTTTGTTCGTTTGCAACCGGTTACGCGGCTGTTTTCGGAGTAACCGCAAGCGAAACCCCCTTCGGTTTGACCGCCTGGCCCTCCTGGCCGCGCTCTGTTTCCAATCCCAGGTCTTCTGTATGGCTGATTCGGAGGTCACGGCCAGGGTGGTTGCCCTTCCACCGACTTCGCCGGGCAATGCCCTCTATACCGCCAACCGGGAGCCGCTCACCCCCAGCCCGCTCATCAAGCTGCCCATCGGCAGCATCACCCCCAAAGGCTGGCTCCGCTGCCAACTCCAACTGGAGGCCGACGGCATGACCGGCCATCTGGAAGAGATTTCCCCATGGTGCAAATTCAACGACAGCGCCTGGGCCTCGCCCACGGGCCAGGGCAAGTTCGGCTGGGAAGAACTCCCGTACTGGCTCAAGGGCTACGGCGACCTGGGTTACGTGCTCAACGACCAGAGGATCATCAACGGCGCCCGCAAATGGATTGACGCCACGCTGGCGAGCCAGGAAGTCGACGGCTACTTCGGCCCGCGCGCCAACAAGACCGGGCTGGAGGGCTACCCCGACCTCTGGCCGCACATGGTCATGCTCAACGTGCTCCAATCCTTCCACGAGTTCACCGGCGATGCCCGCGTCCTGCCCTTCATGAGCAAGTACCTCAAGTGGCTCAATGCCCAGCCGCCGGAGACCTTCGGCCGCGGCTATTGGCCCAAGCTCCGCTTTGGGGACACCCTCGAATCGGCTCACTGGCTCTACAATCGCACCGGCGAGGCCTGGCTGCTGGACCTCGGCAAGAAGATCCACGACCACATGGCTCGCTGGGACACCGGCGTCATCAATGAGCATAACGTGAATATCGCCCAGGGCTTCCGCGAACCCGCCGTCTATTACCAGCAGGCCCGCGACGAGAAATTCCTGCGCGCCGCCGAGCGCAATTACCAGAGCGTCATGGGTCTCTATGGCCAGTTCCCCGGCGGCGGCTTCGCCGGCGACGAGAATTGCCGCCCCGGTTACGGCGATCCGCGCCAGGGCTTCGAAACTTGCGGCATCGTCGAGTTCATGCACAGCTTCGAGATGCTCGCCAAGATTTCCGGCAACCCGCTCTGGGCCGACCGTTGCGAGGAAATCGCCTTCAACTCTTTTCCCGCCGCGCTCATGCCCGACTGGAAAGCGCTGCATTACCTGACCTGCCCCAACCAGGTGCAACTCGACAAGAACAACAAATCTCCCGGCGTCCAAAACGGCGGCACGATGTTCTCCTACAGCCCCTACGAGGTCTATCGCTGCTGCCAGCACAATGTCTCCCACGGCTGGCCTTATTACGCCGAAGAGCTTTGGCTGGCCACGGCCGACCGCGGCCTCTGCGCCTCCCTCTACGCCGCCAGTGAAGTCACCGCCAAAGTCGGCGACGGCGCCCGCGTCACCCTCGCCGAGGACACCGCCTATCCTTTCAGCGACACGGTCGAGTTCAAGTTCTCGGCCGCGCAGCCGGTTAGATTCCCCCTCTACCTCCGCCTGCCCCGCTGGTGCGCCGCCGCCGCCGTGGCCATCAACGGCCAAGCCGTCAGCCTCGACCCCCGCCCGCTGGCTTATGCCGTGCTGGACCGCACCTGGCAAGCGGGCGACCGCCTGAGCTTGCGCCTGCCCAGGCAAGTCTCCCTGCGCCAATGGGCGAAAAACAACCACTCCGTTTCGGTGGATTACGGGCCGCTGACTTTCTCGCTCAAGATCGGCGAGCGCTACTCCCGCTCCGGCGGCACGCCAGCCTGGCCAGAAACCGAGGTCTTCCCGACCACGCCCTGGAACTACGGCCTGGTGCTTGAGGACAAGGACCCGGCGAAATCCTTCGAGGTCGTGCAGAGGCCCGGGGCCCTGGCGCCCAACCCCTTCACCACCGAAAGCGCCCCGATTGAACTGCACGCCCGGGCGAAAAAGATCCCCGGCTGGCAACTAGACCGCCTCGGCCTGGTGGGCAAACTGCAGCCTGGCCCGGTCAAGTCCGACGAGCCGGTCGAGACCGTCACGCTCATCCCTATGGGCGCGGCCCGGCTCCGCATCACCGCCTTCCCGGTCATCGGCCAAGCCGAGGACGCCCACGAGTGGACGGCGCCCAAAGCGCCCCCGGTCTCCGCTTCGCACTGCTCTGAAAACGACACGGTGGAAGCGATGATCGACGGGCTCGAACCCAAGAACTCGAACGACCACTCCATCCCTCGCTTTACCTGGTGGGACCACCGCGGCAGCCCCGAGTGGGTCCAATACGACTTCGCCAAGCCCCGCCGAGTGTCCGCGGTGGAAGTGTACTGGTTCGACGACACCGGCGACGGAAGCTGCCGCGTCCCGGCTTCCTGGAAGCTCCTCTACAAAGCGGGCCAGGACTGGAAACCCGTCGAAGACGCCTCCCAATACAGCACCAGGCTGGACACTTACAATCGGGTGAATTTCAAGCCCGTCCAGACCACCGCCCTCCGCCTGGAGGTCCAGCTCCAGCCCGACTTCTCCGGCGGCATTTTGGAATGGAAAGTCAAGGAATGAGGACCATGAAACCTCACTGCGGCCGCATCCCGACACTCCCACCAACTCCACTCTACCCGCGCGTAGCGCGGCATCCTTCTGCCCTGGAGGGGCAGCAAGACAGTAGCCCAGGGCGGCGGCCCGTCCCGCTCCGAGCGGGACGGGCGCTCTCTACAGGTCCTTGCTCACCATGTTCCTGTCTGCGCCGCTGTTGGCGCACGCAGCCTGGCAGCCGGCGGCGGGGCCGCTCAAGACCCGCTGGGCGGCGGAGGTTTCTCCCCGCCAGGCGCATCCCGAGTATCCGCGCCCGCAAATGGTCCGCCGCCAATGGCTCAACCTCAATGGCCTGTGGGACCTGGCCCTCGCACCCAAAGACGCCCCCAGGCCCAACTCGTTCCCGGCCCAAATCCTGGTCCCGTTCCCCGTCGAGTCCGCCTTGTCCGGCGTGCGGCAGGCCGTCACCGAGCACGACCGGCTCTGGTATCGCCGCCCGTTCAGGGTGCCCGAGTCCTGGCGCGGCCGCCGCCTGCTCCTGCACTTTGGCGCCGTGGACTTCGAGGCCGCAGTTTGGGTCAACGGCCACCCAATCGGCCAGCATCGCGGCGGCTATGACGGTTTCAGTTTCGACATCACCGAGGCCTGTGCCGCCAGCGGGGTGAATGAGTTGGTGGTCGCCGCCTGGGACCCGACCGACGCCGGCACGCAGCCGCGCGGCAAACAGGTCCGCCACCCGCAGGGTATCTGGTACACGCCCACCAGCGGCATCTGGCAAACCGTCTGGCTCGAACCGGTCAATCCCGCTTATATCCAGGACCTCAGGATCACGGCCGACCTGGACAGCGGCACGGTCAGCGTGCGGGCCACGACGCCGAGCCTGCCCGCCGGGTACGTGGTGGAGGTGAAAGTGCGCGACGGCGGCGCCACCCTCGCCAGCGCCTCGGCTCCTCCCGGCCGGCCACTCACGCTGTCTTTGGAGCATCCCCGGCCCTGGTCGCCGGCAGACCCGCACTTGTACGATTTGGTGGTCGCCCTCAAGCTGGGCAACCGCACGCTGGACCAGGTCGCCAGCTACTTTGGCTTGCGCAAGATCTCCCTGGGCAAAGACCGGAACGGCTTTACCCGCCTCTGCCTGAACAACCAACCCTGTTTCCAATTCGGCCCGCTCGACCAGGGCTTCTGGCCCGAGGGCCTTTACACCGCCCCGACCGACCAGGCCCTCCGCTACGACATCCAGATGACCAAAAAGCTCGGCTTCAACCTGGCCCGCAAACACGTGAAGATCGAGCCCGACCGCTGGTACTACTGGTGCGACAAACTCGGGCTGCTGGTCTGGCAGGACATGCCCAGCGGCGACAGGTTTATCGGCGGCAAGGACCCGGACCTCACGCGGACGCCGGACTCGGCCCGGGAATACGAAACGGAGCTCGAGGCGCTGATCGCAGGACGGGGCAATCATCCCTGCATCGTGATGTGGGTGCCCTACAACGAAGGCTGGGGCCAGTGGGACACTGCCGGCGTGGTGGCGCGCATCAAGCAGCTCGACCCCTCCCGGCTGGTGGACGCTGCCAGCGGCTGGGTGGACCGGGCCGTGGGCGACGTGCATGACCTGCACCAGTACCCGGGCCCGGCTTCGCCCCAGCCGGAGCCGGACCGCGCGGCGGTCCTCGGCGAATTCGGCGGCCTGGGGCTGCCCCTGAAAGGCCATACCTGGCAAACCGAAAAAAACTGGGGCTACCGCAGCTTCTCTGACCGGCAGGCCCTCACCGCCGCCTACCTTGACCTGGTCGCCAACCTCTTCCCCCTGATCGAGTCGAGGGGACTGTCGGCCGCCGTCTACACTCAGACCACCGATGTAGAAATCGAAGTCAACGGGTTGATGACCTACGACCGGGAGCGGGTCAAAATGGACCTGAAGAAAGCTGCCGCCGCCAATCACGGCCGATTTCCTTCCCGGCCCAAGCCGAAAAAGTTGCCGCCCACAGCACCTGCCAAGTGAGCGCGCGGTGCGAAGTGAGAAATGGGCAAGGGCCGGCTGCGGCTGGGCGTCCTTTTGCTTGATTTCCTGGCCGATTCGGTCTTTCTGTGCCTGTGCACACATCGTTTCCCTTCAATTCTTCCGGGGCCGAGGCGCCGCTGTCTGCGCCTGGGCGGGACTGCCATGACACTGCCCGCCCGCTGGCCATCCTGAGACCGTTGGTTGGCGGCTGCCCCGGGCTTGCCCTCTTATGTGCGGCTGTCCTCGCCGCGGCGGCGCCGAATCCCGACACCTTTTCCGTTCGTGATTTCGGCGCCAAAGGGGACGGCCAGACCGACGATACCGCGGCCTTTCAGAAGGCGCTGGAGGCCGCCGGGCAGGCGGGTGGCGGGGTGGTCTATGCCCCGCGCGGCAATTACTTTTTTGCCGGCCATCTCAACCTGCCCAAGGCGGTCGCCTTGAAAGGTGTCTGGGAATCGGTCCCGGCCCACAACGGGCTGCGGGATGCGGGCCTGCCCAAGCCGACGGACGACGGCACAACTTTCCTGGTCACGGAGAATCCAGGCAAAGAGGACGCTCCGCCCTTCCTGACCCTGAACCACAACTGCACGCTCAAAGGGGTCGTGATTTACTACCCACAGCAGGACCCGGCGGAGGAGCCGAAGCCATATCCCTGGGCGATTGCCCTGCGGGGGAAGAATCCCGCCGTGCTCGCCGTCGAACTGCTCAATCCTTACAATGGCATCGATGCCAGGCACAACGAGCGGCACCTCATCCGCGATGTCCAGGGCCAGCCCCTGCGGCGCGGCATCCTGGTGGATGACATCTACGACGTCGGCCGCATCGAAGACGTCCACTTCAATCCCTGGTGGAGCACCAGGCCGCGCCTGTTCCAGTGGCAGCAAGCGCATGGCGAGGCCTTTGTCTTTGGCCGCAGCGATTGGCAGTACGTTTTCAACACCTTCTGCTTCGGCTACCACATTGGCTACAAGTTCATCCACACCCGCGCCGGCGTGTGCAACGGCAACTTCCTGGGCCTTGGGGCGGATGACTGTTTTACCGCCGTGGTGGTCGAAGACTCCGCGCCCTTCGGCCTGCTCATCTCCAATGGCGAATTCGTCTCCTTCCACGGGCCGGACCCGACCATGGTTCGCGTGGAGGCCTCCCACTCGGGCAGCGTGCGGTTTGTGAACTGCGCGTTTTGGGGGCCGTGTAATCAAATCGCCAAAGTCGCCGGCCAGGGCACCGTCGGCTTCAGTGATTGCACCTTCGTGCAATGGGACCGGCAGAACGAGGGGCGTCACGCCCTCCAGGCGGCCGGCGGAACCATCCTGGTCCGCGGCTGCGAGTTTCGGCAAGACAAACCGCACATCGAACTCGGCGAAGCCGTCCGCCGCGCGGTGGTTTCCGACAACCTCTTCCCCGGCCAGCCGCGCATCACCAACCGCAGCACCGCCGCCACCCAGGAAGGCAGCGGCCAGAAGAAATAAGGCGCAAAACACAAGGCGGAAAAATGGAGGCCGATAAGCTGAAAGAGATATTGGCGATTGGCGATTGGCGATTGGTGATCGGCGATCGGCGATTGGTGATTGGTGATCGGCGATTGGCGATTGGCGATTGGCGATTGGTGATCGGCGATCGGCGATCGGCGATTGGCGATTGGCGATTGGCGATTGGCTATTGGTGATCGGCGATTAGCGATTGGCTATCGGCTATTGGCTATCGGCTATTAGTGATTGGCCCATCCGCACAGAAAATCCCCGCCGGCTGCGAAAAGCCCGGCGAGCTCGGCCGGGAGGAGTTGACACAGATATGAGAAACGGACTGTCCTGTCTTTGATTTCCTCTTCATCAATCTTTCTGCCCCCATCTTTCTGCCTTTTTTCCGCGTATTCCGCGTATTCCGCGGTTCCTACAAATCTGTTTTCCATCTTCCTGCCCGCATCTTTCTGCCCCCATCTTTCTGCCAGCTTTCCTCTTCAGTCCGCCTCAATTTTGCGTGCACTCCTTTCCCAGTCTGTGTAATGCTGGCGTCCGGTATGAGCACGAATCACTTTTGGCCGGCGTCGTTGTCGCTGCTTTGTCTGCTCTTGCTGGCGCACTGCCCCCAGGCGCAGCCAGGGGATTCCATTTCCGGCGCCGCCCCGCCCAAACCGGCCCCGGGCGTTTTCTTCGTCGCCACCAACGGAAACGACCAATGGTCCGGAAGTCTGGCCGCACCGAATGGAAATGCCACCGACGGGCCTTATGCCACGCTGCCGCGCGCGCTCAAGGCCGCCCGCGATTTCAAGCAACCGCCAGGCGCCACGCTCAAGCCGCCGCCCACCGTGTTCGTGCGCGGCGGCCCTTACTTCCTGGGCGAACCGCTGATTCTCAAGCCCGAAGATTCAGGGCTGGCGCTCACCGCTTACCCCGGCGAGACGCCGGTCCTGAGCGGCGGCCGGCCCGTCACCAACTGGCGCGAAACCACCCTGGATGGAAAGAAGTTGTGGGCCGCCGACCTCCCTGCCGCCCGCGGCGGCAAGTGGTCCTTCCGCGAACTTTGGGTCAACGGCCAGCGGGCGGTGCGCGCGCGGCATCCGAACCAGGGTTACCTGAGCGTGGCGGAGGTGCCTGACAAGACTTCCGAATGGTCCAAGGGCCAGCCCGGTTTCCGTTTTAAAGAAGGCGACCTCAAGGCCTGGGCCACCGTGACGAACGCCGAAGTCGTGGTCATGAACCGTTGGGTCGAGTCGCGGCTGCCGGTGCTCAGCGTGGACGAAAAGGAGCGGCTCGTGCGGTTTGGCAAACGGTCCGTCTTCGCGCTCGAGCCGGGCGACCTGTACTACGCCGAAGGCGCGCTTGAATTCCTCGATCAGCCCGGCGAGTGGTGCCTGGATTCGGCGGCCGGCACGCTCTATTACTGGCCCCGGCCCGGCGAAAACCTGGACCAGGTCGAAGCCATCGCCCCCGTCCTCGCGCAGGTCGTTCGCTGCGAAGGCCGCCCGGAGGCCGGGCGGCGGGTCGAGGACGTCGTCCTGCGCGGCCTGACGTTCTCGCACACCGAGTGGTGCTTTCCGCAAGGCTTCCAGGCCGGCGAACATGCGCCGGTCATCGAGCCTGCCCCGGCGGCCGAGGTGGGCGGTTTCGGCCAGGCCGCCGTGGGCGTGCCCGGCGCCGTTTGGGGCCAGGGCCTGCGCCGGTGCGTGTTCGAGGCTTGCAGGTTTTCCAACCTCGGCAACTACGGCCTCGAATTGGCCGGCGGCTGCGACCAAAACCGGGTCCTGCGTTGCGAGTTCGCGGGCCTGGGCGCCGGCGGGCTGAAAATCGGCGAGACCGCCATCCGGTCGAATCCGGCCGAGCAGACCCGCGCGAACGAAATCAGCCATTGCCGCATCCACGATGGCGGGCTGATGTTCCACAGCGCCATCGGCATCTGGGTCGGCCAGTCACCCGACAACCGCCTCACCCACAACCTCATCCACGACTTTTACTACACCGGCATCTCCATCGGCTGGACCTGGGGCTACGGGGCCGCCCTCGCGAGCAACAATATCGTCGAGTTCAACCACATCCACCACATCGGCGTCAAATCGAGCGGCGACGGCCCGATCCTGAGCGACATGGGCGGCATCTACACCCTGGGCAAACAACCCGGCACGACCATTCGCAACAACCTCTGGCATGATTTCGCCGGCTTCCGCTATGGCGGTTGGGGCATCTATTTCGATGAAGGCAGCAGCGGCATCCTCGCCGAGAGCAACCTCGTCTATCGCGCCACGCATGGCGGCTTCCATCAGCACTACGGCGAGACCAACCTCGTCCGCAACAACATCTTCGCCTTCGCCCGCGACTACCAGATCCAGCGCTCCCGCCCCGAAGACCATCCGAGCTTCAGCTTCCAGACCAACATCGTCTATTTCGATTCCGGCAACCTCCTCGGCGGCACTTGGGACAACGACCACTGCCAGATCGACTGGAACCTCTATTTCGATGCCCGTCCGGAGGCCCGGCCCGAATCGCTCCGCGTCGGTCCCTGCACCCTCCAGCAATGGCACGCGCGCGGCCACGATACGAATTCCATCGTCGCCGACCCGCTCTTCGTCGCCCCCCAACAGAACGACTTCCGCCTCCAACCCAACTCCCCTGCGTTCAAAATCGGATTCCATCCCATTGACCTCAGCCAAGTCGGGCCATGAGGCCGCTGGAGTTTGGGGTAGCTCATTCGGTAGCGTCAGCAACGAACGTAGCCAAATCCTTGATGGCGGAGGGGTCTTTGACCCACTTCATCATGCCTGGAGCCTCCTGCTTAAGGCTTTCGATGGTGAGGAACCCGCATCGCGTATTCAAATCCAGGGACTGAAATGTTGGGCGGGAAAGCTGTTTGACGACCAAGGATTCGCGGCTCTTGGGAGCTACGATGAAACACAAGATGTTCAGGTTTGGGCAGGTAGTCACGAGGTCGGACATGCGCAACAGGCCCGAGAAAACGGACGTGGTGGACTCGACCTCAAACGCGGCAACGACCTGTCTGCCGCCCCTGAGCCAGATCAAGTCAATCAGGTTGATGATCTTCTGCGCGTCGTCCCCCATGCCGAGGTTCGGAAGAGAGGGGATGCTCAGGTTTTTCAATTTCTGGCCCTTCCACTGCTTGTTGTGGTCGTTGGCAGCGATCCACACCTTGCAGCCGAGTTTCTGGCCCAGCTCAGCTAGGAGGCCTTGCACTTCGGTGTGTGTCGAATCGGTTTGCGGCTCGTCTGTATCCGAGATGGATGAGGCGCCGGGGGCGTGCGGTTGGGCTTTGACAACTGCTGTGGCTGACTTGGAAAGGCGCTTGCAAAGGAGGTCGAGATCCCAGGGAGTGATGCCAAGCGCTTTCTGAACTTCAAGCCATGTGGAGCGGAATGTGAAGTAGTCCGCGACCGGGTCGTTAGATCCCGCCAGGAGGCCTTCGCGGTCAAACACGATTCGCACGGATTCGTAATAGGCAGGCCAGACTTCCCGGTTTTGCAGGTACCACCAGGCGCTGATGAAGAATGGAGACCTGAGAGGCTGGAGTTTCCGAAGCGGGATGTGGTGCACCGATAGTGTATTGTTGAGGTAGTTGTAGAAACCGGACATCTTCTCTCGCCCGTCGGCCTCGGTCTTCGGCATCGCCAAGGTGGCCTTGAGCTGGTCGGCTACGCCAGCCGCCGGCGGGATGTGGATGGTCATCATGTTGAGAAACATGGCACCGGACATGCCTTTCAAGCCAAAGACATCCCACTCCTTGCGGGTCTTCTTGTCGAAGATGGTCTTGAACTCAACGAGGGTCAACTTGCCGGCAGTGAAGGCGTTAAGGAGGTCTAAAATTTCCCGGCTGACTTGCTCGCGCCGTTCCTTCCGCTGGCGTGTTGCTTCCGCCCACGCCGCGTCCTGCCAGGCGGCTGCCTGCCACGCTTTGAATTTGTCGATGTGGGTCCGGGTGAGCTTCATGGCTGGGAGGGCAGGTCAACTTCGATGAGGCGTTTGGGCTATTGTATCATGCCAGCGCGGGCTGGTTGATCGGCTCCAGCACTTTTCGGGCAAGGGTCTGAAAGTCTTTGTAAGCACCCTGTACTGCAGCGGCATGTGCGCCGATGGCTCCGTCGGCCACTTTGAGGAAGAACATGGGTTTGCGAACCTCTTGGGCCATTGGCATCAAACTGCGGTAATGTTTGAGCAGCGCCAGGCAATGTGGGTCCTGAGTGATGGGCGGAGCCGTCTCGGCATCTTCACCAAGCACGCTGTGACGATATTCCAAGGGCATACGGTTGAGCCAACGGTCGTAAGCCTGGACCGGCCGGTCAAGGCGGACGCTATGTTGCTGGGCGAGATAGCCGAGAGGCTTCATTTCCCCCTGGGGAACCTGAAAAGAAGGATTGGCCCAGTTTTCCACCCGTTTGCGCCAAAGGGCCCTCCAACTGAGGAGTGTCGGCCCGAGGTTCCTCAGGCCTTGCAGTGAGAAGAGATCCGGCCCGAGCGGGATGACCACGTGGTTCGAGGCGATGAGAGCGGAGCGATTGATAGCGCCGAGATTCGGGCCAACGTCTATTACAATCAGGTCGGCTTGATGCTGTGCGGCTCCTCTCTGCATGACCTGCCAAAAGGCGGTCAGCACTCTGAACGGCCGAACGAGGTTCTGGTCGCCCATACTGGCTGGCCATTCCGGGGACAGAATGTCTTCAAATCCTGACAAAGCTAGGTCACCGGGGATTAAAGCCAGTTCGGAAGCCACGGTAAAGAGTTGTGGTTCGAGCAGGTCGCCCACCTCGGTCAGTGGCTTCAGGCACTTAAAGATCGTATTGGGCGCACCTTGCTCACCTTCCCATAGCTGCTCAAGACGATCCTCATTCAGGAAAGCGGATGTCAGGTTGGCTTGCGGGTCGAGGTCCACCGCCAGCACTCGGTGGCCCAGCTCAGTGAACATCCACGAAAGGTGATAGACCAAGGAGGTTTTCCCCACGCCGCCTTTGTTGTTGAAGAAAGTCAGGACTGGAACGCTCATAAAGTCCTCTTGATTTCCACGTGAACAAAAGTGTCCTCGACCGTGAACTTAGCCGGAGGATTTCCATTCCTGCGCAGCGACTCCTGGGCGAGTTGGATGCCAACCCCAAAGCGCTGGACGTAACCAAGCACTTTCATGGCCTCGGCCAGATGGGGATTACGATAGTCAACAACGCCAGGTTCGCCAAAATTCTGCTTGGTGACCTGCCCGAAAGGCCCGCCTGGGTTTTGAATCTCGATGCGGTCGTTGAACCACGTGATGCGCACCGGCGCGTTGGTTGACTCGTAGGTGCGGTGCATGACCGCGTTCCGGGCAAGCTGCTGGAGCGCCACCAGCGGGTAGTCGGGCTTGCGTACTTCCACTGGCCCGGATGTGACCTCAACGGCGGTCTGGATGTGTGCCTCCATCTTCTGATCCAGCCGGCTGATGATCTGGCCCAGCGGACCGTCAACGTCCTCTGCATCCTTAATCGAGTCCGTCAGGGTTGTCCCATCGATCCGCAAGAATTGGATGTAGTCGCACGGGACGAGGTCGCGCGCCAGTGTTGCCAGCACGAGGCAGCCGGTGACAGTTGGCACCGGGGCGTCCACGGACTGGACCAGCCGGCAGGCAGCCAAGCGCTGCTCGTAGGAGCGGACATTTCTCTCCAGAATATCAGCGGCGACGGCACTGGGCAGGTACTCCTCCTCAAAGAGCCTTCGATTCAAATCGTCCAACCGCGCGTGTGCAATCGGGTGAAGGTCAAAAGGCAAGTCCCGATGTCGCCGCTTTTCGTTCAGAATCCTCTCGTCCTGCGCCGACGCAATGCTGCGGCGAGGGCCAGTTCGCACCCAGATGCGGCCTCTGTATTGAACCGGCGGGGCATCGGATGGCTGGACGGTTACCACCGCGACTTCGTAGCCAGCAAGCTTCCTCCTTTCCACGGACATTGTGGGTATAGGCAGGATATTGCCGTCGGTTTTCATGTCAGCAAGGGTGAGCAGCACTTGATCGGTGATGGACAACCCCGCGCAGGAGCCGTCGTCCCCGGCACCGACAAAAACAACCCCGGGCTTCCGGTGGTTTGGCAGGTCGTTGGCAAAGGCGCAAATGGCCTGGCGGATGGTGTCCCGAGCGTCTCCGGCAAGCGATTCTTTCCGCTCGACGACCTCGGACTCAGGATCCTTCAATAGCGTTTCGAGTTCCTGATCAGTCATAAATTTGGCCGCTCCGATAATCCGCCGGTCCGTCCCGTAATTCAACCGAATTGGATGCTTGCCTTGAATTCATCTCAAAAGGGACGGTGAGGATCGCGGCTTGGTCGATTGGCCGGGGATGAGGAGCGTCAAGGCCGGTGTTTGAGGGCCTCGGCGATAATGCCCTTCTCCGGCTTCTTGAAGAACAACGTCAGGCCCCCTCTGGTTTGCCTGACCCAAAAGCATTCCCAGCCCTCTTTGCCCAGGTCGTTGAGCTTGGATTCGAGCGCAGCATCCGAGGTATCCGCGGCGGCAAAGCTCGTGATCTTGTATTTCCAGGCGCCGATCTTTTCCCAATCCTTCTTCACCCAGTCCACCGCGTTGGTGGCGCTGGCACTCAGGGAATCGTAGGTCTTGGCGGCCAGTTCCTTCAAGGAACGCTTGTTGGTCGCCTCTTCTTTGGCTTCGGCCAGCCCGTTGGTGCTCTGCCCCAGGGCACGGTTGGGCAAGCCTGCGACCGCCAACATGGCCAGGAGAATGATAACTCGTTCAATCATACGATGCCTCATCTTTAGTTTAAACTTCCCGCAGTGTGCGAGAGACCTTGCGCGCATAGGAACACGGCCTAAGAGCCCGTGCAAAAGCAAATTCCGATTTTCTCCAACCCGGAGGGTTGGCAGACAGTAGCCGGTGGTCGTTCAGGGTAAAGGGGGAACGACCACCGGGCAACGCGCCCTCTGGCGGTCGCACCCCGGAGGGGTGCCAGAGAATAATGTTGGAATTACGCCTCGTCTTCGGAACTTGTTTTTGCATGAACGCCAAAGCCTGCGCTCCTGGTTTGCGGCTGCGCCGCACTGGGTCAGGCGGAGTCACCGTTCCGCGCCGGGCGTGACGCGTTTCAGCACAAATGGCTCGAACAAGCCATAAGCCACCGTGGAGTACTTTTCCCCAGGCGGCGGGCCGGGGTTGGGGCCGCGCTGAAAACTGGCCGGCCCGGCCGCGCCGAGCGGCGGATTGCCGTGGTGCGGACCCAGCATATTCTTCAAGGTGCCGATGACCGTGACTTCAATATCGTTTTCGCCGCGCCGCATCCATTTGGTCACGTCGCACTCCCACGGCGGGGCGTCAATATAGCCGGCGAGTTTGCCATTGACACTGACCTTGGCCACACTGCCGCGCCAGCCCTTCAGAGCGACGGCGGAGCGGCCCGCCGCTTTGTCCAGGTCGAAATGTTCGCGGTAGGCCACTCCGGCGCTGTAGAACGGATGGCCTTGGACATTCCAGCCCGACGTGCCGCTCAACGGCTGGTCCGGGCCGAGGACGAACCCGTGGTCCGCCGGTTTGAGGGCAAAGTCGCCGAGCAGGTAGGCCGGCTCCAGTTCGTGGAACATGGTGAACGGCGAGGCCTTGAGGGTGAGGACGTTTTCACCCGCGCGGGCGGCCGACGCCAGTTCGATTCGGCCGAACGATTTGTCGAGCCACCAGGCGCCGGGGGTGGCGGTCACGGCCTGGCCGTTGCAGGTGATGGTGTAGAGGTCGGGGCGCTCGATGATGACGGCGAGGTTGGCCGGGGCCGCGCCCTCGACCTGGAACCGGTAGGTGGCTTCAAAACCGCTGCCAGCCGGGAACTTCTTCGAAATCAACTCGTCTTTGAACTGCACGGCGCTGTCCCAGGGATTGCGCTCCAGGCCGTTCTTCTGCCAGGCGAACTGGTTGGCCTGGTAGAAGTAAAGATTGCTCCTGGTCTCCCCGCCTGCCGTGATGTCCACATAATCCAAGGTCAGCACGTTCGCCGCCAGGCGCCGGATTTCGGGCGGGCCGTCGGCCTGAATGACGGCGACGTTCTCTGCCACCGGCCGGCTCGGGCGGAGGGGCTTCCGGGACAGGAACAACAAGCGGCTGCCGGACGGGGGCAGGTCGAAGCTCGTCTTGATTCCCTGGCCGTTGGCCTCAAAGGGCTGCGGCTGGACCTTGCCGGTATAGAGGTCCCACAGCTCGACGCCTTTGAGGTCGGATTGGAGCGTGCCGGTCGAGGGCGCTTCGATGCTCGTGTTGACCAGGAACAGGAGTTCGCCGTCCTGGAGCCGGCGCCGATGGTGAAAAAGGATGCCGCGGTCGCCTTCCGAGCGGGTGATGACCAACCCGGCGGAAGCAAGTTCTTTTGGCAGGGCAGCGGTTTCCACCCTTTTCCAGCCGGCGGCCCTGGCCAGTTCCGCGCCGGCCGGTGAGAGGGCGCCGTCAACCCGGGCCGGCGGGTCGCCGCAGCTCAGCAAGGCGCCGCCTCCCTGCGCGAAGCCGGCCAGCAACTGCGCGGTTTTCGCATCCAGGTTCTCAGTCAGCGGCGGCAGGACCACCGTGCGGTAATGGCGGCGGCCGACCTTCAGCCCGGCGGCGTCCACCGCGCCGTGCCTGGCCAGGACGTCTTCGCAGCCGATGTCGTACTCGACCTGAGCGGCCTCGAGCGCCATCACGAGCTTGAAGAAACTGTCGCCCAGTTCGTTGAGCTTCGCGCCGGCGCCCTGGTACATCCAGGCGGTGGTGGTGGGCTCGAGCACCAACACCGGATTGACCTGTTCACCCTGGGACAGCGCGGCCGAGAGCCGGGCGAAGTACTGGGCGGAGACGTGATAGGCCTCCCACCACGGCTCATGATAGGAGAAGGACTGGGGATAGTCGCGCTTGCGCGCGCCGCGAATGGTCACGTAGGAAAGGTGCTGGTTCAGGGTGTTGACACCCAGGACCTCGAGCCAATCGCCGATGCGTTTCATGTCTTCGAACCGCAAGTCCCAGCCGCCGGCGCCATAAATTTCGCACAGGGTGCGCGCGCGGCCAAGCTGGTTGGCGATGCTCGACAGTTCCCGGACCATCCGCGCGTTGCCGAATTGGGCGTGGGTGTTTTCCGCGTACTGGTTCCTGAGGCAATCGATGGCGGGCCGCTGGTGCCAGGCATACATGGCCATGTTGTCGGGCACCCCGCCGCAGTTGGGCCACTCGTGGTCCCAGTAATGGCCGGTCCACTCGAGATGGTTGGTTTCGCAGTAATCGTGGTTCGGCTTCGACCAGTGCTCGATGAACTGCTCGTTGAGGACCGCGTAATAGTTGTGCCGGATTTTTTGCCAATCGCCAATGGGCTGGCTAAGGCTGGGCAGGTGCTCGAGGAGGTCGTATCCCCAGCGCTTCTGGAATTCCCGCGCCAGGATTTCGCTCCACGGAAGACCGCCGTCCGGACGAATGTTCGGCTCGTCGGTGAACACGCCGGGCACACGCCGGCCGAACTGCTGCCCCACCTCGCGCCGATAGGCCTCCATGGTCACGTCGAGGAATTTCTCCGTGACTCCGGGCGAGAGGAGGTTCACGTAACACCGGCTCCCGTACCAGGGCGAATTGCCCGCCCGCACTTGGGTCACGGCCAGGTAACGCCCCTCGGGCAGCACTTCCCCCGCCTTGGCCTTGCCGGTCACATTCTCGAACGTCTCCCCTGCCAGGCGATAGACGCCGAGCAGGTTCTCCGACCAGGCGGGCGCGGCTTTGGTCTCGTGGAAGTCCAAGCCGCGGCCACGCGACTCGGGCATGAGTTCCGGCACCCAGCCCCCCGCGAAACCGGAGGGATAGGAGTTCTCGTCGTAAATCCACACGTTCATATCGAGCCGTTGCGCCTCCGCGAGCGCGACCTTCCAGAGGCGAAACCAATCTGCCGACAAATAGGGCGTCATCAGCCCCGGGCGCGGATGCACCCAGACCTGCTTGACCTTTTGGTCCGCCAGGTCCCGGAGCGTGTCCCGCACCTGCTGCTCGGTCAGCAGGTCGTTCCATACCCAGAGGGGCCCCGTGCTGTAGTCGCGCGGCGGGTCCTTGAAGAGGGCCTTGACCTTGGACGATGCAACCGCCCCCCACCCCGCCGCCGAACCCAACACGCAAAGCAGGCCGACCAGGGCAAGCAGCCGCCCAAAGCGAGCATCCGAAACCGACGAGGCGAACGTTTGGCAATATTTCATAACGGGCCGTTAAGTGGAAATAACTGAAAATAACTGCAAAAACCGCTGCCGCGCGCTTGGAGACGGGCAGGAGCCGGGTCCTGGCCGGGCGCGAGCCGAGGCGGCGCTGTCAGTTTGGCATTCACCGGGTGAGAGTTATAGCGGGTTTTGGCCGGGATGCCAAATGCTCCATTGGCTGGATTGGCTGGATTGGCTGTATTGGGAGATTTTCCGGGTTTTTCTTGCTCCTGAAGCAGGCGCGGCAAGCCGCGCCCTGGTTCGGGGTTTCAGCCCGCAGGGGCGCTGGCCGGCGCTGGTATGGCGGCGGGAGGAGTTTTGAAGCTTTGGGCCTGCTGCTGGTCTTGGTCGGTTTCGGATTTGAGATTTCGGGCATCTACCACGGGCCGGTGCCCAGGTCGCCGGGGCGGTAATAGAGGACCCACGGGCCGTCGGCGGAGCCGACATCAATGAAGGCGGACGGCCTGGCCCGACTGAAACGCCGCCATTCAACGTGCCCGTCTTCGTAGAGGAAATTCCCGCCCACGGGCACGTTGCCGACGCCGCGGTGGTTGGCAGTGGGGACCGTGATATTAATGTCGCTGGCCACCCAGTCGGGGCCGCCTGGGGGGAAGGGCGTTGGGCCGCCTAGGGACTGCATCTTGTCAATCACGATGGGCGCTCGGCGATACGACTCCCCCAACCGCTTCCGGCCGGCCCATCCGCCCAGCCCGTGGGAGTTGTATGTCCACCCCGAATTAGTGTTCCGGCCCGGCAGGTAAACGTAGCCGATCAGGTTCGAGATGGACATGCCCGAACTCTCGACTAACCGGTGCCACTGGTCAGTGGGACAATAGATGACATCATTGATGATGCGTTGTTGGCCCGTGGCCGAGGCGTTGGCGAAGTTGCCGCGCGCGTTTCGGTAAAGATAGAGCGGATAAAAAGTGTTGTTGAGGTTATCGGCCATCCAGGACAAGTCCAGGGCGCCGGCCCCCGTATTATCGGGGAAGTATTCTCTGCAATCGCCGGCGTACATGTTGATGGCGACCCCCCATTGCTTGAGGTTGCTGGCGCACTGGACGCGCACCCCCTTTTCCTTGGCCTTGCTCAAGGCCGGCAAAAGCATGGCTGCCAGAATGGCAATAATGGCGATGACCACCAAAAGCTCGATCAGAGTGAAGCCTCTGGCGCCGGCGCAAAGGCGCCCCGCAAACAGACTCCTTCCCCGGTTCTTCATGACGCCGGCCAGCTTAGCGGATTGGCCCGCCGCCGGCAATAGAGGTTTTGAGCTTTTCGATGGATTTGTTGGCGGCGGGGGAATCGGTTCCCTTTTCAGGGGAGCGAAGCTTGAGGCCGGCGGCTCAGACCGGGCCGGCCGCGCGCGCACCCCGCCGCTGGTCAATGGGCACGGCTCAGGTCTTGCGGTAAAGCGGTCCGAAGTTGGCGCAGGCCCGGAAATCGGCGGCCTCCAGGTCGGCCGTGCCGAAGGCCGCCCAGGCCGAGGGCCGGAAGACCTGTTCGTCGCTCAGGTTGTGCATATAAACGGGGATGCGCAGCATGGCGGCGAGCGTGATGAGTTGGGCGCCGATATGCCCATAGCTGATGACGGCGTGGTTTGCGCCCCAGGCATTCATGACTGAATAGGCGTCGCGGAAGGGCGCGCGCGCGCCGAGCTTCGGGGCGAACCAATGCGTGGGCCAGGTCGGGTTCGTGCGGTTTTCCAGGACGGTGTGAATCTCGGCCGGCAGGTCGACGAGCTGCCCCTCGGCGATTTGCAGGCCGGGTCCCAGACCCTTGACCAGGTTCAGACGGAACATGGTGGCGGGCATGTTGGCGCGGGTGCCGTAGGAACTGGAGAAGCCGCCGCCGCGGAAATATTCATAAACTGCCGGCGGCCAAGTGGTGGCCGCCAGGCAGGCGAGGGCCTCCTGGGGGCTGATCTCCCAGAACGGCTTCATCGCCGGTTGCCCCGCCTTGAGCTGTCGGCCGCAGCCGTCCAGGGCGGCGGCCCCGGAATTAATCAGGTGCAGCAAGCCGTGGGCGGCCGGGCCGGTGACTTCGCGCCCGGTCACGCGCCGGATGGCCTCCGGGCTCCAGTAGGTGCGGACGTCGGCGAAAATCTGGGCGGTGTCGGTCAGGAGATGGCCCAACAACATACAGGCGCCATTGAGGGAATCGTTTTCGGTGGCCACCAGGTAGGGCTCGCGCAGGCCGTTCCAATCGAAGGAAGTATTGAGCATCGCCTCGAGGAAGTCGCCGTTGGGGAAGTGGTCGGTCCACTGGCGCTGGCCCTGGAAACCAGCCAGGATGGCGTTGTGTCCGAGGGCCTCTTCGCCGAAGCCCAGCCTGGCCAGACGCCGGTTGCCGACCATCAGGTCGCGCATCATCATGGCGGACTTGACCACAAACTCCCATTCCCAATCCTTGCGCTTGCGGCTGCGGGGCCTGGTGTTGTAGTCCTTGCCCTCGGGGCAATGCTCCCGCACCCAGCGGTAAGCCCGCTGGAATTCTGCCTCGTCGTAAATCTTCTCCTCGTGGCGCCGGACCAGTTCGCTCATGTCCACGCACTCCACCCGCAAGCCGAGGCTGTCCTCGAAAAAGTCGTGGTTCACGATCGAGCCGGCGATGCCCATGGAGACCGCCCCAACTGACAAATAGGACTTGCCCCGGAGCGTGGCCACTGCCAGACCCGCTTTGACGAACCGCAGGAGCTTCTCCCGCACCTCGGGTGGGATGGTGGTGTCGCCGATGTCCTGCACGTCCCGTCCGTAAATGGTGAAAGCGGGCAGGCCCTTTTGGGCGTGGCCGGCGCTCACCGCCGCCAGATAGACCGCGCCCGGGCGCTCGGTGCCGTTGAAGCCCCAGACGGCCTTGGGTATCAGCGGCTCCATGTCCATGGTCTCCGTACCGTAGCACCAGCACGGGCTGACGGTGAGGGAGACGCCGACGCCGGCTTTGCGGAACTGCTCGGCGGCCATCGCCGCCTCGGCGACCCCGCCAATGCAGGTGTCGGCCACCACGCACTCGACGGGCAGGCCGTTGGCATGGCGGAGGGTGGATTCAATGAGCCTGGCGGCGGCCTTGGCCATAGCCATGGTGGTTCGCTCGAGCGCTTCGCGGATGCCTTTGCGGCGTCCGTCGATGGCGGGGCGAATGCCCACTTTGGGCAGGTCGCCAATGAGGCGGTTGCAGGGCGGGTTGGTTTTCATGGTCGTGCGTCGAGTTGTCGTTGGCATAAATGACTTGTGACTTGCTGCCTGGCGCCTCTGGCTTATTCCAATTCGCGTTCAAGGCGGCACGGTTCGCCGGCCTGGCGGCGCGGCCGCTCACTCACCCACTCACCCTGACCCGGGCCAGTTCCCGCCGGGCATGGGCCGCAGTTCGAGCCGGGCCGGGTCCACCACCACGTGCTTGATCCGCTGGCGCTTCCAGGTGTAGGTGATGTGCACCAGGCCGTCGCGGCTTTGAATGACCGCCGGGTAGGAGAACTCCTTGCCCGGCTCGTCCTCCAACACCAGAGCGGCCTGCCAGGCCTCGCCGTCAGCGGAGACAGCGACGTTGAGCGGGCTGCGTTCTCTGGGCCTGGCCCTGTGGTTATACACCAACAGGTGTCTTCCGTCGGCGAGCGTCACGGCGTCGATGCCCGAGTTGGGATTGGGCAGCGGAGTCAGCGTCATCTTGCCCCAGGTGGCGCCGCCATCGCTGGACCAGGTCTGAAAAATCCTGTCCTGTTGGGTCCGGCCCACGGCCTGGAGGCGGCCATCCCGGTGGCAAAGGATGCTCGGCTGGATGGCGCCGATGGCCTTGCCGTCGTTGAGCGGCCCTGTGGCCTGCCAGGTCCGGCCCAGGTCGCTGGTCCGCTCGAAATGCACTCGCCAGCCGGAGTCTTCGGTGCTGCTGGGGCAAAGCAGGTCGCCGTTGGGCAGTTGCACCGGCTTGTTCTTGATGGGACCCAGAATGCCTTTCGGCAGCCGGCGCGGCGGCGACCAGGTTTGGCCGCCGTCCTCGGAAGTCATCAGCAGGCCCCACCAGGCGTCTGGACGCGGCCCGGCCTTGAAGAATAGCAGCAGCGGCCCGCTGCGCGGTTGGAAGAGCACCGGGTTCCAGCAGGGGTAGCGGCGGGCTGGCGATTCCACGCCATTGGCAACTTCCACCGGCGCGCTCCAACGTCCATCAACCCCCCGTGACAGCCAGATACCGACATCGGGCTGCCGCTCGCGGGTGCCGCCAAACCACGCCGCCACCAACCCCCCGCGCTGGGCCTCGACGAGCGTGGAGGCGTGACATTCCGGGAACGGCGCCGTTTGGTAAATGAACTCCGCACTCACCAGCCCGGGCTGGTCGGCGGCAAAAGCAGGCGCCGCCATCAGGAATGCTCCGAGGAGCGCGCCAACTCCAAAACGCTCTCGCAGCCAGTCGTCTTTCATCTCTGCGTTTTCTGCGTGCTCTGCGGGCTTAGCTCGAAAACGCTCTCGCAGGCAGTCGACTTTCATCATCACGAGCCTTCGATACCCCGGCCTTGCCGTCAAGCCCTTTCCCGGGCTCCGTGCCTTGGGGTGCGGCCAGTTTTGCGACCGGGATGGGGATTGGGGCCGGGATGCGGCGCTATGGCTTGGGCGTCGAGGAGACCGAGAACGGATTGTGCTGAGCTGTGCCGTTGCTTTTAAGCCGCGGCCGGGCCAGTTTTTTGGACAAAATGGCCAATGTGGCCAATGCAGCCAATGTGGCCAATGCAGCACGCCAATGCAGCCGATGGGGCCAATGCGGCCAATCCAGCCAGTATGGCCAATGCAGGCAATGTGGCCAATGCAGTGTTGCGCCAGGTTGCGGTCCCGCCGCGGCGGGACGCCGCGGGGCTTCTCTGGCCTGCTTGATTTGCTACTAATTCTGTTGCTTTAGACGCATCGGGAAGAGGGGTCTGGAGAGCAACGGCAGGGCGAGAAAACGCTTTCGAGATAATTGAGCGAGCAGGGTGGCCGTCCCTCACGAACTGTGAGGAAAATCGGCTCGTTTTCCCTCAACTACGCTGGCGGCGGTCAAACACACGTCCATTCAGTCCCACGCAAAGCGTTCATCCGGGGGTTTGCCGTTGCTCCCACAAAACTGCCGGTATTCGGTTTGGAAATGTCGGCGAGGGATTGGGAGATGGGTGACGCCCTTACAGGGCTTGGAACGGTCGTGGGGGCCGGTAACCTGGGCCTCCGCTCGCGGGGCTTGCGTCAGCCCAGGCTTTAACATTTCGGGCTTTCAGCCCTGCTAAAGCCAGCCGGCCTGATCTTCCACCACCACCGCCTTGAAGCGGCCTTGAAACATACGGCCGACGCGGTCGTGCCGCCGATTAAACCACACGCTGCAGCTCACGTTCAATCATTGCATCGCGCGGCTCAGGTTGGCCTCCGGCGTTTCCAGTCAGAGCTTCCGGTCGCGATCATCGCCGTAAACATCGCGGCCCTGATTTGCCCGGGCTATCACATAATAGACAGCCCCGGTATACTCGCTGCGAATCTTCCGAGCCATCGCCGCGCGTCCTGCGCTCAGTCGCCCGTTCCGTCAGGCCATGCTTCCGTTTTCCGGGACTGACCCTTTTATTTCTGTTGGCGCACTCGCCGCCAGCAGCCTGCTCCTTAAAAATTGTTGGTCAAATCGCCCATCTCTCGCTTAACTACCCCCATGCCGGAAAGCGACATTCGCGTCCACGAAGTCACCTTTTGCAGCCGCGTCTCAAAATGGGCAGACGCCCTTTTTCAGAGCCGCCCGGACATGCCTTTCAAACGGAGCGATATAGAGGAATCCAAAGGCATCAAGAGAAAGCGCTCCGACCTCCGCGTTTACGACGTCAGCAACAAGCTGGTCCTCGCCGGAGAAGTCAAGCTGCCCGGCACCCCTGAAGGCCGCAGCGCCTACAACTCCGCTCTCGTCGAGGACTCCTACCAGAAGGCCTCCAACGCCGGAGCCGAATTCTTCTTCACGTGGAACGTCAACAGGTTTGTCCTCTTCGATTCCAAGCAATGGCAGAAGCCCATCATGGAACGCCGGTTCAAGGACTACGACCTCGGCCTTGACCTCGACAGCCCCCAGGACGTTTCCCGCCCCGAGGTCGAAAAAGCCGTTCGGGCATTCCTGGCCCGCTTCTTCGCCGACTTCCAGGGCATCCTCGCCGGCCGCGAGCCTGATTGGGGCATGGCCCCCGATGAAGCCTTCATTCGCGCCTTCGAAAGCCATATCTCCTGGCCCGTCAAGCTCACCGCCGGATTCCTCTGGGCCAGCTCTGCTAGTTCAAAAGCCTTCGACAACCTCTTGCAGGAATGGATGGCCAACGATCAGGGCTGGGCGGTGATCCGCAACGACCCCAAGACGTGGCGCTCGCTCGTTGACCGCGCCGCCCGCACCCTCTGCTACGTCTTCGCCAACCGCCTCCTCTTCTACGAATCCGTCCGCACCAAGTTCGACGAACTCGAAGAGCTTCACGTCCCCCAAAGGGCCACCTCTGCCGACCATCTCTACCTCCATTTCCAAAAGATGTTTCAGCGCGCCGTTGACGCCACGGGCGACTATGAAACCCTCTTCTATCCCGCCGAAAAAGACTGGGCCGGCCCCCACATCTTCGGCCACGAACACGCCTTGGACGCCTGGCGCTCCGTCCTCGAAAACCTTCGCCCTTTCAACTTCAAAGAAATTCGCACCGATATTCTGGGCAGGATCTTCAAACGCCTAATCGAACCCGCCGAACGGCACAAGTTCGGCCAGCATTACACCAACGAAGACCTCGTGGACGTCGTGAACGCCTTCTGCATCCGCAAAGCCGAAGACACCGTCCTCGATCCCGCTTGCGGCTCCGGCAGCTTCCTCGTCCGCGCCTACCTTCGGAAAGCCTGGCTCGACCGCGACAAGCGCCTCGCCCACCCCGGCGTCTCCCACCAGGACCGCCTCGCCCAGCTCTACGGCGTCGACATCTCTCTTTTCGCGGCGCATCTCTCCACCCTCAACCTCGCCGCACGCGACATCAACGACGAAGAGAACTATCCCCGCATCGCTCGGCGCAATTTCTTCGAGATCCGCGCCGATAAACCATTCTGCGAACTGCCCCAGGGCCTCCGCGGCGAAAAGAAACGCGCACCTATCTTCCTGGCTAAGCCCAACGCCGTTATCGGCAACCCGCCCTACGTCCGCCAGGAACTCATTCCCCGCCGCAACGACAAGCCTAAACCCAAGCCCATGCAGGCCAAGGAAGACCTGCTCGAGCTCTGCTCCGACCTGTGGCCCGGCCTGAAACTCAGCGGGCGCAGCGACCTCCACTGCTATTTTTGGCCGGCGGCGGCGCACCACCTTGCTGAGGGCGGCTGGTTCGGTTTTCTAGTCTCCTCCAGTTGGCTCGATGTTGAGTACGGCTTTGCACTCCAGGAATGGCTTTTGACGAACTTCAAAATACACGCGATTTTTGAAAGTAATGCCGAGCCCTGGTTCGAAGACGCCCGTGTCAAAACTTGCGCGGTCATTTTAGAGCGCTGCGGCGATGCTGCAGCGCGCAGCGCCCACTTGGTCAAATTCGTTCGCCTGAACGCCCCGTTGGCGCAAATTCTTGGCGAGCGCAAAGACGAAAACGCTCGCCAGGAGGCCGCCGAGAAATTTCGCGACATCATCCTGCGCTGCAAAGAGAGCAGGGCCCGCGATGATTTCCGGATCGTCGTGCGAAGGCAAAAAGACCTCTGGGAAGACGGCTTGCGCGCCGGACGCCTCTTTGAGCTCCAAAAGCGCCGCGATCAGGCGGGAGGAGTCAAGAGTGTTACGGCGGTCGAGAGCGACGACGAGCGCGGGGATAACGACGTGTTCGACGAAAACGGCAACGGCCTGCTCCACGACGGCGGCGACATCGGGTACGGTCTCAAATACGGCGGCGGCAAGTGGGGCAAGTATCTGCGCGCCCCCAACCTGTATTTCCAGATCATGGACCGCTATGCCAGCCGCTTCGTGCCCTTAGGTGAGATCGCCACGATTCGGTTTGGCGTTAAGAGCGGCTGCGACGCTTTCTTCATGCCCCGCGACGTGAGCGCGGAGTTTCTCGAAAAATATTCCCAGCTCGAATGGAACGACGCGCCCCTCCACACCTACTGCAAGCGGTCCGAAGTCGAATCCGGCCAGGTCAAGCTCGTCAAAACCGGAAGCGGTGACGACACCGTGCATCCAGTCGAAGCCAATTATCTCGTGCCAGAAGTTCATAGCCTGATGAACGTGAGTCGCCCCGTTGTTCGCGCCAAGGACCTGGATCGGCTCATGCTTTTCGTTGCCGAACCCGTGAGCGAGCTCAAGGGGACTTACCTTTTAAAGTACCTCCGCTATGGCGGACAAAGCACCTTCGCTTCCAGTAAGAGCCAGGCCGTGCCAGTGCGGCAGCGCTCAACATGCGCCAACCGCGACCCTTGGTACGATTTAACGTACACCAAACCCGGAGCATTCTTCTGGCCCATGGCGCAGCAGTACCGCCACGTCGTTCCGGCAAACCCCGAAAACCTCGTTTGCAACCACAACCTTTTTGACGTTCACCCCTATGAGCTTTCCGAGACGGAGGTTGCCGCGCTACAAGCCATCGTGAACTCGACCCTGGTGGCCAATTTCAAGACCTTCTACGGCCGCTACGCTGGGACAGAGGGCAATCTTAAAACGGAAGTGGTTGACGTGAACCTTTTAGAAATCCCAGACCCGCGCCACGCCACCAAAAACATCGCCAAGAAATTGCAGGGAGCCTTTCATCAGCTTTGCGCTCGCGACACTCAGCCCATGGTTGAAGAACGATTCATGGAATGCCGCTCCTCCGAGCGCATCAAGAAACTGGCCGAAAGTCCGGTTGAGTTGCCGCAGGAGTTGAAGATGCCCGACCGTCGCGCGCTTGACCTGGCTGTGTTCGAATTGCTCGGCGTCACTGGCGCTGCGGAGCGGGAAAAGCTCTGCGACGAACTGTACTACGAAACCGCGAACCACTTCCGGCAAATCCGCATCGTCGAAGTCCAGAAACAGGAGCAACGCGCCGAAGCCGAGGGCCGCGAATTCCGCACCGATGAACTCGCCGCCGATTTGTGGGACGGCCTACCCGACGAAGACAAGCAGCCCCTGGTCCAGTGGATTGCCAGCAAGCTAACCGACGGCGCTCCGGTCAACATCCCTGAAGGCCGCCCCAGCTTGCCCGACGCCAACGATTTCTTGGATGCGAACACGGTTTTCTTCTGCCATTCCCACGGGGGCAAGGTCGTCTGCCAGCCGCTCCCTCTGCCCAGTCGCGCCCACGCCGAAACCGTCTATCTTCTGACCCAGCACGGCATCCACGGCCCAGTCGTGTTGCCGGGGACTGAGAAGGCCGCCAAGGCCTTCCAACCCCGGATTACCCAACGCCTTGCCGCCATTGCCGCCACCGCAACCGAACTCTCCCGCAGCCGCACCGCTGATGAGAAAAGAGCCCTCGAACTCGCCCACCTCCTCGAGTTCTGGATGCTCCACGGCAAGCCCACTAGGGCTCCCGAGCACCGACACGCTTAGTCCCGCCCGGCTGTTGCCTGTCTGCCGCCACGGCCATTCTCATTCGTCCTCTGCCGGTGAAAGGGTCGGAGTATCAGGTTAAATGCAAGAGAAATTTTCGAGATTGTTTTGGTACAAAACGGGAGCGCTGCCGTGGGGCACAGAGCTTTACGATTTTTAGCGGGGCAGCTTGGGCGGCTGGATTGAGGGAGAGGAACAGGGCGCTTTGGGCCCGTGGTGGCAGGGGAGCCAGCTCCCGACTGCGGACCGGTTTACGGACATCGCGCCAAGGGCCTGCGCCGGCATTTACCCGACAGGCCCGCCCCGCCGGATGGAAGCATCTTTGAGCAGCTTCCGGCCAAGTCCCCCTTAATGCGGCGCTCCGCGCCGAAGAATCAGGCCCCTCCAAAGGAAACATGCCAGGACATTCACGCAAAAACGTGGATGTTGCGACCAAAGACTCTAAAGGGCGGGCGATTTTTGAAACGGAGCCCGATGCATCCGGGCTGGTGTTCCGACCCGGACCCGACGAGGCCTGCTGCCAGGCACTGCGGTAGTCCCGGAATGAACCAACCAGGCCGGCCCTGTCCCAATCCCATTGCTCCATCGCGCCGGCGTCGCACCGTTATGGAGTTGACGCGCCGGCGGTGCGCGCGGGCCGGGCTGTGACATTACGGGCTTTCAGCCCTGGGGGATTTGTTTGGTTGCTCGGTTTCCTGGGCCTCCGCTCCGGAGGAAGAGCAAACCGCAGAACACGCAGAATACGCGGAATTTCCCGATTCGGAATCGGGGCCGTCTGCCTTTCCGCGTATTTAGCGTATTCCGCGGTTGCTTTTTCGCTTGCGGCGCGGCCGATTCTCTGGAGGAAGGGCAAACCGCGGAATACGCGGAATACGCGGAATACGCGGAATTTCCCGATTCCGAATCGGGGCCGTCTGCCTTTCCGCGTATTTAGCGTATTCCGCGGTTGCTTTTTCGCTTGCGGCGCGGCCGCGCTAAAGTCCTTCAGGCTCGAAACGCGTCGTTATCAGGTCAAGTTCCGCTGCGATTGCCAAACGTGAGGCCTCACGCAAAGGACGCCAGGAATGATAATGGTCCTCCTTTGCGCTGCCATATCCCAACATGTTCGCAAGCGGCGAAGATTCTTTGGAGGAAGAGCAAACCGCGGAATACGCGGAATACGCGGAATTTCCCGATTCCGAATCGGGACCGTCTGCCTTTCCGAGTATTTAGCGTGTTCCGCGGTTGCTTTTTCGCTTGCGGCGCGGCCGCCCTAAGCTTTGGGCTTTGACCGCCGCTGGTGACTGGGTATGCTGGCCGATATGAACAGGCCTCAAACGCAGTCCTCCTTGTGCTTTGCGACGACGCGAGCGCAAACCCGTTCCGTGTTCAGCAGCGTCGCCGCAAGGCTGACCGCGCTAATTGTTTTTGAACTCGCCTGGTTGGGCCTCATGTGGACGGCGCGGGCGGCTGGGGAGGGCAGCGGCAGTGCGATGCAGAAGCGGTGGCTGTTCGTATGGCGGGACATGAGCAATCCCAAGGAGGTCGAAAGGATGATCGCTCGTTTCCCGCGCGCCCAGGCGGACGGTTACAACGGGGTGGCCTTTTCCTACAACGTCGCCCCGGAAAAGGCGGGCGAGTTGAAGCAGGCCGCCCGGCAGGCCGGCCTGGACCTCATCGCCATCGTCATGGGCGGAGCGCACGACCGCAACTACGTGGAAGGAGTGCTCGTGAAAGACGCGCTGTTCGTGGCCCAGGGCAGGACCGCCACCTTTCAGAGCGATAACCCGACCCGGGTGGTGAACGGCGATTTCGAAGACGCCGCGGGCAACCACTTCAAGGGCTGGGCCTTCCAGGATGATGAGGGGGTAACGAGCTTTGCCGACCACGACGTGGTCCACGGCGGCAAGACTTCGCTGCGGATGGAGAGCATTGGCAAGAACCAATACGGCCATTGCCGGCTGGCCCAACCCATCAAGCTGGCGCCCTACCGCCAATACCATATCTCGGTCTGGGTCAAGACCGAAGGGCTCTCGCCGGCGGAGCCGGAGGTGAAGGTGCTGGCTCCGGATGCCGGGCGCTCGATCAACTTCCAGACTTTCCATGCCGACCGGACGCAGGATTGGAAGCGCTACGACCTGGTCTTCAACAGCCTGGAGCATCGTGACGGTGTTCTTTACGTTGGCTGCTGGTCCGGCAGGGACGGCAAGCTGTGGTGGGACGACCTGCGCCTTGAGGAGCTCGGGTTGGTAAACGTGCTGCGCCGGCCCGGCTGCCCCGTGACCGTGCGCGGCGAGGATGGGACGGCTTACGAAGAGGGCCGCGATTATGAGCGAATTGTCGATCCCCGGCTGCACCCCTGGCTAGCCTACCATGAGGCCCCGAGCATCAAACTGACGCCGGCCTCCAAAATCCAGGACGGCGCCCGCCTGCGCGTCAGCTATTACCACCCGCTCATTGTCTATGAAGACCGGTTGACCAGTTGCCTGAGCGAACCCAAGGTGTTCGAGGACTGGCGGCAGGAGGTGAAACGGGCCGATGAACTGTTCCACCCGGCGGCTTACTTCATGTCGCACGATGAAATGCGCGTAATGAACCAGTGCGCGCTGTGCCAGAGCAAACACCAGACTCCGGGCGAGTTGCTGGCCTGGAACCTCCGCCAGGCGGCGGACATCATCCGCGCGCTGCGGCCCGACGCCGAGGTCTGGGTCTGGAGCGACATGTTCGACCCGCTGCATAACGCCGTGGACCATTACTACGCCGTGAACGGCCCGCTGGCCGGCTCCTGGAAGGGCCTCGCCAAAGACATTGGCATCGTCAATTGGCACGGCGGCCTCCAGGGCAAGAACTGCAAGTTCTTCGCCGACCTCGGGCTCCGGCAGGTCCTCTCCGGCTACTATGACGGCGACGAGGACGGCTCTGCCATCGCCAAGTGGCTGGATAACACCAAGGGCATACCCGGAATCGTCGGGGCGATGTACACCACCTGGGAAGACAAGTACGAGGCCATGGATGGCTGGGCCAAGAAGGCCTGGGGCGGAGGCAAACGCCCTTGACAATCAACTGGCGGTGTCTTTTAACCAAAGTTCGAACCTTTTTCGCCTGGGCGGGCGGGGTCTTCATTCCGCAGGAGGGTAATCAGGGCGGGAAAATTCAAAGCGGATTCTGGGGAAAAGCGCTTGACGAACCGAGGGTTTTGTGATAGCCTGGCTCGTTGCCAGAATGTAAGGGATTCCTGAGCTAATAAGAGCGAAGATCTGCCAACCACCAGAATTATGTGCAGGAGAAGAGCAGGAATGAGGAAAGTCTTGACGGCAGCGGGATGGCTTCTCGCCATCGTTGTTGCGGGTTGCACGGCGATACGTTCGACCCGAAGCACTAATCAACAAGGGGGATCCGGCCTGGTTTATTACCTGCCGAAGGGCCGAATTAGGATCGCGGTTGTGAAGGAAGTAGTGAAGAATGAGTTGCAACAGGGGGAGCCAACCAACCAAGCGAGCTTGTTCATCACGAACATCACGATCTTTAGGCAGTCTGCCACCAACAATGCTCCCCCAGCCCTGGATTCCGCCAGCGGGTTGACGTTTACCAACCGCGGCGAAGTAACCGTCAGCAATTGGATCGTCCGAAGCCAAACGGTGTTTACGAATCTCACGCCAACGGCGGTGAAGTTTGAGCCGCCGAAAACAAATCTGTATGTATCCCTGGAAGTTGACCTCATACCTGACCGCGCGGAGCGCAACATCCTTGCGATGAGGCCATCCGCCTCGGCGGACGATTACATGAAGGTCGGTGTATCTAACGGCCTTCTTGAGACGGTAATCTTGACGAATTCTGACCAGAGTTCGGCAGTTCTATCGAACCTGGCTCTCGCAGGCATTGAGTTTGCCAAGTATGCTGCGGTGTCTGCGGGTGCCGGCGTCACGACGGTAACGACAACCAATGTCTATTACCTGGACCCATTTGCCACGGACAGGGAGACTCTATGCAATCGGCTTCGTTCGGGTTTCGGGATCCGCTTGAACCTGGACGATTTCCCCAGAAGCACGGAGTTTCCGACTAATCGCCCACAGTCCACTCCCGGGGTTTTCTATCGTCCGCTGCAGGCTTACCAGGTCACTTGGGACAGTCCCTCGGGCGCGGGGGCGGCGACCGTTTATCTGCCGAACGCCGCACCCGTGTTCAGCCTGGACGTTCAGCGCGCCTGGTTTGTTTCGCAGGCGTATATGCTGGCCATCCATCAGGGCATACCGACGGAGGTCACCTTGAATAAACCGAGCCAGGTTGCGGCGGCCAGTTCATTCCCGCTCATGGTTGCACGGTCCTTAGTCTCGCTGCCAACGAACCTTTTGCAGCTCAAGATCGATTACAGCTCCAGCAAGAGCAAACTGTTGGAGGCGCAAAATGCGCAGGTTACAAATCTCATTCGCCAGATTGAGGCCGAGCGCCAGCTCGGCGCGGAGCAAAGCAATGCTCTCTCAGGAGGCTCGGGCAAACCCAGGCCTCAGAGGTCGGGCGGGGCTGGAACATGATGAAGACTTCCAGGCTGATGCACCAGCCCTCGCTGCACCGGCGGGCGAGGCGATTCAAAGAGGAGTTCCTGAACCGGTATTTCGGACGACCGAGGCGAATCCGGCGGCGCGCAAATCAGCCGTGGCCGTCGATTGCTGCCTGGCGCAAAGGAGATTCTAACGTGGTTGGGATTGGTTATGGCCTGAAACACGTTGGCGGGGCCGGCATTGGCGCCGATGAGGCTTTGCGGGTGTATGTTCGACGGAAATTGCCGTTGCGACACGTCCGGAAAAGGGATCGCATTCCCTGCGAGATCAACGGATTACCCACGGATGTCATCGAGGTCGGCACCATCAGAGCGGCGACGTGGCCGGCGATGGGAGGATGCTCCGGGGCCAACGCGCGGGCGGGCGCGGGAACTCTCGGTTGTATGGTGCGCGGGCGCACGTCCAAACAGGATTACATCCTCTCCTGTTTTCACGTCCTGGCCGACGTTGATGACCCGGAGGAAGGCGACCCAATTTATGAGCCCGCCCGCCAGGACGGGGGTGTTCAAGCCATCGGGCAGCTCCACAAGTGGATTGAGTTCAATCCGAGCGGGAACCTCGTGGATTGCGCTGTGGCCAGAATCAATACGCCTGGGACATTTCTTTCCGAAATTCGGGGCCTCGGTGAACCAAACCCTGAGGCCGTCGTTGCGGCAACGCACCAAAGCGTCAAGAAGTCTGGACGCGACGCACCCGGTGTTACGCTTGGAATAATCGCCGATGTTTCTGCTGACGTGAAGGTGGAATATCCCCAAGGAACTTATGTATTTGTGCAGCAGATTGCCATTGAGGGCGTGGGCGGCGTGTTCGCGGGGAGAGGTGATTCCGGGGCATTGGTGGTTGATGCTGGGACTGTGCAACCTGTGGGATTGCTCTTTTCTGTAGGGAACGGATGGGCATTCGCAAATCCGATTGGCGACGTGCTCGACTACCTGGGAGTGGATGTTGTATGAGCGACAACCCGCCGGAATCTCCACCGGAATTCGGATCGTGACCTGTCTGTGCGAACGGAGGAAAATTCATGAAGAGCATTCGCGCGAACATCGGCTTCTGGACCATCGTCCCGTTACTCTCCGGCCTCACGTTCTTCCTTATTTTCGATTTTTGTGCCCGGAACCTAAACATGGGCGATCTCCAGTGGAGCCTGGTCAAAACTAATGCCGAGACCGCCGCAAGCAAGCGCTTAACGGCTGCGGCAGGCTCCGGTGGCGAGAGCCAAACGAACAAACAGGCGGCCATTAAACAAAAAGTCTCCGGCAAAACCGGCTCGACCGGTTACGCCTCAGGGGCGGCCGAGCAGAGAATGGAAAAGCCCGAAGCGGATCGTTTGACCAAGGAACTGGCCGTGCGAATCTTTTGGGGAATATCCGGGACTATTTTTGGTTTCCTCTGTTTAGCTGTCGTTTACCAGTCGATTCGGACAATCCACGATGCTTTAGGACCATGCTGTTACTTGACAGGCCCGAGATTGGCATGTATCGCCATCATAGCATTGGTCATTCTCGGCGGCCGCCCAGCAGCCACGCTGGAGCCTGCACCGGCGGCTGGAGGAAAGGCAGCGGAAGAGCTGTTCAAGGTCATGGAGGGAAAGGCCCCGTTAATCCGTGGTGAAGCTTCCATCGCCCCGATGTCTAACCTTCGGAGAATTGTCAGGTATTTGGAGGCCGCCTGGCAAGTCGCGGTGGCAGCCGTTGCTCTGGCGGCTTGTGCCGTGCTCTGGAAAACCCGAAGGGCCATACTACAACTTCCGGAAAATACCAAGCCTTCCCAAGGGGAAGTGAAGGCTGCCGCTGCTGAATATGAAAAACAGGCGTCAGCGACGGTGTCGCTGCTTCAACTGACGGCTTTTGCACTTGTGAGCGGAGTCGTGGAAGTTTATCTCCTCTACCACATCGCCGCTTACCGCGTCGCGCCGGTGCTTTACACTGATGTTCTCTTTTTCGGGGAAGGTTGGGCTACTGCTACGGGAGTGATTTACTCGGGAATGTTGACCGCAATTTTTCTCCCGCTCTACTCGGGACAAAAGGTTCTTGGACAACAACTGGTCCGCGAACATGGCCCCATGCTACAACTTAATGCGACCAAATACCTGTCAACGGTAACGCAGCCGGACGCATCGCAGCTACCTATCATCAAGGCTGCGCTGGCGATCCTCTCGCCCGTGTTGGTCGCGTTCTTCACCAAGTTAGCCACCTACCTGACGAATCAGGTCCTGTAACTCGCCATCAAGGGTCTGGCGGCCTCCCCGGCTCAGCGAGTGGCAAATGGCTGCCGGATATTCAACTCGGAGTCGCCGCGGCGTGAGAGTCATCCTGCCAGCAGGCGCCACCCCTGGTGAATGGGAAAAGTTATGGTATGACCCCTTTTCCGCGATTTACTCCTGGCTTTTCAACGCCTCGGCGAAGCGGCCGGGGGAGCCGGCGGCCTTTGGCTTGCGCCTGTTGGTGCTTCTTTCCCGCCCGCGCCTTTTGGCTGTGCGGTGGCTGCAACCGTCTGCTCCGGGCTGATGCACCCGAGGCAACGGGGCCTGCCCAAGGTTGCTGTTTGTGGGCGGAACTCGTTGATAAGCAACTGGCGGAGAGAGGGGGATTCGAACCCCCGGTGCGTTTTAGGCACTCACGCTCTCCAGGCGTGCGCATTAAACCGCTCTGCCATCTCTCCGGCCACCTGCTCGCATTGTGAAGAAGCTCTCTAAAATAGGCAATGTTTTTCCGGCGGCAACTGGCCCGGCGTGGGGCGGGGAGTCTCAAGGATGAGGTCGGCGCCCGGGAGCGCGGCCGGCCGCGCGGCCCGGCGCAAACAAGCGGCCTTGCGGGCGGCCCGGCACGCTGATACAACGAGAGCAGTTCAGGAGCTTGATATGTCGCGCAGCGAGAAAAGAATCTTGTTCTTCTTGGGCCTGGCCCTGGCGCTCGGTTTCGCCCTCACCGGCCAGGGCGCCATGAGTCAATTTCAGGCGGGAGATTTCCAGCTCACGCTGGACGTGACCACCAACGGCGCGAGGCTGGCGAGTCTCTTCGACCGGGGAAGGCAGCGCGAGTTGCTGGGGACCAACGCTGCCCCTTTGTTCACGGTGGTGTTGCGCCGCGCCGGCGGGCCGGAGTTCGAGCGCCTCGAGGCTCAGAGCGGCTGGGCGGACACCGTCCTGCGGCGCACGCGCCAGGGGTTTGAAATTCGCTGGGAACGTCCACAGAAAGCGGCCTGGGAGGGATTTGCGGTGGTGGCCACCGCCGAGGCCGAGGCCAAAGCTGCGGCCTGGCGCTGGCAGTTGCGCGTGGAAGATCGCAACCCAACCTGGAGCGTGTCGCGGGTCATTTTCCCTGAGCTTGCTTTGCGGTCGCCCGGGGAACGGGCGGCGGTGTTCTTTCCCCGCGGCCCGGGGGAGGTGCAGGCGGGAGTCTGGGAGCGGCGGTTCTCTTTCCACGGGACGTATCCGAGCGGCTGGTGCAGCATGCAGTTCATGGGCGTGTTGGCCGAGGGCGAGCCGCCGGGCGGGCTGTATTGCGCGGTCCACGATCCGTGGGGCAGCACCAAAGACCTTGGCCTGGATGCCGACCCGGAGACGCATACGGTTCGGCTGCGGTTTGATCATCCGGCCCCCAATATGGGCGTGAGCAGCAATGGGTTCGTGTTGAGTGGAGAGGCCGTCTGGCAACTGCTGCGAGGGGATTGGTTCGATGCGGCGCAGATATACAAGACCTGGGTCAGGCAGGAGGCTCGCTGGTGGCCCGCCCTGAAGTCCGGCCAACGCGCCGACACGCCGCCATGGATGCGGGAGCTGGACGCTTGGGCGATGACCGGCGGCGCGCCGGCTGAGTGCGTGAGCAACGTCATTCGATTCCGGGAGTTCCTCGGGGAACCGGTTGGCTTTCACTGGTACAATTGGCACCAGATTCCATTCGACAATGATTATCCTCATTACTTCCCGGCCAAAGCGGGTTTTGAGGAAGCGGTGGGGGCCTTGAAGCAGGCCGGTGTGTATGTGATGCCCTACATCAATGGCCGGCTTTGGGACACGCACGACCGTGGCAGCCAGGATTTCGAGTTCAACCGGTTGGCCCTGCCGGCGGCGACCAAGCGCGAGGACGGCCAACCCTGGGTCGAAAGCTACGGCAGCAAGGAAACCAACGGCGAGCCCGTGAAACTGGCGGTCATGTGTCCTACTACTGCTCTGTGGCAGCAGACGGTGAGGGAGACGGTTTTGAGGCTTCTGGAACAGGCCGGCGCCAGCGCGGTTTACGTGGATCAGATCGCCGCGGCCGCGCCTGCGCTTTGCCTGGACCCTTCCCATGGGCATCCGCTGGGAGGCGGGCACTGGTGGAACCAGGGCTATTGGCATCTGCTGGAGGCGATTCGGCGGGCCAAGCCGGGGGCGGCGGCCCTCACCACCGAGTGCAACGGCGAGCCGTTTGTGCGTTGGTTCGACGGCTATTTAACCTGGCACTGGCAGTTCGATGGGCAGGTGCCGGCCTTCCCGGCGATCTATGGCGGGGCGATCCAGATGTTCGGGCGGGCGTATCGAGGGGGCGACACCAAAGACCTGGCCCTGCGGATGAAGGCCGGGCAGCAGTTGGTCTTTGGCGAACAACTCGGCTGGCTCGACCCCGGCCTCGTCAACGAGCCGGAGAATGCGGACTTTTTCCGCCAAATGGTGCGGGTGCGGGCCCGTTTCCACCGTTACTTCTATGCCGGCGAGATGGCGCGCCCGCCCCGGTTGGAGGGCCTCATCCCCAAGGTCAAAGCTGATTGGCAGTGGTCCGGCCAATGGCCAGTAACCACCGACGCCGTACTCACCGGCGCCTGGCGGTTGGCCGGTCAGCGGCGGATGGTGCTGTTTTTTGTGAATGTGAGCGACGAAGCCGTGAGCGCCAGGCTTCGCCTGGATGGCGGGAACTACGGCATCCGGGGCAAATGGCTGAATGTCCAGGTGACGCGGGCCGGGGAGCAGGATGCCCAAGGGCAGCGTTTGCCGGCTGCTTTCGAGCAGCCCGTGACGTTCGCTCGCCGCCAGGCACAAGTCTGGGAGTTGGAGTGGTAGCCAGGGCCGGCACGGCCAGTTGTCTGTGTCTGCGCGCGACCCGGCGGATTTCACGCCCCCGCTTGACTGCACCGGCTCTATGAAACGTGGAACAGGATCGAATAAAGGCCTCAAGACAGCGCTGGAAGGCCCGGCGCCCCCGGGCGCATCTCGGGTGAGACGGCTTCTGATGAACTTGGCTTTAATGCTGGCATCGTTGTCGATTGGGGTGGGCCTCTCCGAGATCGGTCTGAGGCTGTTTTGTGCAGAAAGCCTTCGCATCATTCAGGATGACCGGAGTCTATTATATCGCTACGACGAGACCCTGGGTTGGTTTCCAATTGCCAATAGCAGCAAGGTTTTTTTCGCCTCTCGTGCCATTAGGGTGGTCCACAACAGCGAGGGATTCCGGGGGCCGGAACGCTCGCGGAACAACAAACCAGGAGTCCTGTTCCTGGGCGACTCGTTTGTTTGGGGGTATGATGTGGAGGCTCCGGAACGGTTCACCGACAAGTTACAAGCAAAGCACCCCGCGTGGAATGTCTATAACCTCGGGATCAGCGGATATGGGACTGATCAGGAGCTTTTACTGCTTGAACGCCACTTCCGGGAGTACAAACCTCGGGTTGTTTTCCTGGTTTACTGCGCAGAAACGGATGAGGACGATAATCGCTCTAATGTCAGATATGGAGGCTATTACAAGCCTTATTGTATCGTCGCCGGCGATCGTCTGGAGATGCGCGGCATACCGGTTCCGAAATCGGAGAGGGTCTTTCTGGCGGAGCACGAAAAACTCTCTCGCTCCTTGCTGGTGCGGTTGGCGGCGCGGGGATATTTCAAATTGACCGCGCCGAAGGTGCTGCGGAATCCCAGTCCCACCTGGGCCATCCTCCGCACGATGCAGAAGTACGTCACTGGCCAAGGAGCTCTCTTTGTCATGGGCTTGACTCGGAGCACGCCCGAAATGGAGGAGTTTCTTCGGCGCCATGGAATCCCGTTTGTCGATCTGAGCACACCGCTTCGCTATCCAAGCTACGGCAACCACTGGACACCGGAAGGGCATACGTTTGTGTGCGAGCAAATCGAAGGGATGCTGGTGAAGGGAAAGTATTTGGAGGGCGGAGCTGCCTTGCCGTAGGTTGGCGCCATTCCTTGCCTTGGAAAGTCCCTTCTATGGACAGCGTCTTCAGGTGGTTTTTCCTTCCAAGCTCAGTTTGAGCACGGCACCTTGGAGCGCATGATCTTGGGTCACGATACACGTCCCCTGGCGCCGGGAAAGATTGCGGACGACTGGTTCAGTCCCGCGCGCTTTGCCCTGATGCTGGGGCTGCTGCTGACGGCGTGCTTTCCGCACCTGGTGAGCGGGGTGGAAGCCCTGGCTTATGGGGACGCAGGGATGTTTGCCTATCCGGTGGCGTTTTATTTTCGGGAATCGTTTTGGCGCGGGGAGCTCCCATTTTGGAATCCCCTCAATAGTTGCGGCATTCCGTTCCTGGCTCAGTGGAATACGCTGACCCTCTATCCGTTATCGCTCTTTTACCTCGTTTTGCCCTTGCCTTGGTCCTTCGGCATGTTCTGTCTGGGGCATCTGTTTCTGGGCGGCCTGGGGATGTATGTTCTGGCGCATTCCTGGACGGGGAATCGCCTTGGAGCGGCGGTTGCGGGGGCCGTTTTCGCTTTTAACGGGCTCACGTGGTATGGCCTGATGTGGCCGCATATCGTGGCAGCTCTGGGGTGGATGCCCTGGGTGGTGCTCACCATGGAAGGGGCCTGGAAACACGGAGGGCGCTGCTGTGTGGTGGCGGCGTTGGTCGGAGCCATGCAATTGCTGTCGGGGGGGGCTGAAGTCATCGTTCAAACCTGGCTGGTGCTGGGGGGGTTGTGGCTGGTAGAAGTTTTTCGCGCCGAGATACGCCCAAAGACACTGGCGCTGAGGGCGGTGAGTAGCGGCTGCCTGGCCGCCGGTTTGGCAGCGGTGCAACTGTTGCCCTTTCTGGATTTGGCGGTCCATTCCCAAAGAGGCGCCGGCTATGGCAGCGGAGCAATGGGAGCCATTGCCGCCATGCCGCTTACCGGCTGGGCTAATTATCTGGTGCCCCTCTTCCGCTGCGCGCGCAATTTCAACGGAGTGTTCATGCAGGCCGGCCAAAGTTGGACCGGCTCCTATTACCTGGGCGTGGGCACCGTGGGGTTGGCATTGTTGGCCGTGTGGCGTGTGAGGAAGCGACGAGTCTGGACTATGGCAGGGCTGGCGCTGTTCGGCCTGCTTATGGCTCTGGGAAGTCGAGGCTGGGTCTATGACGGGGTCAAGCACCTATTCCCGCTGCTTGGATTTATTCGATTCCCGGTCAAGTTCGTGGCTTTGCCGACCTTCGCCCTGCCGATGCTGGCAGGCTTCGGACTGAGTTGGCTGTTGGGCCTTCCTGCCCAGAGTTGGGCCCAGGAATGGCGCAAAACTAAAGGGCTCGTATTGGGACTGCTCGGTCTCATCGGAGTGATCCTCTGGCTGGCCTGGCAGTTCCCATTGCCGGGAGTCAAGCTCGACACGACTTTTGCCAATGGCTTGGTCCGGGCTCTGTTGCTGACGTTGATTTTTGGCTGCCTTGCCCTGCTGCGGCAGCAGACGGAGCGGAAGTCCGCGCGGTTGCTCCAGACCGGCCTGGTCGTGTTGCTCTGGTTTGACATTTTCACTCATTCTTCCAACTTGAGTCCCTCCGTTCCGCCCTCGTCCCTGGAACCCGGCGCCGTTCGCCAGTTCTTCAAGTGGGACCATCAATTGGAAGCGGGCGCCTCGCGGGCCCTGGAAAGCAAGGATGCGCTATGGAAAATGCTCTCGCCGGGAAGTGCCAGTTTGGAAACCGATATAAGCGGACGCAGACTCTCGCTCTTCATGAACTTCAACCTCCTGGATCAGGTCCCCAAATTTGACGGTTTTTATTCGATGGACCTGAAAGACTTTCTCGAGGTGTTCAAGCATGTCTATTTCACCACCAATGAGGCTTCCAAGCTCCAGGATTTTCTCGGCATCTCGCATACCAGCAACCCGACCAATCTGGTGGACTGGGTATCCAGGGATTCCTTTCTACCCCTGTTCACTGGAGGCCAAAAGCCCGTGTTTGCCGACGGGCCCGACACGATGCAGGCCGCGCTCCGGAACGACTTTGAACCGCTCCGGGTGGTTTATCTGCCGCTGGAAGCTCAAAGCCAGGTCCGCACCCGCCATCCAGCCCGGGTCCGAATCGTGCCGACCCTCTTTTCAGCCCGGCGTTTGCGGGCCGACGTGGAGAGCGATGCCTCGGCTCTGATTGTGGCCGCCCAGGCTTTTTACCACCCGTGGCAGGCCTATGTGGACGGGAAACCTACTGCGTTATGGAAGGCCAATTACGCATTCCAGGCCCTGGAGGTTCCCCCCGGCAAACATCGGCTCGACTTGGTTTATGAAGACCAGGCTTTTTTCTGGGGCGCCATTCTATCAACGCTTTCGTTGCTTGGCTGCGCCGGAGTCTGGCTCCGATGGAGACAGGCGAAGCTCCACTGATGAGCCTAACGAGGCCAATTGGCCCGGAACATTTCTCTCTCGGTCCCGATAAACCATCAAAATCGCGATTGATTTCGGGCTGCAACGCCCGAGGAGGGGGTTTCCCCTGGACTTTGGCTGCGGCTGGGCGGGCGGGGGTGCGAAAACTGTTGCAGGCGGGTTTGCGTGGGTTCAATATACGAACCGTTCGCATATTAATTGTTGGAATGCTTTAACCTGCACAGCCTATGGGCCTAGAAGGAGTTGAGTTGGTGATGGCCTTGGAAGAACGCTTTGGCGTCGCGATTTCGGACGCAGAAGCGGAGGCGTCGGTCACGCCGGCGTCCGTGGTCGAGCTAATCTTCGGCAAGCTCCGGAGCACTGATGAGCGGGTTTGCGTCTCTCAGCGGGCTTTTTATCTACTGCGGAAGGGCTTGGCCCGGACGTTGGGGGTCTCGCGGCGCAGCGTGACGCTGGGGACTGATGTCCGCTCGTTCGCCGTGGGCAGATCAGAGCTGGAAGTTTGGCACGACCTCAAGGCCTCCATTCAGGCTAGGAGTTGGCCCGCCCTGGCCAGACCACGGGGGCTTGTGGTCGGTCTTTGGCTCTTGTCGCTGGGCGTGTTCTGCGTTTTGTTGGCTGTGTTTCCTTGGTATGTTGCCGGGGCCTGCACTGGGTTCGTTGCTTTTGTCGCCGTTCGTCTGACTCAGCCGTTCCGCTCGTGCATTCCTGTGCGGTTCTCAGAGGTTCGAGCACTTGTGCCCTTCGCAGTCACATCTGACGCCATCGCCTGGACACGGGACCAAGTGGCCTCTCTGGTCAAGCGACTGGTGATCGAACAGTTGGGCCTGCGAGAGGAGCAGTACCGAGAGGACGCGCGTTTCGTCAAAGATCTGGGGATGGGGCGATGACGCGAAGGCGTTCCAACAAGCGTAATGGAGGCGACGGCGGGACGGCGCTCCTGCGGCGTGCTGGATATCCTTGGCCCGCCGCGCCTCATCACGGACGTTAACAAATTCCTTGGCAAATTCCTTGGGCGTTTGACTGCCGTCTCCCCTTTGCCTCGCGCGTCCGTAGTGGCGAAGCATGAATGATGGGAACCTGCGGAAAAACGTTTCCACGCCAAGGAGGTGGGTCACATCTCTTTGAAAGCGGTGGGGACAAGGCGGATTGGCGAGTAGCCAAATCCGTCCTTGCCGCTTTCAAACTAATTTCCTAATCCGCTAGGCTCCGGTCGCCTCAAACGGTCGGTTGGCAACCGCTTGCCGTCCACCTGAGCCAGAGCGGCGGGCCGCGCCAAGGCCGCATCGCGGCTTGAGCCTGGCTCGGGCCGGGGCTACAATCTGGCCGGATGAACAAGCAGGAACTGTTAGGCCATCTGGAATGTCTGGACGCGGCTTTGACCACGGAGGCAATGCTGTGCGTTTATGGCAGCGGGGCGTTCATTCTGTTGGATGAGCCGGATCGGACCAGCCTGGACCTGGATGTGGCCGGGCCATATTCGCGGGTTGATTTTGCCGATTTCCAGCGCGCCGCTCAGCAAGCGGGCCTGCCGGTCAACCCTGACGAAGCCACGCAGACAGATCACATCGAGTGGATTTCGGCGGCGCGGCTTTGCCTGCCAAAACCGCATCCTGGGGCCGAGATTCTCCTTTGGCAGGGCCGGCGGCTGTGGCTGAAAACCGTTTCCTGGCCTCAACTGGTGGCCAGCAAGCTTGTCCGTTATGACCCGATAGACCAGGGGGACATCCAGTACTTGTGCGCCTGTGGCCGTGTGGATTTCGGCGAGGTCGCCCAAGCGGTCCGGCAACTGCCCGAGCCGTTCTGCCGCGATGCGGTGGTGCTGGAGAACCTTGAAAACCTGCGGGGGGACCTGGAACAATGGCGAAGGGCAAAGTCATGAGTGAACGAGAGCGTCTCCAACTGGCCTACGAACTGGCGTTCTATCCTCCGCGGCTTAATGAGTTCTGGGGCCGGCTCAGGCGCGGGGCGGTGGCCGACCTGGAGGAGGCGGGGGCACTGCTGGACCAGGCCCGGCTGCTGCACCAAGCTCTGCCCGAGGGCGGTTATGCTTCCCAGCGCGCGCTCAATCGGCTGGCCCTCTACCAGGCTAAGGCACGCGCCTTCGGCATGGTGGCATTCCTGGACAACCTCCGCCGGTATCTAAAGCGCCCGCCCATGCCCCCGGGAGTTGTCCCGCCACACCTGGTGCGCGATATTGGGCTGCCGCCCCTGTGCCGGGCGGTGGAGTCAAGGCCAGCCAAGAGGATTTGACACGAAGCAACAACTTAGCGAAAGAACAACCATGTTTTGTTTTCAGTGCGAACAGACCTCGAAAGGGACGGGCTGCAACGAAATTGGCGTTTGCGGCAAGGATGAGGAGACGGCGAGCCTGCAGGACCTGCTGCTGCACGCGACCAAGGCCGTGGCGCAATACGCCCACCAGGCGCGCGCACTCGTAAGGATGGCGTGGGCAGGGTGAGGACGAACTGGAATCACGCGCCGCCCAGCGCGAGAACCGCGTTCTTTCCGGAAACAGAGAACTGAATGGAGTTGACGCCTTTGATGCGCCGGGCGGTTTCTTTGAGCGAACGGAGCACGTGAGAAATGATGAAACAACTGTCTTGCCAGGTCAGTGTATAAGCCGGTTTCAAAGCCAAGTAGAGCACCCTTAGGCAATCACCCTCCCGCACATACAGCAGCAAGCCCAGCAGCTTGGCCCGGTTGCTTCCCATCAGCATGAACAGGGTCTGCGCATGGTCCACCTTGCCCAACTTCAAGGTGAGCAGACCTTCTTGATCGCATAAGGTGGGAGCCCCGTACTGGTCCACATGCTGCCGGACGCGGTCCCGGACCGACCCTTGCTTGGGATTAAAGAAAAAGAGATCCTCGACCTCCTGCCGGTAAGACAGAGGGATGCTGGAATGCAGATGGATTTCCGACAGTTGCACATCCATCGGCCCGGGGCTAATCTGTTCCATAATTTCTTAGTCAGTTTTCTCGGTTCCCGCCGCGGGGCCTCGGACGGTCGAACCGAAGGACACGGACGCGCAGGGGCAAGGGAACTGCAAGCCGAGCGCGTCGTCAAGGATCAAGGTTGCGCGGGAGGCGGAGGGGGCGGTGGAGTGGCCGAGGGACGCCCCGCCGGCATCGAGCGGCGCAACGGCTCCATGCCCGCAACAAACTCTTCGACCGACTTTGCCAACGCGAACGGCACGCGCGCCCGGCCGACCGGGACGGACCTTGGGGGCGCAATGATCATTCCCGGCGCAATGCTGGCGGTAACGACCGACCCCGTGCTGACGACCGCACCTTCGCCGACCCGGAGGGTCTTGCCGCTCTGGCAGACGACCATGACGCCGGGGCCTATGCAAGCATTTCGCTCGATAATCACCCGGCCGGGCCCTCGGGTATGGGCGATGATCATGGCCCTGATGCTCAAGACAGCGCCTTCGTGCAGTTCGACCTGCTCGGGGTACTCATTTTCAATATAGACGTCGTCGCCGATCCACACCGATTTGGAGATGGTGACACCCCGCAACCGGTGCAGAAACGGACGGACCGTCAGCGCTCCCGGGCAGGCCCGCGCGAGCCCATGCAGAAGCCGATTAAAGACCCGGCGGACGAGACTCTTCTTCATAGAGCTGGGTCGCCGGGGGGGTCCGGCAGAGCCGGCGGATTCAGCGGGGACCAACGCGCCAGGGTCGCACCCCAGGAATAACCTACGCCAAAACCCACCAGCATGAGCAAGCCGCCCGGCTTGAGCCGGCTTTCCTGGTGCAGAGCGCGCAACGCAATCGGAATCGAAGAGGAAACGGTGTTTCCGCAGTCCCGGAGGTTGAGGGAGAACTTTTCCGGTGGGATGAGCAACTTCTTGCGCAGGTGCTCGAGCATGTACTCATTAGCCTGGTGGAAGACAAAGTGGTCGATATCCTCCGGCCGTTTGCCGGCAAGGCGTAAAAGCTCGGAGACGGTCCGCGGCACAACCCGCAGGGTGAAATTGAAGATCTCCGGCCCGTTCATCTGGAGATTATTGACGGTCCGTTTATTGCCGGCCGTGTCGACTGTCAATTCGGCGTTCTCGACGACATGCCTCCTCATCCCACCGGTGGGAACGATCAGGTTCGCGGCTCCGGTCCCGTCAGTGCCATAGACAAAGGGCCCGAGCAGGGCATCCTCCGAACTCACGGCGCCGACCAAAGTGGCGGCGGCCGCATCGCCAAACAAGGTCCGCACGCTACGGTCCTGAGGGTGGATGAACTTGGTATAAGTATCGGCCGTGACCAGGAGAACCTGGCGGGCTTGGCCCGACTCTATCAAGCCCTTGGCCAAGCCCAGCCCATAAATATAGCCGGAACAGCCCAGGTTGAAATCCAATGCGCCGCATGATTCGCCCAGCCCCAGGCGGGATTGCATCAGGCAGGCGGTGGTGGGGAGAAGATAGTCTGGGCTCTGGGTGCAAAACAGCAGGAAGTCGATGTCTGCGGCGTTACAAACCCCGGAGGCAAGCAACTTCCGGGCCGCCAGAACGCCCAAATCCGAGGCGCATTCGTCCGCTCGGGCAACATGGCGGACACGGATGCCAGTCTTAGCTTCAATCTTGTCGGCGCTCCAGTCGACGAACTCGCGAGCCAAATCGCGATTGTCCAACACCGCTTCAGGCAAGTGGTATTCAATCGCCTTAATCGCAGCCCGGACAGTGCTCCGGACCGCACTGCTATGCTGTGCATCCGCCATCGGTAATAAGCGTAGTTCCTGTTATCCACCGGCTGGTATCCGCGAGCAAAAAAGCAATTGCGTTGGCCACGTCGCGAGGTTTACCCAGCCCAAGCGGGTGGGAGTGGGCAAGCTTGGCCATTTGGTCTGCCGTCATGCTGCCAAGCAGCGTGTCTGCCATCTCCGTTTGGACCAGAGCGGGCGCCACACAGTTCACCCGGACGCCATCGGGAGCGAATTCAAGCGCCAGGCACCGGGTCAGGCCGACAATGGCGGCTTTGGTGGCCGTGTAGATCGCCAGCGCCGGTTGCCCCTTGATGCCGGCTATCGAAGACAAGAAGACCAGGCTGGCTCCGGGCCGATGGCAGTTCCTCCGCCGCAAACCTTTTGCCAGGGCGAAGCAGGGGTATAGGTTAATTCGCATCATGGCATCCGTTTCCGCGAGGCTCCAATCCCTGATCAACCGCATTTTGAAAACGCCCGCGCTGTGGACGACCCCGTCCAGCGGCCCCAGAGACTTGGCGATGCCTTCCAACCATTCGGGGATCTCGTCGCTGTGCGTCAGGTCAAAAGGCTCGATCCGGTGGTCCTTTCCCGCCAGGGCTACAGCCACCTCGGCAAGCTTCTCCCGGTTTCGGGCGACTAGAATCACCCGTGCACCCAGTTCGCTGAGGCATCGGCAGGTCTCCCGCCCAATGCCCGAGGACGCTCCCGTCACGATTAGCAGCTTCCCACTCAAATCCATGGGATTCGTCACACCACTCATTTAATCTTGCCTGGAAACAGGTTCACCAAATCCTGGACGCTGCGGCAGGCTGCTAGTGCCGCAGGCGCTACGGCTTCGCCCAGCTTTGAGTCAGCGAACGCGATAAATGACAGAACGGCCATAGAGTCCCAGCCGCCGAGGTCGGCCAGAGATTCAGTGCCTTGGATCGAACCTGGTTCTTGTTCGAGCAAAGACTCAAGTTCTGAGTAGAATTCCGATTTTGTCATAGTATTTATTCAATGGCACGGAACTCGGGCTGCCTCCTTTGGAATTGCCCGGAACAGACCATGGGCCACCCGCGGAGAGCGTCGCCGATATTCCCGCACATCCACTTGCCAAGGCGTTAGATACTCTGAACCAAGAAGAATGCGCAACAAAGAAGTCGGTCTTTTTTTCTCTCATACCCCAGGTTGAAGTTAGGCTGAATCACCGCGATCGAGCGCGGAGGGCTCCGGTGATAGCTTTGGCCGCTCGGAACGCCCCGGGATGCCTGGCCAAATGGTTGTCGCGCATTTCTGAAAGCGCTCTCCTCAGACCCACGCGGACCCGATACTTGAACGGCGGCGACCAACGGACACCCTCGGGGCAGTTGGCGACATTGACGGCGACCGCCATGCTCTGCCTGGGCTGGAGCCGGAAGCAAAACCTCACCACGCCGTCAACACGGTCGCACGCGACCGGATTGCCATCGACGGTCACGCTCCCGACCAGGCTGGGATCGGGCTCCGGCTTCGAGAAAACATAGGAAGCGGCCTGATCAAGCGGGTTTTCAAAGGAGAATTGCGGAGTGAAAAACTGAATCTCGATTCCACCGCCGGTGGACATGCGGCGCAAGTGCTGCCGCGGCAGCGCGACCTCGAGCGAGGGCCAGGACAAGCCAGGTTGAACGGCCTTCAGCCACTCCACGCACCGCTCGAAATCCCCGCACCCGTGGCGAAACCAACCATGATGCTCGACGATATGCGCCGGCCGCCCGAGGAAAAGGTCCAGGGCACAAGCCTGCAGGTCGGCCGGGTACCGTCGCTTGAAGAGTGGCAGGCCGGAATAACAGGTAACAGCGGGTTGGAGTTCCTGGGCGAGGGTCACTGCGTCGCCCGGACAGTCCACCGGCACACGTGTAGTATTGACGACTGCCAGGAAGCCGGCGCGCCGCAAGGCCCGCATCGCGACGGTGGAGAATTTGCCTTGGGGAAAAACCATGACTCGACTCGATCCCAGGGCCGTGCGGTCCCGGTGATTGTCCATACGTTCGAGTGCGGCTAATGCCTTCGCGGCGAGCTGGTACTCGCTGCCTTCACCGAATTCATTCCCGGTGTGGTCGCACCCGTGGACGCAGAGCGAATGATCCGGAAGAAACGGCGCGAACAACCGGGCATCCCGGCGGGTGGTTCGCTGCCAATTCCATGGAATGAAAGCCGTGGTGACACCACAGCCAAGGCGCCTCATCGAGCGAAACAGCTCCTCGTATCGAATGAAACCATATCGCCGTTTCAACAAGGGGTCGTCGATAATGACGCGGGCGGTCTTGATCGGATTCTCCCAGCAATGACCGTCAAATGCCGAGCGTAAAAACACGAGAGCCGGGACAAAACGGTCGCAGCGCCTTACCAGGTCCGCTTCGGCAATCGGGGTCTCGGGGCCGGGAATCGGATCCGCGTGAGCCCAAAGGAAAAGCGGATTGCCGGCCCGTTCGAGCCGGATGAACACTGGGGTATGGCCAACCTCCAGGATTCGCTGGACCCCGGTCCCCGCCTCCAATTCAAAACCGACGTCCAACGGTGCGGGCTCGCGCTCAAAGTCGCATCCCGAAAGTGGTCCCACCAGCGGCCCGCCGTCGCGCGGGAAAGAACTCCGAGTGGCGTTCGGAATTGCGGTGATCGCCCGCACGGCAGCGCCGGTCAGACGCGCAACGAGGTCTGCGTGCGCGCGATTCGACTGGAATCCGTAGAGCAGGATGTTTTTTGCTGCACCCCTGGTTAGTTCGGAAAGGTCTCCGGAGATCAAGCCCAGCGTCTCGACCGCGCAAAAGGCAGAGGCGCTGATTGCGAGGGCGGTTGCGGCTTGGAGTTGGTGAGGCAACGGGTCGGCGGTCACGCCCAGCGGGCCAACGCGGACCAATACGGTCTCAATGCCCAGGATGCCGGCTATGCCGCACAGATTCTGCTCGGTCTCGCTCTTTTCTTCGTGGTGTACCAGGACCAACAGCGGGCTCATAGTGCGTGACATTAACAGCTCGCGGAGACCCGCGCAAGCCGCAGCGAGCGGCCACAGCAATCTCGGAAGGTGCGCTCTCCTCGGCCTTCGGGGTAGGTTTTTCAAAAAGTTTTGGCGCTTAGCCGGATTGGTCCGTTTCTGAGGCTTGGTCCGCCGCCGCAAGCGACAACACCTCCTCCGTCCCCCGTTTCTACTATTCTCTACGGCTTGTCGAAGAGCAACGTCCCGAAAACACCGACCCCAAAGGGGCGTCACCCGCTATGAAACCACATGTCCCAGGGCAGGTCTTCCTCCAAGGCTAAATCCAGTTCGTGGGCCAGGGCTTTGGGGGTCAGCTCCCCCAAGCGCACCAATTGGCTATGCAGCGCAAAGGCCGTAAAGAGCCTAAAGCCAAACAGCAGGATCAACATTTGCACCAACATGGAGGTGGGATCGTGATGGTAGCAGTGTTCCAGGTGATACGCTTGGGTCAGCTCGTTGAACGCCTTGTTTTCGATCCCCCAGCGCCGCTGCCCCGCCTGATAAACCACCTCGGCGGCATATCCGGCCAGTTGGGCACAGGCCGCCCAGATCCATTGATTGCACTGGGGTTTTTGCTCTTTGCGTCCGCGCCGCACCCGCTTCTCGACCCAGCGCTCCTCCGAGCGGTGGAGTCAAGGCCAGCCTTGCGCAGATGAGCGGATTTGATTTTAAGGCCGCAACGCTTCAACGCAAAGCTTGACCTGAATCAAAGCGGGCCGCAGGGTTTGATGGCATAAGTCCCATTGAGAAAAGCGCTGGTGGCGCGGTTGCCACCAGGACAACTAAGAACTAATCTCAGCAGGGTAGCCCTTGGCCCGACAGGTCGGGAGAAGGCCTGCCCTGCACAGCCAGACTGTCAGGCTTGAACGAAGCAACAACTTAGCGAAAGAACAACCATGTATTGTTTTCAGTGCGAACAGACCTCGAAAGGGACCGGGTGCAACGAAATTGGCGTTTGCGGCAAGGATGAGGAGACGGCGAGCCTGCAGGACCTGCTGCTGCACGCGACCAAGGGCGTGGCGCAATACGCCCACCAGGCGCGCGCCCTGGGGGCCAAGGACCCGGTGGTGGACCGTTTCATCCTGCGGGGACTGTTCCTGACGGTCACGAACGTGAATTTCGACGCGCAGGCGGTCGAGCAGGGGGTCCGCGACGCGGCCCTGGTGCGCGACCTGGCCAGGAGCCTGTACGATTCAGCGGCCCGCCAGGCCGGCCAAAAGCCCAGGCAGTTCAGAGGCCCCGCCACCTGGGCGCCGGCCCCGACCCGCGCTGGCCTGGTCGGGACCGGCCAGATGGTTTCGGTCTTGTCCCGCCGCGCCGAGTTGGGGCCGGACCTCAGCGGCCTGCAGGAGTTGTTGACCTACGGTTTGAAAGGCATGGCCGCTTATGCGGACCATGCGCGGATTCTCGGCCACGAGGCCGAGGCCGTGTATGCCTTCCTGGCCGAGGCGCTCTGTTACCTGGCGGAAGCCAAGGCGACGGTCGATGGCCTGTTCGGCCTTTGCCTGAGATGCGGCGAGTTGAACCTCAAGGTCATGGAGTTGCTTGACGGCGCGCACACCAGCACCTACGGCCACCCGGTCCCCACGCCCGTGCGCGTCGAACCGCTCAAGGGCAAAGCCATCCTCATCTCCGGGCACGACCTCAAAGACCTCGAGCGGCTCCTCCAGCAGACTCAGGGCCAAGCCATCAACGTCTATACCCACGGCGAGATGCTCCCGGCCCATGGGTATCCGGGCCTTAAGAAGTACAAGCATCTGGCCGGCAATTACGGCGGGGCCTGGCAGGACCAGAAGAGCGAGTTTGCCAACTTTCCCGGGGCCATCCTGATGACGACCAACTGCCTGCAGAAGCCTGCCGACAGTTATAAGGAGCGCATCTTCACCACCGGCCACGTCGGCTGGCCGGGCGTGACCCACATTGCCAACGGCGACTTCACGCCGGTCATCGCAGCGGCGCTGGCCGCCCCCGGCTTCGCCCAGGACGGGCCGGACCAGACCATCCGGGTCGGCTTCGGACACCAGGCCGTGCTGAGTGTGGCGGACAAAGTAATCGCCGCGGTCAAGAGCGGGGCGATTCGGCGCTTCTTCCTGGTGGGCGGGTGCGATGGCGCCCGGAGCGGGCGCGATTACTACACCGAGTTTGCGGCCGCGGTGCCCAAGGACTGCGTGGTCCTGACTTTGGCGTGCGGCAAGTACCGGTTCAACAAACTGGACTTCGGGACGATTGGCGGCCTGCCGCGGCTGCTGGACCTGGGCCAGTGCAACGATGCCTACTCAGCCATCCAGATCGCCCTGGCGCTGGCCAAGGCCTTTGGCTGCGGGGTGAACGACCTGCCGCTCTCGCTGGTGCTGTCGTGGTATGAACAAAAGGCCGTGAGCATCCTGCTCACGCTGCTCTACCTGGGCCTGCGCAACATCCGGCTCGGCCCCACGCTGCCCGCCTTCCTCACGCCCAATGTGCTCAAGGTCCTGGCCGACAAGTTCAATCTCATGCCGCTCCGGACGCCGGCAGCCGACCTCCAGGCGATGCTCGGCAAAGCGGAGTAGAGCAGGAGCGCGGACGCCGCGTCCGGGCACTGCCCCCCCTTGAGGGCGCAGCCCGACACTGCCACCAATTCCACTCCACCCGCGCGCAGCGCGGCATTCTTCTGCCCCGCAGGGGCAGCAAGACAGTAGCCCAGGGCGGCAGCCCCTCCCGCTCCGAGCGGGACGGGCTGCCGCCCTGGGTAAACTGGTAAAGCGGATCACACCCCCCTCCCATGCGCTCCGAGCGCATGGGAGGGGGGAAGGGGGGAGGGCTTCCGCCCGCGCTCGGGGGCAGTGTCAGGATGCACCCCCCCTTGCGGAAGCAATTCTCCGGCATTGACTCGACTGGGCACCGGCTGTAACAACAGGGCCGAGGCGCGTGCCGCCCAAGGCGCGCAAACCTTGGCCACCATGAGCAACTTACATTGGACCAGCCGCCGCCGAGTAGAGGCCGCCCTCAACCACCAGCAACCCGACTACGTGCCGGCGGATTTCGGGGCCACGTCGGTGACGGGCATCCATGTGTCGGCCGTGACCCGGCTGCGCCGGCGTGTGCTGGGCCAGCCGGACTATGTGGTGCGCGTCACCGAGCCTTACCAGATGCTGGGCGAGGTGGATGATGTCTTGCGCGCAGCCCTGGGCATCGACCTCATTGGGGTGAAGCCGCGCCGGTCGCTCTTTGGCACGGAAGCCAAAGACTGGAAGCCCTTCACGCTTTTTGACGGCACGCCGTGCCTGGTGCCGGGCAATTTCAACGTCACCCCCGCTCTGGACGGCGGCTGGCTGATTTACCCGGAAGGAGACACCAGCGCGCCGCCCAGCGGTCACATGCCCCAGGGCGGGTATTTCTGCGACAGCATCGTCCGCCAGGACCCCATTGAGGAGGCGAAGTTGGACCCCCAGGACAACCTGGAGGAATTCGGACTGCTGGGCGAAGCCGACCTGGCCTACTACCGCCAGCAAAAGCTATGGCTGCAGGCCCGCCCGGATTGCGGCTGCATCCTGACGATCCCCGGCGCGGGCTTCGGCGACATCGCCCTGGTGCCCGCTCCCTGGCTCAGGCACCCCAAGGGCATCCGCGACATCTCGGAATGGTACATCTCCACCAAGACCCGCCGCCATTACGTCTATTCCGTCTTCGAGCGGCAGTGCGCCATCGCCCTGCAAAACATCCAGACCCTCATTGACCTCTTCGGCGACCTCGTCCAGGCCGCGTTCATTACGGGCACCGATTTCGGCACGCAGCGCGGGCCCTTCATCTCCGTGCAGGCCTATCGCGACCTGTTCAAGCCCTTTCACCAGCAGGTCACAGGGCTGATTCATCGGCGCTCGCCTTGGAAGACCTTCATCCATTCCTGCGGCTCCGTGTTCCAGCTCATTCCCGACTTTCTGGAGGCCGGCTTCGATATCCTCAACCCCGTCCAATGCTCCGCCGCCGGAATGGACGCGGCGCGGCTCAAGCAGCAATTCGGCCACGACTTGGTCTTCTGGGGCGGCGGCGCCGACACGCAGCAAACGCTGGCCTTCGGCACGCCGGACCAGGTGTATCGTGAAGTGCGCGAGCGCGTGGCGCTGTTAAACGGCGGCGGCGGTTTCATCTTCAACGCGGTGCATAACCTCCAAGGCAACACCCCCCTGGAAAACCTCGAGGCCTTGTTCAAAGCCCTCCGCGACAGCCGCCAAGGCTGAACGCTGCGTGTCATAAATACGGTGACGTTCGCGGCCAGGGATTTTCGCTCCGGCCGAGGCGCGAGCGACGAGCATACCCGTAAGCGGTCTGCGAGGAGCGAGCAACGAAGGCTGGAGCGAAAGGACTTGCCGCCTGGAGAGGTTCATTGAGAATTGAGTATTGAGTATTGCTTATTGGTCATTGAGTCCGCAGTCCGAAAGTTCATTCGGTCCCGCGTGGCGGGACGGGCACTCTTCAATGACCAACGATCGTTTTTCAATTCTCAATGCTCAATTCACCTAAAAGTCCCGATTCAGAATCGGGATTGCAATCGCAGCGAAACTTGACCTGATTACAACGAGTCTTGCCGGTCAAGAACCCTAAGCTGGGCAGACGAACCCCGAACAGGCAACGCCTCACCGCTTCACCGCCTCAATCCCGACTGGCCGCGGCTCCATCGCCTCAACGTTCCAGCGTCCTCCCGGTCCAAACAGCCGTTCCAGGCCGCGCTCGAGCGTGCCGGTGCGCGCGGCCAGGTCCAGAACGGTAAAGCGGCGGCGGAGCAAGCAGGCCTGCCAAAAGGTCTGGCGCAGCCGCGGTCGCGAGATGCCGATTTGCTCCGGCTCGACGGGCGCGCCGGCTGCCTGGAGCATCGCTCTGAGCTTGGCAAACGGCAGCAACTGCTCCCGCAGCCGTTCGCTCAAGCGCGGCCACAGGCCCCGCAACCTCTCCAATTGCCGGCGCAGCGCGGCCCGGTCGATGGCCTTGGCCCGGCTTTCTGCGAGCGCCACGTTCCTGGCCTCGCCTTCCTCGAACAAGTCGAGCACCTGCTTTTCGCGGGCTGCTTCGTCCGGCCACTGGGCGCAGCACCGGTCCAGGTCGAGCTCGGCCAGCGGGAGGCTCAGCAGGTATTCATAAAGGGCCGTCACGGCCAGGGTGCCGATTCCCACCTTGAAGCCGTGCCACGGCGTTTTGCCCGCGTGCGTATGGTGTTGCATGTCCCATAAATGGCTGAATAGGTGTTCCGCGCCCGAGGCGGCACGACTGGACCGCGCCCATACCATGGCCAACCCGCCCAGCATCAATCCCTGAGTCAAGCGCCTGAGGGCGTCGAGGTCGCCCGTCCGGACCCCCGCCGGTTTCGCCAGCACCTCGCGCAGGCGGCCCTGCACGATTTCCCAGGCCCCTTCGTTGATGGGCTCGGTCCCCACCGCATCCGCCAACAGCCAGTCGGCGCCCGCCACGGTCTTGGCCATCAGGTCCGCGTAGCCCGCCGCGTTCAATTCGGCGGGCGCCGCGCGGATGACCTCCAGGTCGGCCACGACCGCGCTCGGGGCGGGGCAGGGGAAGGTCTGTTTCGACCCCTGGTAAGTGATCGAGGCGCCGAAGGCCGTGTAGCCATCCATCGAAGCGGCCGTCGCCACGGCGAGGTAGCGCCGGCCCGCCCGATGCGCCGCCAGCTTGGTCAAATCGTTGATCGTGCCCGACCCGACGGCAACGGGGATGGCCTGGGGCCGGGCGCGCAAGACCTCCTCGAGCGCCACCACGAACCGGTGCTCGGCGTAGAGCTGCGGGTCGCTGTAAATGAACGGTTCCGCCAGGGCGCGGCCGGCGCCTGCAAAGGCCTCCCGCACCGCTCGGCCAGCCGCCGCAAAGGTGTTCCGGTCCGCCACCAGCAGCGCCGGTTTGTCCCCAAACTCGCGGCCGAAGACCTCCGGCGTCGTCCCCAGCACACCGCAGTCCAGCGCCAGGCACCGTGTTTCCCCCGTCGCTGCGAGGGCACGGTCAACATGAGATCGCAGGTCGTTTTGCATGGTCGGGAGTATCGGCTTTGCGCGGCGGAGCCGCAACCAAAACAGGGGAAAGAGCCTTGGTGGGCCGTTTCATAAATACGTGAGCGGATTTGTGAAATGGCCCACTTGGTCACGAAACGCACCGACGCTCGCACCTGGTCAACTTCAGGGCGCCACGACTTCAAAAGGTATCGCCGGCAATGTGCCAAGGGAGGCGCGCCGGCGGTTGGGCGGCGCCTTTTGTTTGCCTGGCGCTGGCGCATTCTCCGCAAAGGCGTTCACGATCAGGTTTCCTTCCAGGCCGGGTTTGACCTTGGCGGCGTCACAAGCCAACACCAGCTCCGAACCCTCGCCTGCCGGTGCGACCTCGCGCAGGGCGATTCCGTCCGGCGGGTCGCTCAACTCGAGCTGCACCTTGCCGGAGGCGGTTGTGGTGGGCAGGCCGACCTGGACCCGCGCCGTCCCGCCGGCGGGGATTTTCACCGGGCCGGCCGCGAGCAACCGCACCGCGCCCCTGGGCCGGGCGCGGCCCACCACCGCCACCTCGAGGTCCTGGGCGGGAACCAGGTGCCGATAAGCAAAGGCCTGCATCATGTCATCGGCCGGCACGCCGGGCCGGACCAGGGTGGTGCCGGCGATGGTCGCGCGCCCTTCCAGCGAGAGTTTGAGCGGTTCCTGGCGGGGCATCGGGGGGGCGGTCAGCGTCAGCCGCACCTGGTCCTGTCCGGCCGGGACCCGGGCCCCGCTCAGCGCGAAGCCCGCCGGCGCGTCCTTCAAGGCCAGGGCGATCTCGTTCGTAAAGCCGTCTTTGCGCAAGGCATAGACTGTGAGCGGAATGCTTGTGCCGGCGCGGACGCTGAGGCTGGAGGGCACGACCCGCAGCGCGAAATCAGGCCGGGGCGCGCTCAGGCGCAAACGATAGCCATACTCGGGGCCGCCCTGGTGCTGCGCGTCGGCGAGCCGAAGGTAATAAGTGCCGTCGGCCGGCAGCGTGGCGGTCAGATACGAATCCGCGTGGTGCGTGTTCAAGCCCGAACCTTTGTCCTGGTAATCGTCATTGAACGCGAGCTGCCGCCCCGTAGCATCGGTCAGCTTGAGCACTGAATCCAACGGCGAGTCAAGCCGCCGCGCACAGACCTCGGCCACAACCTGGTCGCCGGCGCGTCCATCAAACCGGAACACATCCCAGTCACCCGGCTGGTCAATCCGGCCATTGACGATGACCGGGAGCGTGACCAACTGCGCGCTCTCGGGCGCGTTGTTCGGTTCCCGTTCCAGGATTTCCGGCAACGTGTCCACCGCGAAAGGCACCGGGTTGGAAACCAACTCGCCTTTGCGCGCCCAGAGCCAATGAATCCCCGGCTCCTGGATTGCCGGCGTAAGCTTGTCCACGGGCAGGTTCCACCCGGTGAGCTCGACGCTGGTTTGCGCGCTGGCCGGGCCGCCCAGCGGAAAGATGCTGGTCACAAACGGCACCTCGCCCAGGGTGATGCGATACACGAAATCTTCCCGCCCACGGTAGAGGGCGTCCTGGATCGCGAGCGCATACTCGCCGTCCTTGGGGACCTTGTAGAACAGGACCGGGTCGGGATGGAAGCGATAGTCGTCGTCGTAAGCCAATTCCTTGCCCTTGGCGTCGTAAAGGGCCAGCGTGGCCTGGAACCAGCCGGGCACGGCGTCCGCCAGGTAGGGAATCAATTGCCGCGCGCTGACCGCGATGACCAACTGCTGGCCTTGTTGCGCATGGAATCGGCAGCGGCCCACCTCGCCCGGCAGGATTTGGCCGTTCAGGATGGCCGGCAGGGTGATGGCCGGGTCTGTGGGCGTGGAGTTCGGGGGCTCATTAGTGTTGCGGAAAGGCCGCCGGGTGAGCGGTTCGCCAGGCTCGGGCCGTTGCTCCCGGAATTCGGGGAGTTGGCCGACGCAAAACAGGAGTGGATTTGACAGCCCGAGCGCCGTTCCCAGCCGCAACTCCCGCTGGCCCGGCTCCGCCTCCGCCGCCACCGTGACCTGGAGCCTGACCGTCTCGGCAATCGCCGGGCTGGATGGCCGCCGCTGGAAGGCCGCCAGCTTCTTGCGGATTTCCGCAACCAGCTTCTGGTCTTCGGCTGTCCAGGTCAGATTCGTCGAGGCCTGCTCCGCGGCGGCGCCCTGGCGCCGATCCTCCATCACCCGCGCCCGCTTTTCCTGCAAGGCCTTGAGCTGCGCCCTCAAGTCATTGGCCTGTTTGGGGGTCAGCGGCTTTTCGTGCTGCGCCACCGCCGCCTGCACCCCGGCGCCCGAAACACAGACATTAGTCACCCCGTCCAAATACTGCCCGCCCACCGCCACCTGGAAGGTCGTCCCCTGGCGTCCGCCCGCCGGATAGACGTAGCCGATGTGCGGAGTCACCGGCTGGGCCTGTGCTGCCAGGCCCAGCGCCAGGACCATGACCACCGCCGCCCAACCGCCGCCAGCGAGCAGGCAAAACGATGCCGGGACAATTCGGAGCGGGCCTATAACCGGGGCTATAAATCTCACCATTTTCTTGTTGGAATATAAAGCGCATCAAATTCTGCGGAGCAGAATTTGATGCTAGACAATCTCCGTGAGCCTTCCTCCCATCTTCACGCCCTCGCTGGGGCCGGGCATCACGCGGACCGCCAAGCCCTGCGGATGAGGCAGGTTGGCCCCCGTATCGATGCCCAGCAGTTCATAGACGCTGCCGAGCAGGTCGCAGGGATACACCGACCGCTCCTCCACTTCTTCCCCGCGGGCGTCGGTTGCCCCGACCACGTGCCCGCCCTTGAACCCGCCGCCGGCGAGCACGGCGCAGAAGGCCTGGCCGTAATGATTGCGCCCGCCGTTCCACGGTTCTTCCCATTGGATTTTCGGCGTCCGGCCAAACTCACCGCTCCACCAGAGGATTGTGCTCTCCAGCAGGCCGCGCTCGGCCAGGTCCTCCAACAAGGTCGCCATCCCCTTGTCGAGCTCCGGCAGCTTCCGTCGCATCGCCGGGAAATTCTGTTTGTGGGTGTCCCACCCCTTGGAGTTAATCGTCACATAAGGCACTCCGCGCTCGACCAGGCGCCGCGCCATCAGGCACGACTGCCCGAAAGTGTTCCGGCCATACCGCTCCCGCAGTTCGTCCTTCTCCTGTGAGAGCTCGAACACCTTGCCCGCGTCCCCCAGGATCAGGTCGTAGGCCTCCTGTTCGCATTGCGCCAGGGCCGCCAGCCGCGCATCGCCCTCCAGCGCGCGCCCCAGCGTGTTGAGGTTGTGCAACAACTCGCGCCGGTTCCGCTGGCGCTGCTCGGAGATGCCCGGGGCGGCCACGCCTTCCACCAGGAACCGGCCTTGGGCCGGGTCACCCCCCGTCGCAAAGGGCTTGCAGCGTGCCCCCAGGAAACCGGCCTCGGAAAACCGCCCCTGCAGTTCGGTCAGCACAATATAGGGCGGAATCAGCCCGCGATACCCGGCCTCATAGCCCTTGAAGAGCGACACTACGGCCCCGACCGACGGAAAGACCTCGCGACCGCCCGCGGGCCGCCCGGTTTGGACCATGTAGGAAGCCGTCTCGTGAGCGTTCACGCCGTGGGTCATGCCGCGGATGATGGAATACTTGTCCGCCTGTTTCGCCAGCAACGGCAGCAGTTCGCAGACCCGGATGCCCTCCACGTTGGCGGCGATGGGCTTGTCCAGTGGACCGCAGTAATCGTAGCCCGCTTCCGGTTTCGGATCGAAGGTGTCCAGGTGCGAAGGCCCGCCCGACATCCACAACTGGATGACCGCCTTGGCCTTGGCGGCGGCCTTGACCGGCCCCGCCGTCACCCCGACACGCAGCCCGAAACCATCGCCCAGCAGCACGCTGGTCGCGCCCAAGAAACCGAATCGCAAGGCCTCACGCCTGGAAACGAGCGCGCCTGCCAGCCTGCCTACAGAATCTCGACTGGAAGCTCCGTCCTCGGAATCGTGGTCCATACCCAAGGAATTGAGACGCTGCCCAGCGCACAGATGTTACGCCCGGCGCCCGCACGGGCCGCCGCTAACGGAGGCGAAAAAAGCAAATGAAGGTGTTGACAGGACACTCGACAACCTTGGCATCGTCTTGCGCGAGTTGGGCGAGCGCGAGGCGGGCCGCCGCAGCTTCGAGGAGGCGCTCCGAATACATTTCGCGAAGGCAGAGCAGTCGCCGGCGGCTTTCGGGCAGAACTTCTTCATCGTGCTGCGCAATTATGTGAGGGTGACGCCAGAGAAGCCGGATGATCCCTGGTGGCAGATTTGGCGCCAATTGAACAAGGACGGCAGTGGGTAGAGGCGCCGCGGTCTGGGATCGACGGCAGTCCAAGGCCACCGCCGCGAGTGCGCTGGAACTTCACCAACCTTGACCAGTCGGAACAGAGCCGGTCGAAGACTCCCGGGTGGATCGGATAGGCCGCCTTCTGGCGCTTCTCGTAGTCGCTGTCGCGACATTCGGGCGGGAACTCTTGTTGCTGCGTCCGTACTCCGCCCGCGCCGTGCGTTCGTCTTGGGAAAAGTAAATGCAATCCACGCCGGCTGGGTTGCAGCGGTTGGCTCGTCCGGAGGTGAACAGATAGTCCGGCGTGCCGCCTGCGGCGAGGGGCAGCATGGCGACGCACCTGACCAGAGTTGCCCGGAGGCGCCGAACCGGCGCGCCTGCCAAGGCGACGCGCATGGACTCCTCGTCTGTCATCACGTTGGAGCCCCCGTCAGCGCATCATCCACGTAATCGGCCATGAGTTGCCACTCCCCTTTGGCCATCAGGTCCAGCGGCGACTTGTTCCCCAGCAGCTCATTCGGCATCCGCAGCCACTTCCGAAACTCCACGTCCGGCACGACCACTCGCATCCGCGCCAGATGCTCGAAAAACGCCAGCTTGTTCTGAAGCGAATCCGCGTCCGGTGTTTTCGACAGCGCCTGCCGGCTCCGTCCCAGCCAGGCGGCCAACTGGCTCAGGCTCACCCCGAACAACTTCGCCACCCGCTCTGCGGAGAGATTCCCCTTGGCCACGCGCAAGTCCGCCGTGGCGGCCATGACGCCTTTCACCTGGTCCAACGGGCTGGGGCGGGGCGGAGCGACTTCCCGGTTCGCGCCCCTGGCTGCCTTGGGCGGCGGCGGAGCCTTCCGCAACACCTCGTCCACCTGCTGCAACAACCGCTCCAGGCGTCGCTTCTCTTCCACCAACCGGCCCAGGAGCGACCCAAGCCCCGCCTCGCCGGCGGCGCCCTTCATTGTCTTGGTCATCGTATTTGCCATGCCTGACTGTAAACCGTCTGTCAACCTGTAGTCAACTCAAGATTCGCCCTCAAATCATCTCCCCTCGCACCGGACCGGCTCCGGGTTGCACCGAAAAAGCCCCGAAAAAGCCTGAAAAAGGCCTGGGTCCCGTCTTTCCTACATTTGCTTTTGAATTGTGGCCGTTTTCTGACGCAATTCCGGACTTCGTTCCATTCGCCGGCCGAAGCGGGTCAGCGGCTGGGCTAAGGCCCCATACCCCATTCCCACGGCCAGCCGGCCGGGCTCAGCCAACGAGGGTCGCCCCGCCCTGCGCCCAAGCCACAACGCCGCATCCCGGCCCCAACCCCCACGCCGGTCGCAAAACTCGCCCCAGCCCCCGCCTTGTGGGGAGCGCGCCAGGCAAAACAGGACAAAGAACAGGTCCAGCCGGCTCCGAAAGCTATATCTTAATTTCCCCGCTCCGTGGTCCAGGGATCGGGGTCCACTTCAGGAGAGCGCCGCGCTCCGCGCGGCATTCTCCCGCCCTGTAGGGGCCGAAACATACCAGCCCAGGGCAAGGCCCGTCCCGCTCCCAGCGCATACGCGTCAAGCTAAGGGATGGGTGATCCCGGCCAGCAGTTCGTAGAAGTTTATTCGATCCCTCCTGCGCTCGTAAAGCAGATGGTTTTTGAGGTGAGCCTCCACCCAAGCCTCTAT
>JBEKRX010000042.1:0-55239 GCA_049518415.1 Verrucomicrobiota bacterium
TGGAGTGGAATTCAGGCGCGGGCCCTGCTCCTTACGGGGTCCACTTCTGGATTTCCCAACCGCTCCCGTATGGGAACGGCCCGGGCTGCCTTTTCGCCAATCTCATCGATACCACCGGCGGAAGTCACACCTTCCCCTCGGCTGCTGGGCTGCTCACGAACAACGCCTGGCACCATGTGGCCTTGACGTATGCCAAAGCCAGCGGTCTGGCGGTGTTTTACTTGAACGGCTCGGCCGTCGCCCAGCAGAGCCTTGGCACTCTGACGCCCCAAACCGCCACTGATTTTTATCTGGGCGCGCGGGTTGCAGGCCCGGGCAGTGCCTTGTGGGTCGGCCAGATGGATGAAGTTTCCCTCTATAATCGCGCCCTTTCGGCGGCCGAGGTCCAGGCGATCCACGATGCCGCCGGCTCAGGCAAATGCGCTCTCGCGCCCGCCATTGTCACTCAACCTCAGAGCCAGACTGTAGTGCTCGGGGCAACGGTGACCTTCTGCGTTAGGGCGGCCGGCTCGCCGCCCCTGAGCTGCCAATGGCAACTCAACGGCAGCAACATCCCTGGCGCCACCGGCAGTTCGCTGGTGCTGACCAATGTTCAATTCGCTGATGCAGGCCCCTATGCGGCTCTTGTTTCCAACAGCGCCGGCACCGCCACCAGCGCGAACGCCGTGCTGACCGTGACGCAGTTTCCGGTTTGTGTGACCGCGCCCTCCGGCCTGGCCGGCTGGTGGCCTGGCGAAGGCACTGCCAACGACAGCCATGGCACAAACAACGGCCTCCTGGAAGGCGGGGTGAGTTTCTTGCCCGGTGAAGTCGGTCAGGCCTTCAGTTTCAACGGCACGAACGCCGACGTGCGTGTGCCGGCCTCGCCCGGCATTAACATTGGCCCCAGCAACGGCATGACCATCGAGGCCTGGATTAAGCCGGCAGACCTCTCGACTGAACGGCCCATCGTCGAATGGAACAACGGATCCTTTGGCGCGTTGTTGAACATCTCCGTGCCTCTTTCGAGCGGCGGGACCGGACCGGGATCATTTACAGCCAACCTTATAGACAGCGGTTCGATCACGCACCTCATCAATTCTCCGCCCGGAGTGCTCAACACCGGCAACTTCCAGCATCTGGCAGTTGCCTACGACAAGGCCAGTGGCGCCGCGAATCTTTATCTCAACGGAGCACTGGTTGCCCAGGCCAATCTCGGGACCTTTACGCCCCGGACGCTTGGCGATTTGTATTTCGGGTTGCGGGCGCACGGTGCCGGCGCGGGCATGCGCTTCCTGGGCCAGATGGATGAGCTCGCCATTTACAGCCGGGCGCTGGCGGACGTGGAAATCCAGGCCATCTACAATGCCGGCAGCGCGGGTAAATGCGGCCTGGCCCCGGTGATTGCAATTCAACCTCGAAGCCAGACGGCGGTCGCCGGCACGAACGTGACCTTGAGCGTGACCGCCGGCGGCACGCCGCCGCTGAGCTATCAGTGGCAACTGAACACCAACATTATCACCGGCGCCACTGGCAGTTCACTCCTGCTGACGAACCTCCAAATGACCGATGCGGGCGCCTACTCCGTCATCGTTTCCAACTCGGTTGGAAGCGTCACCAGCTCGACCGCCGTCCTGACGGTGACCTATCCGCCGGCGCTGGTGCAGGCCGCCAACGTCACTGCCGTTGGCAATGGCACGGTGACCGTGCCAATCCTGCTGGTGGCCAATGGCAACGAAAATGCCCTGGGCTTCACCCTCGATTTCAATCCCGCCATGCTGACCTACACGGGCCTCACCCTGGGCGCCGGGGCCACCAATGCCACGCTGGTCTCCAATGCCGGCCAGGCCGCCAACGGTTTCTTGGGCGTGGGCGTGGCCTTGCCGACGGACACCGCCTTTGCCGCCGGCACCCAGGAAGTGGCCGAGGTGAGCTTCACCGCGGCCATCACCACCAACGCGGCCTCCACCACCGTCGGTTTCAGCAACCAAGTGGTCAAATGCCAGGTCGCCGATGCCAAAGCCAACCCGCTGCCCGCCAAGTTCGCGGCCGGGTTGGTCTCCATTGCCGCGACCCCCTTCGAGGGGGATCTCTCGCCGCGGCCCGACGGCGACCAGGCCATCACGGTCACCGACTGGGTGCTGGAGGGCCGCTATGCGGCCCGGTTGGATTATCCCACCAACGCCAGCGAATTCCAGCGGGCGGACTGCGCCCCGCGCGCCACCCTGGGCGATGGGGCCATCACCGTTATCGACTGGGTGCAGGTCGGACGCTATATGGCCGGCCTGGACCCGTGGACGCCCGCCGGCGGCCCCACTGCGGAGCACCCCCTGGTTGTGGGCAAGCGCGTGCAGAGGGACCCGCCCTCCGGGCCGCTCAAGAACGGCCTCTCGCGCCAGGTGCAGGTCCTGGATGCGGTCTTGCTCCGGGGCCAGCCCGGCACGCTCTGGGTCAACCTCAAGGCCCAGGGCAACGAGAACGCCCTGGGCTTCAGCCTGTCGTTTGACCCGGCGGTGTTGACCTACACCGGCGCCGCCCCGGGCAGCAGCCTCAGCGGTGCCGGCGGCGCCATGTTTATTCTCAACGACCAGCAGGCCGCCTCTGGCCGGCTGGGCTTTACGCTGGCCCTCCAGCCGGGCAGCAGCTTTGCCGCCGGCGACCAGCAGGTCGCCAAAATCGGCTTCTCGGCTGCCTCTGCGGCCTCGGGCAGTTACCCGGTTGCCCTGGGCAATCAGCCCGTGCCCTGCCAGGTGTCGGACCCGGCCGCCTCGCCTTTGACCACCGACTACGTCAACGGCACGGTCATCATCAGTCCGCCGCCGACCCTGGGCATTGCGCAATCAGGCCAGGCCATTGGGCTGTCCTGGCCGCTGTGGGCCAGCAACTTTGTCCTGCAGCAGGCGAGCGGTGACTTGTCGCCCGGGATGAACTGGTCGAGCCTGGGGCTGACTCCGGCTGTCACCACCAACGCCAACGTGGTCACACTGCCTCTGAGCAGCACCAACAAGTTCTACCGCCTCCTCCAGAAGTAACCGCCTGCATTGGCCCCAGGTCTCGAAACTGATCCAGCGCCGGGCGCCTGATGGCGTGCCGCGCTGGCGCGGCCACCCTCAATAGCGGACCACGACCACCTCGTGGATATCCTCAACGGCCAAGTCAAGTCGGTTGCCCCGGCGCTGCAAGACGGTGGACCGGTTCAGCACAGTCGCGCGCCGGATGGACCGGTTCAGCGTGATCCCGGCGCGGTACCTCGGCGCGTCTTCAATCAGCCCCGGCAGCACATAGGGCCGGTCCGTGGCCGGGGTCGTCTGCGGCGGCGAATTGTAGCCCAGCAGATGCACCCGCAAGGTGCGTCCCGCCGGGTCGTCGGTCACCACCGCCTCAACCGTCGCCGGCGCGGCAATCTCGATCCGCGGCCTCGGGTCCAGGAACCGCACAGCGTAGCGGAGCAGCCTGCGCGTCTCGACGATGTGCAGCTCGCTGGCTGTCGCAAAGTCCGGTGAGCCGGCAAAAGTCAGCACGGTCCCCTGGCCGAGCTGGTTCACTAGAATGGCGGGGCCGACTCGCTCGCCGGCACTCATGAGAAAGTCCGGGTCTTCCTTGCCCTGCTGCTGGTGGAGCGTGCGGCGCGGCTTGAGCAGGTCGCCCAGGGCCACGGCCGTGGCGGGCTGGTAGAGCACCGCGGGGCCCTTTACCAGCAAAGGCCAGTCGGCCCGAATGTCGCCCTGTAAGCCCCTCAAACTGTCTTGGGCGACTGCGGGGAACCTCAGCCAGTTATCCTGGGACTCGAGCCGGCCCTCGAGCCTGGCCCCGATGAGTTCTGCCAGCGAGGACTCCGCCTGCTTGCCCCCGAACCTGTCCAGCGTGCCACTGACCCCGGTAACAATGAGCTTGCCGCCACCCTCGACATAGCGGCGGAAGAGGAGGACTTCTCCGTCCGAGAGGATGGCCGCGTTCGCCAGGAGCACGACGGGAAACTGCCGCAGCGTTTCGAGCGCCAGGTTCTCCTCATGGATCACGCCCCAAGGAATGTGCTCATAAACCATCGCTTTGTGGGCGCCCTGGAAGGCCATGAAGTAATCGGCGGGGTGGTCGCGGCCCCACCAGTCACGGGTCCGGCTGCTGAAATAGAGGCCGACCTCCCGCACCGGCTGATGGCCGAAGTGCGCGCGCTTGGACAGCGCCTCCTTGAAGAGCGACCCAAACCGGTCGTAGGCCACCGGATCGAGCCAGCCATCGAAGGCCGTTTTGTCTATCAGCGTGACAAAGGCGCCGTGGGCGAGCAGGGTCAGCAGTTCCCACCGCAGGTCGTTCAGCGGGCGCGTCGTCTGGTCGAAATACCCCCGCACGCCCCGCTGCATGGCGGCCTGGAATGGCCTGCCGGGCGTGGCGGCACGGTAAAACTCGGCGTTGAGCCCGACCGTCAGCGCGCCGAAGTTCCACAACCCGGTCTCCCCGGTGACGAAGTCCCCGTTCACGGCGTGTTGCACCGGGCGCTGGCCGGCCTCCCAGGAGAAGGGCGGGTTGCCGTGGTAGTTGAAGTACACCGTGGCCCGCGGATTCAGCCGGTGAACGTGCTGGGTCAATTCCTTCTCGAAGTGGTCGCTGCTGGCGTAGCGCAACTCGAGCACTCGGTCCCAGTCCTCGTCCCAGCTCATGTGGCGCGGCATCGCCCGGCCGCATTGGGCCTGGAACTCCTGTTCACAGGTCGCGCACCAGCAGCCGTAAGGCGGGATGAAGCCCTGGTCCATCATGTCGAGGACGAGGCCATCGATGCCATAAGCGAGCTGCTCGGCCAGCAGTTGCTTCATGTAATCGAGATAGCCGGACCGAAAACAGACCCGCTCAATCGCTTTGCCATCGCTGGCCACCATCCGCCACTCCGGGTGCTGCCGGAGGGTTTCGCTGCAGTATTGCTGCACGCAGTAGGCAATGACCGCCAGACCGAGCTTGTGCCCCTCCTCCACGGCCTCGCGCAGAACGTCCCGGCTGCCCAGCCCGGGGGCCTTGCGCTCGAACCTCGAATCGTAATACGCGTACTCGCCGTCCCGCGCCCAGATCACCAGATACTCGCCGCCCGCCTCTTTGCAGCGCCGCGCCACTTCACGCCCATCATACTTCGCCGCGTAACCCGTGTCGCCCGGGCCGATGCCGAACTCCGCCCCCGTCGGGTCGATCTCCATGCCGACCAAAGCGCGCCGGAACCAAGGCTTATTCTCGGGCGCCGCGGCCCCGGCGCCCAGCGGGCACGCCAACACGATGGCAAACCCAGCCAGCAACCCCAGGTGTGGCACGGCCATCGGCAATGAACGGGTGGTCATCATACAGGCTCGAATATCAAGCCGCTCTTGATTCACTGCAAGTGCTAAGAGACCCTCGATACCAGTTTGCCAGGGCATGGGCCCCGGACTGCCGAGACCGGCCAACAGGCCAAACAGGTGACCTCCTCTTTAAGGCTTGCAAAATTTACCCCGATCCTTTACCCTCCACTCCACAGGAAGAAAGGCAGTAAGTTTATGGACGGCACTTGTAACCCCAAGAGACGTAACAGCCGAGACCCAACACTTCCGCCGGCAGGAGGCCCGGCCAGTGGCGGGCGGGGGTTTACCTTGATTGAACTGCTGGTCGTGATTGCCATCATCGCCATCCTGGCGGCCCTGCTCCTGCCGTCACTGGCCCGGGCTCGGGAAAAAAGCCGGCGCCTTGCCTGCGCCAACAACGTCCGCCAACTCGCCCTTGGTGTAAACACCTATTCCACCGATAACAAGGACGCCATCCCCCGTACTGGCATCGACGCCTCCCTCAACGAGCCGGCTCCGGAAGTGACCTACGTGACCAATTTATCGTACTTCAGTTACTCGCTAATGATACCCTATGTCGGCGGCGGCCCAACCGTCTCGACTCCCGCCCAACTGCCGCCCTCGCCCACCACCTCTTCCATACGCGGAGTTTGGGTTTGTCCGGCCAACCCCACCCAGTGCCCGCCTCACAACAAATACGAATGGAGCCTCTATGATTACATCACCTCTTGGTACGCCTACTTCGGCCGATTCGACCTCTGGTCGACCAACATGGGGCCGCAACCCGACTTTTTGACGCGGAACACGCTCGAGGCCAAGCGCGTGCTCTTGACCGACATGTGCTGGCTTCGGATTGACCAGCAATGGGGTTACAACCATGGATGGTCCGGCCCCGCCTATCACGTGGGCAGTTGGTACGGCGGACTTGGAGGCATCGATAATAACGCCGCCGCGCCCGCCTGTGCGGGCCTTAACCAGGCCTACGGCGATGGCCATGTCCGCTGGTTCAAAATGCGCCCTCTGAGCCAGATGACTTTCGGCGGCGTGCCCGATATTGGCATGAATTATTTCTGCGCCGCTCCTTAGGCGCCCTGCTGGCACGGCGGAGGCAAGGGCCAAAGTCCGCAACTTTGGCTTTGACCGACTCTGGCAGGCCTCATATTCTGCCGCCTTGATGAACTCTCATGGCGAGCAGGCGCGCAAGCCTGGGGCTTGGCTCACCGCCGCTGCCAGAAGCTCGGCCTGCCAAAGCGGTATATGAATCCTTTTTTATACGGCCAGAAGCTCGACCTGGTGGACTTCGAGGATGTCAAACTGCTCATGTTTCGCGATGACTCCCTCTACCAGGTTACCGTTTCCGAGGATCGGAAGAACCGGAGCCTGCGCGAGCACTTCCTGCAGGTTTCGCGCCATGGCTACCCGAAATCCGTCGTCTCTCCGGCCAACCTCGAGCAGGTCTCCGCTGCCCGCTTCGGCCTGTTCATCTATCTGCACCACCTCTGGCAGCAAAATCTAGAATTCACCGTGCTTGACCTCGGGAGTCATGTGGGCGATTTCAGCATTAAGGTGGCCAATTTTGCCAGGACGTTTCAAAAGAAACTCACCGTCATCGCTTTTGATCCGACTCCGGCTGGAGCTTTGGTCCAATACAACGTCCAAATTAACGGACTCGAGGACTACGTTCGGCACGAGGACCTCGCCGTGTCCGATTTCAATGGCCTGATCAAGTTTCAGGCCCTCAAGGGACATTCCGACAGCCCCTCGGCCTTCCGCAAGGCCGGAAACGAAGGCTTTTGGTCAACACTGACGCGGTTTATCAGGTCGAAACATAAGCGCAATTATTTCCAGGGTCTGGTTTCCAGAATTAAAGGAAAGGAAATATTTGAGTTTGTCGCCAAGTCGGTAACCATTTGCGACTACCTGGATGCGAAGGGCATTCACGGGCATTTGTTTGTCAAAATCGATATCGAAGGATTGGATGAGTGTGTCCTGTCCAGCCTGCTGCCCCGGGCGGAGCGGAGTCTGATTTCCATTGTGACCGAGTTTACTCCCAGCAGCTTTCGCACCCTGGCCGCCGCGGCGCGCCTGCTCGAGGACCTGGGCCGGTCCTTCGTCATTTACGATATCTTTTACTCTCCCAATCCTACCCGGTTTGATCGCGTGGAGCCCCGGTCAGGGTTGGACTTTGCCCGGCATATCCAGGAGGATCGGAAGTACGGCTACACGGACATCCTGTTGATCCCCAAAGCTGTGCCTGGGCTCGAGCGGTTGTTGAAGCGGCTCGACGCCTTGGAGCGGGCAGCAGATGCCTACGTGCTCTGAGTCGGGTTCCCTGCTGAGCCGATTCAGCCTCCCGGACCTTGACTGAGAAGACCACCTCGCTCACACTGTTATCCGCTTTCTTTGGCTGTATGAGAATCGGGCATGTCATCACCCCGTGGCCCCCACGGCCAATCCGCCGCGCCTACGAGCAGACTCCCGGCACTGGAAAAGTGTTGGACATCGGCTGCCTCGGGTTCAGGCAAGTCCAGGTCGCGCAGGCCCTTGGCCTCCCCCACCTCCAGCACTTTGGCGTGGATTACTGCGAGCCCGAGGACCCTTTGCCGGCAGGCTTCACCTTCAAACGCGCCGACCTGAACAGCCAACGGTTGCCCTTCGAGGACGACACGTTTGACCTGGTGGTCGCCAGCCACATCATTGAGCACGTATCCAAGCCGGTCGAATTCTTCGGCGACTGCGTTCGCGTGTGCAAGCCCGGCGGGTTGCTTTACTTCGAGGCGCCCTCGGAGCGGTCTCTCTGGCTGCCCGGCATGCCTTTCCGCCATCACCGCTTCCAAAGCCTCTCTTTTTATGACGACCCCACCCACTGCTCACGCCCCTGGACTCCGCAGGCCTTTTATCGCCTGGCGAAGTATTATTCCTGTGAGCCGATCCGGACCGACTACCTGTTTTCCTGGTTCCATCGACTGCTCTCCCCAGCGACACTGCTGCTGGGCCTGATCACCAGGCACAGGCTCTTCGAATGCTGCGTCTGGCAGACGGTCGGATGGGCGAGCTACCTGATCGCGCAAAAACCGACCCAAGTCCGGGGCCAGCCGGCCTTCAGGTATTACCTGCCGGAATCGGACCGGCGCATGGTCTGAACCGCAGCGGAGCGCCGGCAGAGACTTCGCTTGTCTTTTGCGACGCCCCTAATAACCATTGCTCCTCATGCGCACATTCTGTGACGGTCTCTTGTGGAGCCCCGCCAATCCCTGGTTCGCGGCTATCGGGCTGTTTTCTCTCCTGGCCGCCGCCCTCGGCACCGCGGCCCCCGCCCGCGCGGGCGAACTGGGCGTTTTCGACGGACAGGCCGACCTCGGGAGCGTGGGCAAAGCCGGCTCCGCCACTTTCGACGCGCCGCAGCGGTCCTACCTGCTGAGCGGGGGCGGGGAGAACATGTGGTTCACCAACGACGCGTTCCATCTGGCTTGGACGCGCGTGTCGGGGGATTTCGCTCTTAGCGCCGCCATCCAGTGGCTCGGGACGGGCGGCAACGCCCATCGCAAGGCCTGCCTCATGGTCCGCCAGGGCCTCGACCCGGATTCGCCCTATGCCGACGTGGCAGTGCATGGGGACGGGTTGGTGTCACTGCAATTCCGCGAACACCCGGGCGGTATGACGCGTGAAATCCAGGCCAACCCGCTCCTGGAGGCGCTGCGGAACCAGGGGACCACGCCACCACGGGACCTGGCAACCGCAGGCGGGGGGCCTGCGGCAGCAAAACCGACGCGGGTCGGCATCCAGAGGCAAGGCGAGGTGTTCTTCCTGACCGCCCCGGCGGGCCAGACGCCCGGCAGCCCAGCCGGAACCGCAACGCCCACCCCCTGGCAGCCGGCCGGCGCCTTCATCCGCCTCAAGCTGGCGGACCCACTCTGCGTCGGCCTGGCTGTCTGCGCCCACGATAACCAGGTGTTGGAAAAGGCGCGGTTCGGCGAGGTGGAACTGCGGACCGCGGACCACGGACTGCCCAGTGCTGGCGTCGAACCACGCACTGCGACCACGCATTGCACGCTCGAGACGGTCAACATCGCTTCCAAAGACCGGCGGGCGATTTATCATGCGGCAGACCTTATCGAGGCGCCGAACTGGTCCCGCGATGGGTGGTATTTCCTGTTCAACGCGGGCGGCCGGATTTGCCGGCTGCCGGTCACCGGTGGCCTGCCTGAGCGGCTCGACACCGGGTTCGCCAACCGCTGCAACAACGATCATGGGCTTTCGCCGGACGGCGCGCGCCTGGCCATCAGCGACCAGTCGCGCGGCGGCAAATCGCTGATCTACGTGCTGCCCGCCGCCGGCGGCGAACCGCGCCAGATAACCACCCTCGGTCCGTCCTACTGGCACGCCTGGTCGCCGGACGGCTCGACCCTGGCCTATTGCGCCGAGCGCAACGGCGAGTTCGACATCTACGCCATTCCCGCCGAGGGGGGCGAGGAGAAGCGCCTGACCACCGCCAAGGGCCTGGACGACGGCCCGGATTACACCCCGGATGGGAAGTTGATCTACTTCAATTCGGAGCGCACCGGCACAATGCAAGTCTGGCGGATGAAGGCCGACGGCGCCGACCAGGAGCAGGTGACCTCGGACGATTTCAACAACTGGTTTCCGCACCCGTCGCCCGACGGCAAGTGGCTTGTGTTCCTGTCCTACGAAAAAGGCGTGACCGGGCATCCGGCTAACGAGCCGGTACGGCTGCGGCTAATGCCGGCGGGAGGCGGCCCAATTCAGGAATTGGCCAGCCTGTTTGGTGGCCAGGGCACGATCAACGCGCCGTCCTGGTCGCCGGACAGCAAAAACGTGGCCTTTGTCAGTTATGAGTTGATCAGGTGAAACCTCTGCCAAGGGAAGGGACGGTCGAGGTGATGATGCGCGGCAACGCGCAAGCGCCCGACCTGGCGCCGGACCGGCACCGGCTCGAGCTGACCCGGCTCAAGCCCGTGATTGACTGCCTGGATCAACACCTCCGCTAGGCGCACCACTCGCGTTCCCGGTTTTGGGCCGCCTTGTGGGCTTCGCCGGCGATCGCCGCGTCCTCGGCAATCTGAAAATCGAACACGCCCACGGCCACGAAATCAGCGCCGCTTTCGAAGGCGAACTTGAACCCGGCCCGCGGGTGGATGGCGCCGGCCGCCAGGACCTTGTAAGCTATCCAGGGCCGCTTCAACTCGGACATGTAACCAACGGTTTGCTTCGGGTCCATGCACCAATAGTTGTCCACGCCGTAGTTATCGATCACTTCTTGCATCTGGTACGGGCGGCGCTTGGACCAGTAGTTGGTGTCATGCAGGGTCTTCATGTAGAAGTCCGGGGCCAGGCCCGCTTTCTCCACCGTCATCACCGTGCGCAACTCGTGGCCGGCCACCCCGGCTATGAGACCCTGCTCCTTGATGTTGGCCAGTAATTCGCCAATCAGCTTCACGTCGCCCTCGCGCGCCCACGCGTCCCCGACGTTGCCCAGCAGGAAGGCGCCCACCGCCCCGGCGTCTTTCGCCTGTTTCACGGGCGTCTTGAGGTCCTCTTTGGACGGGCCGAGTTGGGCCAGGTACTGGATGCGCCCGCCCCGCGCGCGGTACTTTTCGTACAGGCCCGCCGCGCGGGTGTCCGACGGGTTGAGGATCATGGTGTTGATCCCGTGCCGCTCCGAGAGCGCCCACGTCTCGAGGACTTTATCGTCGGTGAAATAGTGGTTGAGCAGTGGCGAGACGTAGATCAGGTCCCGGCTGTGGGCGTAACCGCTGATCAGGTTGCCGCCGCAGATCAGCCGGCTGATTCGGACCTTGCCGATGGTCCCGAGGGGCATCGCGGCCGCAGGCGGCGAGGCGGGTTGCGTGGACGGCGCTGATTCCTGGGCGGCCAGCGCATACTCCTCCAGGCTCTGGATGAGCGGGGCGGTGAGCGCCACTGCCGCTGACTTTTTGAGAAAGGTCCTTCGGCCCAAATTGAACTTCATGGCCCCCCTTTATAGCGCAGACCCGCCAGGGTTGAAAAGGAGAGAATCAGGGGTTGGAGCCCCCCGGGCCCCGCCGGCTCACTCCGGCGGGATTTCCTCGCGGTAGTTGACGCCGAGTTGGTCGAAGCGCTGGAATTGGGTCCGCAGCCGGCGGGTGAAGTCAGCATAGTTGCGCGAGGCCTTGGCGGACCAGGTGACCTCCGCCAGGGCGCACAGGCGCGGGAAGAGCATGTACTGGGCGTGCTTGAACGACGGGATATACTCGGTCCAGAGGTTGCCCTGCGCGCCGAGGATGTGGGCCTGGTATTGCGGGCCAAGTTTCACGGGCACCGGCTCGAGGGCATAAACCTGGTCCAGCGGCAGGAAACCCCCAATGGCGCGCGGTTCGGTGGCCCGGTTCGTGGACTGGTAATAATCAAAGTAGCAATGCGTGGTGGGGGACATGACGACGTCGTGTCCGGCGCTGGCGGCTTCCACCGCCCCGCCTATCCAATCCATCACCGCGGCATTTTGGGCCAGGCCGCCCTCGAGGATTTCGCTCCACCCGATCAGGCTGCGGCCGTTGGCGTTGATGAATCTCTCCAGCCGGCGGACGAAATAGCTCTGCAGCTCCTTTTCGTTCTTGAGGCCTTCGGCGGCCTTGCGCGCCTGGCACTTGGCGCATTTCTCCCAGTTGCCCTTGGGCACCTCGTCGCCGCCGATGTGCACGTACTGGCCGGGGAACAGTTCGATGACCTCGGCGAGGATGTTCTGCAAGAACTCGAAGGTTTCATCTTTGCCGGGGCAATACACTCCCGGGTAGATGCCCCCGTCAACCTCCGTGGTGTAGGGTCCGCCGGAGCAACTGAACTGCGGATAAGCGGCCAGGGCCGCGCTCGCGTGGCCAGGCATTTCAATCTCCGGCACGATGGTGATCTGCCGGGAGCGGGCGTAGGCGACGATTTCACGCATGTCCCCCTGGGTGTAATAACCCCCGTAGCGCCCATCCGCGCCGTAGGCCGTGCTCGCCTTGGGGTCGAGGCCGAAGCCGATGCCCTTGCGCCACGCGCCGACCTGGACCAGGCGGGGGTACTTTTTGATCTCGATGCGCCAGCCCTGGTCATCGCTCAGGTGCAATTGGAGGGTGTTCAGCTTGTGCAGCGCCATCAAGTCGAGCAGTTCCTTGACTTCCGCCTTGGTGAAAAAGTGACGGCTGACGTCCAGCAGCAGGCCGCGCCACTTGAAGCGCGGCCGGTCTTCGATTCCGACGCACGGAATCGTCCAGTCCTGGCCGGGCGCCGGCTTGGCCGCCAAGACCTGGGGCGGCAGGAGTTCAAGCAGAGATTGGACCCCGTAAAAGAGGCCGGCCGGGCCGGGAGCCCGGATGACCACCCCATCCTCCGTGACGGTCAGTTCGTAGCCCTCGGCGCCGAGGGCCGCCCTGGCGCCGCGCGTGGTCAACACCAGGTTCCCTGTGGCCGCCTCGGTGTCCGCGCCGAGCGGCCAGGCGCCGCCCGTGGCCGGGCCGAGCCGTTGCGCCAGGTATTGGCCCGTCTCGCGCGCGGCGGCATCCACCAGAATCCGGGTCCGGGGCTGGAGCTTGAATACGCCCGCGTGAGACTCGATTTTCTGCGGCAGCGGCACTACCGCAGCGGCCTTGGCCTCCCCGCCAAAGGCCGGGAAAACCATCATCCAGAGGAGCATCCCGCCGCCCAACCAGCAGACGAGAATACCGACCGCTCTATAACTCATGTTGGCGCCATAATACATTCCTTGATCAGGGGAGGCAACGCCCAATCCATTGCCGCTTGCTTCGCTCTGGCTTGTATTCCGATGCTTGATCATTTAAGCCTAACGGCTCGCGTCCGCGCTGACCTCCCGGACCCGAACCTTGTTTGCTGGACTAAAGACATGAAGTTTGTGCCGATGCATGAATTGTTGCAGCCTGCATGGCGAGGCCATTACGCCGTGCCTGGCTTTTGCGCCTGGAACGCCGAAGTCGCCGAGACCATCCTGCAGGTCGCAACCGATTTGCGCGCGCCCGTGATTTTGATGAGCGGGCCGGGCGAATTCCCGCTCAACCCGCCCGATACGCTCGCCCGCATCTGCCAGGTGGTCGCGCAAAAATACCCTGGGCCCGCCGCCTTGCACCTCGACCATGGCGACTCGCTGGCCCTGGTCGAGCAGTGTTTGGCTGCCGGCTACACGTCCGTCATGCTCGATTACTCAACCCGCCCCTTTGCCGAAAACGTCGCCGCCCTCCAAGCCGTCGTCGCCAGGGCCCATCCCAAGGGTGTCACCGTCGAGGGGGAGATTGGCTCCGTCGGCCGGGTCGACACTCTCGCCGTCGAGGGCCCCAAGACCTCCACACTTACCCAGCCGGCCGAAGCCGCCCGCTACGCGGAGCTGACGGGCGTCGATGCGCTGGCCGTCTCCATCGGCAACGCCCACGGCCTCTACACCCGCCTGCCGCTCTTCGATTTTGCCCGCTTGGAAAAAATCCGCCAGGCCGTCCAGGTGCCGCTGGTCCTCCACGGCGGTTCTGGCACGCAACCCGAATACATCCGCCGGGCCGTCGCCTTGGGCATGGCCAAGGTCAACGTCGCCAGCGAACTCTGCCAGGCCTTCCGCGACGCATACACCGCACAGGACACCAACCACAGCGACTGCTGGCTGCCCTCCATGCTGGCGGCGACCAAACCGGCCATCGCCAAGGTCGTGGAACGCTGGACTAAGCTGTGCGGCGCCGAAGGCAAAGCCGCCTAGAGCCGCCCCCGGCAGACCTCGCAAATCCTCGCCGGCACGCCGGCCTGGGTTGGCGCAACTTGGGGCCTGGAAAATGTCAGGATGTTCATACACTATGACCCCTTCTCCCGCTCGCCAACGCCCCTGCGTTGCGCTAAAACCGTCAAAAAACCGGTAACACCTGCCGCTTGACACCCTCCTCCCCGTCCGGCAGCCTGCGTCCACAATGAGCGTGCGCGAAAACCAATTCTCCAGGAAAGTGCTGCGCCTTTGTCTTCTTCTCGGCCTGCAACTTGGCGGCGGCGTGCCCGCAGCAACGGAAATAGCCGGCGCCGCCACTCTGCTCAACGATAACTTCAATCTTACAGCGGCTAACCCGAATACCCCCGACGTAAACTTTCAGCTTGCTCAAAGGCAGTCTGGGACATTGGCCCCCGTGACTTACACCAAGGGACTGGACTTGACCTTTTCGCAGGTTGGCAACGAGGCCTCGCCCAACGAGTTGCTCCTGGCAGGAAGAGCGGGAGGAAACGGCGGGGCGGTTTCGCTGGACCACGATTTTGCTGAACCGTCCGGCTATGGGGCCGGCGCCATGATTGAGTTTGACGTCAATCCCGTCCAGTTATTCCCCGGCTTCAATGAAACCGACACATCATGGGTGGCGGTGACCTTCGGATCGTCTGCCAACTCGCGAAATCAGTTTCCGCAGTTCGTCGATGGCATGGGGGTGTTGTTCCGGGGCAACGGCCAATACCAGGCATTCAACGCCGGTCAGGACCTGGGCACCGGCGCTTACATCTCAAGTGCCGATCACCTCTTTCATCACATCCGGATCACCCTCACCCAGACCAGCGACGCCGATCCGTGCTCGGTGACCTCCCCAGTCATCGTCGATGCGTTTGCCGACGGAAGCGCGGTTCCATTTTTTTCCTTTTTCAGAACAAATGGCTTCACGCACAACTTCGTCTCCCTCATCGGGGAAGGCGAAGGCAGCGGCGGCGACGGTGTGGTGCGACACCTCGTCGACAATCTGGCTATCAGCCTTGAACCGGCAGCCGCATCATCGGGCGGCAAGATCATCAGCACCTGCATGACGAATTCGCAAATGCGACTGTTGTTCGATACCACGAGCGGCTGCTCCTATCAGGTCCAGTCCTGCCCGGTTGTCCAGAGCAGGTTTTGGGACGATGCACTCCCGCCCATCAGCGCGACCGGGAGCCTGGCCAGCGCCCAGGTTCCAGCGCCGGCGCCGGCCGGTTTTTTCAAGGTCCTGGAGTTCACCAACCGGGTGTTCTGGTACGACTGGGGGTACTATTACGAAGCGCCATTTCTGTGCGCCTGGGGATTGGGCTCCCAGCAGAACAGTTATGTTCACCTCGACCGTTCGTACGAGTGGTATATTGATCAAGCGGACACAGGCGCTTGCGCCGGCAACAATTGTGGGCCTTCTTCCGTCACCATGGGGATCAACTGGTTCAGCCAGAGCTTCAACCAGACCGCCGAGGACGCCCGCAACACGTATCCGGAGGGCGGGGGATGGTGGTACACCAGCGACATCATCAATTATCTCAACCTTTATTCGGTGCCCAACACGACCAGCTCGTTCACGGGAACAAATCAGCTCATGGGAATATTGAACCAGAGCAATCTGCTGATTCTCTGCATTAGTACCGCATATCTCACGCCCGACAATACGGCTGAGCACAGAGTTGGACGGTTTTATAGTTATGCCAGCGGGCACTTCCTCGTCGTCAAGGGCTGGCGCAGGACGAGCAGCGATCTGTTCTTTGAGGTGTACGACCCCAATAACTGGCATGCGACCTATGCCGACCTGACACCAAAGGGCCGTAATCGGCACCTTGCGGCCAGCGAGTTGGCCAACGCCATTGCAAACTGGTGGAATTACCTGATTGTTGTTCATCCCCAGGGTGGGGGAGGCGGACGCGCGGAGCAGAGTGCCTGGCTAAGGCCGGTTGACCCAGCCCATATCCCCCATATGTGGGGTCTGTAACGCTCCGGTCTTGGGCAGCCCAACCCGCGCGCTCCAACTTCCACGAAACCATGAAAGCGAAAGGCCAGGCCGGCCCGTAGGCCCGGGCAGTTCACCCCGATTGGGGAGCGCGCACCGCTGGCTTGGGGAACTGAGCCATTACAGAAGCTTTTCCACAGAAGGCAACGAAGGAAACGAAGCGGGGAAGAGGCCTTCGTTTCCTTCGTTTGCTTCTGTGGAGGGCGGCAAAAAAACCCGCAAAAATTCCCAATACAGCCAATACAGCCAATACAGCCAATGGAGCAATTGGCATCCGGCCCAAAACGCGCTATAACCTTCACCCGGTGAATGCCAAACTGACACCGCCGCTTCGGTTCGGGCCTGGCCGCCGGCGCCGCCAAATCGCCCCGTGCTGACAATTGCCGCTTGTCTTTGGCCCCGGAAGCGGCTATAAACGTGGCGAAGGGAACAGAAAACGGCACAAATCTGCTATGTCATATACCGGACGCCAATCCCTCAATACGAGCGATGTGCTCAGCGTGATCATGGGCGGGGGACAAGGCTCGCGGCTTTTTCCTCTGACCAAAGAGCGGTCCAAGCCGGCGGTCCCGCTGGCAGGCAAGTACCGGCTGGTCGATATCCCGATTTCCAACTGCATCAATTCGGGCCTGCGGCGCGTCTATTTGCTCACCCAATTCAATTCCGCCTCCCTGCACCAACATATCTCCCAGTCCTACAAGTTCGACCACTTTGTGGGCGGGTTTGTCGAAATCCTCGCCGCCGAACCCAGCCAGACCTACTCGGACACCTCGTGGTATCAAGGGACGGCCGATGCGGTGCGCAAGAACATCATTCACTTCATGAACCACGACTGGGATTACCTGCTGATCCTGAGCGGGGACCAGTTGTACCGGATGGATTTCCGGGAGGTCATCGGGCTGCACCGGGAGGCGGAGGCCGACATCACGGTCGCCACGATTCCGGTCCGGCGGCAGGACGCGCAATCCCTGGGGATCATGCAGATCGATGCCACCCGGCGCATCACCCGCTTTGTTGAAAAGCCCAAAGACCCCGCCTTGCTCGATTCGCTCAAACTGCCGCCCGAGTGGTATCCGCAACTGGGCATCAAAGGCCAAGGCGAGCTGTTCCTGGCCTCGATGGGCATTTACGTGTTCAACCGGGAGCTCATCCGGTCGCTGCTGGACAACACCCTGGCCGATTTCGGCAAGGACATTATTCCCCAGGCCATCCAGGACCACCGCGTCTTCTCCTCCGTCTTCCAGGGCTACTGGGAAGACATCGGCACGATTCGCGCCTTCTTCGAAGCGAACCTCGATCTCACCAACGAACTGCCGCGGTTCAACTTCTTTGACATGGCCTCCCCCATCTTCAGCCGCCCCCGCTTTCTGCCAGGCTCCAAAATCAACGGCGCCCAGATCGAGCACGCGGTGGTTTCCGACGGCTGCATCATCAATCGCGCCACCATCATCCACAGTATTGTCGGCCTCCGCTGCATCGTCGGCGCCGGCACGGTCCTCAACCGCGCGGTCCTGCTGGGCAGCGATTACTACGAATCCCAGGAGTCCATTGCCGAACACGAAATGGCCGGCATCCCCCGCGTCGGCATCGGCGTCAATTGCCGCATCGAAAACACCATCGTCGACAAGAATGCCCGCATCGGCGACAACGTCATTATTTCACCCGCCGGCAAGCCCGAAAAGCTGGACCAGCCCAACTATTACATCCGCGACGGCATCGTCATTGTCCCCAAGAACGGCGTCATCCCGCACGGGACCGTGATCTAAGGGTTCATGCAAAAACGAGTTCCGAAGGCGAGGCGTAATTCCAACATTATTCTCTGGCACCCCTCCGGGGTGCGACCGCCAGTCCCGATTCGGAATCGGGAGCCCGGTGGTCGTTCCCCCCTTACCCTGAACGACCACCGGCTACTTTCTACCAACCCTCCGGGTTGGAGAAAATCGGAATTTGTTTTTGCACGGGCCCTAAGCCCCAAGCCCTCGCAGTGGCGCACGCCTCTCGCCTGCCCTACAGAGACAGGCTCTAAAGCAAGCCCGCCGCCTCAGGGAAACCGCAGATCAGGTTCAGGCTTTGCACGGCCTGCCCGCTGGCGCCTTTGAGGAGGTTGTCTTCGGCGCTCATCACCAGCAGCCGGCCGGTGCGCGGGTCCAGCCGCCAGGCCAACTCCAGCACGTTCGTTCCCACGACGTTCTTGGTATCGGGCAGCGCCTTGCCCTCGAGCAACCGCACAAAAGGCTCGTCCCCATACGCCGCCTGGTAACAGGCGGCCACGCTTTCGCCGAATTCCGCCAGGTCTTTCCCAGCCTCGCACCCGCCTTGCGGGACCAGGTACAGGGTGGTGAGAATGCCGCGATTGACCGGAATCAAGTGCGGCGTGAATTGAAGGGTCACTTGGACGCCGGCGGCCAGGGAGAGTTCCTGTTCCATCTCGCAAAGATGGCGGTGTTTGGGCAGCCCGTACGGGCGCATGCTTTCGTTGCATTCGACGAACAGGTAATCCCGTTCCGCCTTGCGGCCGGCGCCGCTGACGCCGCTCAGCGAGTCGGCGATAATGCCGCTGGGCCTGACCAGGCCCGCTCGCAGCAAGGGAATGGTCGGCAGCAAGATGCTCGTCGGGTAACAACCGGGCGAAGCGACCAGCGAAGCGGCTTTGATTTGAGCGCGATAAATCTCCGGCAACCCGTAAACGGCCTGGGCCAGCAGCTCGGGCGCCGGATGCTCGCGCCCATAAAACTCCTTATAGACCGCCGCGTTCTTGACCCGGAAATCCGCGCTCAGGTCAATGACCTGGCAGCCGAGTTGCAGCAGGGGCACGGCGAACTCCGCCGCCACCCCGTGCGGCAGCGCCAGGAAAACGACCTGGGCCTCTTTGGCCAGCAACTCGGCCTTGGGCTCGCTGAAGCGGAGCGCCCGGGCGCGCGCATGATGGGCGAACTTCGGAAAGACCTGCGCCAGGGTCTGCCCGGCACGTTGGCGCGAGGTGACGGCTCTCAATTCCGCCTGCGGATGGGACAGGAGCAGCCGCACCAGTTCTTCGCCCGAGTAGCCGGAAGCCCCCACGATGGCAACGGGTTTGGGGTTCATGAGTTGTCAGGTTATCAAGTTTTCAAGTTCATCAGCTCGTCAAGTTCATCCGGTCGCCAGGCCGGGGGCGTGGTCCCGTCCAATCCTCAGCAAAAAACCCCGCCGGATTGAACCAGCAGGGTTTACAGAATTCGAGCATCCGCAAACTGGCAATCTTGCTGGCTACCGTTTGCTGTATTGGAACCGCCGGCGTGCGCCCGGTTGGCCGTACTTCTTGCGCTCTTTCATGCGCGGGTCGCGGGTCAGCAGGCCCTCGGCCTTGAGGGCCGGCCGCAAATTCGCGTCCACCGTCAGCAACGCCCGCGCCAGGCCGTGGCGGACGGCGCCGGCCTGGCCGGTGGGCCCGCCGCCGGAGACCGTGATGAGCGCATCGTATTTCTCCGTGGTGCCCGTGGCGGTCAACGCCTGGGTGGCGACTACCCGCAGCGACTCGGTCGGGAAATAATTCTCAAACGCCCGGCCATTGATCAGGAGCTTGCCGGAGCCGCTGATCAAGCGCACCCGCGCCACCGCCGACTTGCGCCGGCCGGTGCCGAGGTATTGAGGTACTTTGATTTCGGGAATCTTGATGTCGGCCATACCGCCAAAAGTTGAAGGTTGAGCGTTGAGCGTTACTTGGCCGCGGCCAGGGGCTCGGGCTTCTGGGCGGCGTGGGGGTGCTGGTTGCCCCGGTACACTTTGAGCTTGGTCAGCAGCACCCGGCCCAGCCGGTTCTTGGGAATCATGCCGCGCACCGCATGGGTGATGAGCTTCTCCGGGTGCCGGGCGCGGACCTGCGCCACCGAGGTGAACTTCTCCCCGCCTTTCCAGCCGGAATAGGCCATGAACTTCTTCCCGGTTTCCTTCTTGCCGGTGACCAGGACCTTCTCCGCATTGATGACCACGACGAAATCGCCGGTATCCAGATGCGGGGTATAAACCGGCTTGTTCTTACCCCGCAGAATATTGGCCACCTGCGCCGCCAGGCGCCCCAGCACCGCCCCGTCGGCATCGATCACGTGCCACTTCCGTTCTTCCAGCTTCACTCTCGGCAAATACGTCTTCATCTCAAATCCGGACCAAAAGAGGAGCCAAATTACCAAACACACCCGCCAAGTCAAGGCGGTTTTTTTAGTTGCCTTTTAGGGGAGCGTCGACTAAATCAGCCCCCAGCACTGCTATCGTCCAGGATGTTCGCAGGCTGGGAAGATTTTTTGTGCCGATGCACCGAGCCTTTTCTGGTCCATTCTCCTCGGCGCGGGGGCGCCCCGCGCGGCGCGTGGCTTCCAGCAGGCAGGCGGCGGGGGAAGCCTCGCCCTGGCTCCCTGGCCAAAGAACTTTCCTCTGCCATTGCTTGCGGCGCCGCCGCCCGGAGCGCAAATGAGACCCTGGAAGGTCATCCTCCAGGCATCCAATCGCCGGATAGCCTTGGTCGCCCTGGCGGTCGTCGTCCTGGACCAGTTGACCAAGCAACTCGTCTCGCGGTTGCTGAGCGTCGGCCAGGAAAGGGTCATCATCGATGGCTTCTTCCGGTTCGTCTATTGGAGCAACACCGGCGCGGCCTGGAGCATTTTTCGCGGCCGCAACGCCCTGCTCGCCATCGTCGCCGTGGTCGCGCTGGTGGTCTTGTTTTTCAGCCGCCACCATTTTGACGCCCACACCCTGCTGGGGCAGGTCGCTTTCGGTCTCATCTTCGGCGGCATCGTGGGCAACCTGGTTGACCGGGTCACGGCCAAGCACGTGATTGACTTCATTTACTTCTACATCCACCAACGGGGCGGCAAGGAGATCGGCTTTCCCGCCTTCAACGTGGCCGACAGCGCCATCTGCACCGGTGTGGGATTGATCTTTCTGGTCACCTGGCGGAGCGGGCGTGGAGCCAAGCAGTTGGCCCCGGGGGCCAAGGCGGCGGAACCGGCGGCCCCCAAGTGAACGGCCCGGATGTGCACCCGCGCGGAAATCCTGGTGGTCGAAAAATCGCTCCCGGCGGAGCGGCTCGACACCTATTTGCGCGACCGATTTCCCGCCGTCTCGCGCGGCGCCCTCCGGCGGCTGATTGAAGAGGGCCAGGTCCGCGTCAACGGCCACACCGTCAAGCCGACCCACTCCCCGCGCGCCGGCGAACAAGTCGAAGTGCGCTGGCCCGAGGCGCGGCCCGCCCAAGCCCGGCCGGAAGCGCTGCCGCTGGACATCCTCTACGAAGATGAAGCCCTGGTGGTTCTGAACAAGCCCCCCGGACTGGTCGTCCATCCCGCCGCCGGCCACCAGGAGCACACCCTGGTCAACGCCCTCTTGCACCATTGCGCCGGGCAGTTGAGCGGCATCGGCGGCGTCGCCCGGCCGGGCATCGTGCACCGGCTCGACAGGGAAACCAGCGGCTGCCTGGTCGTGGCCAAGAGCGACGAAGTGCACCTGGCGCTCTCCGCCCAGTTTGCCTCCCGGAAAGTCCGAAAGCTTTACCACGCGATTGTCTGCGGCCAAATGCAGCGCGACCAAGGCGAAATCCGCGCCGCCATCGCCCGGCACCCCTCCCATCGCAAACGCATGGCGGTGGATGAGGAATTGGGGCGGCAGGCGCTCACCTCCTACCGCGTGCTCGAGCGCTTGCGCGGCGCGACCCTCGCCGAGGCCGCCCTGCACACCGGCCGCACGCACCAGATTCGCGTCCATTTCCAATTCCTCGGTTTCCCGTTGGTGGGCGACGCGACCTATGGCAGCCGGCAGAACCAGTTCCTGGCCGGCCTGACGGGATACCTCGCCCCACGCCAGATGCTCCACGCCTTTCAACTCGCCTTCGTTCATCCGCGCACGGGCCGGCGCGTAAGCTTCGAGGCGCCGCGCCCGGCCGATTTCCTCGAGGCCCTGGCCGCCCTGCGTTGCCGCGCGGACCTGCCATGAACCGCGCGCCTTAGTCCAGGTTCCGAATCGGGAGCCAGTGCCGCAGGGTGCAGTTCTTGCGCCCTCGCCTTCGCCTGGAGCATCGGCAGGCAGGCAGGCAGGCAGGTGGAACGCGACCCTGCCGGAGGAGCTGCGCTGGCTGCGGGCGTGTTCCACGATAGAGTTTTTGACCGGCAAAACTCTTTGTAATCAGGTCAAGTTTCGCTCCGATTGCAACCCCGATTCGGAATCGGGACTTTCAGGTGAATTGAACATTGAGTATTGAAAAACGATCGTTGGTTATTGAAGAATGCCCGTCCCGCCACGCGGGACCGAATGAACTTTCGGACTGCGGACTCAATGACCAATAAGCAATACTCGATGCTCAGTTCTCAATGAATCCCGATTCCGAATCCCGATTCCGAATCGGGATTCCACAGGTGGTCTCAGGCGCAGCCTCGCTAATAATCGGGCTGCTTCCTGTATTAGCGCATATTGGAGGGCTGGTTCGCCTCGTTTTGGCGTTCTCATGCGCCGGCCAGGACAAGGAATGTTGAGGAAATGTCACCTTATGTATTGACCGCAAAGAGGGCTTATTCTCAAATTAAGCCAATATGGACGAGGACACTCTTTATGGCGACCTAATCTATATGTTCGCCTTCGGTCTGGCCGGTCTGGGCTTCGCGCTGGGCCCGTTCGGGGTCGTCTATCTGCTGGCCGCGCGCAAGACCCGCCAGACGGCCAACAAGACCCAACAAGCCATCGAGTGCGGCATGGACCCGATTGGGGACGCGTGGATCCGCTACAGCGCGGTCTATTACCTTTACGCCCTGGTGTTCGTGGCGTTCGCCGTGGACGTCCTCTATCTCATCCCCGTGGCCCTGGTCTATAACGACCCGCAATTCGTCCTGCGAGACTTCGTGGAGATGTTCATCTTTGTGGGGCTGCTCTCCCTGGTCATCGTCTATGCCTGGCAGAAAGGAATCTTTGAATGGAAACGCAAGCAGACTCCGCCCAACTCCTAAGGGATTGTTCGCCCCTGGTGAAGTTTGCGAGGTTGGATGACCTGCTGGCTTTGGGGCGGGCGAATTCCTTGTGGCCGCTGACCTTTGGGCTGGCCTGCTGCGCCATCGAAATGATGGCGGCGGGCGCCGCCCGGTTCGATCTCGCCCGCTTCGGGGCCGAAGTCTTCCGTCCCTCCCCCCGCCAGGCCGACGTCATGATCGTCGCGGGCACCGTCAACAAGAAAATGGCCCCGGCGATCAAGACCCTCTACGACCAGATGCCGGAACCCAAATGGGTCATCGCCATGGGCAATTGCGCCATCTCCGGCGGCCCGTTCGTCTTCCCCGGCCAATACGCCGTGGTCGAAGGCGTCGATAAGCTCTTCCCGGTGGATGTCTTCATCCCCGGTTGCCCCCCCCGCCCGGAGGCGCTCATCGAAGGAATTCTGAAGCTGGAGGAAAAACTCACCGGCAAACGCCGCTGGCCCAGGGTCAAGCCGGAGGGAGAACAGATGAAGAAATAGATTGATGGAGTGCTGGAGAAATGAGCGAGAGCGGCATAAATCCAAACAAAAGCGGTGTCCCGACCGTCGCCGGCGCGGCTGAGGCCACCCCGCCAGGCAGCCCGCCGCCCGCGGCCCGCAGCACCACGGCCCTGCCCCCCTCACCGCCGCCCGCCCCGCAGGCAAGGTCCAACCCCCTGGCCCACCTGTCCATTGCCTTTCAACCGGTGGACTACAGCCTCAAAGGCTACCACCTCGACGCCACGGTTGCGCCGGAGCAAGTGGTTTGGGCGGCCGAACAAATGGACCGGGAGGGTTTCTCTTTGGATACGATTACTGGCGTGGATTGGCTGGCCGAAGGGCAGATGGAAGTCGTCTATGATTACTTCCATGCCACCAGGCCCTTGCGCGCCGTCGTGCGCACCCGCATCCCGCGCGACCATCCGGAAATCCCCACCATTTCCAAGGTCTTCCCCGGCGCCAACTGGCACGAGCGCGAGACCCACGATTTCTTCGGCATCCGCTTTCTTGGGCACCCGGACCTGACGCCTTTCCTGCTGCCCGAGGACGCGGATTATCACCCGCTCAGGAAGGATTTCACCGCGTGAACGCCCAAGCATCCATCTCCCCGAGTCCCGCCGCCGGCCCGCCCAAGGAGACCTTTGTGCTCAACCTGGGACCGCAACACCCGGCCACCCATGGCGTCTTGCGCGTCAAGATGACCATGGACGGCGAATATCTCGTGCGCGCCGAACCGGTTTGCGGCTATGTCCATCGGATGCAGGAGAAAATGGGCGAAAACCGCACCTATGCCCAATACCTGCCCAATACCAGCCGCATCGATTACCTGTCGGCGATGAACTATACCCATGCCTTCGTGGGGGCGGTGGAGCGGGCGGCGAGGATCCAGGTGCCGCCCCGGGCGGAATACATTCGGGTCATCACCTCGGAACTCAACCGCATTTCCAGCCACCTGGTCTGGTGGGGCGCCTTCCTGCTGGACCTGGGCGGCTTTACGCCGTTGCTTTACGCCTTCGATGACCGCGAGAAGATTCTCGACCTGCTGGAGGGCATCACCGGCTCACGGCTCACCTACTGTTATTACCGCTTCGGCGGGGTCTGCAACGATGTCGATGAGGTCTTTCTCAAAGGCGCCCGCCAGTTCGTCGCCCACATGCGTCCGCGCCTCAAGATGTACCGCCAGTTGGTCACGGAGAATATCATCCTGCGCAAGCGCCTCGTCGGCATCGGCCCCATCAGCCCCGAATTGTGCCGGCAATACGGCGCCACCGGCCCGGTGCTCCGCGGCTCCGGCGTCGCCTACGACGTGCGCAAAGCCGAGCCCTACGGCGCCTATCCCGAATTCGATTTCGACATTCCCACCTTCCCGGAGGGCGATTCGATGGCCCGCTATCTCGTGCGCATGGAAGAGATGGCCCAAAGCCTCCGCATCATCGAGCAGGGGCTGGCCAAACTGCCGGCCGGTCCCGTGCGGGCGGAAAAGCTCCCCCGCGTCCTCAAGCTCCCCGCGGGCGATTATTGCTACGCGGTCGAAGCCGCCCGCGGCCGCTTCCTGGTCCGCATCGTGAGCGACCGCAAGGAAATCCCCTATCGCGTCAAACTGCGCACCCCTTGTCTGTCCAACCTCAGCCTGTTCGAAGAAGCCAGCCGGGGCCTGCTGCTGCCTGACGCCCTGGCCCTCCTGGGCAGCCTCGACCTGGTTATCCCGGACATCGACCGCTGAGCCATCCCGGAGGCAGCACCCCATGATTCAGGCCCTCGAAAAGCTCCTTTCGCCATTATGGCCCGAACCGCTCCGCCTGGTGCTTTTCGTGGTCGGCATGGTGCTCTTTGTGGCACTTAATGCCATGTACCTGGTCTGGGTGGAGCGCAAGGGCGCCGGGCGCTTCCAGCGCCGGCCCGGACCCACGGAAGTGGGCCCCGCCGGCCTGCTCCAGCCCGTGGCCGACGGCATCAAGTTGATGTCCAAGCAGCTCATCGTCCCTGCCGGCGTGGACTCGACCCTGTTTCGCATCGCCCCGTTGCTGGTCATGGCGCCGGTCCTCATGAGCCTGGCGGTGATCCCCTTCGGCCAGGACCTGGCCGCCCGCAATATCAACGCCGGTCTGCTGATGATCTTCGCCCTGGGCTCGATCAACGTGATGGCCCTCATGCTCGGCGGGTGGTCGTCGCGCAACAAATACGCCATCATCTCCGCCGCCCGCGTCGTTTCCCAGAACGTAGCCTATGAAATCCCGATGCTGCTGGTGGTCATCACGATGGCCATGGTCACCGGCACGTTGAATCTCAACGAAATCGTCCGGCAGCAGTCCGGCCCCTTCTGGCACTGGAACCTCTTCCGCCTGGGCCTCAATCCGCTGATGCCCGTGACCTTTCTCATCTTCTACATCTGCATGTTGGCGGAAACAAACCGGGCCCCCTTCGACATGGCGGAGGCCGAGAGCGAACTGGTCGCCGGCGCTTACACCGAATATGCGGGCATGGGTTTCGGCGTCTTCTTCATGGCCGAATACGCGAACATTGTCCTGGGGTGCAGCCTGGCCACCGTGCTGTTCCTGGGCGGCTGGCAAAGCCCCATCGGCCGGCTGCCCGGCCTGGTCTGGTTCCTCCTCAAGATGTATTTCCTGGTCTTCTCCGTCGTCTGGGTGCGCTGGACGTTCCCCCGCACCCAGTTCTACGGTCTGCTCAACCTCTCCTGGAAGCTCCTGATCCCGCTCTCGCTTTTCACCCTGATCCTCTCCAGCGCGATGCTCAAAATCTTGAGGGCCTTATGAGAGCCAACTGCCTTAGTCGGCGAGCTGGCGCCGTTCCGGCGCCCCGTCCCGCCTCACACCTATGAAGCAGGCGCTCAAGGAAATCTTCACCGGGTTCTACAGCCTGCTCGTCGGCCTGTGGATCACCCTCCGTCAGTTCTTCAGGCCCACCGTCACGGTCCACTACCCGCGCCAGACGCTGAGAATCCCCCCGCGTTTCCGGGGCCACATCGAGCTGGTGCGCCACCCGGCCACGGGCCAGCCGATCTGCTTTGCCTGCAAGCTGTGCAAACGGGCCTGCCCCAGCGACTGCATCACCGTGGAAGGGGCCAAAGTTCAGGGCGCCAGGAAACGGTCCGTCACCACCTACAAGCTGGATTTTACCAGGTGCAGCCTCTGCGGCGCCTGCGTCGAGGCCTGCCGCGAGGGCGCCATTCGCTTCTCCCGGGAATACAACCTCGCCGGCTGGAGCAAGGATGAGTTCATCCTCGACCTCTTCAAGCGCCTCGAGACCGAGGCCCAGGCGACCGTGGACGCCCAAGCGCCAAACCGAGGAGCGGCGATGATGAAGTCCGAAGTTCCGCCGGCACAGCCAGCCGAACCGGCCCGGGCAGGGAAACCGAAAGCGGCAACGGAGCTGGCGGCGGCAGGCAAGAACGGGGGTGGCAACTCGTGAAAGCCTTGGCCGTGACCATGCAGTCAGGGGCAGCGCTGACAAACCGCAGGCACTCAGCGCGCCGCCGCCGCAACCGAAGGAGCGCGGTCGGCTCTCGGATTTCGAGCCGTATGTCTGCATACTCCTGGCCCGGGCTATAGACCTATGAACACCTTCCCCGCCGCAAACCTGATCCTCACAGCGATCTTCCTCCTTTGCCTTGCGACCATGGCCGGCGGGGCGCTGCTCGCGGTTTTGAGCACCAGGCTCATTCGCAGCGTTTGCGGACTGGCCGTATGCTGCATCGGCCTGGCCGGGCTTTACTACTTTCTCCACAGCCCGTTCCTGGCCTTGATGGAAATCCTCATCTATGTCGGCGCGGTCTGCGTGACCATTATCTTTGCCGTCATGCTCGCCGAGCCGGATGAACCGGCCAACGACGAGAAGCCAGGCGCGCTGGTCGTTTGGGGCGGGATTGCGCTGGCGGCGGCGGCGGCGATTTTCTGGGGCCTGTGGCGGCTGGGCACCCACGGCAACTGGCCGGCGCCCGAGGCCCCCATCCAGGAGGGTTCCGTCAAAGCCATCGGCGCCGCCTTGCTCACCACCTACAGCCTGGCCTTTGAACTGATTTCACTGCTCTTGCTGATCGCCATTGTTGGGGCGCTGGCGATCGCGCGAACCGGGAGGAGACAGCCATGAAGGCCGAGGGGCGAGGGCCGAAAAAGCGGGCTGCGGCCCAGGGGCGGCCCCTCTCCGGGATTTCGGGTTTCGGAGTTTGGCCTGGCTTTGGATTTCGGCTCTCGGAGCTCGGCTCTTCCCATCATCCCCACTGATACCGCCATGCCCACCTCACCCCTCTACGATCAATTCCACATTTACCTGGTGGCGGCTGCCTTTCTGCTGGCGGTCGGCATCTACGGTCTGCTGCGGCGCCGCACGCTGATCGGCATGCTGATTTCGGGCGAGCTGATCTTCTCGGCCGCCACGCTCAACCTGATGGCCTTCAACCGGTTCACCGGGCACGACCGGGCGGCGGGACAGGTCTTCGTGCTGTTCATCATGGGGTTGGCCGCGGCCGAGGTGGCGATCGCTTTGAGCATCATCATCGCGGTCTATCGCAATTACCGCTCGGTCAAGACCCAGGCTCTCTCCGAACTCAACGGCTAGGCCAATGCAACCCCTGCACGACCTCCGGCTCCTGCTGGCCATCCTGGCTCCGCTGCTCGGCGCCGGCCTGGTGATGGCCACCGGCAAATGGCCCAACGTCCGCGAGACCTGCTCGTTCCTGGCCGCCGCCACCCTCTTTGGCAGCATCGCCTGGATGATTCCCGACGTCTTGCACGGAGCGAAGCTGCACTGCCTGGTTTTCCAATTGCTGCCGGGGGCGGACGGGGCGGGCGGCCTGAGCATCGCCTTGCGCGCGGACGCCCTGTCGCTGGTCTTCGCCGTCTCCGCCTCGTTCCTGTGGGTGGTCACGGTTTTTTATTCGGCGGGTTACATGCGGGGCCTGCGCGAGCACGCGCAGACCCGTTTCAACACCTGTTTCGCCCTGGCGCTCTTCGGCGCGACGGGGTGCGCCTTCGCGGACAACCTTCTCACCCTGTATCTCTTTTACGAAATCGTGAGCATCTGCACCTATCCCCTGGTGGCCCATCACCAGGATGAGGAAGGCTATGAGAGCGGCCGGAAGTACCTCACCTACCTGACCGGCACGGCCAAGGGCCTGGTCCTGCCGGCCATGGTGCTGATTTACGTCCTGACCGGCACCCTGGACTTCGCCGGCAATACCCATAGCGGCATTTTCCCCGCCCACGCAAACCGCTGGGTGGTCACGGCCCTCTACGCCTGCTGCATCCTCGGCTTCGCCAAGAACGCCGTCATGCCCTTCCATAACTGGCTGCCCAGCGCCATGGTCGCCCCCACCCCCGTCAGCGCGCTGCTCCATGCCGTCGCCGTCGTGAAGGTCGGCGTCTTCGCCACGGTGCGCGTGATGCTTTGCGTCTTCGGCACCGACCTCATGGGCGCTTACAACCTGGGCCTGCCCACCGCTTATTTCGTTTCCTTCACCATCCTGGTCGCCTCCATCGTCGCCTTGAGCAAAGACAACCTCAAAGCGCGGCTGGCCTATTCGACGGTCAGCCAGCTCTCCTATATCATCCTGGGCGTGGCGCTGTTGAGCGAGCCCGGCATCAAGGGCGGCCTGGTTCACCTTGCCAATCACGCCTTCTCGAAGATCACGCTCTTCTTCTGCGCCGGCGCGATTTACGTGGCCACGCGCAAGAACAACATCTCGGAAATGAGCGGCCTGGGCCGGGCCATGCCGTGGACCTTCGGCGCCTTTGCGCTGGCCTCTTTGAGCATGATCGGCGCCCCGCCGGCCGCCGGCTTCGTCACGAAATGGTACCTGCTCAACGGCGCTTGGGATGCCCATGCAAGGGGCATTTTGCTCGTGCTCCTGGCCAGCACCCTCCTCAACGCCGCCTATTTCGCCCCGGTCGTCTATCAGGGCTTCTTCGGCAAGGCCTCGGCAGCCGACCTCAAACACCAATTCACCGAGGCCCACCCAGCCCTGGTGGTGCCGCTGGTGCTGACCGCCCTCATCTCGCTGGCCCTCGGCCTCTACCCGGCCTTCTTTATGGACTTGCTGCAACGCCTCTTCTCATGAAACTGGCCAAGCTCATCGCGTTCCTCCGTAACCGGCTCAAGCCGGTCGTCCGGATTTGCGCCGCCGTGCTGCTGCTCCTGATCGTGGGCGATCTCTTCCTGGTGGACAAGGCCTCCGCCCATACCGACACCGAGCGCCTCCCCGCCTTCTGGGCCCTGTTCGGTCTCATCGGCTGCGTCCTGATCATCATCCTCTCCAAATGGTACGGCCAGGCCGGCATCCTGAGACGCGAGGACTACTACGAAGCTCCCTCTACCAGGGAGCCGGAGGACTGAGATGAGCAATGGCTTCTGGCTCCATCCCGCGCTCATCCTGCTGCTGGGCAGTTTGGTGCTTTTCCTGGTGCCCGCCCGGCTTAAGAAGGGGTATCTGCTGCTGGTGCCGCTGCTGGTTTTTGTGCGGATCCTCACCCTGGCCAAGGGGACCTTCGGCAGCGTGAGTTTCCTGGACTGGGGGCTGATTTTCGGCCGGGTGGATGAGCTGAGCCTGGTCTTCGGCTACATCATGGCCCTGATGTGCCTCCTTAGCACCCTTTACGGGATGCATGTCAAGGACAACGCCCAACATGCCGCCGCCTGGACCTACGCGGCCGGCTCGCTCGGCGCCATCTACGCCGGAGATTTCATCACCTTGTTCCTCTTCTTGGAACTGATGGCGTTTTCCTCCGTGTTTCTCGTCTGGTTCCGGGGCCGGCCGGAATCGCTGGGGGCGGGCTATCGCTACCTGCTGGTGCACGTCTTCGGCGGTTTGGCCCTGCTCGGCGGCATGGTGCTGCACTGCAAAGCGCAGGGCACTTGGGCCTTCGGCCAGTTGGATGTCCACCATCCCACGCCCGCCATTTATCTCATCCTGATCAGCTTCATTCTGAACGCCGCCGTGCCGCCCCTCCATGCCTGGCTGCCGGATGCCTATGCCGAGGCCACTTTCAACGGCTCCGTCTTCCTGTGCGCCTTCACCACCAAGACCGCCGTCTATGCCCTGTGCCGCGGCTTCGCCGGCATGGAAATCCTCGTGCCCCTGGGCGTCATCATGGCCCTCTATGGCGTCGTTTATGCCGTGCTGGAAAACGACTGCCGCCGCCTGCTGGCCTACCACATCATCAGCCAGGTCGGTTTCATGGTCGCCGGGGTCGGCCTGGGCACGCACATGGCCATCAACGGCGCCTGCGCGCACGCCTTCGCCCACATCCTCTACAAGGGCCTGCTCTTCATGGGCTGCGGCTCCGTGCTCTACATGACCGGCCAAAGCAAATTCACCGAACTGGGCGGACTTTGGCAAAAAATGCCCTGGACCTTCGTCTTCACGCTCATCGGCGGCTTGTCCATCTCCGCCTTCCCGCTCTTCAGCGGATTCGTCAGCAAGTCCATGATTGTGGCCGCCGGCTTCGAGGAGCACAAGTTGTGGGCCGGCTTCCTCCTCATGCTCGCCTCGGTTGGCACCTTCCTCCACACCGGGCTGAAAGTGCCGTACTTCATCTGGTTCGGCAAAAACCGGCCCAAGCCAGAGGTCTGGGCGCGGGCCGCCGAGCCGCCCGGAAACATGCTGGCCGCCATGACTCTCACCTCTTTCCTTTGCATCTTTATCGGCTGCTACACGCCCTATCTCTACAAAATGCTGCCTTTCCCGGAAGAGGCCCTGCAATACCAGCCTTACACCGCCTATCACGTCTCCGAGACCCTCCAGGTCCTGCTCTTTACCGCCCTCGGCTTCTTCTGGCTGATTAAGAAAATCCAACCCGAGGCCCTCATCAGCCTCGACTGGGACTGGTTCTATCGCATGGCCGGGCGCGGCTTCCTGTGGCTGGCGCGCAAACCAATCCAGTTGGCCGACACTTTTGTCGGCGAGCTCTATCGCCTGGCCGGGCTGCTCCCGCTGATGCTAACCGCCAGCCTGGCGGGCCGGTTCGATAACACCATGATCGACGGCCTGGTGGATGGCCTGGCCGAAACCGTCCGCGGCCTCGGCCGCCGCCTCCGCCTGGCCCAACGCGCGCAAATGCAGCAAAACCTCGCCTTCGCCTTCGCCGTCGCCGCGCTGCTGATCGTGGCCTTTATCTTGTTTATCAATCGGTAATGAACCTCGACCAAAGCAAAGCCAGCCGCATTGCAAAGCGCCGGGCAGCCGGCGCCCTCCATGACAGGCCTCTTCATTCGGAGACTTGCCCTGCGCCGTGCTCCGTGGATTTGTAACCATGACCTTCCCCAGCTACAGCGATAGTGTGCTGAGCATCCTGATCTTCAGCCCCTTGCTGGCCGCGGCGATTGCGGCCTGCCTCAAGGGCGAGAATCTGCTGCGCTGGTGGACGCTGGCCTCCACCACCCTCGTCGCCCTTTTCTCCCTGACGCTCTGCTGGCGCTTTGACCCCGGGACCGCCGCCTTCCAGTTCCGGAAAACCGTTGAGTGGATTCCGGCCTTGAGCATCAAATATGCCTTGGGTCTGGACGGGATCAGCCTCCTGCTGGTGCTGTTGACGACGCTGATCATGCCGCTGTGCGTGCTCGCCTCCTGGCGCCACATCCAGGCGCGCGTGAAGGAATTCATGCTCTGCCTCCTGCTCATGGAAACCGCCATGGTGGGCGTGTTCTGCGCCCTGGATTTCATCCTCTTCTTCGTGTTCTGGGAAGCGATGCTCATCCCCATGGCCCTGCTCATCGGCATCTGGGGCGGCCCGCGCAAAATCTACGCCTCCCTCAAGTTCTTCATCTACACCATGTCCGGCTCGGTGTTTCTGCTGGTGGCGATCATTGCCCTCTACACCCAGAGACGCACCTGGAGCATCCCCGACCTCATGGGCCAGCCCTACTCGCCGGCCTTCCAATACTGGGTCTTCCTGGCCTTTTTCATCTCGTTCGCCATCAAGGTCCCGATGTTGCCCTTCCACACCTGGCTGCCGGCCGCCCACGTCGAGGCGCCGACCGCCGGCAGCGTCCTGCTCGCCAGCATCCTCCTCAAGATGGGCACCTACGGGTTCCTGCGCTTCTCGCTGCCCATCACCCCGGACGCCACCAGGTTCTTCACCCCGTATATCCTCTGGCTGTCGGTCGCCGCCATCATCTACGGCGGCCTGACCGCCCTGGCCCAGAGCGACCTCAAGAAACTGGTGGCCTATTCGAGCGTCGCCCACATGGGCTTTGCCACGCTGGGCATTTTCGCCCTGAACCAGATGGGACTGGAGGGCGCCCTGCTCGTGATGCTCAATCATGGGATCACCACCGGCGCGCTGTTCATTGCCGTCGGCATCATTTACGAGCGCCTGCACACGCGCGACCTGGCCCAGGCCTCGGGCCTGGGCAAAGCCATGCCCATTTTGGCCGCGTTCGCCGGCGTCTTTGCCCTCTCCTCCCTCGCCTTTCCCGGCACCAACAGCTTCATCGGCGAGTTCCTGGTCCTGAGCGGCGGCTTTGAGCGGGTCATGAGCATCAATTCTCCGGTCTCGATGGCGCTCATGATTTGCGTGGTGCCCGGCGTTGTGCTCGCCGCCGCTTACATGCTGCGCCTGTTGCAGAAGGTGGCCTATGGCGGCACGCGCAACCCGGACCATACCCACCTCAAAGACCTCTGTTGGCATGAGGTGCTCGCCCTGGCGCCGCTGCTGGTCTTTGTCTTCTGGATCGGCCTGCACCCGGCACCCTTCACGCGGGTCATGCACGCCAGCGTCCGGCATCTGTTGCTGCAGAGCCAACCGACACCCCAAATCCGACCCGCGAAATCCGACCGGACTCCGACTTTCCCGCCAGCCGCCCGAAATTCGAACGACCGGTTGAAAACCGCTAAAGCCGATGCCTTTCGGAAATTCGCTTGCCCCGTGTCAGACGCCGCTGTCCCGGCGGGACATCCGAGGATAGCCCAGCGTTTCAACGCTGGGGTAGGCCGCCCTTCGTGCCCCGCTCGTCCCGAAGGGACGATTGAATCGTCAGCCGAGGCCTCGTCTTTGGCACGGGGAGCTTCAACCGTCCCTTCGGGACGGATTCGGGTCCTTTGCGCATCGGACCCAGCGTTGAAACGCTGGGCTATTTTCATGAAGTCCCTCCGGGACAAAGGCGTGGCTGAATTTCCCAAAGGCATTGCCGCTAAAGCGCATGTGTTCCTGACGTCAGAGCATCCGCGCCCCCAGCCACTTGAGCGCTTCCGCGCTTCCACGCCTCAACGCCGCCGCCCCTTTCTGACGGATTAACCACATGACGTCCCAAACTCTCATCGCCTTCCTGCCCGAACTAGTCTTGCTGTTGGGCGCGCTGGCGCTGTTTGTGCTCGCGCTGGGGGAGTCCCGCGCGCGGCCAGCCAGGACCGTCGCGCTGCTCACCGCCTGCGCCGCCGTGCTGGCCAGCGCCGGTTGTTTGGGACAAAAGGCGACGCTCTTCAACGGGGCCTATTCCGTCGACCTCTTTTCCCAGGTCCTCAAACTGGTCCTGGCCTGCGGCTTCACGCTCATCCTCCTGCTCAGCGGCGGCCTGGAGGACATCCGCCAGGATGTCAAACCGGAATATTATTTCTTCCTCACCCTCAGCGTGAGCGGCCTGACGATGCTGGTGAGCTGTGTGGAGCTCATCACCCTGGTGGTGGCCCTCGAGGTCTCGGCCTTCCCGCTTTACCTGCTGGTGCCGATGCGGCGCGAGCGCCCGGGCCAGCGCAGCCAGATGGAATCGGCCATCAAATACATCATGTTCGGCATCGCCGCCAATGGCCTGATGTTCTTTGGCCTGAGCTACCTCTTCGGCCTGACCGGCACGACGTTCCTGCCGAGCCTGCTGCCCAAGCTCCAGCCGGTCATCCATTCGCCGGTGGCCATTGCCGGCCTGGCGATGACCCTCTGCGGCCTGTTTTACAAGCTGGCGGTGTTCCCCTTCCATTTCTGGACCCCCGACGTCTATCAAGGGGCGGCCAATGAAACGGCCGGCCTGATCGCCTCCCTCCCGAAAATCGGCGCCGTGGCCGTCCTGGTCCGGTTCGTGTCCCTGGCCCCGGCCGACAGCCAGACCCTGGCCGGCCTGCTCGCACTCCTGGCCGTCGGCTCCATGTTCTACGGCAACCTCATCGCCCTCGTCCAGAAGGACTTCAAACGTCTCCTGGGCTTCTCCGGCATCGCCCACGCCGGCTATGCCCTCATCGGCTTCGTCGCCCTCGACCAATTCGGTTACGCCGCCGCCCTTTATTACATCGTCGGCTACCTTTTCATGGTCCTGGCCTGTTTCGTCGTGATTTGCAGGGTCTCGCGCGACGGCGCCAATGTCGCCCTCGAGGACTTGGCCGGCCTGCACCGCCGGGCGCCCTTGCTGGCCGTCACCCTGGCCGTGGGCGTGTTCGCCCTGGCGGGCGTGCCTCCCTTTGTCGGCTTCATGGCCAAACTGACCTTGCTCTACGCCGCCTGGAACAAAGGCCACCTCGCCCTGGTCATCATCGCCGTCATCAACGCCGCCATCGCCGTTTATTACTACCTGGGCGTCGTGCGCGAGGCCTGGTTCCGCGACCCCGGCGACCGCCCGCCCATCCGCCTGGACTGGCCCACCCGGGCCCTGTGCATCCTCCTCATCGGCGGCATCCTCGCCCTCGGCCTCGCCCCCGCCCGCGTGCTGCATACCCTCTCGACCGCCGTGGCCGGCGTGAACCTGAGTGCGCCGGCAAGTGCCTCTGCGCTAACGATGGACAACCCGGCCGCACGCAGCCCTGCCACCCACCCATTTGATTTGCAACTTCACCAACAGCTTCGACACCAACAACCTCAGGTTTTATCGCATCCGGGCCACGCCCTGAGCGCGCCGAGAATGACGCCGGCGGCATCTGGGAGAGGCAAAAAGGGAGAGCACGGTGATCAATCGTAAGCCCCCTATCCGCATCGTCGCCTGGCTCCTGTTCTTGGCGCCGTTCGCAGCGAGCGCAGACAGGTTGACGGACCGGCCGGGACCGCTCATCCAGCCGAACATCCTCTTTGTCCTGCCTGACCAATGGCGGGCACAAGCCCTCGGGTTTGCCGGCGACCCGAACGTAAGGACGCCGCACCTGGACCGCTTGGCCAACCAGAGCTTTGTCTTCGTCAAGGCCGTGGCGGGCCTGCCGGTCTGTTGCCCCTCCCGGGCCTCGCTGCTGACGGGCCAGCGGCCCCTGACCACCGGTGTGTTCCTCAACGACGTGGCCCTGGACCCAAAAGCGGTGACGCTCGCCAAGGTGTTGCGCGCGGCCGGCTACGATACCGCTTACATTGGCAAATGGCACCTGAATGGGGATGGACGGTCCCGGTTCATTCCGCGCGAGCGCCGGCAGGGCTTTGATTATTGGAAGGCGCTCGAATGCACCCACGACTACAACCGCTCCTATTACTACGCCGACACACCGGAGAAGCTGCTGTGGAACGGTTACGACGCCATCGCCCAAACCCAGGATGCCGCCCAATACCTCCGCTGGCACGCCAAAGCGGAGCGCCCGTTCTTCCTGTTCCTGGCCTGGGGACCGCCCCATGACCCTTACTCGACCGCACCGGAGCAATATCGCGCCCTGTATTCGCCGGCGAAGTTGAAGCTCTCACCCAATGTCCCGGCAGCCATGCGCGATACCGCCAGAAAACTCCTGGCCGGTTATTATGCCCATTGCTCGGCCCTGGATGCCTGCCTGGGCGCCCTCCGCGCCGTCCTCAAGGAGACCGGCCTGGACCAAAACACCCTCCTGATTTTCACTTCCGACCACGGGGACTTGCTGGGCGCGCATGGCGGGCTTAACAAGCAGCAGCCTTATGATGAATCGATCCGCGTCCCCTTTCTGCTCCATTGGCCCGCTGGGTTGGGCACCGCGCCGCGCAGGCTCGACGCCCTCATCAACTCCGAGGATGTTATGCCGACCATTCTGGGCCTGTGCGGTGTCCCGGTTCCGCCGACAGTCGAAGGGCTGGATTACAGCGGTTGGCTGCGGGGGGGCCGGAACCCTTCGGACGGCGCCGCGCTGATCAGTTGTGCGGCCCCTTTTGGTCAGTGGACGCGCAAAAGGGGCGGCCGGGAATACCGGGGCGTGCGCACGCTGCGGCACACTTACGTTCGCGATCGCAACGGCCCCTGGCTATTGTTCGACAACGAAAAAGACCCCTGCCAGCTCAATAACCTGGTCGGCAAACCTGATTGCGCTGTCCTGCAGGCGGAATTGGAGGCCACACTCAAGCGGAAGCTCGCCCAGGCCCACGACCAATTCCTGCCCGCGCAGGAATATCTCCGCAAGTGGGCCTACGCCGTGGACCAGGACGGCACGGCGCCCTATGAACCGTAAGCCGACCGGCCAGCGCATGCGCCTGCTCGTTTCCGGTCAAAAAACCTCCGCTGCCGTCGCCAAGGGGTCGAGCCGGTTCGACATTGACGAAGCGCCATTTTATGGCATTCTAGCGACATGGCGATCAAGCTGCTCTCGCGTCATATAACCTGGAATCAGGCCACCGAAACCTTGCTGGAGGCGGAAATCCAGAGAGGCCGGTTTACGAATCTGTCCGAAGCCGTCCGTGCCGCCATCTGGCACACGTTTGGCAACGAAGCCGGCCGGGCGGAGCTGGAACGTCTGATGGATGAGGCCTTGGAGGATGCCCGGCCGGCAACGCCGTTGTCCAAGCTCAAGAGGCGTGGGCAATGAAGCCGGTTTATTTCAGTGCCAAGGCCGAGGACGACCTCAATTCCATTTGCGATTACATTCGCCGGGATAATCCGACGGCGGCGGGTTTCGTCGCGGCGTCAATGCGGGTGTAATTGCGGCTGACGGCTCGTGTTCAGGCCTTGGCCAGCGCCTTAACGCAGTAGCTATTGAGGCTTTCGCCAGCGGCACGGGCCTTGACCGCCAGGCGGCGGTGCAGCGCCGGTTCCACCCGGAGCACAAACTTTCCGCTGAATTGCTTGCCGGCCGAAGGTTCGGGGAGCGGCACACCGTCTTTGTGGAGCAATTCGATCCATTCTTCCACGGTATCGCAAAGCTCCGTGTACACCTTGGCCTCATCGTTGCCGTGAACGCCGCCGCCGAAAAGGCCGGGGCAGCGGCCAACAAAACACCGGTCGTCGTCGCTCCACTCTACAAACTTCGCGTAGCGCGCCGCCTGCGCTTTGATTTGCCTGCGAGTCATAAGCTTTCACTCTTTCACCGCATCCAAGGCTCGCCGCACGTCCTGTTCCTGGTAGTGCCTGGCATCATCGCCCGGATTGCCGGACAAGGTCAGCCGCCGGCCTTTCGGATGCGTGAAGTTCCGATGGCTGCCTTTGCCGCCGCGGTAGGGTTAAAGCCGGTCGTAAAGCCAGGGTCGCGTCTAGGGTCGATAAAACCGGCCTCGCATCTATACTTTTCTACATTTGCTGAATTGCGGCTATTTCCCGACGCAACTCCGGGGTCCGTCCCATTTGCCCGCCGAAGCGGGTCGGCGCCTGGGCTACGGCCGCATGCTCCACTCCATTGCCCCGGCCAACGCCCAACCGCCCCGCCGCCCGCCGCCGCCGCCACCAGCGCCTTGAAGCTAGGGGTTAGGACTCGATCTTCCACGGGGCGCGCATGGGCTGATTGATGAGCGCGTTGGCGTTGGGGTCGTCGAGGAAACGTTGGGTCTGGGAATCAAAGCGCAGCGGACGGCCCGTCTGAACCGCGATTTTGGCCAGATTGACCAGGGTGCAAGAGCGGTGTCCATTGCTCTCGTTCAGAGCAAACTTCTGGCGGGTCCTGACGGCCTTGATGAAATCGGTGAGCTGCGGTTCCGGGTCGGGCAGGGCGCTGAGTTTTTCCTCCAGGCCGGGAATATCAGACTCCAGCTTCCTGGCGAGTTTGCCTTTCGGCCCCACGATATAGGCGGCGTCCTTTTCCTTGTTTTCCCCGTCCAGGAGGAGCTCACAGCCATCGGCGTATTTCAGGGACACCCGGCGCCAGGGCAGAACGGCATCCGGATGCTGGGGGTTGGTGTCGGCCTCGATCCGCACGGGGCTCTCGTTGTCCTTGTCCAGGAAGTATTGGACCGGGTCCAGGTAATGTTGGCCCATGTCGCCCAGCCCGCCGCCGTCGTAATCCCAATACCCGCGGAAGGTGCCGTGCACGCGGTGTGGGTGATAGGGTTTGTAGGGGGCCGGACCGAGCCAGAAATTGTAATCGAGTTCGGGCGGCACAGGTTGCGGGGTGAGGTCCGTGCGGCCGCACCATTGATTTTGTTTCCAATCAAAGCCAGTGGTGCCGCCGATGGTGACTTTGAGCGGCCAGCCCAAAAGTCCGCTTTGCACCACCTTCTTGATTTGTTTGACCCTGACTTCCATGCCGTAGAAACTCCCCTCGAAGCGGAACCAGGTGTTGAGGCGGAAGATGCGATGGTATTTGGCCACTGCCGCCCGGACGGCTTCCCCCTCGCCAATGGTGCGGGTCATGGGCTTTTCGCACCAGATGTCCTTGCCGGCCTTGGCGGCGGCAATGGAAATCAGGGCGTGCCAGTGCGGCGGGGTGGGGATATGAACGATGTCGATGTCCTTGCGTTCCAGGACCTCGCGAAAGTCCTTGTAGCCTTTAACCCCCGGGCCGGCCATCTGGAGCCCGGCTTGGAGATGCTTTTCATCCACGTCACAAATGGCCAGGAGTTTTGAATCCGGGTTGATCCCTTTGAGATGCACTTGGCCCATGCCGCCGACCCCAATCACAGCTTTGGTCAGTGTTTCACTGGGCGGGGTCAATCCCGGTCCGCCCAGGACATGGCGCGGCACCAGGCTGAGGGTGGTGACGGAGGCAATCGAGGTCTTGAGGAACTCGCGGCGAGTGCGTTGATGGCGTCTGTTCATAAGTGGCTCTGTGTCTATCACAAGACGCGCCTGCTGACTACTGGAAATTGCTCGGAAAAGCATTGACGACCGGGGAATAGACGAGTATGCGGGAAGACACAAATCGGCTCCTTTTGCCTATGAACCTGCAACCGAGTAGCGCCGCCAGTCGCCAGAACTGCAATCGACGGGAGTTCCTCAAGCGGGCGGCCGGCGGCGTGAGCCTGGCCGCCCTGGGAACGGCGGGGCTTGCGCTGGAGGGAACTGGCAGCGGCGCCATGCCGACAATCCAACTGGGCGCTCACCGGGTGAGCCGGCTGATCGTGGGTTCGAACCCGATTTTGGGCTATTCGCACGTGAGCAGCCTGATGGACCGGGTGATGACCGACTACTACACCCTGGACAATATCCGGGACCTCCTGGAGCGTTGCCTGGCGGCGGGCATCAACACCTGGCAGACCTCCGCCCACGAAAAGGTGGACCGGACGCTGGCGCGCCTGCGCGAGGGCGGGCGTGACATTCAGTGGATCTTTCTTGCCTCCAGCCCGCACCTGGAGGATGCGGCGCAACTCAAGGAAACCCTCCGGCGAAACCAACCGATTGCCGTAGTCCATCACGGCGGGGTCAGTGACCACCTCTGGCGCGAAGGCAAGATCGAGCAAGCGCACGACTTTGCAAAAAGGGTGCAGGACCTGGGCGTGTTGGCGGGCCTCTCGGCCCACAATCCCGAGGTGATTCGCCACGCGGAGGAGAAGGGCTGGAACCTGGACCTCTACATGACCTGCTTTTACCGCGTGAGCCGCACGGCGGCGGAGGCCAAAGCCGAGTTGCGAGAGGCGCCGCTGGGGGAGTTGTTTCTGGCGAGCGACCCGCCGCGCATGTGCGAGGTCGTCCGGCAGGTGAAGCGCCCCTGCCTGGGGTTTAAAATCCTGGGGGCGGGCCGCAGGTGCGCTCAGCCGGAGGACGTGGCCAGCGCCTTTGCCTTCGCCTTTCAGAATATCAAGCGCAGCGACGCCGTGATTGTGGGGATGTTTCCACGGTTTCGGGACGAACCGGCGGAGGATGCGAGTCTCGCGCGCCGCTGCTCATCCTTGAGCCGATGAAATACCAGCTCAACCTCATTCCTGCCGCCTGCGGGATTCCGGCCCTGGCCCCGCTGCTGAGCACCAACGCCAGTGGAGAAAAAGCAGGATGAATATTACCATCCACCACCGTCATTCGCGCCCTTGAGTTTCTCTGCGGCGCGGGTTCCACGACGGCAGGCCCCAAGGGGCGAAACAGTGATTAAACCCCGAAATCGGATGCAGATCATGAAGTCATATCCAGACGTCCAAAAGGCTCAAGCGGTTTGGCCGCAGGCGCTGTTGCTGGCGCTGTTGGCAACCGCCGCCGGCCTCTCAGCAATCCAACGAGCTGAAGCCACCCCCAATATCGTGCTCTGGGACACGTTCTCGCCCCTGGCCGACCCACTCAAGCTCGAAGACCGAACCGGCTGGAAGCCCGTGCCCAGCGACCTGCTGACACTCGAGGCCGACCCGCCCCAGGCCAGTTCCGACCCGGGCTACTACGGTCGGGACTACTCATTCAAAGGCGATGCGGTCGTGGAAAACCGCAACCTGAGCGCAGTCTTTTGGTCAGCTAAAGGACGAGTGGTGATCTTTTCGAAGGCCGAGGCCGCTCTGCCGAGCGGCGTTTCGCAACCAACGGCGCGGCTCGGCCGGAGGCTCGTCGAATTCGTCCCGCTTCAAACCAAGAACCGCCCCGCGACCATCAGCCGCTGCGAGATCCTGAAAAATGCCGGGGACCAAGTGGCCTTGGCGGTCTCCTTTTCCGCCCAGGGCGCCCCGGACGTTTCTGCCGTCTTTGCCCTCGACCAGACTGAAATCGTGGAGCTTAAGCCGGCGGCGAATATGAAGGGGATCAGCCTGCTGAGCGCCCTCGAATACGGTGTGGCGCCCAGCTTCGGCGCCGATGACCTCATCTTTAGTCCCGCGGAATACCCATCGGCCAACACACTCTGCATTCCCGCAGAGAACCTCTTCCTTGGGCTGCTGCCGGGTGAGGACCGCGAGTTGGTCCTGACCTGGCCCAGGGGCAAGCAGCAACTGGCCCTCCACTTGGGCCAGCAACCACAAGGAAACCGCCTGATTGAGTCAATTGATTTCGACAATGACGGACAGAGCCTCTATGTAGCGGCCCTGGGTGCGCCGCGCCTCTGGCACAAGGAAACTTTGACCCCGGCTTACCTGGAGAAGGAGGTGGCCAGCAAGTGGAAGAGGCCTTTCCCGGCGAAATGGAAAACCGAGTTATCCGAAGCGGGGGTGAAAACCACCTTCGCCTTCAGAGCATCAAGAGGGCAAATCTGGCGTGGCGTAGCCGGTTCCTACAGCTATCCCGTCTGGTTCAATGGCGATGACGCTTGCTATTGCCTGAGCAAGAAGGTGCCGCCCCAGGGCGAGTCGCTCATCTATTTTCTGGAAGGACAGGACACGCCGCTGTCCGTCTCCACGCCGGTGGACATCCTGAAGGCCACACTGGGCCGGCCAGCCTGCGAGGCCGTGCTCGACATTGCGGGCCGGAAGTTGCGCACCCATCATCGCCGGGGCGGCGAGGGGGTCCGTCGCGCCTGCACCTGTGGCTGCACCGAGGCCATCCAGGCGGTCTTTGAGGCGGGTGAAGAGGTCGCCAGGAAGGAGTACATCCAGGGAGCTGTGGACGACATGCTCTATTTTGTCCAACACCACGTTGAGAGAATCGAGCAGTACAGACGTTTCGCCGATGAGATGCTCAAGTTCCTGCAGGCCAAAGCCAGCTCGGCGCCCGAACTGCGGCCGTTCCTTGACGGCCTGGAGCAAATCGTTCGGCAAATACCGCAGGAGTACAGCGTCCAGCAAGAGAACATGAAATCGCTCGGCCACGCGGCTGAACTCGCGCGGCAGACCCTCGCCCTGGCCGGCAGGAAAGACCCGAACAATCTGAAGGCCTACATGGACCTGCTCAAGGCCTGGCGAGACATGGGCGGCGCCCAAGACTATGTTCTCGCCCAGTGTCATACGATCACCAGGAACTTGTGCCAAGCGGCCGGTTATGGCGGCGTGCATCAGCCCGAAGCCGCCGCCCTGGCCGCCGAGATCAGAACAAGCTGCAAGCAGTGTCTCAGAAACCCCGACGGCTATGAGGTCTGGGCCGATTACTGATTCCAATTCCGGTTCGGGAATAGAAACGATGAAGCACAATAGGGTCGCGGCGCCAGTACGGGCGCAAAGAAGGAAATACCGGACTCCACGGGTGTTTCGATGCTTCTTTGTTGCAGCACTAGTGTCGGGGGCTTTGGCAGTCTTTTCCGGCTGTGAACGCAAGACTCCAAACCATGGCCGGCAAGCCAGGAGTGGTCCTCCGCCGGGCAGCGCCGCCCCGCCTCAAGCAGGGACAGACGCCAAAGCGGACATGCTTCAGATTCCAGGCGGCCGGTTCATGATGGGGGACAAGGAGGAGGTCGATGCCCCGCCCCACGAGGTTGTGGTGAGCGCATTCCGCATCGACAAATGCCTGGTGACCCAGGAGCAATACCAGCGCGTGATGAGCGGCAATCCTTCCCGTTGGAAGGGAGGCAGCAATCCCGTCGAGCAGGTGCGCTGGTCCGATGCAGTGAGATTCTGCAATAAGCGCTCCCAGTTGGAAGGGCTTGAGCCGTGCTACGACCTGAACACCTGGCGGTGCAACTTCAATGCCGACGGTTACAGGCTGCCGACCGAAGCGGAGTGGGAGTACGCATGTCGGGCAGGAACCACCACCGCCTATTTTTTCGGCGACACCCCCTCAAAACTGGGCGATTACGCCTGGTTTGACAAGAACTCGGGCGGACATCCCCGGCCCGTCGGCCAGAAGCTACCCAATCCGTGGGGACTTTATGATATGTGCGGCAACGTCTGGGAATGGTGCAACGACTTCTACAAGGTGGACTATTACCAGCAGGCCCCGCGACAAGACCCCAGGGGGCCGAAGGCGGGCCAAACCAAAGTGGTTCGCGGTGGCGCCTGGCGATTCAGCGCCGAGAGCTCTCGCTCCGGCTACCGCTATAACGAGAATCCCGGCTATGCGGATGTCTGTTTCGGATACGACATCTACGGCTTTCGCTGCGTCCGGAAGGCCCCCGGTGGGCCCGGGCGGTAAGCTCTGCCAGCTCATTTTGTCGCGGCTAACGACACGGTCATGGAAAAAGCGATGAAACATAATTTTAGCGGCAACTGCTTGTGGCTGCCGGTGGTGTTGAGCTGTCGGTTGGCGCTGGCACAAACCCCTGCCACTCCCAAGGCGACTTCTCCGCCGGACAATCCTCCCGCCAGGCCCCCCGCCCGCGTCCTGGTTGCCTATTACTCGCGCACCGGCAACACCGAGCAGATGGCGCGCGGGGTGGTCGAGGGCATCCAGCGCGTGCCGGGAGTGGCGGCCCTGCTCAAGCGGGTCAGCGAAGTTTCCAAAGCGGACCTCGAGGGGGCCGATGGAATCATCCTGGGCTGTCCCACCTACTTTGCCAACATCCCGGGCGAGGTGAAAACGGTCCTGGACGACTGGAACTGGAAAATGAAGGTGGACTTCACGGATAAGGTTGGGGGCGCCTTTGCCACGGCCGGGGGTCAGGTGGGCGGCCAGGAGCATGTGATCGTTTCCCTGCTCTTGTTCATGTTGCATAACCGGATGGTGGTGGCCGGGCCGCTCTATCGCAATGAAAAGACCGGGAGCATCTGGGGCGAATCGGGGGCCGCCGCCATTACGGGGCCGCTCGATCCAGGGGTGGGCCAAGGCGAGCTTGATGGCGCCCGGCGACTCGGCGAGCGCGTGGCCGGTCTGGCCGCCAGGCTCAAAGGGCTTGCCCTTGCGCCTGAGAGACGACCTCGGCCTGGCGGGCAACGGACTGACGCCGCGGCGAGCGCTGGGCAAACTCCCCGGCCTTGAACCGGAATGAAGAAGATTGCTTCGGCAGCAGCAGGATTGGCGTCGTTGGCGTGGTTGGCGTGGTTGGCTCTGTTGGCGTTTTTGTCGGGATGTGGGCCGCAAGCTTCCATCCCCCAGGGCGTCCAGGTCTATTTTTCGCCCAAGGGCGGCGCCACTGAAGCGGTGGTGAGCGCGCTGGAGCACGCGACCAATACTGTCCTGGTCCAAGCCTACAGCTTCTCTTCCGCCCCGATTGCGCAAGCCCTGGTGGCAGCGCGCCGCCGCGGCGTGCAGGTGACGGTCATTTTGGATAAAGGCCAGCGGACGGAAAAGTATTCCGCGGCCGATTTCCTGGCACACAATAATATTCCTACGCTTATCGATGCCCAGCACGCGATCGCCCACAACAAGATCATGATTATCGATGGCTACCTGGTGCTCACTGGTTCGTTCAATTTCACCGAAGCGGCTGAGGAGAAGAACGCCGAGAACCTGCTGGTCATCAACGACCCGGTCCTGGCCGGGAAGTACCTCGAGAATTGGCAGGCGCACGAGCAGCACTCGGAACCCTACGCGCGCGACTACCCTAAGCCGGAGCGGCCCGGCAGATGAGTTTGTTTTTTGTCCTCGTCGATGCCATTGTATCGGCCGAGCACCGTCACAACGCCTTGCTGCTGAACTCCTGCGTCAATATGCCGAAGGCCGGTCCGAGGAGGCCTTTGCCGAACTCGTCCGCCGGCACCTGCCCGTCGTCTATTCCTCGGCCCTCCGCCAGGTTGGCGGCGATGCGGAACTCGCCAAGGACATCTCCCAAACAGTCTTTGTTGACCTCGCCCGCAAAGCCCGGTCGCTGCTCGGTCACGACCTCCTGGTGGGCTGACTCTATGCCAGCACGCGTTTCGCCGCCGCTTCCGCCAGGAGCATCGCCGCCTCTTTGGCCCCAGCCAGCGGGTTCTATATCAGCGGGCAAAAACTGGCCTCCCCGGACCGGACGATCTTCGATGTCTATTTTGAAGGCGAAGGCAAGACCCGAAAGGTGGCGCTGAAGAAAATCGGCAACGAGTGGAAGTTCGAGGCCCTGGGCCGGGCGGGAGATTCCGAGGAAGATCCGGGCAACAGCCGGGTATGGCCATGGTAACATTACGGGCTTTCAGCCCTGGGGGATTTGTTTGGTTGTTCGGTTTCCTGGGCCTCCGCTCTGCGTCAGCCCAGGCTTTAACATGTCGGGCTTTCAGCCCGGCGGTTTGCCAGGACCGAAGGCCCGAAATCTTATAGCCCAGGCTGGAACGAGCAGCGCGAGTGGAGGCCCGCGTAAAACGTCCCTACAGATGTCATTAGCCATGTAGGGGCGGCACTACTGGTTCTTGAAGTCCCCCGCGGTCACAATCACGAGTTTGCCGGGCTCGAGGTGTTTCTTCAAAGCGGCGCTGACTTGCTCGGGCGTCAGGGCTTCGATCTTTTGCTCGAGGTCAGCCTCGTAGGTCATAGTGCGGCCGAGGTGGCGCAGGTTGGCGAGCATCCCAGTGAGGGCGGGGTCGCTGGAGCGGGCGACCTTCTGGGCTTGGAGGTAGCCTTGTTTGGCGTTGGCGAGTTCTTCGGCGGTCACGCCGTCGCGCAGGAGGCGCTCGAATTCTTCCTGGGCCGCCTTGAGGAGACGGTTGATATTCTGAGGGTTGCAGATGGCCATCATGGTTAGGCCGGCCCGTTGGTCCCAGGAGGAGACGCTGAGGCTGGAGCTCACGGAATAGGAGAGGCCTTCCTGCTGGCGGATGCGATTGCCCAGCCGGGAAGAGAGGGCCCCGCTGCCGAGGATGTAGTTGCCCAGGACCAGCGCCGGGTAGTCCGGGTCGTCGTCGCGCAACGGGAACGACAAGCCCGCTACGTAAGTGGCGTTGGCCTTGTCGGGCGTAAGGATTTGATGTTGGGCGCCAGGCACGTCGGAGGTGATGGGCATGGGAATGCGGGCATAGGGTTGGGCGGCCTTCCAGCCGCCGAGCGCTTCCTTGAGCACTGGCAGGCAGGCCTCGGCGTCGCAGTCGCCCACAATCGTCAACTCACCCGCCTGCGAGCCGAGATAGTCGCTATAGAGCTGGGCGACCTGCTCGCAAGAGACGTGCCGGAGCCGCTCGAGGGATTCTTCGACGGTGGGAAGATAGCGGACGTCGTTGGTGGGATAAGGGTTGAGTTCGCGCTGGAGCCGCCGCGGGGCCAGCATGGCCGGTTCGGTGCGCATCTGCTCCAGCATGGCCAGCCGTTCGCGCTTGAGGACCTCGAATTGGCCGCTGGGCAAGGCCGGTTCGCGCAGCACCTGGCCCAGGAGACGCAGGACCTCGGGCAGGGTGTCGCGCCGGGCCTGGATGGAAAAACTCACGGCGCCGGCCGGACCGCCGCCCATGCCCCCGCCCCGGCCACCCCGGCCACCCCGACCGCCGCCGCCGCCGCCGGCGCCGAGGGTGGCCTTGAGCCGGTCCAGTTCGTCGCGCAGTTGCTGGTAAGTGAGTTTCTTGGTGCCGCGCAGCATCAGCTCGGCGAGGAACCCGGCTGCGGAATCAAAGCCTTTGAGGTTGTCTTCGTTGCCGTAGCGGAGCGTGAGCAGGAGGTGGACCTCCTCCCCGCGCGATTTCTTGGGCAGCAACGTGACTTTTACGCCCTCGGGCAAGTCCAGGCGTTGCAGGCGGGCCTCGATGTTGGCGGGGGTGGCTTCGAAGGCCTCGCCCTGGGCGATCTCCGCGCGGCCCTGGTAATTGGCCACTAGGCCCTGGACCTCCGGGGCGGCCGGGACCTCGACGCGCTCGGCCTTTTCGCTGGGAATGAACAGCCCGACCGTCCGGTTATTGCGTCGCAGGTAGCGGGCGGCGGCGGCTTGGACCGTTTCCGGGGTGACCTTTTCGATGCGGTCGCGGTGCAGGAAGTAGAGCCGCCAATCGCCCTGGGCGGCCCATTCGCTGAGGGAGATGGCGAGCCGGCTGGTATCGGTGGCCGCCAGCTCGCGGGCCTTGAGGATTTGCTGCCGGGCGCGGTTGACCTCCTCGGGGGAGACACCCTGGGCGCCGAGCTGCTCGACAATGCTGATGGCCTGGTCGCGCACCTCCTCGAGGGAACTGTCGCGCCGCACTTCGGCCTCGACGGTCATCAGCCCGGGGTCGTGTTCCGCGCCGGCATAGGCCGCGGCGGCGGCCGCCTTCCCGGTTTCGACCAGGCCCTTGTAGAGCCGGCCAGACGGCTGGGTGGAGAGGATGTTGGCCAGCACTTCGAGCGCGGCCCAGTCCTCATGCGAGCCGGCCGGGATATGATAGGCCATCTCGACCACGCCCACCTCGCCCACGCGCCGCAGGACCACCGTCCGCTCGCCGTCCTGGGGTGGTTCTTCGGTGTAGGTGCTCTCCAGCTTGCGTTCCGGTTTGGGGATGGCGCCGAAATACTTTTGCACCAGGGCCAGGGCCTTGGCCTGGTCGAACCGCCCCGCCACGACCAGCACGACGTTGTCCGGCTGGTAATACTTCCTGTAAAAAGCCCGCAGGTTCTCCACCGGCACCCGTTCGATGTCGCTGCGGTTGCCGATGGTCGGTTTGCCGTAGTTGTGCCAGTTATAAGCGGCGGCGGCGACCCGTTTGCTGAGCACGCCGGGCGGGGAGTTCTCGCCGCGCTCGAATTCGTTGCGCACCACGGTCATCTCCGAGTCCAGGTCTTCGCGCTTGATGTAACTGTTGACCAGGCGGTCGGCCTCCAGGTCGAGCGCGAAGTCGAGGTTCTCGTCGGTCGCGGCCAGGGTCTCGAAGTAATTGACGCGGTCGCTGGAGGTGCTGCCGTTGAACTGGGCGCCGCGGTCCTGGAGGGCTTTGGGTATCTTCGGGTGCCTGGGCGTGCCTTTGAAAACCATGTGCTCGAGCAGGTGGGCCATGCCGGTCTCGCCATAGCCTTCCTGGCGCGAGCCCACCAGCACGGTCATGTTCACCGTCACCTTGGACTGCGAATGGTCAGGAAACAGGAGCGCGCGCAGCCCGTTGTCGAGCCGGTACTCGGTGATGCCTTCGACAGAAGCTGCCTTCTGCGGCGGGTCGGCGGCCAAGGCCAGCCCGACGGCCGCGAAGAAAGAGAGACCGATCAAGCGCTTGATGCTGAACATGCTCCAGCTTGGACACGCCGCCCGGCCCAAGACAAGCCCTTTCCGCGACGGGCGCGCGGACGCCGCGTCCGCGCAGCGCAGCCAAACCGCCACGCGCGGCCGTGATGACTCCTCGGCACATCGGTCTATAGTGAATTGAACCTTGCTAAATGAAAATGGTCTGCTTATATAGAGTGGCCCGTTGAAATTGCGAGACAAAGATCATGGTGGGCGAATCTGAATCAAGCGTCCAGTTGAGACGTAAAGGAGAGCGGCGTCCATGGGAGCGGGCGCAAGCGGGCTTACTGGGGGCCTGGCGTCACTGCGGGCTGCCGTTGGCACTTTGGCTGCTGGCCTGGCTCGGAGGGGCCGGGGCCCTTTGGGCGGCGCCGCAGTTCGATGTGTTTATCGGCTACGATGGCATTGTGCCGGAGGGTAGTTGGTTCCCGGTGGCGTGTGAGGTCAAGAATGACGGGCCATGGTTTATGGGCACGGTGGAGGTGTCGCCGGGGAGTTACAGCCAGGGCCAGGTCCAGCGGGTGCCGGTGGAGTTGCCGACGGGCACGCTGAAGCGGCTTTTCATACCGCTGTTTTCGGGCAATCGGGGCTACGGCGCGTGGGACGTGAGATTGCTCGACGAGCGCGGCCGGGTGCGGGCGGAGCAGCTTGGCCTCCAGGCGCGCAGGAGAATCGGCTCGGAGGCCCCGCTGCTGGGGGCCATGGCGCGCACCCCCGCCGGCGTGCCGACGTTCCGTCCCATTCCCTCCTCCTCTGGGCAGGCCTCGGATTTGCAGCCCATCTCCGCGCGACTCCAGCAGTCCATTTTCCCGGACAACCCCCTGTTGCTCGAGGGGATGAGGTCCATTTACCTCAACTCGGCGCAGGCCGCCGAACTGAAGCTCAACCAGGTGAACGCCCTTTACGCCTGGCTCAATGCCGGCGGCCACTTGATCATCGGTCTGGAGCAGCTTTCGGACATCAATTCCACGCCCTGGCTCAAGGGCCTGTGGCCGTGCGAGTTGAAGGACACGCGCACGGTGCAACCGCACGCCGAACTGCAGGATTGGCTGACCAGCCCCAGCGGGATGGCCGGCGGAAAGCTCAGGACCAGCATGCTGGCCGCCAGGGCCGCCCGCAGCAGGAGCGGCCCCCCGCGGCTGGAGGGCTCGTCCGCCTTCAGCGACGTGCCGTTAGATGTTGCCTTCGAGTCCGCCGACCTGCTGGTGGCGACCGGGACCGTGCTGGACGGGCAGGTGGTGGTCTCCTCCCAAAACGTCCCGCTCGTCGTGACCGCTAGCCGCGGGCGGGGCCGGGTCACGGCGCTGCTCTTCAGCCCCGAGCGGGAGCCGGCGCGCTCGTGGAAGAATCTCCCGACCTTCTGGACGAAGCTGACCGAGGTGCCGGCCCAGTGGTATGGGGCGCAGCCGGCGCCGGCCCACTATGGGGGCCTGAGCAGCGATGGCATCTTCGGCGCCATGTTGGACACGCGCCAGGTGCACAAGCTCCCCGTCGAGTGGCTGCTCTTGCTGCTGATTGTCTATTTGGTCGTCATCGGACCGCTCGACCAGTACTGGCTCAAGCGCATCGGCAAACCGATGCTGACCTGGATCACCTTTCCCTGCTACGTCGTGCTCTTCTCGCTGCTCATCTATTTTATTGGCTACAAGTTGCGCGCCGGCGAGTCGGAATGGAATGAGTTGCACCTGGTGGACGTGCTCCTGAACGGGGACCGGGCGGAGTTGCGCGGGCGCACTTACGCCTCGGTTTATTCCCCCTCCAACCAGCGCTATCGCCTGGAGAGCCAGCAGAAGTACGCCACCCTGCGGGGCGAATTCGCGGGCATGTGGGGCGGCGGCCAGTCCGGCGAAAAGGCCAACGTCTTCCAAAAGGGCGACAGCTTCAAAGCGGAGGTCTTCGTGCCGGTCTGGACCAGCCAGCTCTTCGTGAGTGATTGGTGGGAACCGGCTGACGTGCCCCTGAGCGTCTCGGTCACCGCCGCCGGCGCCGGCTGGAAAGTAACCGTGGCCAACCAGACCGACCACAACCTGAGCAATGCCCAGGTGGTGATCGAGGATCGCATCTTCGGGCTGGGTGACCTGGCGGCCAACCAGAGCAAGACGTTCACGCTGGCCAGGGAGCGGGGCGCGCTCCTGACCGAGTTCCTGGCCGGACAGGGCGCCCGGTTCACCGGCGCAGTCCAGGGCCGCAGGCAGGCCTTCGGCTCGACCCAAGGCGGACGCATTGACGACTTGCCCAACGCCAGCATTGCCGCCTCTTTCCTTTCGCTGGCGGGTTACGCCCCGAATCTGAACCTGCCCAACATGAACATGTATTCCAGGTTCATCTCCCCGCCGGGGCTGGATGTGAGCCCAGTCGTCGAGCATGGCGGGGCGATGTTCTTCGCCTGGGCCGGCGGCTACTCCCCGGTCAAAGCGATCAACCAGTTCTCCCCGCGCCGATTTAACCAAAATACGCTCTGGCGCGTGGCGGCAGCGCTCAAGTAAGTCCAAAGCCCAGGGCCTATTTTCGAACTCACGCCGTTAGCGACTTCCATGATTGCTTGCCCCTCACCCCAAGCCCCTCCCTCGGGCAGAGGGAACAGCCGCGGGCGGCGCCGACAGGGGGTGAGGGGCAACCGGGCAGGCGACCGGGCAAGGGGCGCCCTTCTGGCAGTCGCCCCGCCAACTGATTACCTATGACTCAAGACAACCCTCCTCCTCCGATGCCGGCCGTGCAGACCTTTGGCTTGACGCGGCTCTACGGCAGCCTCGCCGCCCTGTCCGGACTCGATCTCACCGTGCACAAAGGCGACCTGTTCGGGTTTATCGGCTCCAACGGGGCCGGCAAGACGACGACCCTGCGCATCCTGGCCACGTTCTTGGCGCCCTCGGCCGGCCGGGCGCAGGTGCTGGGCCATGATGTGGTCCGGGAGGCCGACGCGGTGCGGCACGTGATCGGCTACATGCCGGATTTCTTCGGCGTGTACAAGGACATGGAGGTGACCGAATACCTGGATTTCTTCGGGGCCTGCTACAAGATTCCCACGGCGCAGCGCGAGAAGACGGTCAACGACGTGCTGGAGCTGGTGGGCTTGAGCGAGAAGAAGGGGTCGCTCATTGGGGCGCTGAGCCGGGGCATGCAGCAACGGCTGGGCCTGGCGCGCGTGTTGATCCACGACCCGCAGGTCCTGCTGCTGGACGAACCGGCCAGCGGCCTGGACCCCCGGGCGCGCATCGAGATGATGGCCGTGCTCCAGGAACTCCAGCGCCTGAGCAAAACCATCATCATCTCTTCCCACATCCTGAGCGAGCTCCAGACCCTCTGCAACCGCGTGGCGATTATCGAAAAAGGCAAACTCATCTACAGCGGGCCGGTCCAGGGCGTGCGCGACCAGATGGCCCAGGGGCGGGTCGTCTGGGTGCGCGTGTCCAGCGACCCGGCCAAGGCCATTGCACTGCTCAAAGCGCGCCCGGAAATCGCCGAGGTGATGGCCAACGACGGCGAGCTCAAGGTGACTTTGGCCAACCACGATACCGACCACAGCATCGTGGCCGAGGTGCTGGTGCAGGGCGGCGCGAAATTAGTCGAGTTGCGCGAGGATGAAATCGGCCTGGAAGAGGTCTTCATGCGCGTGACCCGCGGGGAGACGCAATAGGCCAAAATCGGAATTCACTATTGTCTGCCCGTTATCGGCTATTGCCTATCTGCTATTGGACGCAATAGGCCAAAATCGCAATCCACTATTGCCCGCCGCCAAAGCCGGCTTGGAAACCGGCGGTCCGCGGGCATGGCCTCCTCATGACGCTCCTCCCCATCCTCGAGCGCGAATTGCTCGTCCGGGCGCGCAGCCGGGCGACCTATCGGATGCGCCTGGGCGTGGCGCTGGTGGGGGCGCTCATCTGCCTGCCGCAGTGGGTCTTGACGGGCACGTTGATGAGTCCGGGCACGGTGGGCCAGCATATCTTCAATAGCATTGTGGGCGCGGCCTTCATATTGAGCTGCGCCGCTTGTCTGTTCACGGCCGACGCCGTCAGCTCGGAACGCCGCGAAGGAACGCTGGGCCTGTTGTTTCTAACCCGCGTCAAGGGCCTGGACGTGCTCCTGGGCAAGCTCGGCTCGGCCGGGCTGGGCGGGCTGAGCGCGCTGGTGGCCTTGCTGCCGCTGCTGATGCTCCCGGTGCTGCTGGGCGGCGTCACGGGGGGCGAGGCCTGCCGCAAAGGCCTGGCGTTGCTCAACGCCCTTGGCTTCGCCCTGGCGGCGGGCCTCTACCAATCGGCCTCCCGCCAGGAGCGATTCCGGGCGGCGCTGGGCGCGGCGATTACGGTTGCGCTGGTGGTCATAGTGCCGGCGCTGCCGCTGGCGGGTCCGGGCGCGCATCCTTTCTGGCGGTCGTTCAGCCCGCTGACTGCCCTGAACCTCGCCGGCGACCTTGCCTACCGGGCCTCGCCCGTCGCCTATTGGGTTTCGCTGGGGATGGTGCAGGCCCTGGCCTGGCTGCTGCTGGCCGGCGCGAGCTGGCGGCTCCGCCGCAGCGTGCGCGAAGCCTGCAGCGGGGAGCTCCCTTCCGCTGCCCCTATCAGCCAAAGCCCTCTGCGCCGCCCGCAACCCATTGCCGCAAATCAGGACCCCGTGGAATGGCTGGTGCGCCGGCAGCGCGGCCTGCGCGCAGCTTTATGGGCCGCCGCACTGGTTGAATTGACCATGATGGTTTTCTATCGGTTCCCTTTTGGCGTCCGCGGTCCGCTGCTCTTCGGAGAATTGCCGTGGTTGGCGCCCCACTTCCTTTGCGGGGCCTTGTTTGCCTGGGCGGCGAGCCGGTTTTTTGTCGAGGCGCGCCGGACGGGCGAACTGGAACTGCTGCTAACGACGCCGCTGGGCGCGGAGCAAGTTGTGGCCGGCCAATGGCGCGCCTTGGAGGGCCTGCTGCTGGCGCCGGTCTTGCTGATCGTGTTGGCAGTTGCCACCCGAACGATCCTCCCGGCGCTGCCGCTATACCTCTACTATCATTGGGACCCGATGTGGCGGGTCTATATGGTGTGCGTGTCAGTCTGGTCTATGGCGTACGAGGTTGTTGCCCTGGCGGCCTTGTGCTGGCTGGGACTCTGGTTCGGACTCAAGTCGCCTGGCGAGGCGAGCGCCCTCCTGCGGGCCATCGCCCTCGGCCAGGTCGTACCTTACTTGGCCACTTGGGGTGGCTGGTTGGGCGTCATGCCGCTCCGCTCCGTTCTATTTGGCGCTGGCAGCCCCTTGCCCTTTCCCAACACAGTGTTGCCGGGCACTTGGTTGGTTAGCCCGGCGCTATTTGGCCCGAGCGGCCCCTTGCCCCTTCCCAGCACAGTGCTGCCCGGCGCCTCGTTGGTTAGCCCGGCTCTATTTGGCCCGAGCGGCCCCTTGCCCCTGGCCTACAGCCTGGTTCTGTGGCTGCCGCAACTCCTGGTCCTGCTCTATTTCATCAGCTTGATTCGCTGGGCCAGGCGCCGGTTGCGGCAGGAGTTATCTGGAGCCGAACCGGCGCAGTTCACCTTGCGCGGCGGGCCTGCCCCCGGCAGCGCCGGCTTCCAGCCGGGTGCGCGCGGTTCGTCTTGCGCCGGGAGAAGTCCCATCCCATGACCTTTCTTCCCATAGTCGTGCGTGAGTTGCAGGTGGCCGCGCGCCGGCGAGCGACGTATCGGTTGCGCTTCTTCCTGGCGCTGGCCACGCTTGGGATGTGGTTGTGCCTGCTGCGGTTCGGCCAGAGCTCGTTGCCCGCCTCGCAACAGGGGCAGGCGCTCTTCCGGGCCACCGGCATTCTCGCCCTCCTTTTCTGCCTTTTGGCCGGCGCCTTTCTCACCGCGGACTCTTTAAGCGAAGAAAAGCGGGAAGGCACCCTGGGCCTGCTCTTCCTGACGAAGCTCAAAGGCTACGACGTGGTGCTCGGCAAACTGATCGCCACGTCGCTGCATGGTTTCTACGGGCTGCTGGCGGTCCTGCCGCTCCTGGGCCTGCCGTTGCTCATGGGCAGCGTGGCGCTCGGTGAATTCTGGCACATTGCCCTGGCCCTGGTGGCCACGCTGTTTCTCTCCCTCTCCATTGGGATGCTCGTCTCGGCGTTGTGGATGCAGAGCCGCCAGACGATGACCCTGACCCTGGTGGTGGTGCTCTTGCTGGCGGGGCTGCCGCCGGGGCTGTGGTGGCTGCTCTCGTCCTGGCAGAAGAGCGGCGGCTCGGAAGTCCTGATGACGCCCAGTCCACCCTACCTGTTTTGGGCCGGGCTGGCGGCCAATTACAGCGCCCCGGCCTTCTGGAGTTCGTTTGGGACGATTCTCCTGCTGGGCTGCGCCGCCCTGGTTTTTCCGAGCTTATATGCCCCGCGCGCCTGGCGGGAGAGCGGAGAAAGGGCGAGCGCAGAGGCCCCCACCGGTGCGGGGCGGAGCTTCCGTTACGGTTCGGCCAACCGTCGCGCGCGTTGCCGGCGCCAGTTGGAGGAGAACCCGTTTTACTGGCTGGCCGGCCGCGACCTAATGCCCGCATGGACGGTCTGGTGCCTGCTGGGACCGTTGTTCTGCATCTGGGCTGGCGTGGTCCTCGTGGACCTGTCGGCCCCGGTGGGACCGACTCCGTACCCCTGGCTGGTGGTGGCCATGTTGGCTTCTTACGTGATGCACCAGGTGCTCAAGTACCTGGTTGCGGTGGAGGCCTCACGGCGGTGGTGCGACGAGCGGCGGAGCGGCACGCTGGAGTCGCTGCTGGTCACGCCGATTTCCGCCGAGGCTATCCTGGCCGGCCAAAGGCGGGCCTTAGTACACGTGGCCATAAATTCTATGACGTATTATAGTTGTGCTTTTCGGGACACTTTGCCAACCTCCTCTCGCTCACATGAGCGAGGATATGCCGCGTGCAAGTCCATATGTTATCCAA
>JBEKRX010000043.1:0-52831 GCA_049518415.1 Verrucomicrobiota bacterium
GTAGAGAAACCACTGACTGGAGAGCCGGATGCGGGAAATCCGCCTGTCCGGTTCGGAGGGAGGGGTGGCGCTAACCCCGCCATCCCTACCCCTATGAATAATGTTGGAATTACGCCTCGCCTGCGGAACTTGTTTTTGCATGGACCCTAAGATGAATTTTTTGAGGCAGTTCCAGGCACAATTCGGGATAGCCGGAGTGGTGGTGGTCATCCTGGCGGGGATTCTTCTCCTGGCCCTGGCGGTCAAGCTCACCAAGTTTTTCCTCAAGGTTGTTCTGTTGCTGGTCTTGCTGGCGGTGTTGGGAGGCGTCGTCTGGTGGGTGTGCGTCACATATTGGAGGTGACACCGGTTGGAAAAAGGCCGGGTGGCCCCAGCGACTTGCTCGCGAGTGATACCTTGGCTTGGGGGTGTTGCGGAGGGGCCCCGGCGTACTGCTGATTTTCGGTCCTCGCCCTGCTCTTTGCGCTGAGTTTGGACCACCGTCGGTCCTACGGCCAGAAACAGCGCGGTCGGGTTTCGGGTTGCCGCCTTGAGGTGATCAATTTTACAAAACCGTAACAACTCCCCCTGGCCGCTGTTTCATAGTGGGGCCGAATGAGCCGAGATGCATTTTTTTCGCAACTTTTGGGGCTTTCGGTTGTCAAATCCGTCTATATAATTGGGCGCGCGGACACCTCTTGAAGATGGTGGAGGCACGCCCTTGATCGAAAAGCCCGTTTTTTGCGGTTTGCCTGGCAGACGCGCCGCTAATCCGCAGAGCTATGAGCACAGCCGACCCAGCAGGCCAATTGGGCCAAGCCGCCCTGGATTTGAACGCCGCTCTTTCGCGGCGAGGGCCGGGCCTGCGGCTCCGCAGCCTCGCCCACGTGGAGATCCCCCCCGAGGCCATCCGGGCGCTGCCGGCGGATTTTGTGAAGCGGCACCGGATTCTGCCGCTGGCGTTGCGGGACGGCACGATTCACATTGCCACGGCGCAGCCGGGCAATCAGCAGGTGATCGAGGACATTCGGCTGCTGACCGGCTTGGAGGTGCAGGAGACGGAGGCCCTGGCGGGGGAGATCCTCGAGAAGATGGCCGATTGCTACCAGATGACGGCCGAGAAGATGATCGAGGACCTCAACCCGGAGGCCGCCGCCGCCGGCGAGGGCAAGAACCTGCACGACATCGAGGTGATGGCCAACGAGCCGACGGTCATCAACCTGGTGAATCTGCTTATTTCCGAAGCCATGCAGGAACGGGCGAGCGACATCCACCTGGTGCCCTTCGAGGACACGGTGCAGTTGCGCTACCGCATTGATGGCTTATTGCAGGAAAAGTCCCCGCCGTCCAGGCAGCTTCATCCGGCCCTGATCTCCCGCATCAAGATCATGGCGGACATGAACATTGCCGAACGCTACATGCCCCAGGACGGCCATATCCAGATCAACCACCGGGGCATACGGGTCGATATCCGGGTGGGCACCTTGCCGACCATCTACGGGGAGGCGATGGTGCTGCGCTTGCTGGAGAAGAACTCGAGGACGTTGACGGCCCAGGAGCTTGGCCTGGATGACGAGCGGGCCGCGCTGCTGGCCAGGTTGGTGGAGAAGCCGCACGGCCTGTTCCTGGCCACCGGCCCGACGGGCAGCGGCAAGACCACCACCCTCTACTCGATCCTCAAGAGCATTTACACCCCGGAGAAGAAGATCGTGACCATCGAGGACCCGGTGGAGTATGAACTGCCGGGGGTGGCCCAAATCCCGGTGCGGCCCAGCCGGAACTTCACGTTTGCCAACGGCTTGCGCTCGATCCTCCGCCAGGACCCCGACATGGTGATGGTCGGCGAAATCCGGGATTCGGAGACGGCCGAGATCGCCATTCGGGCGGCCCTGACGGGGCACCAGGTTTTCAGCACGCTCCATACCAACGACTCGACCGGGGCGGTGACGCGCTTGTTGGACATGGGGGTGGAAGCTTACCTGATTGCTTCCTCGCTCGAAGGCGTGGTGGCCCAGCGGCTGGTCCGAAGGCTCTGCACCCAGTGCAAGACCGAGGTCCCCGTGGCGCCGGTGGTCCGTGAGCGGCTGGCAGCCCTGGGGGCCAGCCGGCTGGAGGGGGTCTTTTACAACGGGCGCGGCTGTGAGGAATGCCGCGGCACCGGTTACCGGGGCCGGATTGGGATTTTCGAACTGTTGGCGATCGATACGGAGATGAAGGAATTGATTCTGCAGAAGCGCTCCAACGCCGAGCTCAAAGCGACGGCCCAAAGGGGCATGCTGACCATGCACCAGGACGCCCTGCAAAAGGCCGCCGCCGGGATTACGTCCCTCGAGGAGATCGTCCGGGTCTCGTCGGGAGACTTGCTCGAATGACCTCCTTCCGCTACCAGGCCATCGAAGCCACCGGCGCGCCTGCGGAAGGCGTGATCGAGGCCGAGGACCGCCGAGCGGCGCTCCAGCTCCTGGGCCAACGCGGGCTTTTCCCTTCGCGCCTGGAAGCCGCCTCGTCCAACGGCGCCGCGGGGGCGCCCGCCTTGGCCGTCGGGCCGGGCCGCTGGGCGGACCGGCCGTTCGGCGGGCGGGTCAAGCGGAGGGAAGTCACCGCCTTTACCCGGGAGATGAGTGCGTTGCTGGGGGCGTCGATACCGATTCCGCAGGCGCTGACTGGCCTGGGAGAGGAGGAAGCCAACCCGGCCCTCCGGCAGCTCATCTTGAAGCTGGCCGATTCCGTGCGCCGGGGCTCCTCTTTCTCCGCCGCCCTGGACGAGCATCCGCGCTCCTTCAGCAAGCTGTATGTGAGCATGGTGCGCGTGGGGGAGGAGGCGGGGGCGCTGCCCAAAGTGATGACCGACCTGGCGGATTTGCTCGAGCATGAGGACGAGGTGCGCAGCGAGGTGCTGGCGGCGGTGGCCTACCCGGTGTTTGTGCTTTGTTTTGGCATCGTCACGGTGACCGTGCTGCTGACGGTGGTGTTGCCGCGCCTGTTCGGCATGCTCCAGGAGATGCTGCAGATTCTGCCGCTGCCCACCGTGATCCTCCTGAAGGTCAGCGGCGCCCTCCACCGCTACTGGCCCTGGGTCCTGGCGGGACTGGCCGGGGCCATGGCCGGGCTGCGCTGGTATGTTCGTTCGCCGCGCGGCGGGGAGGCCTGGGACAAGACCAAGCTCCGGCTGCCGCTGCTGGGGCCGGTGTTTCGTGCGGCGGCCTTGAGCCGCTTTGCCCGGACCCTGGGCACGCTGGCCCGGAGCGGCGTTTCCCTGTTGCCCGCCCTCAAGATTGTCGAGAATACGATTGGGAACCGGCTCCTGGCCCGGCAGATTGCCCAGGTGGCCGAGGAGACGCGCGGCGGAGATTCGCTGGCCACGCCGTTGCGCAAGATGGGCCTCTTTCCCGGAACGGCCGTCCAGATGGTGGATGTGGGGGAAGAGAGCGGCAAGTTGGATGAGATGCTGCTGCGCGTGGCGGAGATCGAAGAGCGCCACATGCGGGCGCGAACCAAGACGTTGATCTCGCTGTTGGCGCCGGCCTTGATCCTCGTCGTTGGGGCCGTGGTGGGATTCATGGTGCTCGCCTTGCTGCTGCCCATCTTCAGGATGAGCCGCGCCATACACTGAGCCACTGAACCAATCAATCGAAGGAAATTGATATGAAGACGCGAACATCCAAGCGGGGGCCGGAGGGATTCACCCTGATCGAGATTATGGTGGTGGTGGTGATCCTGGGCGTCCTGGCAGCCACGCTGATCCCGCAGTTTATCGGCACGACGCACGATGCCAGGGTCAGCGCCGCCAAGGGGCACGTGGCCGAGCTGGAATCCGCCCTCGAACGGTTCTATGTCCACATGGACCGCTACCCGACCATGGACGAGGGCTTGAAGGTGCTGGTGGAACCGCCCATGGGCGAGGACAAGCGATGGCGCGGTCCTTATATCAGGGAGCTGCGCCGCGATCCCTGGGGCAACCCCTACCAGTATCGCATCCCCGGAACCCGCCACCCCGCAAGTTACGACCTCTGGTCGCGAGGCGCCGATGGCGCCGATGGGGGCGAAGGGCAGGGGGCGGACATCGGGAACTGGGCTGAGTGAGAGCGGCGAGGCCGGCTCGTTTCCCAAGCTTTGAATCATCCGGAGGTCCGAGTGCGAAGTCCCAAATCCGAACGGCGCTTTGGCCTGGCTGGCGGCCCAGCTTGGTGTGGGAGCCGAAGCGGGGTCCCGCTCCGCTTGCCCCTGCACGCCAAACCCGCCGCGGACGCCCGGCAGGGCGGGTTCACGCTGATCGAAATCATGATGGTGATTGCGTTGATTGGGATTTTGAGCGCGATGATTATTCCCGAGCTGAAGGGCACTTATGAGGATGCGCTGCTGCGCTCGACCAGCCGGGAGTTGATCAGCGTCTTCAGCCTGGCTTCCAGCCGCGCGGTCAGCATCAACCAGGTCCACCGGGTCCGGCTCGAACCAGGCTCCGGTCGGTTCTTCATTGAAAGACGCCTGCGCGCCAGGGGCAAGGGGAGCGATTTCATCGCCGCCAAAGAGGTCCTGGGCGGCCAAGGGCAGTTGGATACCCGGATCGCCGTCGAGGTTTGGAAGTCGGCGGACGAGGCGGCGGACCAGTTGGACCAGGGGCCGGCGGCGGGTTCCGGGGTGGGCGGGCTGGCGCGTGGGCGGAGCCAGGAGCTTGAGTTCTACCCGGATGGCACCGCCCAGGCGGCGGAGGTGGTGTTGCGGGACCGGCAGGGCTTCCGGCTTTGCCTGCGGCTCAACCCGGTGACCGCTCGAGTGCATATCATCGAACTGGCGCGCGAATGAGGACCACGACCCGAAACTCGGGCTTCTCTTTGGTGGAGGTCCTGTGCGCCATCCTGATATTGGGCGTGGCGTTGGCCGGTCTCACGCAAGGGCTCACCACGGCGCTGGACTCGCACAAGGAATCCGAGTTGCAGACCACCGCGGCTTTGCTCGCGGCCGGCCAGCTCGAGACCCTCCGCGCCGAGGGCGGGCTCAGCGATGGGACAGAGACGGAAGGAGAATACGGAGCGGGCCTTTCGCTTTACCGCTGGCGGCAGACCATCACCGCCGCCGGCCTCGACGGGCTGCATGACGTGACGGTCACCGTCGAGCATACGAAAACAGGCAAGCCGCTCTACGAGCTGCGCACCTTGCTCTTCGAGGCGCCGGATTCGCTCAGCCTGGGTGAATCGACAGGCAAGAAGTCGCCCGCGGCGCGCGGAAAGAGAGGTTTGCAATGAGCGGGTTGAAGGCCTGGCGGCCTCGGGGGCGGCGGCAGGCGGCGCGTTGGCCGGGCGCCCAGGCCGGGTTCACTCTGGTCGAGTTGGTCATCAGTTCCTCGCTGATGGCGATGATCCTGGTGAGCGCGTATTTGTGCCTGCAGGCGGCCATCTCCAGCCAAAGGTTGATCGAGCCCCGGGTGGAGGTCATTCAGACCGCCCGGGTGGTCCTGGCCCTGATGACCGCCGATCTCCGTTGCGCCTGCCCGCTGTCCAAAGACTCCGAGTTCCTGGGCATGCATCGCCTGTTGGGCGAGGTGGAAGCGGACAATCTGGATTTCGCCACCCACAACTACACGCCGCGGCGCGCCCGCGAAGGGGATTTCTGCGAGGTCAGCTTTTTCCTGGACCAGGACCCGGAGACGGGCCAACTCAGCCTGTGGCGGCGGCGCAATCCCACGATTGCCCCCGAGCCGCTCTCCGGCGGGGGCCGGGAAGAGCTGGCCCAGGGGGTGGCGGGGCTGAGGTTCGAGTATTCCGACGGCTACGAATGGTACGACACTTGGGGAGATGTCGAGGGTCACGGCAAGCAGCAGTTCTCTTTCCGCTATCACGGGAACCTGTCCGGGATGCCGGAGGCGGTGCGCATTACCCTCTGGCTGGACGCCAATCCCAGGGCCAAGACCGCCGCCCAGGCGCAGACCGGCACGAACGAGCCGCCGCTGGTGTTCCAGACCGTCGCGCGGCTGAACCTGGCCGCTGGCTTGCAGGAGAGTCTGGCGAGCGGGGCTTCCGCCGAGGGCAGTTCCCCCACCGGCAACCCGGCCTCGCCGGCGGGAACAACTCCCGGAGGGAACCCATGAATCCCCCCATCCCTTCCAGGGATACCACTTCGCATGAAAATGACGTTTCTGTTGATTTGCAACGGGTTACGTGGCTGTTTTCGGCGTAACCGGCACCCTTGCGGCTCTCGTGCCGGGCCTGGGCCCGGCTCCCCGCCGGCCGCGCAGGGCTCGGTCCTGGTGGGTTTGCTGTGGTGCTTGACCCTGTTGTCGGTGGTCGTCATTGGCGTCCTCCACACCTCGCGCATGGACCTGCTGGTGCTCAAGAATTACGGCGACAAGATTCAGGCGCACTATCTGGCGCGGGCGGGCGTCGAGAAGGCCAAGGCCTTGCTCTACCGCGAGGCCAGGGAACGGAGCCGCACCAGCCTCAGCCACAGCGGCGGGCTTTATGACGCGCCGGACCAGTTCCGGGACATTCGCCTCGGGCGCGGCCAATTTCGTGTGTTCCGGCGCGGGCGGCCGGACGAGGGCGGCGCCCTCCTTTACGGGGTCAGCGACGAAGAGAGCCGGCTCAACGTGAACGAAGCTTCCAGCGACGAACTCTCCAGGCTCCCTGACATGACGCCGGATATCGTGGCAGCCCTCGTGGATTGGCGCGACGCGGACAACCAGGTGACCCCGGGCGGGGCCGAGGCAGACTATTACCTCTCCCTCCGGCCGCCCTATGTGCCGCGCAACGGCCCCCTGCAAACGCTCCGCGAGTTGCTCATGGTCCGCGGCGTGTCCCGGGACCTGCTCCTGGGCAGAGACCTCCATCTCAACGGCCTGCTCGACGCCTCCGAGGAGGACGGGAACGAGGTGGCGGTCGATGTTCTAGACACCGGCTGGGCCGGGCTCCTGACCGTGAATTCTTCGGTGAACAACGTCAACGCCGGGGGTTACGAGCGGGTGAACATCCAGACCGCCGATGAGGCCGCCCTGACCGGGGTCAAAGGGATTACGCCCGACATTGCCAAGGCGATTATTGCCTGGCGCCGGCAGAACCGTTTTGGCAGCATCGCCGACCTGCTGGATGTCGTGGCCGCCCGGAGCGACAATCCGCCAGGTTCGCCGGCCAATGCGAACCCGGGCCCCGGCCCCGCCCCCGCCAATGCCCCGGCCGCCAATCCTTCCGGGCCAAAGGTCATCAGCGACAGCTTGCTGATGGACATGGCCGATGACCTGACCACGCAATCAGGCGAGGACCTTCCAGGGGTCGTCAATATCAATACGGCCAGCCTGGAAGTCCTGGCCTGTCTGCCCGGCCTGAGCCGCGAACTGGCCCAGGCGATTATCTCCTTCCGGCAGTCCAGCGGTTTCTTTCCGAACATTGCCGGGCTGTTGCGCGTGCCGGGCATGACGCCGGACAGCTTCAAGCAGGTCGCGCCGCGCGTCACTGCCCGCTCGGAGACCTTCTGCATCCTGAGCGAGGGGAAGATCAGTTCCACCGGCGCCCGGCAGCGGCTCCAGGAGATCGTGCACGTCGGCCTGCGCTCGGTCACCACTGTTTCCTACCGGGAGGACGATTTATGAACGGTTTCGATTTGATGAATTTGCCCTGTTACTACTTGGAGCTGGGCCAGGATTGGCTCAAGGCCCTGGGGGGAGAGGCCGGACTGGAACTGCCGCTCGAGCGCCAGGCCGACGGGCGGCTGGCGGAGGCCTGCCGGGAGCGGGTGACGCAACGATTGCAGGCCTTCCTGAAGAAGCGGCCCTGGCAGCCGCGCGCGCGGGTGTTTTGCGCCCTTGGCGCCAGGGGAGTCGCCTTGCGGCGGCTGACGCTCCCGGCCGCCAGCAAGGAGGAACTGCCGCGCCTGCTGTCCCTGCAAATGGAAAGCGAGTTTCCCCTGCCGCCCGACGAGCTGGCCTGGGGTTACCGCCAGCTTGAGGCGGCCGGGCCGCCGCCCAACGGCCCAAACGGCAAGCAGCAACTGCTCGTGGCCGCCGTGAAAAAGGAGGTGCTCGACGATTACCAGAAGATCCTCACCGCCTGTGGGGCCAGCCCAGTCTTCACACTGGCGGCGCTGGCTCGGAGCTATGTCTGTCCGCACCCGCCGGCCGCCTACGCGGTGCTGGACCTCGGGCCGCGGTCTTCCGAGTTGGCCATCTTTGACAACGGTCTGCCCACGGCCGTGCGGGTTCTGCCCTGGGGCGGCCAGGACCTCGCCCAGGCCTCGGGCAAAGCGGAGGCCGGGCCGGCTCAGCCCGTGTCCCTCAACGCCCCGGCGGAGCCAGCGGCGCGGGCCGCTGCCCAGACTGCGCTGGATTCCCTGGTCCGCTCGCTCACTGGCCAGTTGGCCGGGCGAAAGATTTACCTCACGGGCTTGAGTACCTGGCGCCCGGACCTCGCCTCGCAATTGGCCGACGCCCTGGGCAAGAGCGTGGAATGCGAGGCGGTGAAGCTCCCGCCGGGCGAGGGCCGCTCGGCGGCCATTCTCGGTCTCAGGCAGGCCATCGAGCGCGACGGCGGCTGGCCGTCGCTGGTGCTTCAGACCAAAGCCGCCAATGGGAGCGCCCGGGTGGTGCAGCGGGCGCCTTTGAAATGGGCCGCGCTGGCGGTCGTCCTGGCCCTGGCCGCCCTGGCCGCGCCCTATGGCGAAGCCCTGCTCCTGAAACCTCGCCTGGCCGGCAAGCTGGCCGCGATCAAGAAGGAAAAGGGCAAGCTCGGCACCGTCGATCGCGAACTGGAGTTTCTGCGCTACCTCAAGCAAAACCAGCCGCCTTACCTCGACGCCTTGTTTATCATGTCCAAGGCCGGGCCGCCCGGCTTGCGCTTTGACACCCTGTCCATGAATCGCCGCGGGGAGGTCTCCTTGCGCGGCTCCCTCAAGGATGCCCAGCAAGTGGCCGATTTTCGCTCCAAGCTGCTCGACTCGGGCTGCTTCACCAACGTGGTGGTCGAGGAACAAACCCCGACGCCCAACCGCCAGAGGCTCATAGTGCGGATGAGCGCGCAATGGAAGGCGGCCGCCGGCCGGGAGGCGCTCGCCGCCGCCTTGGCCGCCAGCGAAGCGGAAAAACCAAAGACCGCCGGCAAGCAATCGCCGACCAACGCCTCCCCGGCCGCGACCGCCCTGCCCCGAGCGCCCACCCTGCCGTTGCCGCGCAAAGATACAAACCAATGACTTATGCGCACACTCACTCCACATGAAAAGCGCACCCTCCGCCTCGGGGCGGCAGCGCTCACGGTTTATCTCCTGGCGTTCGGCGTCCTCCATGGGGGGAAATTTTTCGGGAAAAAGCGTTCCGAGTACCAGTTGCTGGTTAAGGAAGCCCAAACCCTCGGCCAGGAAATCCACCGCTACCGGGACAAGTGCGACGTGACCCAAAAGCTCATGGAGGGCTTTAAGATGGACCCGCTCAAGCTGTCACGGCCGACCGTGGTGGCCCAGGCCAGCGCCGCCCTGCAAAGAGCCGCCATGGGCGTGGGCGTCATGGTCGGGCCCGTGCGCGAACTGCCGGGACGCCCGGCCAACCGGGAGTTGGCCTCCTTGCAACTCGAGGCCCTGGGCCCCGTTCCTTCGCTCCTGAAATTCCTCCATCAGGCCGAGAGCCTGGGCTTTCCGCTCATTATCGAGTCGCTCCAGCTCGGCTCGGAGCCGAGCAAGGCGGGGCCGCCGGGCATGCCGGGCCCGCCGGGCATGCCGGGCCCGCCAGGCATGCCGGGCATGCCGGGCATGCCGGGCCCGCCGGGCCCGCTCAAACTGAACCTGACCATCATCATCCTGGATTTTGACCAGTGGAAGGAGGCCGCCCATGTTTGAGCGCAGCGAAGCGATGTTCAAAATCCTTTGCGCCGGGGTGGGGGCGCTGGTCCTCTGGCAGGCGGTCCACGCCATTCGGCGGAGTGATCCGCTCGCAGGCGCCAGCGTCCCTGCCTTGCCCTCCCTGCCCGCCGCCACGAACACCCAGGCGGGAGCCAGGAACACCAATGCTCCCCCGTCTCAACTGGCCGGCAAACCAGCGACCAATGCCTTGCCTGAGGCCGCCGCCCCCAAGGCAACCAACGCCTTGGCGCAAGGGGCCAATCCGGGCACCAATGCCCCGCGCCAGGGCACCTCGGCCAAAGCCACCAATGCTCTCGCGCAAGCAACCAACGCCCTAGCGCCAGCAACCAATGCCCTGGCGCAGGGAACCAATGCTTCCGCGACGCCCGCTGCGGGCAAGGCCAGGACCAATCTTGCCACTGGCCCCGAGACAGCCAGGGCCATGGCGAAAACCGGTTCGTTGCCGGGGATGCCGGGCCTCGGCCCGCCCTTGCCGCCCCAAATCCAGGCGCGCCTGGACCGGATTGTCGAGAGCGAAGTCCTGGGGCCCGTCATGCGGCCGCAGCCCATGGCGCTGATTGGCATCCTGGGCAGGGACGTGTTCCTGCGCGCGCCCAACGGCCAGATGGGCCAGATCAAGGAAGGCGACGAGTTGGGCGGAGTCAAGCTGCTGAAGGTTGGCATCAACCGTGTGCTCGTCGAGCAGGAAGGGGAGCAGAAAGAATTGACCATCTTTTCAGGTTTTGGCAGCGAAACACTTTTATCCAAACAAACAAATAATCCTCAATGAAAACATTACCAAGTTTACCTGTGAAGTCGGGGCGCACCTTGGCCTGTCTCGGGCTGGGGCTGCTCGTCGCGCTGCTGGGCGGCGGCTTGCTTTCCCGAGGAACCGCTCAAGACAATAAACCAGCCGGCTCGGAGAAGCAGGCCCCGGCCGAGAGCGCGAAAGGCCCGGCGGCGGCGCCGGGCAGCAACGCCCCTGCGGCCGCCGGCACCCAATCGGCGGACAAGGAGGCCGGCGCCGCCGACGCGCCGGCAGCCCCGGCAACCGAGCCGGGCCCGGCCGCGCCCAACCCGGGAACTCCCCCCAAGGCGGAGCCGGACAAGGCCGCTTCCTCGGACGAGGTCCAGTTGAGCCTGATGGGCGCCAACGTGGACATGGTGGTGGAGTGGCTGGCGCAAAACACCGGCAAGACGGTCATCAAGAGCCCCAAGGTCCAGTGCCAAATGTTCATCACCAGTTCCAAGAAACTCCCCAAGCGCGAGGCGATCACGCTCGTCTATCGGGCGCTGGCGCTCGAGGGCTTCACCGTCACCGAGTCCCGCAAGGCGATCCTCATCACGCCCGAGGGCCAGGAGCCGAAGATGAGTCCCGAGCTCCTGAACGGCGGCAGCAACGACATCCCCGAGGGCCGGCAGCGGTTGGTCAAGATCTTTCCGCTCCAGCACATTCAGGCCCCGGAGCTCAAGGAGAAGGTCCGCGCCGTGCTCTCGGACAAAGGCAGCATCGAGTGCGATGACCGCGCCAACCAACTGATTGTCACCGATTACAATGAAAACCTGCGCTTCATGGCCGAGTTGATCAAGGAGTTCGACGTGCCCGCTTCGGACATGGTCGTCCAGATCTATCCGTTGAAATATGCCGACGCGGAGGAAGTGGGCATTCTGATCGGGCAGATTCTGAATGTGTCTTCGTCCGGGTCCGGGGCAGCCGGCCGGGCTTCTGCCTCGGCTTCGGGTGGCGGCGGGCCTTCCGCCTCCCCTCCCGCCCCGTCCCCCGGTGAGGGCGGTCCTGGCGGTCCGGGCGGTCCTGGCGGTTCCGGCGGTTCCGGCGGTCGTCCTCCTTCCCCGTCCTCTTCTGCGGGCGGCCCCTCCGGTCCGGGTATCGGCAGCCAGATCTCGGCCCCGCAGGTGCGGCTGTGGCCGGACAAGGCCGCCAACCGGCTGATCGTCTCGGCGGCCAAATCCAAACTGCCCGAGGTGCAGCGGTTGGTGGACATCCTGGACACCGAAAAAACCGAAGACGTGTGCGTGCGGGTGATTCCGCTGAAAAATGTCACGGCGGTCGACCTGGTGAAGGAACTGGCGCCACTTTACCAGAAGATGACCGGCAGAACGCGCAAAGACGTTATCGAAGTCGGGGCCAACGACCGCTCCAATTCGCTGATTGTCCTTTCCAGCGAAGCGAACTTCAAAGCCATCGAAAAACTGGTCTCCTCCCTGGACACCGAAGACGCCCAGGAAAAAGTGGTCCGCAGCTTTATCCTCAAGAATGCCGATGCCGAGGACGTGGCCAAGCAGTTGCAGGAATTGGGCCAGGACCAGAGCAACACCCGGTATCCCTACTACTTCTTCTCCTCCTCGATGTCGGACAAGAGCCACAAAAAGATGAGCGTGGTGGCCGATCGCCGGCGAAACTCGCTGGTGGTGCAGGCCCCGCCCGCACAGATGGATGGCATCGCCAAGATGATTCAGGAATTGGATGAGCCGATTAGCGATGACAGCCTCGCCCCGCGAATCTTCCACCTCAAATACGTCAGCGCCGCCGACATCGAAGATGTCCTCAACGAGCTGTTCCTGAAGAAGACCCAGCAGCGGAGCTACTACTCTTTCTTTGACGACTACCAGGAGCCCCAGTCCGACCGCAATGTCGGGCGCCTTTACGGCAAGGTCCGCATCACCAGCGAACCCTATTCCAACTCCCTCATCATCACCTCCAACTCCAAGGAGAGCCTCGCCGTCGTCGAGGAGGTCATCAAGCAGTTGGACCAGCCCTCGGAAGCGGGAGAAAGCACGCTGCGCGTCGGCCTCAAATTTGCCAAGGCCTCCATCGTGGCCAACAGCATCAACATCCTGTTTGCCAAGAATGGTTCGCCGCCCTTGCGGCCAGTCAACCAGCAGGGACAACCCGGCCAGCCCAACCAGCAGCCCCAGCAGCAGCAACAATCCCAGCAAAGCCTCTCTTATTTGACCGGTTTCGATATCCAACAGGAAGCCAAGGAGGAGGGCTACTATCCCTGGATCGGCGGCCAGCCCGACAACCTCCGCTCCGCCGAGGGCCGGAGCGCCGCCCGGCCCGTCAGCGACCTGGTGGGCCGGGTCCGCGCCGTGGCCGACCCGCGCAGCAACGCCCTGCTCATCTCCGCCAATGTCCATTTCTTTCCCCAAATCCTCAAGCTGGTCGAGGAGCTGGACGCCGCCACCGACCAGGTCCTCATCGAGGCTAGGCTGGTGGAAGTCTCCGCCGATTTCCTCGACAAGCTCGGTGTCCGCTGGTCGCCCAATGGCAGCCAGGTCTTCACGCCGGATGATTATGACAACTCCTTCCTGGGCCATGTCAACGCCCAGCACGTGACCGGGTTCGGCGGCGTCACCAGCGTCAACAATCCGGCGAGCTCAATCGGTGCCTCTGGGGCCGCAGGCTCGGTGGCGCAAACCCTGACCTCGTTGCGCTCGGGCGTCCTGGACAGCACCATCAGCATGGACTTCCTCGTCCAGTTCCTGCGCCGCACCACCGATGCCAAAGTCCTGGCCGAACCCCAAATCAACATCCGGGACAATGAAACCGGCAGGCTCTTCGTCGGCCAGCAGGTCCCCATCCCGGCCCAGAGCACCTTCTCCGGCGCCGCCGGCGCGCAAAATACCGTTTTCGCCTACAAACCCGTCGGCGTCGTCCTCGAGGTCACCCCTCACATCAACACCGCCGGCGACGTCGAACTGCAAATCCATGCCGAATCCTCGACCATCGTCCCCGGAGAGGTTGTGCTCGGTGGCTTCGTCTTCGACACCCGTGCCTTCCGCACCGATCTGACCGCCAAAAACGGCCAAACCCTCGTCCTGGGGGGCATCATCCAAAAGCAGCTCTCCGATACCTTGCGCAAGACCCCTGTCCTCGGCGATATTCCAGGCCTGGGCTGGGCCTTCAAGAAAAGGGACAAGAGCATCAGGGACGTCGAGCTGATGGTCTTCATGCGCCCCAAGGTCACCCGCACGCCGGCCGACGCCAGGGACCTGCTGGACGAGATTTACCGCAAAGCGCCCAATGTCAAACAGTGGGACGACCAACGCCAGCTCCAGCCGCCCCCGCCCGAAAACCGGAAACCGAAACGAGGCTGAGAGAAGTCCTTTTCTCTGCACCGCCATCTTCCAACGCATTTCAAGCGCGGTGCCCTTTCCGGACGTGCGCCGAGGGCGAAGGCCTAGCCGTACCGATTCGAAGAAGAAACCGCTAATAGACGCTGGCGGACGCTAACAACAAGCGTGTGATCGACGCGCCGACCGGAAGGTCCCACTCACCGTGTGGCCCCGCAGGGCGGGACGCCCGGAAGTGCCAGACTGCCGCCTCAAGCCTGTCTTTATTAGCGTTTATTAGCGCAGATTAGCGATTCAACTGAATCATTCCCGCTTAGGATGCTGACCGCCTTGTCATCCGGGTTTCTCTTGGGCCTTTCGTGCGCCCTGGCGCCGGGGCCGTTGCTGGCGCTGCTCCTGGCGCAGACCTTGCGGCATGGCCCCCGTGAAGGCTGCAAGGTCGCCCTGGCGCCCCTGGTGACCGATGCGCCGATCATCCTGGTCGCGCTGGCGCTTGCGGCAGAGGCGGCCCGCGTGCGCGCGGCGCTGGCCGTGCTGTCGCTCGCCGGCGGCCTCTTCGTGCTTTACCTGGCCGTGGAGGCCTTGCGCGCGCCGCCCCTGGCGGCGGCGCGCGAGGCCGCGCGGCCCGGCTCGTGGCTCAAGGCAGTGCTGGTGAATCTGCTCAACCCGCATCCCTGGCTGTTCTGGATGACCGTCGGCGCCGCCATGCTGGCCAGGGCCAGGACCGTCAGCAACTGGGCGGTAGCCGGTTTCCTCGGCATGTTTTACTTGCTCCTGGTTGGCTCCAAGCTGCTCCTGGCCCTGGGGTCCGCCCGCTCCCGCCAATTCCTCTCCGGCCGCGGCTATCGGCGGCTCCTCCAGGCCTTCGCCATCATGCTGGCAGCCTTTGCCGTGCTCCTCTTGCGCGAGGGCCTGAGCCGCCTCTCCCCAACGGCCTTGCCCCCCTGACCCTCCCCGCATCGCACTTTTTTGGGTAGCCTTTCTGGCCCTTTATCTTAATCCTAATCTTAATCCTAATCTTAATCCTCGCTCCTGATCTAAATCCGAATGAATCGCCTCTTCGACCATGAGAAACCGGAGGTTTATCAGGAGTCTCTGGTCCCGCGGGCCGGGGTCGCCTGGCTCCAGCCCCTGCTGCAAAAGCTGCCCAAATCGGTCGCCGTGCCTGACCAATTGGATCGGGTCGGTACCTCGATCGTTGTGAACCTCGCCGACGCCTCCCCGGGTGTAGCTCCGTTTGGGCCACCCGGCAGAGATACGGTGTCTTGGCGGCCTCGCAGTGCTGCTTCCCAGCCCTGGCGGCCAGGACCATGCCGTCGAGACGGAAAAACCTGAGTTGACGGGCGCTTTGCGCAAATACTTGGTTTTAGGTAACTTAAGTCGTATGCGGAGGTGTAAGGCGACCCGGTGGCGCTCCCGGTCTTCAAAACCAGTGTAGCAGTTTTTTCCATCTGCAAGAAACAATGTCCAACTCGTTGAAACAGAGCCACTTCCAACCACTTTTTGATAAAAATCCCAAACGGACTTTTTGATACAAAATCGTCAAATAGGGGTCATTTCGTAACGAAACGTGTTAGTTTTTGTTAGGACTCTCCCTCTCGTCGCCTACGTCCTGGTCCCTCCCCAAGTCCGCTTGGCGGCGCTGGCGTGGCGGTTGCCGAATTGACCCTCTCTCGCTCGCCTGGGCCGCCCATGTCGCCAACGGGAGCGATTGGCGGGGTTTGTAGTGCCGGACCGAACGGCGGACCGAACGGGAGACTTTCCGATGGAATAACGGCGGTTCCTTAGCCAAATCCGCCTTGCAACTCAGTTTCCACGGGGGTATCATTTTAGCCACGAACTTAAGACCTCGCAAACTGCTCTTCTGGCCTAGCAGGTCTCAATGGAATGGATGGACGCTGCCAAGCAAGTGGACGTTTATCGGAGCGTGGGTAGGAGTAATCGCTCTGGTTGCGTTTTTTGTTTGGCCTTCGGCTAATCCGATCACACTCGGCGGGCGAGGGGGGGAAAGTCTCGGAGCTGGCGGGGGCGGCGGGGCAGCTATTGGCTCTGGAGCACAGGGTGGAACTGGCGGGCGTGGTGGGAACATCACCTTGAACGGTATGCCCGGCCAAACGTTTGGCGCTGGAGGCGGGGGAGGAGGAGCGATTGGCCAAGGCGCCGTCGCTGGCGAAGGTGGTAGCGGTGGCGAGATCAACGACATTTGGATTTCAAGGGAGGAGCTTGAAGAACTTAAACGTCAAGGCTTCCACCACATTGAGTTCAGTATCGGTCGGGGGGGAAACGGAGCGACTAACGGTGGCGGCGAAAATGGCGGCGACATAATCGCTAATCTGATGACGACGAACGGTCGCATCCTCAGGACAATTACAACCAAAGGTGGCAGAGGGGGAAACAGCTTGAGCCGTGGGGCGGAGATGAGCCCCTCGACTAACGCCCCAATGCCCTTGCAATGATCAGCCCCATTTGGCTCGCTACGGCGGGTCGTGCAATTTGGTCAGTTGGTCAGGCAGCTTTCACAGCCTTCCGAGAGACCATAAGGCAAAGCGCCAGTGCCAATGCTCCGCACCAAATGGTGCTTGCTTCGGGGACAACAGCAAGCGACCCGGAAGCCGCTGCCTGGGCTGCACCACCATAAAATAACATATAAGCATCGCCTGATCGTAAGGAGATTGTTGTTATACCAGTTTGGAAAATAGCCTGAGGGTCCGATTGGCCATCCCCAAGCGAACGTTGGACCACATTCCACATCGGCGTGCTCCACTGACCTGAAGAAGAGTCATACAATTGTATAGTAGCAACGGCACCAGAGCACAATAGATTGAGAGGAGCGCCAGAAGGGGGGTTCGGGGTGGTGCTAGCACTCAAATTGATCGACCATTGTAGTGGATAATTGCCGCTGGCCGTCGGCGAAAACATAGCAGTAGTTAGATTCCCCTCGGCAAGTGCGGCGCTCGAACCAGTGCCTGGGAGATTGACTCCAGTTTGAAAAGTGAAATCATGCGTGATGCTTCCATCGGAATTGATCGTTGCAGTAGTGACAGTGTGCGAGTTCGCCCAGCTTGAGCTTTCATCGGTATGGATGGGAGTGGACGAGCTACTAGTCTGATCTACAGGCCCCCCATAGAGGGAATCTAGCGCCTGGCTCTGATTCCATATAGGAGAACCATTTACCACCCCCACCAGACCACTCGGCGTGGTTATATTAAATTCTGCTTGGCCTAATGCAAGAGCGGCGAGCAAAGAGGCAGGCAGCGCAAGGAATCCACCCATGATTACAACCTTGCTCAGTGAGCGTATATGAAGCTTCATACTCCGTTTTCCTACTCGGCTGGAAATCTGCTTTCTTCGGCAAACGAGGTTCATCTGTTACTCTCTCACAGACGCAACTTCCTGTCTACCCCCTTGGCCGGACATTCTTATGCACATTTCGGACATGGGTGCAGGAGCACTGCCACAGCGACCACCAGCATCCAATGCGCCAACGCCGTTGGCACTGCGGGGTTCCTTCGGGTCAAATACGTGCCGTAGCGCAGAGCATTACCCGTAAAGCCGGGGTCGCGTCTGTATTTTCTACATTTGCCCTTGAATTGCGGGTATTTGCTCACGCAATTCCGGCGTTCGTTCCATTGACCGGCCGAAGCGGGTGACCGCCCGGGCTGCGCCCGCATACCCCATTCCCCCGGCCACCGAGGAAAGGGAGGGCGACCGAGAATCAGCGGGCCAACGCCACGGATTTGACCGGGAACCTTGCGCGACCGAGGCGTCGCGCTGCTCCGCATCCGCTCAACTGACAAGCGCACTTTTCGCTGCGGTAACAGACGCGACCGAAATCGAGATTGTGCTGCCGCCGCCGTCGTGCCAAGGTACTGCCGATGAAGCGCACTGCACCCAATCCAACCGACATTGCCCGTGCTCGCCGCATTTTCCTTCGGCTGCGGGGCGCGGGCGGCGTGGCGGAAGACGAGCTGCTGCAACACGCGCTTTTTTTCGCCAAATCCCCTATAGAACGATGCCGCCTCAGCCTCCAGGCAGCCCGCTCGGCGCTTTCCTTGCGGCGCTCCGGCAAGCGCAGATCCAATGCATCTTGATCGGCCCTATGGCCGCGGTCCGGCAAGGCGCGCCCCTCACGACCATCGACTACGACTTCTGGGTGCGGTTGCCAGAGCGCCAGTACGTGAGAATACTCAGCATCGTTCACCGCCAGGGCGGCGCCATCCTCGCCCGAACACTGCATTGGCCACATTGGCTGTATTGGCCACATTGGCCATTTTTTCCAAAAAACTGGCCCGGCCGCGGCCTAAAAGGAATGGCACAGCTCAGCACAACGCTTTGTCGCTCCCCTCGGCGCACCCAAGGGCTTCCCGACCCCTTTCGTTTCCTTCCTTTTGGAATGTTCTCTTGCCGACGCGCGCCCGGATGTAATACCGTTTGCCCAGCCGGCAGAGATGCGGTGTCTTGGCGGCCTGGCAGTGCCGCTTCCCAGCCCTGGCGGCCAGGACAATGCAGCCGAGACGGAAAAACTTGAGCCGATGAGCGCTTTGCGCAAATACTCGCTTTTAGGTAACTTGAGCCGTATGCGGAGGTGTAAGGCGACCTGGTGGCGCTCCTGGTCTTCAAAACCAGTGTGGGGCTCAACAAAGTCCCAGGTGGGTTCGATTCCCATCCGCCTCCGCCATTCGATTCTCAAGTTGCAGACCTCCAGCCCCGGACTTTGACCATGTTCAGACGCCTCCCCCAACCGCCGGTGAATCCCGCCCAGCGCGACCCGGAGCAGCATGATTTCTGGACCGGGTTCGCGATTGCCCTGGTCGGCTTGGTCCTGGTCCTCTGCGGCGCGCGGCACCTGACCGGGGTGGAGACCGTCGAGGGCGGCACGGCCTGGGAGACGCAGTTGGTAAAGGCCTTTTCTTCCAGCGGCCTGCAATTCGCCGACCAGGTCGCGCCGCCGCCCCCGCCCAAGGACAACGATCCCGTGGCCCTCGAACGCTGGGCCAAGCAGAACTCGCCGCCCACGTGGAAAGTGCGGGTGGATGCGGCGGCGGCGACGCCGTGTCCGACCTGAGTGAAATGAATTTTGGCCACGCGGCGTGGCCGGTCCAGGTCAAGTCCGAAGTCCGAAGTCCGAAGTGCCAGGCCAAGGATCAATGCAAACTCCCAAGGTCCAGACTTTTCAACGTGGCGGCGCGCTGCGGAATGACAGCGATTACTGAATATGGACAATCCAGAACGCGGGCCCAATGAGCCGGGGGCGGGGCCGCCGGGCGGGCAGGGTGTCGGTGCCGCCGGCGGCGCAGCGGGCAAGCCAGGCGAGGGGACAGCGCTGGGGCGGAAGCTGGCGCGGAGCCGGCCGTGGGTGCAGACGGGGTTCCTGGGGTTGTGGCTGGCGCCGGTGGGCCAGTGGCTGCACGGCGTTCCGGGCTGCGTGTTCCACTGCTACTCGTGCCCCCTCTCCTCGTTCGCCTGCCCGGTAGGCGTGCTGGCCAATTACGCGGCGCTGCTGCCGCTGGCGCCGGAAATGCCTTACCTGCTGCTGGGGGTGTTGCTGGTCGTGGCCGCGGCCAGCGGGTCGCTGGCCTGCGGGTGGGCCTGCCCGTTCGGTTTTCTCCAGGACCTCCTGGCCAAGGTCACGCCCCGGAAAGTGGCTCTGCCAGCCTGGACCGGGTACACCCGCTACGCCGTGCTGGTGGGTTTGGTGATTCTGTTGCCGCTGCTCCTTGGCTTCAAGGGCATTCACTTCGAGGACCAGCAGGTCTCGATCTGCCGGCTTTGCCCGGCGGGCGCGCTCGAGGCGGGGCTGCCTTACTCGGTGCAGAGCCTGCTCACCGGCCAGGGCTGGCTGATGAGTTGGTTCAAGTCGGCGCTGTTGCTGGCCTTTGTCGCGGCGGCCCTGTTCATTCACCGTCCGTGGTGCCGGCTGTTTTGCCCCCTGGGCGGATGGCTGGCGCTGTTTAATCGCTGGAGCCTGTTCCATCTCCGGTTCAATCCCAAGGCCTGCAGCGCCTGCAACCTGTGCCGCAGCCGCTGCTCGCTGGGCGTGCAAGTGGACCGGAAAGTCAACGTCTCGGGTTGCATCCGGTGCCTGGAATGCACGACCTGCGGCGCCCTCGAGCCGCGCTTTGCGGGGCCGAAACGGGAGGCCTGAGGCGTGACGCAGGGCGGTAATAGGGGCCTGCCGGAGCGCCGAAATCCGAAGCTCGAAGCTCGAAGGAACCGCCTGGCCGGATTCGGATTTCGGATTTCGCTCTTCCTTCGGACTTCGGATTTCAACCTGCATGTCCGAACACCTTGCGCAGGGTTGTACAATAGAGGTCGTGGCCGTGAATTCTGAGAGTTTCCAAGAAGCGGCGCCGCGCCTGCGGTTGCGGGTGACCACGGCGGCGGAAGCGGCTTTGCGCGCCGGCCACCCGTGGGTCTTTGCCGAGCGCATTCGGCAGCAGAGTCGCCCCGGCCAGCCAGGGGAGCTGGCGGTGATTTACGACCGGAAGGACCGGTTCCTGGCGGTGGGATTGTTCGACCCGGACTCGCCGATTCGGGTGCGTGTGCTGGAGGCGGGCCAACCCCAGCCGATTGACGGCGCCTGGTGGGCCAGGCGGCTCGACCAGGCCCTCGAACGCCGGCGCGGCTGGTTCGATGAGCAGACCAGCGGCTACCGCTGGATCAACGGCGAAAGCGACGGCTGGCCGGGGCTGGTCCTGGACCGCTACGACAGGACCCTGGCGCTCAAACTCTACACGGCGGCGTGGCTGCCGCGTCTCGACGCGCTCGGCGCGCTCCTCCGCCAACGGTTGCGCCCGGAGCGGATGGTCCTCCGCCTCAGCCGGAATATCCAAAAGGCCGCCGGGGAACAATTCTCGAGAACGGATGCCGAACTGCTGGACGGCGCGCCGCCGCCAGGCCCGGTGGTCTTCCGCGAAAGCGGTTTGCGGTTCGAAGCGGACGTGCTGCGCGGCCAGAAGACCGGGTTTTTCCTGGACCAGCGGGAGAACCGGCGCCGGGTCGAGGCGCGGGCGCGCGGGCGCCGGGTGCTCGATGCGTTCAGTTTTTCGGGCGGCTTTTCGCTCTATGCCGCCCGTGGCGGGGCGCGCTCGGTGACGGCCCTGGACGTGAGCGCGCACGCGCTGGCGGGCGCCGAGCGCAACTTCGCGCTGAACCAGGCCAACGCGGCGGTGGCATCCTGCCGCCACGAGCGGGTGCAGGCGGAGGCCTTTGAATGGCTGGCCGGGAACGCGGCGCGCCGCTTCGAGCTGATCATTTTAGATCCCCCCTCGCTGGCCAGACGCGAAACGGAGCGGGCCGGGGCCATCCGCGCCTACGAGCGCCTGGCCGGCCTGGGCCTCGCGCGGCTCGCGCCGGGGGGCATTCTCGCGGCCTGTTCGTGTTCGGCCCACGTGACGGCGGAACAGTTCTTTGCGGCGGTGCGCCAGGCGGTCGCGCGCTCCGGACGCGCCTGCCGGGAACTGGAGACCACGCGCCACCCGCCCGATCATCCGGCCACCTTCAAGGAAGCGGAGTATTTGAAGGCGATCTACTTTGAGGTTTGAGGCTCGGGGCGGCGCGGCGCTGAGTTTAGAACAGATTGTTCACCAGGATGCCCATGACGCTGAGGGGGCCTTGGTCCTCGAGGCCTTCGGTGGCCTTGTCGAGTTTCTGCAAGGTCAGCTTGGCATTGTTGTAAAGCTCGCGGTCGTTGACGAGTTTGCCGACGGAGCCCTGGCCCTGGTTAATCTTTTGGAGGATTTCCTTGAGCTGGGTCATCGAGGCGGTGGTTTCGCGGTAGAGTCCCTCGTCCTTGAGGAGCTTGCCGACAGTGCCCTGGCCGGCGTTGGCCTGGGCGACCGCTTGGTTGACCTGGTCGACCACTTTGCGGGCATCCACGACAGTCGTCTTGATTTCGGTGGCGGTGTCCTGGACGTTGCTCACCGCGGCGAGTGCGGAGTTGTAGAGCGCCGGCTCGTAGATGAGTTTGCCCACCGTGCCCTGGCCTTGGGAGAGCTGGCTGGAAATGGCCTGGATGTTGGCGATGGTGGCGGTGAGCGGGCCTTTGTTGGCTTTGAGGAAATCGGTGAAGGGGCCGAGGAGGTTATCGATTTTCTCGCCGGTGAAACTCTTGGCGAGGTTCTCGACGCCGGTGGCGACGTTGTCAACTTTGGTCATCATCGCGCTGAGGTCGGGCGTCTCGGCCGTGCTGAGGTAGGTGCCTTCCTTGGCGGGGGGCGCATTGCGCGAGCCGAAGTCGAGCGAAACGAAGTTCTGGCCCATCAACCCGGTGAACTTGATGGTCGCCGTGCTGTCCGTGCGGACGAGCACCTTGGGGTCCACTTTCATAATGACCAGCACTTTATTGTTGGTTTCCTCGAGGCGGATGTCATCGACGCGGCCGATCTCCTTGCCGGCCATTTTGACGCGGTCGCCGGTCTTGAGGTCCTGCACGTTGCTGAACAGGGCCCGGAGGCGCAGGCCGCTGCCGAATCGTTCGGTGCCGCCGAGAAATTCCAGGATGAGCACGGCGGCAATGACCACGAGGGCGACAAAGATCCCGAGGCGGGTTTCAAGCGTGTTTTTCATATTCTTGCTCTTTCTCTAGCTGGCTCTTTCTAAATCGCTCTGGCTAAACGGTCAAGCCACGGCGGGGTCACCGCCCTGCGCAAAAGGATTCATATCAGGCGCCGGAAATCGGCCTGGAGGAACTTTTGAACCAGGGGCTCGGGGGAACGTTTGACTTCTTCCGGAGTGCCGACGGTCAGGAGCCGGCCTTCGTTGATCACGGCGATGCGCTCGGCCACCCCGAAAGCCAGGTCGCGGTCGTGCGTCACGACCAGGGAGGTGACGTGGATGCGTTCCTGCAGGTGCAGGATTTCTTCCGCGATCACCAGGGCCGACAGCGGGTCCAGTTCGCTGGTGGGCTCGTCGTAGAGGATCAACTGCGGCTCGATGACCAGCGCGCGGGCGATGGCCACGCGCTTCTTCATGCCGCCCGAAAGCTCGCTGGGCAGCCTGTCTTCGGTGCCTTTGAGGCCGACGACTTCCAGTTTCTCGGCGACGGTGCGGGCGATTTCCTCGGGGGGTTTGAGGCGATGTTCGGAGAGGTAGAGGCCGACATTTTCGCCGACGGTCAGGGAGTTGAACAGGGCGCCGGACTGGAAGACCATGGCCATGCGGTATTGCTCCCTGACCTCGGGGGATTGGACGGACTGGCCCTCGATCAGGATTTGGCCGGCATCGGGCGGTTCCAGGCCGATGAGTTGCTTGAGCAGGACGGTCTTGCCGCTGCCGCTGGGGCCCATGATGACGAAGATTTCTCCCGGTTTGACCTCGAAATCCAGGCCCTTGAGCACTTCCTGCCCGTCGAAGCTCTTGCGCAGGCCGCGCACCTGCAGGCTCACGCCGCGCTGGTTGGAGGCCAGGGAGTTCATGCTCAGCTCATCAGCAGACGGGTCAGGAGGTAATCCAGAATGACAATCAGGACGATCGAGTTCACGACCGCCTTGGTGACGGAGCGGCCGATGCCGCGCGGCCCGCCGCGCGTGATCAGGCCCTGGTGGCAGGAAACCACCCCCACCACGCAGGCAAAGATGAAGCTCTTGAACACGCCGTTGACCACGTCTTTGAGTCCGACCACATCCTGGAACGTCGAGAGAAACGAGGCGAAGGAGATCGCGATGCGGTGGTTCACCAGGCAGACCAGCGAGCCGCCCAGCCAGCCGACCAGGATGGCGAAAATGACCAGCAACGGCAGGGCGAGCACGATCGCCAGCAGGCGCGGCATGACCAGGTAATGGATCGGGTTGATGTTCATCGTGTGGAGGGCGTCGATTTCCTGATAGACCTGCATCGAGCCAATTTCCGCCGCCATCGCCGAGCCGATGCGCCCGGCGATGAGGATCGACATCATGACCGGCGCCAACTCCCGGCAGATCGCCAGGCCCACCACCCCGCTCACCGCGCTGGCCAGGCCGTGCTCGACCAGCACCGGACCCGTTTGCAGGGCGATGACGCCCCCGATAAAAAACGACAGGATGCACACCATCAAGAGGCTGGCATTGCCGATCTCGAAAAACTGCTCGAATACCTTTTGCCGCTGCCGCCAGGCCAGGGGCATGGCCAGCAGCGCGCGCCAGAACAATACCACCATTTCACCGATGTTCTGTAACATGGCTTAGTCTGCCGGGCCTCATCCGGCGAGCTTGCGTAATCTTGCTCCTGCGATTCGTCTGCGCCAAGCGATTTCAGCGGTTAAGGACCCACGTCTTGGCATCCTAATCCGAAACGCCGCGGCTTGGCAATCCCGATTCGCAAGACGTTGGCAGGAACCTGCCAGACGGGTAATCCGGTCTTTTAATTCCCTGTTTGCCGGCTAGTAACGACATGCGTTGCTTATGCCTTAAACGTCCTCCTGTCCCCTGCCCGAATGGCGGTCAGTCCGGCCAGTCCCAACCCCAGGAGCGCGCTGACCGCCAGGGCGCCGCTATTCGCGTATTGGGGCAAGAAATGCAGGGCGGCGGCGCCCACCGCCGGGCCGGTGAAGTTGCCCAAAGCAATCGCCGCTTCGTGCAGCCCGCCGTGCTCGACTTTCGTGTCCCCGACATCCATCGAATAGAACAGCGAAGAGTAGTAAATCAGACCGACCGCGGCGCCAAACATGACTTGGGCCAGCACCAACACGGGGAGACTGGGGACGAGCAGGATGGCGGCAAACGCCGTGATCAGCGCCAGGTAGGCCAGCAGCAGCCAGCGGAACCGGTAATGCCAGCCGTCCCAGAGCCACAACGCGAAGAACGCCCCGAAACGCGCGAAGCACCAGACCGAGCAACAGAACCCGGCGAGCATCGTGGAGAGCTTGAGCTGTTGGGCCAGGCCGGGGATGACGGCTACGAGCGTGGTGATGGCGATGTAGGCAAAGGGATTCGCCAGCCACGCCATGCGCAGGAACTTCCTGGCGGTCGAGGGGGCTATGGCCTCGGCGGCCGACGCGGCCAGGGCGCCGGCTCCGGCTGCGCGCTGGATAGGCTCGGCCCCGCCAGGCAGGCGAGCGGCGGCGGGCGCGGCTCGAGCTTCCAGCCAGAACGTCAACCCAAGCTGGGTCACCTGGATGGCCGCAGGGACATAGAACAGGCTCTTCAACCCGAGCTTCGTCAGCAGGGCGCCGCCGGTGAAATTCGACACGGCGGCCGAGGCGGCCCAGACGAGGTTGTAAATGCCCACCATGTGCGGCAGACCGGCGCGCGTTTCCCCTTCACTCGCCAGCGCCTCGAGGGTCGGCCAGGTGAAACACATCCCGCCGGCCGCGACGGCCGCCGCGAGGATGTGCCCGGGCGCGGACTCCAGCGCCAGGCCGAGCAGCATCGCCCCCAGCATCAAGCTCCAACCCAGCTTGAGCGCGGTGAAGTAGCCGAAGCCCTGCGCAAACTTCCCGCCGAACCACGAAGCGACCACGCAAACCGCTCCGTTCAGCGCCGCCAGCTCGAGATTGGCTTGGTTGTCAAAGCCATGCCGCGCCTGCATGAAAAAATAGAGATAGAAGAAATAATAAACTACGGCGAAGGAGTTCAGGCCCTCGAGCAGGAAAAAGCCCGGTTTGAGTTTGCGCAGCGGCATTGCGTGCAGCCTTGAGGCGTCAGCACATTGAAGCCTGAGGAGAGGCAGTTTTGGTTCGCGTTGAATCCTTGCAGGCTTGGGGCTAACCCGCTTTAACGCTTCAACGCTCCAACGCTTCAACGTATTAACGTTCAGCTAATAGTCATACAAACCGCTGTCGTGCGTGTAACCGCCGCCGGCACCGCCGCCCTCCTCCTCGCCGCCCATCAACCCGCCGAGCACGTCGCCCATGTCCGCCTCGATTTTCTCCGGGTCTTCGCCGGCCTCAAGGCGTTTGATGGCGACCTCGAGTTCCTTGGGGACGGCGCCGGGGGGCATGAGGTCTTTCATCTTGCGCATCATCTGGGCCATGTGCCGGGGGTTGTTTTCATCCAGGTGCTCCATGTCGCGTTCGAGGTCGCTCATGGCGCGCGCGACGCGCGGGTCATCCAAATCGGGCATGGGGCCTTCTTCGCCCTCGCTCCTGGGGGCCGGTTCTTTGAGGTCGCGCGGCAGGGCGAAGCCGCTGACCTGCTTGGCCATGTTCCGGTTGCCGCACTTGGGGCAGGCGGGCAGCCGGTCGGGTTTCACCCGCTGGGACAGGAAACTGAAAATCACCCTGCACCGCGGGCAGGCATATTCGTAAATCGGCATAGCATCCAATCAAACTATGACGCGAGGAAGTTAACCCAAAGTGCCCCGGGCGCAAAGGAGGAAATGGAGGGCCTGTCCGGGCAGGGCGCATTTCACTTTCTTGGGCGGTCCCTCCCAACCTTAATCCTAATCCTAATCTCCGTTCATTCGGATTAAGATTGAGAGCAAGGATTAAGATAAAGAGCCAGAAAGGCTGCCAAGAAAAGTGAAATGCCCCGATCCGGCCATTCCTGCCGGCCGGAAACGGCCTTGGAATCCGGCCGGGGAGGCCCTATTCTTTGCTTATGCCAAAGCCGGACCGCTTGACCTTGGCGCGGCGCCGCCGCAGCCAAAGTCCGAGGGGAATTCTCTCCTCAGGCAAGCAACGGGAGCCTGCCCCCGCCGCCCTGACCTCCTCGCCTGACCTGGCACACTGGACCATCCGCCGCATCCTGCTGCACCACCCGGACACCGCGAAACAGGGGTTCCAGTACGTGGACTGGCTCTTCGATGACGACGACCTCATCGCCGTCTGCCGGACCGCTTGCGACGACGGCCAGGGCGGCGCCCACAGCTACCATGACGCAAACTACCTGACCTTCCATCGCGTGCTGAAGTTCCGCGCCCAAACCCCGGAGGGGCCGTGAGGCGTCACCACAAAACCTTGAATTGTTAACCTTGTCTGGTGCCGAACCGTAAGCTTCCAGCCAAAGCCGCGCTCCTCCGGGCCGTGCTCCTTGCCCTGCTGGCCGATGCCGCGCCGGCCCAGGGCAGGCTGTCGCTGTTGCTTCCCTCCCTCACCATGGTCTTCGCTCCTATGACTACTGCTCAAAGACAGGTCACCCGTGCTCGGACCGGTCATATTCTCACTAACACCGGCGTTTGGTCCCCGGACAGCCAATGGCTAGTCTATGATACCCGCTCGGACCCTGCCGGCGCCCAATTCGACGGCGAGCGCATCGAGATGGTCAACCTCGGGACCCGGGAGGTCAGGACGCTGTTCGCAGCGAGCCACGGGGCCCATTGCGGGGTCGTGACGTTTCATCCGCGCCAGGAAAAGGTCGCCTTCATTCTCGGCCCGGAACATCCTTCGCGCGACTGGCAGTACAATGCCTGGCACCGCCAGGGAGTGATCGTGGAGGTCGCCCAGCCCGGCAAGGTGGCCAATCTCGACGCGCGCGACCTCGTTCCCCCATTCACACCCGGCGCTTTGCGCGGCGGCACCCACCTGCATGTCTGGGACGCCGCCGGGCAGTGGGTCAGTTTTACCTACGAGGACCATCTCCTCTCCCGCTTCACCAACGAGACGGCCAAACACGACATCAACCTGCGCAATCTGGGCGTGAGTCTGCCGGGCTGGCCGGTGCGGGTGCCCCGGAGCCACCCCCGCAACCATGACGGCGCCTGCTTCAGCGTCCTGGTCACGCGCACCACCGCCCACCCTGAACCCGGGTCCGACCAAATCAGCAAGGCCTCCGAGGAGGGCTGGGTCGGCACCAACGGCTACGCTCGCCCCGATGGCCAGTGGCAGCGCCACGCGCTGGCCTTTCAAGGTCTCGTCCTCACCGCCAAAGGCCAGGCGATTGCCGAGGCCTTCATCGTGGATCTGCCGGACGACCTGACTGTCCCCGGCGACGGCCCGTTGGCGGGCACCGCCACGCGCCGGCCGTTTCCGCCGCGCGGCGTCCAGCAACGCCGCCTGAGCCACACTGCCGACCGCCTGTACCCGGGCCTGCAGGGGCCTCGCCACTGGTTGCGCAGCGCCCCGGACGGCTCGCGCATCGCCTGCCTCATGAAAGATCAGGGCGGCGTCGTGCAATTGTGGACCATTTCGCCCAAGGGCGGCGCCCCGGTCCAGCTCACCCACAATCCCTGGCCGATTGGTTCCGCCTTCACCTGGAGCCCGGACGGACGCTATATCGCCCATGCCATGGACAACAGCGTGTGCGTGACCGAAACCACCAGCGGCACCACCGCCCGCCTGACGGCCCACAGCGACGATGCCGCCGCCCCGCGGCCGGAGGCCTGCGTCTTCTCGCCCGACGGAAAGAAGATCGCCTTCGTGCGCCGCGTGCCCGACGCCGGCCAGTGGTTCAACCAGATCTTTGTGGTCTTTCTTCCCGACGAGCTTTACGGCAGCGGCAGAGGCGCTCGGTGAGACCGGCCTCCCGCTCGGGGGCCGGGGCGCGGCCAGTTTTTTGGCAAAAATGGCCAATGTGGCCAATCCAGCCAATGTGGCCAATGCAGTGTTCCGCTAAGTTGCGGCACTGCCTGCGCCGCCAACCGGCGGCCCAGCAAGCAGCAGGCGAGCTTGAGCAGCCACAACCGGGCATTGGCCGTCAGTGCGGCGGAGTACACTGACGGGCACGGACTTTCACGGACGGGCACGGACGGGGCCGCCGCCGGCACTGTCTCCGTTCTTTCGTGCCGGTTTGGCGTTCGGATTTGAAGCCCTGCGGTGTTGGCATCCTTATGACCGCCGCTGTAATATGAGCCCATGACAGAGTTGGAACGTCCCAACCCGGACGTGCTGCTGGCGGCCCTGCAAAAGGAGGACGCGCAGCGGAAGCGCGGCAAGTTGAAGGTGTTCTTCGGCATGGCGCCCGGGGTGGGCAAGACCTACGCGATGCTGGAAGCCGCGCGACACGAGCTGGCCGCCGGGCGCGACGTGGTCATCGGCCTGGTCGAAACGCACGGGCGGAAGGAAACCGACGCGCTGGCCGAGGGGCTGCCCGTGATAGCGCGCCTGGCGGTGGAGTATCGCGGCGTGGCTTTGACGGAGCTGGACCTGGACGCCGTGCTGGCGCGGCACCCCCAGCTCGCCCTGGTGGATGAGTTCGCCCACGCCAATGCCCCCGGCTCACGCCACCCGAAGCGCTACCAGGACGTGCTGGAACTGCTTGAGGCCGGCATTGACGTGTTCACGACCCTGAACGTGCAGCACGTCGAGAGCCGCGCCGAGACCGTGCGCCAAATCACCGGCGTAACCATCCGCGAGACGCTCCCCGACACCGCGCTGGACGGCGCCGGGCTCGAGCTGGTGGATTTGCCGCCTGAAGAACTGCGGGCGCGGCTGGCGGCAGGCAAGGTCTATGTGCCCGAATCGGCCCGCGCCGCGCAGGACCACTTTTTCCGCCTGGGCAACCTGTCGGCCTTGCGGGAACTGGCCTTGCGCTTTGCGGCCGAGCACGTTGGGCAGGATGTGCTGGCTTATCGCCAGGCGCAGGGCATTGCCGATCCCTGGAAGTCCGGCCAACGGCTGCTCGTGGCCGTGAGTCCCAGCCCCACCTCGGCCGCCCTGGTGCGCTGGACCCGCCGGCTGGCGAGCGAATTGCAGGCGCCCTGGCTGGCCGTGTATGTCGAACTGCCTCAGCCTCTCAATGAGGACGCCCAGGGCCGCCTGGCTCGGCACTTGGCGCTGGCGCGCGCCCTGGGGGCGCAAGTGATTACGACCACGGATGCGGACGTGGCGCGCGGTCTCCTGCGCGTGGCTCGGGAGCAGAATGTCACGCAGCTTGTGGTGGGCAAACCCGCCGGCTGGCGCGCCCTGGAGCTGCTGCGCGGCGGCTCGCTGCTCAACCGGTTGATCCGCGAAAGCGGCGATATCGATGTCCACGCCGTCAGGGCGGAAGGGGACGCCCCGCTGCTGCTGCGCCGGCCGGCGGCGCCCGGCTTGGCTCCCGCCGCCCCGCGCGGCTACGGCGTGGCGCTGGGCGTCGTGGCGGCCGTCACCGCGTTGAACGCGATTTTGCAAAACTGGGTGGGCTATCAATCCCTGGCCCTCATCTACCTGCTGAGTGTCGTCCTGCTGGCCCTGTTTGTCGCCCGCGGCCCGGTTCTGGCGGCGGCCGCGCTCTCTGCGCTCTTGTGGGATTTTCTGTTCGTGCCGCCCCTCTACACGTTTCGCATCACCGGCGCCACCGACCTCATGTTTTTCGTCACCTACTTTGCGATCGCGCTGGCGATGGGGCATTTGACCGCCCAACTGCGCGCGCAACAGGCCGCCGAGCGCCGGCGCGAACAGCACGCTACGGCCCTCTACTTGCTCACCCGCGAACTGGCGCAGGCCTCGGATTTCGCCGACCTGCTGGCCATCATCATCCGGGAGGTCGGCAAGGCCGCCGGCGCCGAGGTCGCCCTCTCCTTGCCTGGGGAAATCGAGGCCGGCCCACTCACGCCCTATTTCGCCAGCACCTGGCCCCTCAGCGAGAAGGAGCAAAGCGTCGCCGCCTGGGCCTTTCGCCGCCGCCAACCCGCCGGCCGGGGCACCGACACGCTCCCCTCGGCCGAGGGGGTGCATCTGCCGCTCATTGCGGGCGACCACGTGGTCGGTGTGCTCAGCCTGCGTCTGCGGGACGGCGATCCGCTGGCCGCCAGTCAACGGGATTTGCTCGAGGCCTTTGTCCGCCAAATCGCCCTGGTCCTCGACCGCCAGCGGCTGCGCGATGCCGAACAGCAGGCCAAGCTCGTGGCCGAGTCGGAGCGCCTCAGCCGGACCCTGCTCAATTCCATCTCCCATGAAATACGCACGCCCATCGCCGCCATCAATAGCGCGGCCGGCACTTTGAACCAGGCGCGGCCTGCCGGCCCCAGCGCCTTGCCTTGGGCTATGGTGGACGAGATTCAGGAGGCCGCCCGCCGGCTTAATCGCCTGGTCGGCAACTTGCTCGACATGACGCGCCTGGAATCGGGCCACGTCAAAGCCAAGCTCGATTGGTGCGACCTGGCGGACCTGGTTCAGGTCACCTTAAAGGAAATCGAGCGCGATTTGGCCCAGCATCCCCTCACCGTCGAAATCGCCGCCGGCCTGCCGTTGGCCAGGATGGATTTTGTCTTGATGCAACAGGCGCTCACGAACCTGCTGTTGAATGCCGCCGTGCACACACCGCCCGGCACACCCATCCAGGTCAGTGCCAAGGCGCACCACGACCTGCTGGTCTTGACCGTGGCCGACCAAGGCCCGGGTTTGGCCCCCGACGCCCTGCCGTTCATTTTTGACAAGTTCTATCGCGCGCCCACCGCCCCGGCCGGCGGCACCGGCCTGGGCCTGACCATTGTCAAAGGCTTCGTGGAAGCGCAAGGCGGCGCGGTCCAGGCGGGCAACCGGCCCGGCGGCGGGGCCGTTTTCACTGTCCGCTGGCCGCTGGCCAAACCCCCGCCTTTAGCCGTCGAGGCCAACCTATGAGCCAAACGCCGGCCCTCAAACCCAGCGCGTTGGTCATCGACGACGAACTCCAAATCCGCCGCTTGCTGCGGGTCTGCCTGGAGGCAAACGGCTACCGGGTGCTCGAGGCCGCCACCGGGCAGGAGGGTCTCACCCAGGCCGCCCAACATCCGCCCGACGTGGTCATCCTCGACCTCGGCCTGCCGGACATGGACGGAGTGGTGGTGCTCAAGCGCCTGCGCGAATGGAGCCGGGTGCCCGTGGTCGTGCTCTCCGTCCGCGACCGCGAAGAGGACAAGATTGCCGCCCTCGACAACGGGGCCGACGATTATGTGACCAAACCCTTCGGCGCCGGGGAACTGCTGGCCCGCTTGCGGGTCGCTCATCGTCATGCGCTGCCGGCGGCGGAAAGCCCCCTCTTCCGCGCCGGCGACCTGGCCGTGGACCTGACGGCCCGGGTCGTGAAACTCAAAGGCCAGGAAGTAAAGCTGACCGCCACGGAATATTCGCTGCTGCGCTTGTTTGTGCAGCACGCCGGCAAAGTGCTCACTCACCGCCAGATTCTCAAAGAGGTCTGGGGGCCCAACTACGTCGAGCAAACCCATTACCTGCGCGTCTATATCGCTCATCTGCGAGAAAAGCTCGAGCCCGACCCCTCAAGGCCTCGACTCATCATCACCGAGCCAGGTGTCGGCTACCGCCTGCTGACAGAAACTTAGGCAGAAGCGAAGAGCGAATGGCGAATCCCGATCAGGAATCGGGACCTGCGGCGGGCAAACGGAGAATGGAGGTCAGCCAGCCCTTGGTGGCAAGCTGCGGCTCACAACGCCTCTGCCTATCGAATCCTATCGCGACCTGGGGTTCTCGACCCAGCAGGAAGTGGAGGGCCTGCTCAAGCAGACGCAAATCCTGGGCAAGAAAATCCTGAACCTGGAGCGCAGCCTGCAGCGACGCCAGAGCAAGTAAAGTCCCGATGCTGCATCGGGATTCGCTATTCGCTGTTCGCAGAGGACTGCGCGCCCCACCTTGCGGCGTGACAGCCCTTCGAGCTTGGTATGAAATGTCCGGGCTACGAGGGCAAAACGACCGCGCGGCGGGGGAAACCAGGAACTTTGGCGTGTGCTGGCGGCGGCAACGGGCTATACTGCGGTTCGAACGGGCCATGATGCGACCTCTACATCTCATCAGTGCGTGTGCGGGCAGCGCCGCCAACCAAGCCGGCCAGCGAACCAGGAATCCGCTCTGGCGCCCTGCTATACTGCGCCCCGTCACAAACTGGGCTTTCGCTCTCCGCCCTTCGGCCTTCGGCCTTCGCACTCTGTTGGTCCTCCTCGTGTTCACCGCCTCCTTGGCCGCCGTGGCCGCCACCCCTTCCCCGAGCGCGCCGGAATCGGCGCCGCCCACAACTCCCCGTGACTTCTTCAATGCCGGCACGAAAAAGCTGCGCGAGGCCAAACTCAGGGAGGCAGAGGCCTGGCTCGAAAGCGCCCTGGCCAGCCAGCACGAATACCTCCAGCCCCCCGCCCTTTACAACCTCGGCCATGTCCGGTTCGCCCAGGGCGCGGAGGAACTGAAAAAAGGACCGCCCGGCCGGCCGACGGTTGCGGCCGGGCGGGCGGCGTCGCAACAGGCCGACGACGCCATCCGGTCCGCCACCCAAGCGCTGGCCGGCGACGACCTGCAAAAGATGGTGGCCGCCTACCTGCGCGGCCGCGGCCGGCGTCGAGAACTCAAAGCGGCCATCGCGGCGGTGCGGCGGGCGCTCGAAGCGCATGGGGCCACGCTCAACAAATGGCAGCGCGCCGCCGGCGATTTCCGCAGCGCCCTCGAGCTGAATCGCGCCGATGCCGACGCGCAGCACAATGCCCAGGTAGTGGACCGCTGGATTGCCAAACTCGTGGATACGGTGCGGGAGTTGCAGCAACTCGCCAATGTCCTGGGCAATCAAAAGCGCGACCTGGGCGAGAAATTGAAGCAGCTCAAGGGACGCATTCCGGCCCAGGATATGCCTCCCGGCGCCGCCGGCGACGACGAGGACGAGGACGAGAATCCGCCCATGGGACCCCAGCCGGGACAGCAGGAAGGGCCGGCCAAAGAAGGGCAGGAAATGTCCCTCTCCCCCGAGCAAGCCGGCTGGCTGCTCGAGGGCTTCAGGCTGGATGCCGAACGCCGCCTCCCGATGGGCCAAAACCAACCGGCCGAACCCAGAGACCGCAACCGGCCAACATGGTGACGCAACCTCAAAACCCGAAGTCCGCCTCCAGGCTTTCCGGCCTGGACCAGTTTGCCGGCCCGTGGGCAGCAGTGGGTCCAGGGCCGAGTGTCGAGTATGGCGGGACCGAACTGGGTGGGCGCGTCAAATCCCGCCTGAGGGCAATGCCTTCCGGAGGTTCAGCCAGGCCTTTGTCCCGAAGGGACTTCATGAAAATAGCCCAGCGTTTCAACGCTGGGTCCGACGCGCAAAGGTTCCGAATCCGTCCCGAAGGGACGGCTGAAGCTCCCCCTGCCAAGGGCGAGGCCTCGGCTGACGATTCAATCGTCCCTTCGGGACGAGCAGGGCACGAAGGGCGGCCGACCCCGGCGTTGAAACGCCGGGCTATTCTCGGATGTCCCTTCGGGACAGCGGCGTCCCACACGGGACAAGTGAATTTCCGAAAGGCATTACGCCTAGGGTACGGAACGGGCTGCGGATGGAACCAGAGCCATCAAGGCCTCCTGGCCTCGCCTGCTGCAATGCCGCGCAGACAGGCCTGCCCCACCTTCAGTTCGTCTTCTTCTGGAGCCTGCCCCCAACCACCCCGCTTCCCCCGTTGTAACGCCAGTAACTTTTTTAACTCATTCAACTCATTTAGCCTGTTCCTCCTTTCGTTCCTTTTCCTCGCTGCCACAGCCCTGCCTTTGCAGGCCCAAGTCAACCCGCCGCCAGACCCTTACATGTCCCTGCTGATGTCGCAGCCCAAAACCGAGATCGCCTCGAACGTAGTGGCTACAGCCGCGTTCGACCCGCCTATCGTCCAGCCGGGCGAGCGGGCCGTGTACCGGGTGACGTTCAATGCGCTCGAGGGGTCGATTGGGTGGCCGCAGAAAGTCGCCGCCCCGGCGGAACTGGCTCTCCGCGCGGGCGGCCATGGCCAGGTTTTGCTGTTCAATGGGACCAACTTCGTGCCGCGCACGACCTTCAACTGCCACGCGCGCGCGCCGCGGTTGGGCCATTTCACCGTGCCGGAGTTCACGGTGGATGTTTATGGCAAAACCGTAAACGTGCCGGCCGCGCAACTCAACGTCCTCGGGGCGCGGCCTGCCTCCATGACCCCGGCGCAGCAGCTCCTCTTCGAAGTGCCGGAGACGAATCTGTACGTTGGCCAGGCAGTGAAGGTGCGCGTGCTGCTGGCTTCTACCCCAACCGGCCAATTGCAGACGCTTATGCAGGTGCAGGTGAACGGAGACGGGGTGCTGGTGGATCAAGGAACCGCCCGCCAGTGGGTCGGCCCGGTGCGCCGCGGCGGGAGCGCCCTGGCTGCCTACATTTACGAGACCGTGCTCACCCCGCTCCGGACCGGCAAGCTCAGTGCTTTTGCCCAAGGCTTCTCGGCGGGCAATCGTCTCTCCGCCCCGATCGTGCTCAGCGGCCCGGTAGTTTTCCCCGCCGGCCTGCAATACACCCTGCTCGACTCCGAGCCGGTCGAACTGCAAGTGCGACCCTTGCCCCGCCAGGGCGAATTGCCCGGCTTCACCGGCGCCATCGGCAGCTTCTCGCTCGACCCGCCCAAACTGGCTGCCAACGCCCTGCGCGTCGGCGAAACCCTTAAACTGTTGGTCACTGTCCGTGGCGACGGCAACCTGGCCCGCCTGGCCGCCCCGCCGCCGCCACAGGCGAGCGACTGGCAGGTCTTTGCCGCCGCTGCTGAGGCCTCGCCGCCGCCACCCTTCGTGGCCCTGGCGCCGCCACCCGCCGCCCCGCCGGCCTCAGCCACTTTCACTTACACGCTGGTCCCGCTCACCGCCGCGGCGCGCGCCACGCCCGCCATCCCGTTCAGCTACTTCGATCCCAAACGCGCGGCCTACGTGGACCTCACCATTCCGCCGCTCCCGGTCACGGTGCAACCCGGGGCGGCCGGCGGCGATTGGCAGGCCCTGCAGCAACCCGATCGGGGCCCGGCGGCATCCGAAAAGGAGCCTGGGTTGAGCGAGTTGGCGGCTGCCCCCGGCCTTACCGCCGCCAGCCTGGCGCCCGTCCAACGACGGCCCTGGTTTCCGTTCCTGCAACTGGCCCCGGCGGCGGCCGTCGCCGCCCTGTGGGGTTGGGACCGCCGTCGCCGCTTTCTCGAACAGCACCCGGCCGTCGTGTTGCGTCGGCGCGCCCGGCGGGCTTTGCGCCGCCAATGGCGCGCCTTGCGCCGGGCCGCGCGCGCCGGCGATGCCCCTCGGTTCGCCGGCGCCGCCGTGGCCGCCCTGCGGGTGGCCTGCGCGCCGCACTATCCGGCCGATCCGCGTGCCCTCGTCGGCGCCGACGTGCTGCCGCTGCTGTCCCGGGCCGAGGCCTCGGCGGGCGACCTCCGCGCGGTCGAGGTCGTGCGCCGGTTCTTTGCCGTCACCGATGCCGCGCGGTTTGGCCCCGCTCCCACCGAGGCCGTGGAACTGCTGGCCCTTCAGCCGGAGTTGGAAGAGGTGCTGGACCAGTTGGAAAAGAGGTTATGGGCTTGAGGGGGGGTCATTTTCAATTGCCAATTGCCAATTGCCAATTGGCGATGGGGAATTGGAAATCCATTTTCCAGGTCTTCCTCCCGGCACTGGTCCTGATATTCCTGGCAGCTCCCGGCCTCGCCGCCTCGGCGGACGCGCTGTTCCAGGAAGGCCTTGCCGCTTATCGGGCCGGGGATTATGCCCGGGCGGCTCGAGCCTTCAGCGAGGCGGCCGGGCGCCAGCCGGCCTCCGGCACCCTTCAGAATCTCGGCAACGCCCAGTGGCAGCGCGGGCAGACCGGACCGGCCATCCTCGCTTGGGAACAGGCCTTATGGCTGGATCCGTTCAACCGCTCGGCCCATAACAATCTCCGCTTTGCGCGCAAGCTGGCCCAACTCGAGCCGCCCGACTTGTCCTGGTATGAGGTGGTCTCCACCTGGCTGCCCGTAAACTGGTGGGCGTGGATTGCGGGGGCCAGCTTGTGGCTGGCCGTGGGCATGGTCCTGCTGCCCGGCCTCCTGCGGCGCCGCAAAGCCGCCTGGCACCAGGCAGTGGCCGCCTTCGGCCTCATGGTGTTCCTGCTCAGCCTGCCGGCCCACCTGGGAGTCCACACCCGCGCCCGCATCGGTTTTGTGCTCCAGCCCGACACTCCGTTGCGGCTCACCCCGACCCGGGAAGCTCAAGCGCTCACACGCCTGAGCGCGGGCGAGCCTGCCCGCTGGGAGCGCACCCGCGGCCGCTACCTCCTCCTGCGGACCAGCCAGGCCCGGGGCTGGCTGGAGCAGGACCTCTTCCGGCTGATTTGCCCGCCGTAGCCGCCGCCATCCCTGGCCGCCGCCGCCATCAGCGTGACCCTGGGATCATGGCTGCTCATAAATGGTGAGCGCCGCGCGCAGGACCTCGTCGCGGTCGCGGCCCAAGCGGTGCTTGTTGCCGTGCCGGCAAGATTGGTGATTGGAGCGCGGACATTTTTGTCCGCCTCCACCAATTGGTCAACACCGCGGCGGACAGGAATGTCCGCGCGCCGGGAAAATGTGAACTGCGCCCGGTCAGTGCTCATTTGCCAATCGTCACTTGTCAGTCGCCCCGGCAAATGGTTAATCTCCCGCTATGGCGCGCAAGGCAGCGAGTGACGGGGAATCTGTGCGTGGCTTCAACGACGTCATCGGCATTGTCCTGATGGCGCTGGCCGTGCTGTTGTTGGCCGCGTTGCTGTCCTACGATCCCCATGACGTTGCGGCCAACATCCTGCCCCCCAATCCGTCGGTGCGGAATTGGATTGGGCCGTTCGGCGCCCATCTGGCTTATCATGCGTTGTTTTGGGTTGGCGCGGCGGCCTATGTCCTCCCGGTTTTGTTGCTTTTTGTCGGGTTGGGTTGTTTTTTCCAGTCGTTTGCTTACTTGCGCCGGCGCTGGCTTTGGACGGTCGTCCTGTTCCTGTGTTGCACCGGTCTTTTGGATCTCTATCGCCAGCACCTGCCGAACCTGCAGAAGCGGCTGGGCATCCTGCCGGGCGGCACTCTGGGCGACGCCTTGAACCATGATCTCTTCGGCTACTTCGGCACCGTCGGCGCCACGATCATCTTCCTGATGTTCTACTTCATCAGCCTGCTGTTTCTCACGAATTTCCACCTCGGCGAGTGGCTGCGCAGTCTGTCGAGCCAGCGGGCCGCCGCCGGTGAAATGGAGGCCGACGAACAGGCCCTCGCCCGCCGCGCGCGCGAACTGCAGAGACAGGCCCAGAAATTGCAGGAGGAAGTGGCCCGCTCCGGCCTGGGCGCCGATTTGCAGCCCGTCCCGGAGCCGACCGTGCGCGACCTCAGCGTCCCGCAAGCCCAGCCCGGCCAGGCCGCCCGCGCCAAGCGGCCGGACAAGCCCGAACCGGCCAGCGAGCCTGCGGCCGGGGCGGAGGGCGAAGTCATCCCTGCCCGCGAGGTCGCGGCCGCCACGACGGCTGACCTCCTGGGCGGGCAGCTCGACCTGGCCGGCAAACCGTCCCAGGCCAGGGCCGAAGTCCCGGCGGCAGTGGACGGCGAAGCCAAAGCCGAAACGGCTGAACCTGAAACAGCCGCGGCCGCGCCGGCCAAACCCAAGTCCGCCCCCAAAAAACCCAAGCCCATCACCGTCGCCGCCACGCCGATGATCGGCAATTACCAACTGCCGCCGCTCGATTTTCTCCAGCACTCCGACCCTGCGCTCAAGCCGACCGAATCCAAGGAAGAGCTGATGGCCAACGCGCGGCTCATGCAGCAGACCCTGGCGCAGTTCGACATTGAAGTCTCGCTGGGCGACATCACCAAAGGCCCGACGATCACCCGCTACGAGTTGCACCCCGCCCCCGGGGTGAAGCTGGAAAAGATTACCGCCCTGAGCAACAACATCGCTGCGGCCCTCAAGGCGGAGCGCATTCATATCCTGGCGCCGGTGCCGGGCAAGAGCTCCGTGGGCGTCGAGGTGCCCAACGCCGTCAAGACCAAGGTCATCATCCGCGACCTGCTCGAGGCGGACGAATGGCGCCAGACCACGGCCAGGATTCCCCTGGCGCTGGGCAAGGATGTCTATGGCAACCCCATCGTGGCCGACCTGGCCGAGATGCCGCACCTGCTGATCGCCGGCGCCACCGGCTCCGGCAAGTCCGTCTGCCTCAACGCCATTATCACGTCCCTCCTCTACCGCTTCTCGCCCGACCAGCTTCGCTTCGTGATGATCGACCCCAAGGTCGTCGAGTTGCAGCACTACAACTCCCTGCCGCACCTGGTCGTGCCCGTCGTGACCGACCCCAAAAAGGTCATCCTCGCCCTCCGCTGGGTGGTCAATGAAATGGAGAAGCGCTACCAGATCTTTGCGCGCGTGGGCGTGCGCAATATCGGTTCCTTCAACTCCCGCCCCAGGCACAAACCCCTCCCGCCAGCCGAACCGGAGTTGCCCCTGGCCGCCCGCAAGGAAATTGTCGAGCCGGGTGCCGAAGGGTTTGCCGTCCAGGTGGATGAGGAAATCGTCGTGCCCCGGGAGGACGACATCGTCATTCCCGAGCGACTCAGCTACATTGTGGTCATCGTCGATGAACTGGCGGACCTGATGCTCGTGGCGCCGGCCGACATCGAACTGGCCATCGCCCGCATCACCCAGATGGCGCGCGCCGCCGGCATCCACTGTATCGTGGCCACCCAACGGCCCAGCGTCGATGTCATCACCGGCACCATCAAGGCCAACATCACCGCCCGCATCGCTTTCCAGGTGGCCGCCAAGGTGGATTCGCGCACCATCCTCGACGCCATGGGGGCCGACAAACTGCTGGGCAAAGGCGACATGCTCTACCTGCCGCCCGGCTCCGCCAAGCTCATCCGCGCCCAGGGCGCCCTCATCACCGACCAGGAAATCCAAAGCCTCGTCCAGTTCATCACCAAACAGGGCAAGCCCAGCTACGAAATGGAAATCCACCGGCAACTCTCCCGGCCCGCCAACGGTTTCGACGAGGAGAGCGCCTGCGACGAGGACCAGGAACTCATCGAGCAGTGCATTGAAGTCATCCGCAGCGAACAGAAAGCCAGCGTCTCCCTGCTCCAACGCCGCCTCCGCCTGGGCTATGGCCGCGCCGCCCGCATCATGGACGAATTGGAAAACCGCGGCCTCGTCGGCCCCAGCAAAGGCGCCGAACCGCGGGACATCCTCATCGACCTCGATGGCCAAGGCGCGGATGGACAGCCCAAAAAGCAATGATTTGGGCCAGCTTTCAAGGGCCTGGGCAGGAGCGCGGCGCGCGACCCAACTTGGCGCGCGGGTGAAATCCCGGACGAATTGTTTTGACGAGTCGGCAGGTTTTGGTTAAGATTTGCGGCGGTAATGAGTTTCAGCTTCTTCGAACACAAGTGCGGCCTTGCTTTGGCCGCCCTGGGGGCGAGCCTGCTGGCGGTGGGCGGCGCCCCGGCCGGTGGTCCGCCGGCTGGCCGCCCGATTGAGTTTTCGGGGCCCACAAACGACCAGTCCTCGACCAACCTGTCGCGGTTGACGCCTAAAGCGGACAGTCTGCCGCAGTTCGAGCAAAGCGGGCCCGGTCCCTTTGACTTTCTGCGGCCGGATTCGTCCATGCAGGGCTTGCCCGTCCCGCCGCCGCGCTACCCCCTGGTGATCCCGAACCGCCGGGCCCAGGCACGCTGGGAGCGCCAAAAAGACTGGATGTTCATGACGCCCGAGGAACTGCTCCTGGGCACGTCCACCTCCGAAGAGCCCCTGAACGATGCCAAGCGTCCGGACAAGGAGAAGCGCTCCTGGTCGGATGACCCCGACACCGGCTACCAACCCGGCACGCTCAACCCGAACGCAGCCAAAGAACCTGAGCGGTCCGGGGCGCGCAAGCGGCGGGGCGAGCTTGGCTCCCGCGAGGAGGCGGACTTGCCTGCCGACATCAAAGAGACCCAAAAGGAACTCAAGAAATTGCAGCGAGCGGAAACTGACCCCAGTTTCTTTTCTACGACCCCGCTGGTCAACCGCGGCTTCTCGGATATCTTTGGCGCCGCCAGGCAGAGGCCCAGTTTCCTCGACCAGGCAGTGCGCAAGGCGCGCCTCGAGGAGTACGGGCAGATGATTGGCGCGCCCGCCAGCCCCCAGCTCTCCAGCAGCCCGGTGCTTGATCCGCTCGATTCCCTGGTCGATTCACCCCGCAGCATCCTCAACCCCGGCGGCCTCAACCCAAACAGCGGACCATGGCGCCCTCCCTTCATGCAGGCCGACGGGCTGGATTCGCGATTCGGTGCGCCACCGCTCGCGCTGCCCGGCCTGTCCGAAGACAAGTTCACCGGCCAATCGGCGCTGCCCTCCCTGCAGCCCAATAGCCAGCAGCCGGAGCCGCTCCACCTCACACCGCCCACGCCGACCTTTGTTTTCCCAAAGCGGCCCTTCCTCTAAGGCCGGACCCTGAATTTAACTTCCCCAGGTTACTGCCACCTCAGCACGGTCACTGAACTTGAGCGGGGCAGCGCAGTCTGCGGCGGCACTTCCACCAGCCCGTTGGCGGCGGCCAGCGAACTCAAGACGTGCGAGGCCTGCAGACCGGCGGAATAGACGTTGCCGGCGGCATCGACGCGGACGCGCAGGAAATGCGGGTGCGCGCCGGGGTTGGCCAGCGGCTCCGCCAGCACGCCGGGCTGGGCGGGCAAGGCCACCTCCTTTGCGCCTTGCCAGCGAAGCAGGGCCGGGCGCACGAGCAACAGAAAAGTGACCAGGGCCGAGACCGGGTTGCCGGGCAGGCCGAACAGGAGCTTCTGGCGCCAGCGGCCGAAGACAAATGGCCGGCCCGGCTTGATGGCGACTTGCCAGAAGACGAGGCTGCCCCCGAGCTCGGCCAGCGCGCGCTTGATGAAGTCCAGTTCTCCAACCGACGCGCCCCCGGAACTCACCACGGCATCGCATTGGCTGAAGGCCTCCGCCAGGGCGGAGCGCGTCGCGGCCAGCGTGTCCGCCACGAGCGGGAGAATCCTGGGCAGCGCGCCGGCGCTGCGAATCAGAGCGGCCAAACCGGGGCGATTGCTTTCATAGACCTCCCCGGCCGCCAGCGCCTGGCCAGGCTCTCTCAACTCCGAGCCAGTAGCCAGCACGCCCACCAGGGGTTGCCGTCCGACAGCGACCCCCACCTGGCCCGTGGCGGCCAGGAGGCTGATCAGGCCGGCCGTCAGCACGTCCCCCGCCTCGGCCAGCGCCGCGCCGCGCTTTACGTCTTCGCCGCGCCGCCGGACATTCTCGCCCGGCCTGACCGGCGCCAGGACCAGGATCACGCCCGGCTCCTCCGGCTCAACCCGCGTGTCCTCCTGCATGACCACCGCATCCGCGCCGGGCGGCAGCGGCGAGCCGGTGAACAGGCGCGCGCCGGCCCCGGCGGCCACTTCGTGCCGCCAGCTTTCTCCGACGGCGCTCCTGCCCCCCAGGCGCAAGCGCACCGGCGCCCCAGGTTTGGCCGCAGCGACATCCCCGGCGCGCACAGCGTAGCCGTCCATCGCGGAATTGTCGAACGGCGGCAGGTCCAGCGGCGCCAGCACCCGCTCCGCCACCACGCGGCCATGCGCCGCGCTCAAGGGAATCTCTTCGCGGGCCGGTGCAGGAATCTCGGCCAGAATTCGGGCCAGGGCGGCTTGGAGTTCGTGCATGCCGGCAATTCTCCAAGAGCATCGCGGAAGGTCAAGCGGTGTTCTTGTGTGCCCGGGCTCGACTTCGGACCAAGCCATGCCTGCCTGCCAGCGAATCCGCGATCCCCAGGCAACTAGGCAGCGTCTAATGTGACGACGTCAACAAGAGCACCTGTTCGAGGGTTGAGATTCCCTCGCGGGCGCGCTCCAGGGCCACCATGCGGAGAGTGCGCATGCCCTGGCCGATCGCGGCCCGGCTGAGCTCGCGGGAGTTGGCGCGGGTGATGATGAGCTTGCGGATGTCGTCGGTCATGGTCATGGCTTCGATGATGGCGAAGCGGCCGGCGTAACCGGAGTCTTTGCACCGCTCGCAGCCCCGCCCGCGGTAGAGCGTGACGCCGTCGAAGAGGCACGGGTCGATGCTCAGGTCCTGGTACATTTTGGCCGGGTAGGTGATGGGCTCTTTACAATGGGAACAGATGCGGCGCATGAGGCGCTGGGCGCAGGCCAGGATGACGGAGGAGGAAATCAGGAAGGGGGCGATGCCCATATCGTCGAGGCGGGCAATGGCGCCGGGGGCATCGTTGCAGTGCATCGTGCTCAGGACCTGGTGGCCGGTCAGGGCGGCTTCGACGGCGATTTCGGCGGTCTCGGTATCGCGGATTTCGCCGATCATGATGATGTCGGGGTCCTGGCGCAAGATCGAGCGCAAGGCGTTGGCAAAGGTCAGGCCGATTTCTTTCTTGACCGGCATCTGGTTGATGCCTGGCACCTGGAACTCGACCGGGTCTTCGACGGTGACGATGTTGTAGGCCGAGTCATTGAGTTGGTTGAGAGCGGAATAGAGGGTGGTGGTCTTGCCGGAGCCGGTGGGGCCGGTGACCAGGATGAGGCCATGGGGAGCATCGATGGCCTCTTTGAATTGCCGGAAGGTGTCGTCGTCCAGGCCGAGCTTATCGATGCTGGCCGAGAGGTTTGATTTGTCCAGCACGCGGAGCACGATCTTCTCGCCGTGCACGGTGGGCATGACGGACACACGCAGGTCGTAGTCCTTGCCCCCCACGCGGATGCGCATGCGACCGTCCTGGGGCAGGCGGCGTTCGGCGATGTCCAGGCTGCTCATGATCTTGAAGCGCGAGACCAGGGCGAGTTGCATCTGTTTGGGCGGCGGGGTCGCATCCGCCAGCACGCCATCGATGCGGTAGCGCAAACGGACGCTCTTCTCAAAGGGTTCCAGGTGCACGTCGCTGGCGCGGTCTTTGACGGCCTGGACCAGGATGAGGTTGGCGAGCTTGATGACCGGGGCCTCTTCGCTGGAGGCCGCCAGTTGGTCGAGGTTGACCTCCTCGACCTGGTCTTGGGAGATCTCGACCTTCTCGGCCTCGGCCTCGCCCTCGCTCGTTTTGCTGGCATCCTTGATGATGTCCTCCATGCTCCCGCTCTTGGCGGCCGCGAGGTTGTTGAGCTTGTCGAGGATGGCCCTTTCGGAGGCAATGAGCGGGCTGACCTCCAGCCGGGTGATGCGGCGCACGTCGTCCAGGGCCAGCACGTTGAGGGGGTCGGCCATGGCCAGGAAGAGCTTGTTCTCCAGGCGGGAGACCGGCACCACCTTATGGGTGTGGCACAGTTCGCGGGACAACAGCTCGGCGACCTCGGTGGGGATGCCGATGCGGGCCAGGTTGACCGGCGGCGTATTCAGCACCCGGCCCATGCAGACGGCCATGTCCTGTTCGCTGACGCAGGCCTTTTCGAGGATGAGCTTGAGCAGGCGAGTGCCCTCCTTCTTCTGCTGTTGGAGCAGCCCTTCGACCTGTTGGGCGGTCAATAGGCCATCTTCAATCAGGGCGTCAGCGATGCGTTCGCCGAATGTTTTGACCAGGGGCATGGACTCAGCGGAAGGCCTTGCGGAGGTTATTGACCAGCTCGACGGGCGGCGCCAAGTACCATAATACCCGCTTGGCGGTGGCCTCGGCCAGTTCCTTGGCCGCCTGCTGGTTGAACGGGTTGGCCGTGGCGACCAGCACCGATTTGCTCATCCGGTCGAACGGCAGGACGCACCAGCGCTGGCAGGTCGCCGCCGGGAAACTCCGCGTCAGGTCCAGGTCCACATCGTAATGATGCAGCGGCAGGTAGGCGGCGCGCGACATGTCCGACAAGACCTTGAGAGATTTTTCCACGGGCAAAATCCCTTTGTCGGACAAGACCTGGATGAAAGGCTCGTGCACCCCGCCGGGTGCGATGGAGAGGTCGGGCGCGGACCAGCACAGGTCGAAGTCACCGGCGGTGATGATCCTGCTCTCGACAAAGATGCGGTGCAGCGTCCGGCGGCCATCATCGATCTCGCGGGCCGGAGTCTTGCCGGCGGTTTTGGCCCCCGCGCCCGCCAGGGCAGGGGATTTGACCGCCCCGGCCGGCTCGACGGCCGGCGGTTCGAAGGCGCAGGTGTTCGCTTTGCTTTCGATCTCCTTCAAGGCCGCCTGCACGTCCGGGTCGTCGGGATACCGCTGGAGGATGCTTTCGTATTCGAGAATCGCGGAGGACAATTGGCCCATTTGCACATACGCCTGCGCGATGCGTTTGGAGGTGGTGATGACCGCTTCCTCCCGGCCGAGCTTGGAGTAGGCCTCCTTGAGAATCTCCAGGGATTGATAGTCCAGCGGTTGCGATTGAGTGATGATCTCAAACATCTCAATCGTCTGCGCCAACTGGGCTTCTTCGCCCGAACTTGCTTCGCCCGTCAGGCCGATTCGCTCTGGCCCGGAGACCTCTTCGACGGCCGCGCGGCTTTCCGTTGATGGTGACATAAAGCAATGATGCCGGCTCGGGAGACCCCGCCTGCCTGCACCGCAGGCCGCCTGCTTGCAGGCGACGACACCAGCATCGCCAGCCAGGCAGCAATATTTCGGCCAAATCGATTCCGGCCTGCGGCTTGGAGTCCGAATTCCGGATTTCAAGCCGGGGCCAGGTCAGGGCGCTCTTGCGCTGGCTCTAACCCAGTCCGGGCCGCCTGCCTGGGCTGCCTGAAGCCAGGTTCCCTGATTCGGACACTGCTGTCTCATTTTTGCACTGCCTATTGCATTCCGCGCCGAAGTTGCCGATGCTAAGCCCTAACGATTCAGTGGATTGGGGAGCGCACGCCCGCCGCGTGCCCTCCCCACCGCAATTGAATGGACGCGGCTGAGCGCCCAGAGAGCCTTTGGACAGCTTGCGAGTCATGCAACCGCTGGTTCCAGTGATGACGCCCGCGCCCGGCGACCGGCTGCAACGGTTCGCCGGTGATCGCGTCGGCTTCGTTTTGAAGAATGGCGACGGCCACGGCGTCCAGGCGGGCTGGCGCGCGCTCCTGCGCACCAATCTCGGGCGCGCCGGGCTCCTGCGCCGGGAAATCGTCCACGCCCACACGCGGGGCCTGCCCGTGGCCGGCGCTTCCTGGCGCGATATAGCGATGAAAGAACAGGACGGCGGCTGGGCCCTCGAACTACCGCTGGCGGAGGTGGGCTTTTTCAAGGCCAAGGCTTATCTGGTGGATGCCCGCGGCTGGCAGCATTGGCCCCCCGGGCCGGACGTGGGTATCGCCGTTCACCCGGATGGCTATCGCACCGGCAACACCCTCTACTGCGCCTTCCCGCGGATGTTCGGCCGCACCAGGACGGCCCTCGGCGCGCTCGACCCCAGGCACGAACGCCGCCTCGCCGCCCTGGACGGGGACGGCTACACGGTCATTCCGCCCTCGGGCAAGCTGCGCGACCTCATCCAATGCCTGCCGCACATCATGGGGACGCTCGGCTGCCGCATCCTGCATTTGCTGCCGGTCAATCCCACCCCCACCACCGGCCCGCGCTTGGGCCGGTTTGGCAGCCCCTATGCCGCCCTGGACCTGACGGCCATCGATCCGGCGCTGGTGGTTTTTGACCAGCGCACCACCGGCCTCGACCAGTTCCGCGAGCTGACTTACGCCGTGCATCTCCGCGGCGGACGGCTCTTGCTGGACATGGTCATTAACCACACCGGCTGGGGTTCGGTGCTGCAGGACAACCATCCGGAGTGGTTCCTGCGCGACCCGGATGGCCGGTTCGCCAGTCCCGGCGCCTGGGGGGTGACCTGGGAGGATTTGGTCGAACTCAAGCACGTCAACGTGGCCCTCTGGGACGAGCTGGCGGAGGTATTCCTGACCTGGTGCCGGCGCGGGGTGGACGGCTTTCGTTGCGACGCCGCCTACAAAGTGCCGGTGGCCGCGTGGCAGTACATTGTCGCGCGCGTGCAACAGGACTTCCCGGAGGCCCTCTTCCTGGTCGAGGGGCTGGGCGGCGCCTGGGAGACCACCGAGGCCCTGCTGACCGAGGGCGGCATGCAGTGGGCCTACTCCGAGCTGTTCCAAAACTACTCCGCCCAGCAGGTGGCCGGCTATCTCGATCACAGCTTCCGCCAGAGCCAGCGCCTCGGCTTGCTGGTGCATTATAGCGAGACGCACGATAACGACCGCCTCGCCGCCCGCGGCCGCGCCTGGTCGCTGCTCCGCAACCGCCTCTGCGCCCTGGCCAGCGTGAGCGGCGCCTTCGGCTTTGCCTGCGGCGTGGAATGGCTGGCCACGGAAAAAATCCGCGTCCACGGCAGCTCTGGCCTGGCCTGGGGCAATCCGGACAATCTGCTGCCCGAACTCGCCAGCCTCAACTCGCTCCTCGCCGAACATCCCTGCTTCTTCGACGGAGCTAAGCTGACTCGGCTCAGCGCCGCCGATTCGCCGGTCTATGCCTTGCGCCGGGAATCCGCCGAAGGCAAAGACACCCTCCTCGTGCTGGTCAATACCGATGTCGAACACGCCCACACCCTGACGCTGCACCAGGACCTCGAAGCCCCCGCGCCGCTGCTGCCCAAAGCGGAGCAGGCCTCCCCCAGGCCGCCGGCTCATCCCGCCCCGGACAAACCAGCCCTGGCGCTGACTGGCTGGCTCGATTTGCTTGGCCAGGCGCCTCCGCCAATGATCCCGGCCGCTGACGGCGGGGTGACCCTCACCTTGGGGCCGGGCGCCGCGTATTGCCTCGCCCCTGGCCCCGTGCCGTGCGGTCTGGGCGGCAGCCACTACCGCCAGGCGCGGGCCCGGGCCGCCTGGGCGCTGACCGCCCTGAGCCAGGTCCTGCCGCTCGAGGCCATTGGCGGGCTGGATTGGCGCGCGCTGGCCGCGGAGGTGGACCGCTCGCCGGAGCGGTTCCTGGCCCTCAGCTCACACCTCGCCAGCACCGGGGCGCAGGCCGCCGACCTCGGGCGGGCGATCCTCGGCCCTTCGGCCCAGGGCGACGCCAGCAACGCCGCCGCCGCCGCCCAGACCGGCGCCCCGACCAATGAGACGATTTTCCCGTGCGTAGTGACCTGGCGGCTCTTGGATCTCCAGCGCATCACCCCGGTGCCTCCCGGTCACTGGCTGCTCCTCCGGGATGCCGTGCCGTTCCGCGCCGTGCTGGATTCCCACGACCCTAATCTTTCGGGGCCCCGCAACGTCGAGTCCATCCCGGTTCACGATGGCTATATTGCCTGTTTCGCCCCCCGTCAGGACGCCGCCGACGCCGACTTATTCCTCGAACGCTATGCCGAAACCGACCCGCACCTCGAGGCCGCCCTTCGTTTCCTCGCGCCGGTGCCGGACGCTTCGGCCTTCGGCCTTCGCATCGCGGACTTGGATCCGGTCACCCGCGCCTCACGCCTGCCCCCCAGAAACGCTCGCGGCACGCCTCACTCTCTCCGTCCAACCGACCTCGTCCTCCTCACCAACGGCCGTGGCGCCATGGCGCGCCTGTGCCTCGACCTCGGCCGGGTCAATTCCAAGTACGATTGCGTGCTCGGCGCCAATCTGCACCCCAGCCTGCCTGTGGACCGCCACATCTTCGCCAAGCGCCTCCGCCTGTGGGTCAACGCCGACGGGTTCATCTCACCCCTCGATTTCAGGAGCCTGGCCGCCTTCGACCCCGGCCCGCCCGCCATCTGGCATTTTGTCGCCGACGCCGGCGATGGCCGCACCGTGGAAATCCAAATGACGGCCGATATGCTGCCCGAGCGCAACACGACCGTGTTCCATTTCAGCCGTCCAACCGCCGCGCAGGCCACCGGCAAACAGCTCCCCGTCCAGGCCGAGGTGCGCCTGACGGCGCGAATCGAGCTCGAGGACCGCAATTTCCACTGGGAGACCAAACGCAACGGCGGCGCGGAATACCACTTTGCCACCAACCTCCACCCCCTCCCGGAGCCATCGGCTCAACCTTCACCCGCCGAACCACGCCTCCAAGCCCCCGCGCCTTACCCGAAGATTGGCTTTGCCTTTACCCCCGCCCCGGACCGCCAATTGCGCGTCTTTGCCGATGCCGGCTCTTATCATCCGCAGCCGGAGTGGAGTGAAAACATTCCCCACCCGGTCGAGCAAGGCCGCGGGCAGGTCGCCAGCGGCGACGCTTTCAGCCCGGGCTGGTTCGATCTGCCTTTGCCCAAAGGCGCCAAAGTCGCGCTGGTGGTCACCGCCGACCCTCTCGACCCGGACAAGGACGAGGTCGAGAGTTCGAGCTTCGGTGGCCGCACGCCCCAGGCCCAGGGCCCCTTCCCCGCCGACGATGCCTTCGGCCAGCAACTGCTTCGCGCCGCCCGCGCCTTCCTCGTCCGGCGCGGCCAGGGCCAGACTGTGATTGCCGGCTACCCCTGGTTCCTGGATTGGGGGCGCGATACCTTTATCTGCGCCCGCGGGCTTTTGGCCGCCGGCCTGGTGGACGAAGTCAGACAATTGACCCTCACTTTCGCGCGTTTCGAAAAGGACGGCACGCTCCCGAACACGATTCTCGGCGAGGACGCCTCGAACCGTGACACCTCCGACGCGCCGCTTTGGTTCGGCCTGGTGTGCGAAGAAATTGCCGCCCTCACGGGCAGCGGTTTTTATCAAACCAAGGTCGGCCCGGGCAACACCACCATCGCGGAGGTCTTGTGCGACATCGCCCTCAATTATGCCAAAGGCACTCCCAACGGCATTCGCCTGGACCCCGGTTCGGCGCTCATCTGGAGCCCAAAACACTTCACCTGGATGGACACCAACTACCCCCCCTGCACGCCGCGCGAAGGTTACCCGGTGGAAATCCAGGCGCTGTGGATTCGCCTCCTCCGCCAGGTCCAACGGCTCGGCCGCCCCGCCCAGCGCCAGAGCTGGGAGGTCCTGGCCGCCCAAGCCCTGGCGTCGCTGGACAAATTGTTCTGGCGCCAGGAACCCGGCTACTATGCGGATTTGCTGGCCGCCCGGCCCCGCCAACCAGCGGCGGACGCGGTGGTGGACGACGCCTTGCGGTGCAACTACCTGTGCGTCGTGAGCCTGGGCCTCGCCGAGAGTGGCCGCGCCAAACGCTGCGTCGAAGCCGCCCGGCGCTACCTGGTGGTGCCCGGCGCCTTGCGCTCGCTGGCGCCTCTGCCCGTGGCGGTGCCCCTCCCCATTTACGGCCACGACGGCCGCCTCCTCAATCATCCCGCCCAACCTTATTGGGGCCGCTACGAAGGCGACGAAGACACCCGCCGCAAGCCCGCCTATCACAATGGCACCGCCTGGACCTGGCCGTTCCCGGTCTTTTGCGAGGCCCTGGCCCGCGCCTGGGATTTTTCCCCGCCCGCAGTCGCCGCCGCCCGCGCCTATCTCGGCAGCATGGCGCGGCTCATGGTCGAAGGCTGCCTCGGCCACATCCCCGAACTGCTCGAGGGCGACGCCCCGCACAGCCAGCGCGGCTGCGACGCCCAGGCCTGGGGGGCCACCGAAGCGCTGCGGGTTTGGAAGCTGCTGGCCGACGTTTCGGGACCAACTCCGGCCAATGCCAGGCCCTGACCCGCATTGCCTGCTTAGCGTGGATTGCGGGATGGGCTTGACCGCGCCCGGCGCGCGAGGCACCGTTGAGGGCCAAGACCAGAGGGCTATGGCTAAGATCAGAAATTTCCTCCTGACACCAGACCTTACCGAAGCACTGGCTTCCGCGGCTGAGAGTGTCCAGGAGGACCTGCTCCTGCTCTGGGGCCGGGAATTCCTTCCGGGCGGATTCACCCGGTTGGAGAGCATCCGCGAACGGCTCCTGGCCCGGGTGCGCAGCGACGCCACGCTCGACGACAAGCTGGTGGACCTGCTGGCCACCGGACTGCCTTGTTGCCAAACCGTCGCTTTCCTTTCGCTGGCGGCCCTGGCCTACCTCTTCGAGCCCTTGAGCCTGCTGGTCGGCCGCCAGGAACTCCTGCTGGCCATGCTCCTGAACACGCGGCCAGACGTCCATCAGTTTGCCATCGAGCAGGCCCTCAAACCGGCCCCGACCCAACCCCCGACACCACAAGAGGAAGCGGCGGCGCTGGACTTCGTCATGGGCTTCGTGGACCAAAAGCTGATCATTCCGGTCGGGCTTTTTCCGCCCCCGCCCGCCGGGGCTGGGCCCCCCTCCGACCTGCTGAACTCGGTCGCCGGCAAGGTCCTCCAGGAGCTCAACCAAAAAGTCCAGTCCCAATGCAAAACGATCGACCGCCTCAACCGCGAGCTCCAGCAACAGAAGCAGCGGCACCTGGCAAAGCTCAAGCAACAAGCCGACGCCCTGGAGCAGGAAAGGAAGGGCCTGCGCGCCGAACAGGCCGCCGCCCAGGCCCGAACCGCCGCCCTGCTCCGGGAAAAACAAACCCTCGAAACCAGGCTCAAAGAACTTGCTGACCAGCGCGAAGCCGCTGTCTCCCAAGCTGTCCAGGAGCAAACCTCTGCCCTGGTCAGAAAGTGGCTGGCCGAGCCGCTCCAATTGGACGCCGCCGTGCAGGCCGCCGGCGCCGCCGCCGGCGACCTGGTCGCGCGCGTCGAGCAGGCCCTCCAAGCCCAGGCACGGCAGGACCGCCACACCGGCAACCGGGTCGAACTGGAGCGCCGCCTCGAGGTCCTGCGCGGCGCCCAGGCACGCGCCGCCACCGCCCTGCGCCACGCCCTGACCCCCATCCGCGAACTCCGGCCCTTGCTCGAGGAACTGGCCGCCGAAATCACCAGGCTCGAAAAACTCCTCGCCGGCCCCAGACCGGTCTCCGAACTGGCGGGCCGCCTGCTCACCTCGCTGAACTCGGCCGAGACCTGGGAGGAGGTGCGCGGCGGCAGCCAATTGGTGGAACAGTTGGACGACCGCCGCCTCCTGCCGGCAGAGGACCTGCGCAGCCTCTACAACGCCATCCAACGCAAATTCAGCCTCCTGGCCGAAACCGTCCAACCCAAGGCCGGCGCCGGCGACAACGGCTGGGCCCTGCGCGATATCCTCTTCCGCAACAAAAACGCCCTCCTGTTGCTCGACGGCCACAACCTCCTCTTCGGCCTCAAAGATATTTTCTCACCCGATTACGAAAATGGCTATCCCGGCCGCAAAGCCAGGCAACGGCTGGTGGACCTGGTCGCCAAGCTGGTCCGGGCCCGCCCCAATGTGCTGACGAAAATCTGCTTCGACGGCCCGGCAGGCGCCAGCGCCAAAGTCGCGCCGAACCTCGAGGTCTTTTACTCCGGCGGCCAGGGCCAGAATCGGGCCGACGAATTGATCGTCTCGCAGCTCCAGTTCACCGGTCTGAAGGACCTCGCGCAAAAAGTCTTCGTGGTGAGCGACGACCGCGAGGTGCGGCGCGGCATCCTCCGCACCGGCGCCAGCTATGTCCCTTGCGACCTCTTCGCCGTTTTCCTCAGCGATTTCCAGTGCTTTTAGACGAAACTTGCCATTGCATTGAGTTGCTGGGCGCATAGGATGGCCTGATTCGAGAACAACCAAGCCGGGCCATGAAGACCTGCGCCTATTGCGGCCGCGCGAGCAGCCAGGAGGCGACGCACTGCCACGAGTGCGGGACCGAGCTTGCCGAACCGGCGGAAGCGAAGCCTTCGCCGCCGCGCGATTGGGCCTGGCTTCGCTATGCCCTGGCGTACACTGGCGTCCTGTTCCTCGTTGGCCTGTTGTACTTACTGAGCGCCGGTCCGGTCTCGCGTTACACCGGCACCGTGATCTTCCAGGGGACGAACACACCGGCGGCGGGAGTTGCCGTGACGCGCAGGGTCGTGCGGTACCCGAGTGCGGTCATGGTGTTCTATTACCCGGCGTTCTCCTTGGCCCACGGCCCGCGCCGGGGCAGCCTGGCAGAACTCTATCGCCGCTACGTCGAATGGTGGGAGGAGCCGTCAGCCCGGAAATAACTCGAGCGCGCCGGCCGCGCCCCCTTCGCCCAATCCCTGTGCCTTCAAAACCCGAGTGGCACCCTCCACAGCGGCGGCCTGGGGGCATTTCGCTTTTCTGGCTGGTCCCTCCCAACCCTAATCCTAATCCTAATCTCCTAATGCTCATCCTAATCTTCATTCGGATTAGGATTAGGAGCAACGATTAAGATGAAGAGCCAGAAAGGCCGCCAAGAAAGTGAAACGCGCCCGGCGGCCTGCCTGTCTCCCGACAAGAGTTGCCTTCCGTGGCCCGGGCAGGCAGGATTCCTCCATGTCAATGATGAGGCGAGCGCGCCGGGGTCTGCCCCGGCTCAGGCCTCCGGTCGCGGAGGTGCGCCGGATTTCACCCGTGGGTGCCGTTTGCTCCGGGCCCATCCCGACACTGCCACCAATTCCACTTTACCCGCGCGCAGCGCGGCTCTCTTCTGCCCCGGAGATGTTCTCTGTTTTGCAAGTGGGTTTTTCATAAAAGTTATTCACAGGGCGGCAGCTTGTGGGAGGCTTGGGTTACGATAAGTAACATATATCTCATGTGATGTATAGATAATAATAGCT
>JBEKRX010000044.1:0-51529 GCA_049518415.1 Verrucomicrobiota bacterium
CTTTCAATTACTGGCCTTACAGTGTCGGCCAGGTCAGGGACTTTCACCCTGCTGTCCAAGCGCGCTTTCAGGCGCACATGAGTGACGCCTTTGGCGTCGGGGCTTAACTAACTGCCATTCAGATGCCACCCCAGCTTTATCAGCTTCGCCGGCCCTCCTTGATCTCCGGCCGCAGCGCCCGCGCCTCAGTCAATGCCGGTGTGTTCGGGTTCAACGAGCGGCGCGTCTGAAGAGAGGTCTCCCTCTCCAAGTGGCGGCGCAAACGTTGCCCAAAGCTTTGGCGCTATTTCCTACAAATACAGACTTGACTTACTAAATCGAAATCGTATTCTATCAGCATGAAAAGGGCAACAAAGCCAGACACGGTGTACTTCTCGGCGAAGGGCCAGGTGGTCATTCCGCACCGGCTCCGCAGGGAGTTTGAGATCGAGCAAGGGACGCGCGCCCACGTGGAATCCACCCCGGAGGGCATTCTCATCAAGCCCGTCACCCGCGCCTACATCCGGGGCCTGCGCGGCTCGCTCAGGGGCAGCGGCGTGATGCAGGCGCTCGTCCAGGACCGCAAACGGGAGCGGGAGCTTTGACATGGCCACCAAAGTTCTGGATAGCTGGGCGCTTCTGGCGTTCTTTGAAGACGAACCGGCGGCGGACGAGGTGGAGAAGCTGCTGCAGCAGGCGGCGGACGAAAGGCACAGGCTGCTGATGAGCGTGGTGAACTGGGGCGAGGTCTATTACAACACTATGCGCTCGGTCTCCCGGGAGGCGGCGGAGCAAAACGCCCGGGAAATCGCCGCGCTGCCCATCGACATCATTGGCGTGAGCGACGACCTGGCGCTGGCCAAACAAGCCGCCATCTTCAAGGCCACGCACAAGCTCTCCTACGCCCACTGCTTCGCCGCCGCGCTGGCCAGGCAGAACAATGCCGAACTCGTGACCGGCGACCCGGAGTTCAAGGCGCTGGAGAAGGAGATCAAGGTCCATTGGCTGCCATGAAAGAATCCTGCCAAGACCTGGCCAATCACCAAATCGTGACGCTCGCCGCGTATCTTCTGGGCGGGGACGCCCATAAGGTCGACACGGAGGATATTGCGAAGAAGGCAAACGAACTCGCCCCTGGCAGGTTCACGTGGAGGAAGTACCCGGACCAAATCAGCATCGATGCGGTTCGGAAAGGCCTTTGGGATGCCACGAGAACAGACAAAGGAGGGCTGCTCAAGGGAACGGCAAGAGGGGGATGGATACCCACTGACGCGGGGCGAGCGCGGACGCGTGGGTAGAATCGCAGCGTCCAGCCGGCACGCGCCGCCGCGGGCCGCGAGAATATTTGGTTGATTGCCAGCCACTTACGGCGGCGGGCGAAGATTTTTCTGGACTTCCTGCTACAGATGTATAGGATGTGATTGTACACATGTAGCAGTTTCGCCATGAAAACGCGCATCAGGATTTCCGAGGCCGAATGGGAGGTCATGAACATCGTCTGGAACCAGACCCCCGCGCCCGCCAGTGACATCGTGGAGCGCCTGGAAAAAAGGAAGGGGTGGCACGCGCGCACCACCCGGACCCTGATCGATCGCCTGGTCAGGAAAGGCGTCTTGCGCGCCGAGCTGGAGGGCAAGCGCTATCTCTTCCGGCCCAAGTTCACCAAACAAGAGTGCGTCCAGAAGGAGAGCCGGTCGTTCCAGGAGCGGGTCTTTGGCGGTGAACCGGCCGCCATGCTGATTCACCTGGTCAAGCAGACGGACTTCACGCCCGAAGAGATCAAGGAACTCCAGCGGGTCCTCAAAGAGAAAGCGGAATAAACCATGCCTGCGATGCTGAATGGAGTTGAGCCGGTGGTCACCGGGCTGCTGCGTGTCTCTGGGCAGGCGGCGGTTTTGGTTCTCCTGGTCTTGCTGGTCCAGGCCGCCTGCGGCAGCCGACTGGCGGCGCGGTGGCGCTATGCGTTGTGGCTGCTGGTGGTCGCGCGGCTGCTACTGCCCGTTTCGCTGCCCAGCAGCCTGAGCATCTTTAACCTCACCCGCCTCCGAACCGTCCCCGAGGCGACGAGCGCGGCCGCGCCCTTTGCGGTCCAGTCCAGCCCGGCCAGGGGAGCCGGGCCCCAGCCGGCTCGGCGGCCCTCGGGGGCGGGCTTGGGCCCCAGTGCCAGCCCTGCACTGGGCCAGCCTGTGACAACCGTCCCGCCGGCGCTTGGTGAAAAGGCCCGCCAGGCCATGCTGTCCTGGTGGAATTGGTTCGCGCTGGTGTGGCTGGGTGGGGTCGTGTTGCTGGGCGCGCGCATTGTCTGGCAGAACGTGGCGTTCTATCTGCGCCTGCGCCGGGAGCCGACAGTGACGGAAGCCGAGCCTTGGAGGGTTCTGGAGGATTGCCGGCGGTTGATGGGGGTTCGGCAACGGCCGGCGCTGGTGGAGACGGGGCTGGTGCACAGCCCGGCGCTGTATGGTTTGCTGCGGCTGCGCTTGCTTTTGCCGGCCAAGACCTTGGCGGCGTTGACTGGGAACGAGTCGCGGTACGTGTTTCTGCATGAACTGGCCCATGTGAAGCGCCGGGACATGGTGGTGAACTGGTTCATCACGGTCCTGCAGGTGGCGCATTGGTTCAATCCGCTGGTCTGGCTGGCGTTTCGTCGGATGGTGGCCGACCGTGAATTGGCGGCCGACGCCCTGGCCTTGTCCCGCTTGGAGGTCCGCGAAAACGTGGCCTACGGGAACGCCATCATCAAGCTGCTGCAAAACTTGCTCCGACCAGCCCCGTTGCGGGGCCTGGTTGGAATACTCGAAGACAAGAACCAAATGAAACGGAGGATGCGCATGATCGCAGAATTCAGAAAAACGAACCGCCGGCCGGTGCTGGCGGTGATGGTGTTCGTGAGCCTGGGGCTCATCGGGCTGACGGATGCCCAAGCCAATGCGGACAGGGATTCCCAAACATCAAGGGTTGCTCCCGCGAGCAACGATAACATCGTCATCAAAACCGTGCTGAGCGGTCTGGGCCAGGAAGCCTTGGGAATTCTATCCCCGGATGAAACCAAAGTGGCCTTCGTGGATTGGGACCGGGCAAATACATATCCGGTGGTCATCAAGGACCTCAGGACCGGTGAGTCTAAAGACCTCAGCAAGGGGAGCGCAAGCGAGGAGGAGACAGATTCCTGTGCGGGCGAGATCGTCTGGTCCCCGGACGCGAGCCGTGTGGCCTACACCTGGTATGTTAACGGGTGGCGCCCGGAATTACGGTTGGGAGCGCTGGCGACCGGCGCCGCAAAGGTGCTCAAGCCGTATAGTCCGGACGCAAAGTATATCCCAAGTGATTGGTCACCAGACAGGAAGGGGCTCCTTTGTGTCGTGGAGAAGAAGGACAAGGGTAATGACTTGGCGGTGGTGTCCCTGGAGACCGGGCAAGTTGAGGTCTTGGCTTCATTTCCAGGAACGGCTCCGGCCCACGCCCGGTTTTCGCCCGACGGCCAGCGGGTGGTCTATGAATACACTCAGGGACAAAACCGGGACATTTACCTCATCAAGCTGGCGACCAAACAGGTCACGCGGCTCACGGACTCGCCCGCGGAGGAAGGTAGTCCAGTGTGGTCGCCGGACGGCAAGCACATCCTGTTCAGCAGCAATCGCCGGGGCGAATGGGACCTGGTGGAGATAAACCCGGATCGGCCACTGAGTGAGCCCCGGTTGGTGAAATATGGCTTTGGCGACTATCCGAAGCGGGTGATTCAAAACGCCAAGATCGCCTTTAGCACAAGCTTCGCTAGCCTGGACGTCTATTCCCTGGAGGTGAATAGCGCGACCGGAGAAGCCGCGGGAGAGCCTGTCCGGCTTAGCGGCTCCTTCTATGGCCAGCACCTGAGCCCGGCGTGGTCGCCGGACGGCCGGAGTATTGCCTACGTGCGCCAAGGCAAAAAAGAATGGGTGCTCTGCATCCGGTCAATTGCCGATGGCAGGGAGGAGTGCATCGAGGCGGGAATGTTCCCGGTCAACCGCCTTTTTTGGTCGCCGGACAGCCAGGCCCTCGCGCTTTCACCCCGGCGAAAAGACGGGAAGATGGGGGTCTTCTACTTTCCATTATCGAGCCGGCAGAGCCGGCCAATCGTTCTGTGCCCTGACTTCCGGCCCAAGGGATTCACGCCCGACGGAAAGGAGTTCATAGTGTGGAAGGCCGACAAAAAGGAGAATGTGGCCGTGGATATCGAGAGTGGCAAGGAACGCAAACTCACGCTGCCCGAGGCCGTGGGCCCTTGGAACTATGACCTTTCGCGCGATCAGTCCCGAATAGTCTATGCCGAGAAGGACGCCAACAGTCCCGAGGAGAAACTCGTCGTTGCGGATCGGAATCTGCAGGACAAGAGGGTACTTGCCCGCGCGAAGGGGATTTCCCGGCCTTGTTGGTCTCCCGATGGGACCAAGATTGCCTATCTGTGCAACTATAAAAACGATACTTATGAACTGTGGATCGCGGCCGCAGACGGCCGCGGGCAAACCAAAATCAACCTCGGTTCTCTCAAAATCTTCGGCAACCAGCCCCCGGATTGGTCTCCCGACAGTCGGAAACTCGCGCTGACCCTGGGCGAAGGCGCCGTCGGCGAGATGGGTGTCATAGAGAATCTCTTTGCGAAATTAAAAGGAGAGTGACAGGTCAATAAACCTAAGGGTGAGGGCTGGAATCATGACACTTTGGCAGCATCTCGATTGAGTTTTCCTTGTTGAAGGCCTGGGCCAGCTCACGCCGAGGCTTTTCCAGCTTGCGGCCGGGCCGGCGGCGCCTCCGGCTCACCGCTGGCGCCACCCGCCTGTAGCGCCCCATGCCCGACGGTCCGCCCACCCGGCGCGGCGCCGCCGTCGCGCGCTGCCCCACCCACCACGCCAGGGCCTCCTCCTCCTACGCCCCCTTGGCTAACTCCACCAACCCCGCTTGGCTCAACCCCCAGCGGCTCAAGGCCTCGGGCCAAAGCTCGCTCGGCGGGTTTCCCCGGCTCAGACCGAGGCCGGTCTGTCGGAGGCGCGAAGATAGCGGCGACACCTGATAATGACGGCTTTTGGGAAGACATGAAACTGCGGTTTCCGCTGTTCCAATCGCTCATAGAGGTTCGCGATTCCCTGCTGAAAGGCCCGCTCGGCTTGGTCGCCTTCGGCTGAGAACGGGTCAGGGGGCGTGCGCGAACCTGTCATAGAGCCGGGCCAGACCTGTAATTTGCCCGGCGGAGATGGTTTCTACGAGTGCATCTGCCGGAGGCATTGGCATTTGTTCCTCAAGTCGAGCACCCGGTCATAAAAAAAGTCCGCTCCGGAGTCAGGGTGGGAAAGCCTTAACGAGTTGAGCCGCTTGGCGAATTCATCGCATTGAGAAACCATCGTGCCCCACCATCCCGCGATTCTCTCCAGGTCCTCCTCCCGGCGCACGATCTGGACCACGACTTTGTAGATGGTCAGCAGTTCCGCCTCCAGCCGGAACGCGGCTTGATTGAACGAGAGGCAAAGGTCTTTCGGCAAAGACGCCACTTCCTGGTCAAATTGGGCCAGCGTTGATTCGGCCAGTTGCCTGACATCCGATTCGCCTAAACATTCTGTCATCTTCAAACAAGCCTACTCTAGAAGCCCGCGCCTGTAAAGCTCACGAGACGCCCCTAAGGATTCATGCAAAAACAAGTTCCGAAGGCGGGGCGTAATTCCAGCATTATTCTCTGGCACCCCTCCGGGGTGCGACCACCAGGGGGCGCTCTGCCCGGTGGTCGTTCTTCCCTGTCGCCCCAGAACGACCACCGGCTACTTTCTGCCAACCTTTCGGGTTGGAAAGCCAGAGGGCGCCCTGCCCGGTGGTCGTTCTTCCTTGTCGCCCCGGAACGACCACCGGCTACTTTCTACCACCCCTCGGGGGTGCGACCGCCAGAGGGCGCCCTGCCGGGGCGATAATTCTGTTTGCAGAGCGATTTGGGGCAGAGGATATTCGGGGTGAGAATGCGCCTGGCAACGGTTTGCGGGTTGGCCGGTGGCCGCGGCCGGCGGAAGCAAGAGGCACGGAGCGAGTGCGCGGACGAGGAAGCGAGCGGCGGGAGAACGGACGTTTGAGGCGGAGTGATGTTATGAAAGTGGCCCAGCACGGCGCGGCAGCGGTGGAGGCTGGAGGCGGGAGGCGGAGGCCCGGGGCCTTCAGAGCAAACCGCGGAATACGCAGAATACGCGGAATCTTGCCGCAGCCTGGAGGCTGGAGGCGGGGGGCGGGGGGCGGGAGGCGGGGAGGGTGTCTGGCGAGGGCAGGACTGGAGATCCTACTGATGTGCTGGCTGGCGGGCGCGGCCCGGGGGGCCGATTGGCCGATGTTCCGGGGCGGGCCGGCGCTGACGGGCGTGGCCGGCGGGAGTTTGCGGGCGCCGATGGAGTTGCTTTGGAGCTTCAAGACCGAAGGGCCGGTCAAGTCGTCCGCGGCGGTCGCCCAGGGCCGTGTGTTCATTGGCTCGGATGACGGTAACGTCTATGCCTTGAACCTCGCGGACGGCCAGAAGGCCTGGGTGTTCAAGACGGGCGGCGCGGTGGAATCCTCTCCGCTCGTGGTCGAGGGCCGGGTGTTTGTCGGCTCAAGTGACAACTTTCTCTACGCCCTGGAGGCGGCGAGCGGCAAGCCGGTGTGGAAATACGAGACGGGCGACAAAATCCTGGGCGCGCCTAACTGGGTAAAGTCCGGCAGCCGGACGCTGGTGCTGGCGGGGAGCTACGATTTCAAGTTGCACGCTGTCGAGGCTGGGAGCGGCAAGGCGGCCTGGACCTGCGAGACGGGCAATTATATCAACGGCGCGCCGGCGGTGGCCGACGGCCAGGGGGTCTTTGGCGGGTGCGACGGGCTGCTGCACGTGATTGGGTTGGCGGACGGCAGACAGTTGAACCAGGTCGAGGCCGGGGCCTACATCGCCGGTTCCGTGGCCCTGGCGGGGGGGCGCGCCTACTTCGGCCAGTTTGAAAACGAGTTCCTCTGTGTCGATGTGAAAGCGGGGAAAAAGGCCTGGACCTTTCACGACCGCAATTTCCCGTATTATTCTTCGCCGGCGGTGACGGCGGAGCAAGTGGTGTTCGGGGGGCGGGACAAGCTGCTGCACTGCGTGAAACGGGCGGACGGCGCGCCGGTGTGGAGTTTCGCCACGCGCGGCAAGGTCGATAGTTCGCCGGCGGTTTGCGGCGACAAAGTGGTGGTGGGCTCGGACGACGGGCGGCTGTATGTCGTGTCGCTGGACCAGGGCAAACAAGTCTGGATGTATGAGCTCGGCCAGCCGATTGAGGGTTCGCCGGCGGTGGCGGAAGGCAAAGTGGTCATCGGCGGCGACGATGGGAGGGTGTATTGTTTCGGGGCGAAGTGAAGTTTAGCGGGGAGCTCCGATGTTTTTTTTAACGCGCGTTGGGACCATGAACCGGCTGATTCGCGGGCGAGAAGCCCGGGTGGCAGGCTCCCGATTCCGAATCGGGACCCCACTGGCAGGCGGGACGCCTGCCCCACTACCTGCCGGTTCATGGAAAGAGGCTTTGCGCGCAGGGAGGAAAAAGCGTCGCGGATTACGTGGATTTTGACAGATAGTAATATAGCGAATGCACTTTATCCAACTCACCCCCGGCGCGGGGCGGATGTATTGCGGGAATTGTTTGCGCGATAACGCGCTGGTGGGAGCTTTGCGCGAGCTGGGCCACGAGGCGATCCTGGCGCCGCTTTATCTGCCGCTGACCCTGGATGAAAGCGACCAAAGCAGCGGCGCGCCGATTTTCCTCGGCGGGATCAACGTCTATCTCGAACAGAAATTCGCGCTCTTTCGGGCCGCGCCCGGCTGGCTGCGCCGCCGGCTGGCTTCGCCGCGGCTCTTGCGCTGGGCGGCCGGACGGGCGGCCAGGACCCGGGCGGAGGATTTGGGGGAGCTGACGCTCTCGATGCTGCGCGGGGAAGAGGGCCGCCAGGCGCGGGAAGTCGAGGACCTCACCGCCTGGCTGAGGACACAGCCCAAAGCGGATGCGATTTGCCTGTCCAACGCGCTGCTGATTGGCCTGGCGCGGCGGCTGAAATTGGACCTGGGCGCGCCGGTGGTGTGCATGTTGCAGGGGGAGGACACCTTTTTGGACGCCTTGCCCGAGTCTCACCGCGCGGTGTGCTGGCAAACGCTGGCCCAGCGGGCCGCCGATGTCGACTTGTGGGTCGCCCCCAGCCGGTATTTTGCCGAGCGGATGCGTGAGCGCCTGGGCCTGCCCGCCGAGCGAGTCAGGGTGGTCTATAACGGAATCCGGCTGGAAGGTTATGGGGAAAGGGCAGGCTCGAGGCGCGAGGGGCCAAGGGGGAGTGCCGAGGGTCGAGGGCCGAGTGGAGAAAAGGGAGCAGGGGCAAGCGACGCGGCAGCTCGCGCGGCACCGGTGCTCGGCTTTTTCGCGCGGATGTGCCGTGAAAAGGGGCTCGACCTGCTGGTTGAAGCTTATCTCCTTGTGCGGCAGGGCGGGCGGGTCAAAGACCTGAAATTGCGGGTGGGCGGCAGTTGCGGCCCGGCGGATGCGCCGCTGGTCCATGGGTTGGGTGAGCGTTTGCGAGCCGCCGGCCTGGCGGGCGAGTTCGAGTTTTGCCCAAACGTGAGCCGGGCGGAAAAATGCGCTTTCCTGCAGTCGCTTTCGGTCTTTTCCGTGCCGGCCCGTTACGGGGAGGCTTTCGGGTTGTATGTGCTGGAGGCGCTGGCGGCGGGCGTGCCGGTGGTGCAACCCCGGACCGGCGCCTTTCCCGAGTTGCTCGAGGCGACCGGCGGCGGGGTGTTATGCGAGCCTGGCGACGCCCGGAGCCTGGCTGAGGCCCTTGAGTCATTGCTGCTGGCGCCCGGCCAGGCGCGCGCGCTGGGGGAGCAGGGGCGCAAGGCCGTGTTTGAGAATTTCAGCGCGCGAAAAATGGCCCAAGGGATGATTGAAGTCGTGGAAGCGGGGAAGCGGGGAAGCGTGGAAAGGCGTTGACATCGTGCGCTAATCCGGTAGCCTCGCCGGCATTATGAGATTCGGAATAAACACGTTTCTTTTCACTTCCCCCTTCACCAACCAAAGCACGAAGCTGTTCAGACAATTCAAGCAATGGGGCTTCGATACCGTGGAAATTCCGATCGAGGACCCGTCGCACATCGATGCGGCGCAGGTGAAGAGTGAGTTGGACAAGCAGGGGCTGGCCTGCGGCTCGGTCTGCGCCTGCCTGGGGCCGGACCGCGATTTGCGCGGCACACCCCGGCAGCAGCAGGACTGCCTGGCTTACTTGACCCGGCTGCTCGACCAGATGATCGTGCTCGGCTGCCCCTCGCTCGTGGGGCCGGTCTATTCTTCGGTGGGCCGCGCCGAGGCGGTGCCCCCGGCCGAATACAAGCGGCAGTGGAAGACCGTGGTGAGGAATCTCAAGAAGCTCTGCCAGCTCGCGGAGAAGCGCGGCCGGCAAATCTGCATGGAACCTCTCAACCGGTTCGAAACCGACTTCATCAACACCTGCGACCAGGCCCTGCAAATGCTCAAGGACGTCGGCTCGCCAGCCCTGAAGCTGCACCTGGACACCTTCCACATGAACATCGAGGAAAAATTCCAGGCCGTGGCCATCCGGCAGGCGGGCCGGCGCCTGGGCCACTTCCATGCCTGCGGCAGCGACCGGGGCACGCCGGGCAACGACCACATCGATTGGCCCTCGATTGCCACGGCCCTCAAAGACATCGGCTACGCGGGCGACGTGGTCATCGAGTCCTTTACGACGGACGTCAAAGTCATCGCGCGGGCGGCGGCCATCTGGCGCCGGATCGAGCCGACCCGCGACGAGATCGCCGTGAAAGGACTGAAGTTCTTGCACAAGACCCTGGCGGCGGGAGTTTGAGAATTAGCGCCTGGCGATGAACAAGATCGGTGGCGCAGGCGTCGAAAACTGGCAGTCAAACGTGTAATCTGAATTATGAGCATGAAAGTATTGCGCGCGCTGACAATCAGCGCGAGCCTTTTCGCACTGGCGGTTCCGGTGTCCGCTCAGGACGCCGAGAGCGGTTTCGAGAGCATTTTCAACGGCAAAGACCTCGCCGGCTGGGAGGGCAATCCCAAACTCTGGTCCGTCAAGGACGGCGCCATCACCGGGCAGACGACCGCCGAAAACCCGGCGCCGGGAAACACCTTCCTGGTATGGACCAACGGCACGGTGGGCGATTTCGAACTGCGCTGCTCATTCAGACTCGTGCCGGGTGACAATCAGGGGTTTGCCAACTCCGGCATCCAGTATCGCAGCAAGCTCTTCAACGCGAAAAACTGGGTGGTGGGCGGCTACCAGGCGGACATGGACGCGGGCCCGACCACCACGGGCACCCTATACGAGGAGCGCGGCCAGCGGGGGGTCATGGCCGAGCGCGGGGAGAAAGTCGTTTGGACCAAAGAGGGCAAGAAACAAGTCGTCGGCTCGGTGGGCGATGCCGCCGAAATCAAGGCCGCCATCAAGCAGGGGGACTGGAATGATTACGTTATTATCGCCGAAGGCAATCACCTCCGGCAGTTCATCAACGGCAAACAGACGGTGGACGTGACCGACGAGGACGAGGCCAAGCGAGCCCTGAGCGGCATCCTGGCCGTCCAACTGCACGCCGGCCCGCCCATGATGGTGCAGTTCAAGAATATCCGTATTAAGAGGCTGTAGCCGGGAATTGGGCGCGTGATGAAAGTGTTTCTGAGTTATTCCGCCGGGGATGCCAGTTTGGCGCGCAAGATTGCCAGCGGGTTGCGACGGGAAGGATTGGCCGTCTGGCTCCCTGAGGAGGAGATCCTACCGGGCGACAACTGGGCCGAGCGGATCTCGCAGGCCCTCAATGAGTGTGATGCGATGGTGGCGCTGCTCACCCAAGACACCCCCAAGTCGGGGAACGTGCAGTGGGACATCGGCTATGCCCTGGGCAACAAAGCTTATCGCCACCGCGTGGTCCCTGTCCTGGTTGGCAGAGAGGATCAAGTTTCATTGCAGGTTGTGCCTTGGATTCTCTCGGAGCGCTCTCGCGTCGTGCGGCTCACCCAACCCGACCAACCCGACGAGACGGTCCGGGAGATCGCGGAAACACTGGCGGCTGCCGCGTAAATGCTCGAGCCCCCCATCTCATGTTCCCCAGGGAAGTCTTCCTGTCTCATGTATCGAAAGACCGAGATTTTGCTGGCCGGCTGGCGGAGGAGTTGCGCCGGCACGGGGTGCCGGTTTGGTATAGCCCGACCAATATCCTCGGGGCGCAGCAGTGGCATGACGAGATCGGAGCGGCGCTCAAGCGCTGTGACTGGTTTTTGGTTCTGCTTTCGGAAAGCGCGGTGCGCTCCTTCTGGGTCAAGCGAGAGCTATGTTACGCTCTGCAGCAGCGGCGCTACCTTAACCGCATCACACCGGTTCTCCTGCAACCGTGCGACTTCGAGCAACTTTCCTGGACGCTCTCGGCCTCCCAATTTATTGACTTCTCGGCTGGATTCGAGAACGGATGTCGAGCTCTGTTGCGCGTCTGGGGACTGGGATGGAAGCCTTTATGAAACTCGCTTATTCATTGGTCACATTTGCGTGCATTGCCTTCGCCGCGACGCTCTCGGCCGCGGAGACGAAAAAGATCGTTTTCATTGCCGGGCCGCCGAGCCACGGGCCGGGGGACCACGAACACCGGGCCGGTTGTTTGCTGCTGAAGTCGTGCCTGGACCAGGTGCCGGGCGTGACGGCGGAGGTCTATAGCAATGGCTGGCCGGAGAACGCGGGGGCGGCGTTTGCCGGCGCCGCGACCATCGTCGTGTATAGCGACGGCGGGGGCGGTCATCCGCTGCTCCAGGGAGACCGTCTGAAGGTGGTGGGCGATTTGATGAAGCAGGGCGTCGGCCTGGCCCTCATTCATTATGCGGTCGAGGCCACCAAGGAACGGGGCGAGCAGGAATTCCTCGACTGGATTGGCGGTTGTTTTGAAACCGATTGGTCGGTCAACCCGACGTTTAAGGCGGACTTCCAGACCTTGCCGACCCACGTCGCCGTGCGGGGCGTCAAACCGTTCCAAATGACCGACGAATGGTACTTCCACCTGCGTTTCCGGGAGGGGGCGCCAGGGGTGAGGCCCATTCTGAGCGCGGTGGCGCCGGAGAGCACGATGAGCCGGCCGGATGGTCCGCACGAGGGCAACCCGGCGGTGCGCGAGTCAGTCAAGCGCGGGGAGCCGCAAACGGTCGCCTGGGTCTATCGCCGCCCGGATGGCGGGCGCGGGTTCGGCTTCACTGGCGGCCACTTCCATAAGAACTGGGGCAACGACGATTTCCGGAAGGTGGTGCTCAACGCCATTCTCTGGACGGCCAAGGCCAATGTCCCGGCCAATGGGGTCGAGGCGGCGGTGAGCGAGGAAGACCTGAAGAAGAACCTGGATGCGAAGGGGCGTTAAACGGTAATTGACCTTCGCCTCAGAGACGGTTGAGGACATCGAGCAACTGTCTGAGCCTCCCATAGTCGCGCCGGTTGAAACCGAAGGCGATGCGCGGCAGGGCCACGTTGTCGCCGTCGGCCAGTTCGTCGGGTGTGGCTTCGATGCGCTTGATTTCGGGGCCGATGATGATGTCGGCAAAATCCTCGTTCAGGGCCTGGAGGGCGGAGTCGGCGGGGGGATGCTTGAGGCGGATGACGAAGAGGTCTTTGACAAAGCGGCTGGAGTGGAAATTGCGGTAGAAGCGGGTGATGAGCTTGACTGCCTGGTCGGCGTCGTCGGTGATTTGGTAGAGGTTCAGGTCGTCGGGCGAAATCAACTGGTCGCGCAGCAAGTGTTCGCGCACGTGTTTGTCCCAGGTTCTCCAATAGGCGCCGCCCGGCCGGTCGAGCAGGACCAGGGGCATCAATTGGCTCTTGCCGGTTTGCATGAGGGTCAGCGCCTCGTAGCCTTCGTCCATGGTGCCGAAGCCGCCGGGAAACAGCGCGATGGCGTCCGAGTGCCGGATGAAGATCAGTTTGCGGGTGAAGAAGTATTTGAAAGTGACCAGCTTCTTGTCCTCGCGAATGATCGGGTTGGCGGCCTGTTCCCAGGGCAGGCGGATGTTGACGCCGAAGCTTTTTTCCGGTCCGGCTCCTTCGTGGCCGGCCTGCATGATGCCGGGGCCGGCGCCGGTGATGACCATGAAGCCGGCCTGGGCGATTTTGCGGCCGAATTCCACGGCCTGCTGGTACTCGGGGCGCGTCGGTTGGGTGCGGGCGGAACCGAAGATGGTGACCTTGCGCACGTGGGCATAGGGAGCAAAGAGCCTGAAGGCATAACGCAACTCCCGCATGGCGGTTTGAATCACCCGCACGTCGCCGCTGTCCCGCACGTGCCCCAAGAGTTTGAGCGCGTTCTCGATGATGTCGGCCACGCTTTCCTGGTTGAACCCGCCGCCCTTGTAGTCGATGAGTTCCTGAATTCGCCGCTTCAACTCGGCATCCGCCGGCGGTTTCCGGGTCTTGATCATAGCGGTCCAGCATAACCGCCGGCGGCCCAAAAGCAATGGCTCGGCAAGGTCAGGCAGACCTCAATTGAATTCCCATTCAATGGCCGTGGCGGAAAGACCCGGCAAGGTGATCTTGTCTGGCGCCGGCGCGAGCGGCACGGTCCTCACCCGCTCGGGGGCATTCCAGTGATTGCGCACGTCGGGTTGGCCGGCATTGAGCGTGTCGCACACCGCCTCGGCCTTCACCGAGCGGAGCGCGCCGCCGAAGCCCTCGAACCCGGCTGAGAACTCGACCGGTTCGGGCTGGGCATTGACCGCGAAAAGGGCTACGGATTTCCTGTCCTCCGAAGAGCAGGCGAAAATGTCCACCCGGTCGCTAAATTGCTCCGGCCACAAGGGGATCGGTTTGGCATGGCGCGAGTACAAATCGAGCACATAAAAGCTGGGGCGTTTGAGCAGGCCTGAACCAGAGGGCGCCGTCTCGATGATCGCGCCGCAGAAGCTGTTGGCCAGGTTCGACCGGCAGGCCATTTCCACTTTGTCCGAATGGCGCATGAGGAGATTGAGGTAGCGGGCATTCATCAAGGCCGCCTGGAGGGTCGCCTGTTTGGCCCGGCCCAATCCCCAGGAACCGGCGTCAATATTCCATTCCGTGACCCCCATCTTGATGTGCGAACAGCCAGGCGTGTGGTCGAGCATCGCCGCGATGTGAATGAAATCGCGCTCACACTCCCCCAGATCGGTCGTATAATGGTGGGGACATACATAAGCAATGTCCTTGCCCACCCGGTCGAGCAGTTTCTGGCCGGGAAAAGAGGTCATGAGCAACACGCTGGGGTCCGCCTTTTTCATCAGTTGGATGAAGGCCGGGAATTGGTCGAGGTATGTTTGATTGTCCGGGTCGATCTCATTGCCGATCTGCCAGTATTTGACGTGGTAAGGCGCTGGCTGGCCATTGGCGGCCCGCTTGGCGCCCCAGGTCGAACCGGCAGCCCCATTGCAGTATTCCACCAGGTCGGCGGCGCTTTGGGGGCCGTCGGCAAAGCTGACACAGATCAGAGGCTCAACCCCGGTCAGCTCGCAGAACTGGCAAAACTCATCCATGCCAACGTCGTTGGGGTCGATCCTTCCCCAATTCTCATTGCGCCAGGGGGTGCGCAAATCGCGGTCGCCGATTCCGAGCTTCCAGCGGTAGTGCCCAGGGTCCACGCTGGAGCCGCCCCAGCGGATCACCGCCGGATGGACGGCTTTGACGACCTCCACCGCGTCGCGCCGCCAGCCCTTCATATTGTCTTTGGGCATGAGCGAAAGTTTGTCCGCCCAGAGCCGGCCTTGCCCCTGGGCGCGCAGTTCGAAAACCGCGCGGTCGGTTTCGCCCCGCGAGGTCATTTCCAGGGCGTACTTTCGCCAGGGCGACGAGAGCGCCGGGAGGTCCGCTGAAGCCAAGGTCATCCAATCGCCGGTGGGCAGCAGGCACTTGAGCAGCACGCTGGCCTTGAGCCCAGTGTCCGCGCGCAGATAGCCCGAAAAGCCATAGTTCATCCCCTTCCTTGCCGCCAGGCCCGACTGCGTCAAACTGGCCGGCTGCGGGCCGGCGGTGAGTTTGGCGCTGCGGGCGCCATTGAAGGGGTCCTCGCTATCGATGGCCCAGGTGGCATTGGTGTCCCATTGGCGGTCGCAAATATCCAGGGAGCCATCGTAATAACACCAGTTCGCGGGCGGAATGACGCCTTCAAAGGAGCGATCATTGAGCAGTTCAGCCCATAGGCCCGGCGCCAGGTCATCGAGCAACTCGATGAAGTTGCCGAACAACTTGGGACTGATCCTCCCCGCGTGCAGGGGCTGGGCATGGATAATGGTGCTGGCTTTGGGCGTTTGGGCGAGGGCGGGAAAGGCCATCCCTGCGGCCACCAGTACAAGAGCGAAGGGGCGCTGCATGGCTATGATTCTTGGAGGCTCTTGAATCAGATGCCAGCTCAAAATGAAGATGGTCTGGAACTTAACGCGGCGGAGCCGCAACCAAGAGCGAAGCGTCAATTCCTCAGTGGGAAGAGCAACGTGGGCCTCTCCCCGCCGCGTTAAAAGTGGAAATAACTGAAAAAAACGCTGGCGCGCGCGTGGAAACGGGCAGGAACCGGTTCCTGGCCGGGCGCGTAGCGAAGCGGCGCTGTCAGTTTGGCATTCACCGGGCGCTGGTTATAGCGCGTTTTGGGTGTAGATGGCGATGGCTTGTTCGGCCGAGGCGCCTTCCAGCACGATGGCTCGGATGGCCTGGAGGGCCGCGGCTGGCCGTTGGCAGCCCCAAACGCGGCGGCCAATGACCGCGCCACTGGCGCCATGCGTCATAGCCTCAGACAACTGGCGGAAAATGGCCAACTCATCGGAGCTTTTGGGACCGCCGGCCATGAGCACGGGCAGGTGGCCGGTCGCCACCGCCTGCGCATATCCCGCCGGGTCTCCGTTATAGACCGTCTTCACCACATCGCAACCGTATTCCAGGCCCAGGCGGATGGCCAGGGCCAGGTCGCCGGAGGTCGGCATCGTCTGGGCCGGGTTGGGATAGGAGACCCGGGGGATGATCTCGCCGCAGAGGGGCAAGCCAATCCGTTCGCACTCGGCGGAGACCGCCGCCAGCTTCTTGAGCAGTTCGGACTCGACCCGGGCGTCGCCGATGCCGAGGTAACAGTTGACCACGACCATGTCCGCTCCCAACGCCGCCGCTTGCTCGGTATGATGGAGGAGGTGCATGATGGTATCCGGCCCGCCAAGCTGCGTGAGCGGGGCGTCGAGGCGCATAATGACACCCAGGTCGCCCACCTCCTCGAGCGCCTGGCGCAAGGCGCCGGCGGTCAAGAGGACGGCGGTGGCGCCGCCATGCCGCGCCAAGGCGAGCAGGCTGGCCGGGCTCTCCGTGCCCGGTTGCGGCCCGAAATAGACGGGATGGTCCAGCGGCAGCACCAGGGCCTTGCCGTTGCGGAAGACTCGCCGCATTCTCAGTCGCTTGCCCATGTTGGTCGCGATCATAGATGTCTTTCTACTCGAGGCTTGTGCGGTTGGCCAATGTTAAATCGCCTCGGGCCTGGCCCGGCTGTTTCACACCTGGTCGCGACCGTGAAGTGGCCGCGGTTGCTGTGGCCAGATGGATGAGTTCCCGCTCAGTGCCGGCGCGGCTCGGGCGCGAGAGCACTTTGACCATCCGGCAGATAGCGCAACGGCTTGGGAAGGTGGAAAAGCCTGAACAAGAAGCTTTAGCTGCGCAGCAAAGCTAAGGAGCCCCGAAAACAATGGAAGTTTATTGTTTGACCCCCTTTTTTGGCGAAAAAGCTTGTGCCAGGGCCGCATGCTAAGCACTATTCCGGTCCGTGGGCAATGCAGCTCAACCGGTGGGGATTCCTGGTGGCCGGTGGCGCCCCCGATGGCGCCGCAGCGGCGACCGTGAGATCACGAGCGCGGGATTTTACGGCCAGGCGGGCGCTAACTGGCTCGCCACACGGAGAATCTCAAGAAAAGGGAACTGCCCTTCCGCTGCGTGAACCTTGATGACCGCCACTGAATTCCCATGACGCCAGAACTCACCCAGCGACTGAGAATCGGCCCGACAGTCCTCCTCCTGGGGCAAGACTACCTCGGCTCCGGCAGAGCCTCGAACCCGTTTCTCCATCTCCTCAAACAGCGGTACCCGGACCTCCCCGGGAATGCCGGCTCCCTCAACGACTACCTCCCCAAGCTGGCCACCGAAGACAAGTCCGCCATCTTGGCGTGGTTGCACCGACGCAGTCAAAAAATCCCCATCAACGAATCCCTCGCAGTGGTAAGCGAGTTCCCTTGGAACCACGTTTACGCGTCGGCCATCGATGAGGTATGGGTGAGAGCCTTCGCCAAGAGTTGGAGATCCCTCTACTCCATATTCAGCGAAAGAAGCTGGCCGCAGGACATGCGCGACCGTCACCGACTGTGCTCCACCTTCCTCTTTGGCTGTGTCGATAAGGAAGACGCGGACAGCCGCATTCCCCGTGAAGAGTTCGAGCTCGATGGCCGCCGTCAGATAGCGGTTTCTCTCCTCCGCCGCCTCCCGGACATCCTCACCCCAAGAGGCGTACTCCTCATTGAGGGGTGGAACCCAAAGAACGACTGGCTTTTGTCCAGGGATCTCTCCCCCGTCCTCAACCTTCTCGGCCCCTCCCAAGTCCTTCTGTTCGCCGCATCACCCGAGACCCGGTCTGATGCGCGTCTTGCCCGCCTGCAGAGCGCCGGCATCCTGTCCTTCGTCGACCAATCCCTAGCAGAAACCCTAACCGCTGCCTGCTCCGCCGGCGCTTTGTCACTGGGAGATCCTGGCGCCCTTTTGCCTAATGGCCGCCAAATCACGATAAACAGCCAGCTAGCCTTCATACCAAAAGACGTCTTTTTGCAGGTCGAACCCTTCGCCCTCATCCTCGACGACAATCTGACCCTGCCCCCGCGTTCGCTCTCAAACGAGAACGAATACTTCGATTACCTCCGCTTCCTTGAAGCGCCCGTGAGGCTGAGAAACTGGGAGCCCTATGCGCGAGGCTTTCCCTTCCAGAGAGACTTCTTCTTCACCCTTTCAGGGCAGGCCGAAAAGTTGCTCACCAACCCCCAGTCCAATCGGGGTCCAATCCTCCTGCACGGCGAGACAGGGACAGGAAAGACTGTCGCCCTTGCCGACCTCGCCTACCGAGCCGCGTCAAAAGCCCAGTTCCCGGTGGTCTTCATTGAGAGATCCAGCAAGAGCATAGAGAGCGCAGGATGGCGTAACCTGGACCGCTTCCTGAACTGGGCCGAGGACGCGGGGGCCGAGGCCTCATTGGTCGTGTGGGACGGAATGCGCCAGGTCGAGGACTACACCCAGCTATGGAGCCGACTCGCCGACCGGGGGCGCAAAGCGGTTGTTGTCGGAAGCACGTACCTCATTCCCAGCCGACAGCGACCAAAGTCGTCCATTGAAGCTGGCCGCCTGTTCAACCCGCAAGAGAGAGCCCGATTTCTTGAGTACCTCGAAAAGCGTGCACCCGAGGTCGCTGGCTGGATCAAAGAAAAGAAATCGCAGATAGACGAGGCCTACCTCGTAGCGCTTTACCGCCTGCTGCCTCCCGCCCGTCCTTCCATCCGCGTCGGCGTGGTAGAAGAGTTTCGAACCGATCAACAAACCGTCCTTCAGCGGATCAAAAATCTCCCCGAAGATGCCACCGGCTTCAATACCCTCGAAGCTGCCCTCAAGGCGACCGGCAAGCTCACGCTCCCTGCCGGGACATCCGAGGGCGGCGACCAACAGGCGTGGGCAGCCACGTCCAACATCTACGGGGAAACGATAAACACCGTCCAGAAACTCTTCGCCTTGGTCATGACCGCCGGCCGCTACGGCTGCCGCATGCCAATAGAGCTCTTGCTCGCGGCGTTAGCCCAGCCTGTCAGCGCAAGGCTAATCGAAGCCTTGAAAACAAACGTGGTCGTTTGGCACGAGGCCGCCAACGGGGATCTCTTCCTCGAGCCCCGGCAACCACTGGAAGCCCAGATCTACATTGAGAGCCTCTTTGGCGGACGCCCAGAGGCAGAGGCTGATCTGATATGTAACATGATCGCAGCTCTGCCCCGACCCAGCAGTTCTGTCGGCGCTGATACCTCGATCGACTTCATCCTCGAATTGCTTCAGCTAATAGGCCCCAACTCCACCATGCCAGCCTACAGCAGACGCTTCAAGCGCTGCACGCTCCGCTTTGCGAAAGCCCTTAGGCAGGCCAGAGAGGAAAGAAGCGTCATCTCTCCTAGCCTCATGCTCCAGGAAGCTACCCTGTATCGAGAGAGCGTCCGCGGTTCGGAAGACACCCTCCTCGTAGACGAGAAAATCCGCATGCTGCAAGACGCCGCAGCCGTGCTTGAGCAGGCCCTCGAAATCGCGAACATCTCGCAATGGCAGCGTTCTGTTATCAGCGAGGAGCTCACGGCCTGCCTAGGGACCCTCATTAATTCGGAAATGCCCGCTGCTCCAAAGGAACGGATTCGGGCGCTCTACGTCTCGGCCAAGGACGCCTTCCGAAAGGCCCGCTCCGCTGACCCGGGCAACGTCCACGCCACCGTCACACTCGGCTGGATCACGCGGCCCATTATCGAGCACAACATGTTCACGGCCGACGAACAAACGGAAATCACCGCCGACCTCGTGTCGCTTTTTGACGAAACTGAGGAGATTCCTATGGACTTCAGGCAGCAGGAGTACTACCTGCGCGAGCGGACGAAGGTGATGGACCTCCTCGGCAACACCCGGCTCTCCAACGAGGCCTTTGATAAGCTCTGTGCCATCGGCTCCAAAGCAGGATACTACCTCCGAGCGCGCTCCCTCTTCTCCGAAATCCCTGAAGGTCCACTCCCACCTGACCTGGCGGCTAACCTGAACAGTGCCCTGCATTACCTACAGGACAACTGGAACCACATCGAGACCGACCCCAAATGTCTCAACCTCTTCTTTACGCTCTGGTGGAGAATCCTGGTTGGCAAGAGGCCGTTCGAAGACGAGCGGCAGCTCTTGCCCTTCACCGACCCCCAGTGGGAACAATGCCACGACCTGGTCGACCGCTTGTACCACCTTGCGGGTTCGGAGCCCCGGCCGACGGTTCGCTTCCTCCGGGCCCTGTCCAAGTTTCACATCGGCCAACTTGATGCCAGCCACCAGGAATTCAGGCAGCTCGCCAATGACAACACGCTCTCTGCCGGCGGCCGTCGCCTGCGCAAGCTGTTCATGGCGTCCAAAGAAGGCAAAGCCATGGAGTTCGACGGGCAAGTCCAACACGACCTTGCCGAACACGAGTTGGGCAGGATCTGGGTCAATCAGCTCCGGTCCCCTGTCGCCGTACTGCCAAGGGACTTCGATAAAAAGCAATTGCGGAAGGGCGACACCCTCACCGATTTCCACATAGCATTCTCCTTCGCCGGAGCAATCGCTCAGCCGGCCCACTTTCTGCGCAACCGGTAAAATGCCGCCCCCCATGCACACGAGTTCAGCACCGGAGCCCGCCTCTTACGTCGCAGAGATCAACGAATCAGCAAGGCGTGCGACCGGCGCAACCTCTGAATTCTTCCACGCTTGCTCCCTTCAGCGCTCCCGATCGGACTGTGCTGAACTGCGTTTTTTGCGCAGCGTCCTGTTCTACCACTCCCTGCTCTCCGAGTGCGGAGCCAAGCCCGTCCGCTTCTGCGTGAACCAATCGCAGTTCAAGCCACTGCTCGCCATCGACGCCGTGGCCGCCCTTCAGATCATTTACGCCCTGAGAACCCAAGCTGCTCATTCTCTCGAACAAGGTTCGAACGGGGGTCAATTGCAGTCTGCCGCCCGCTCCTGGTTTCGCCAGCACACTCGGAGCGACTTCCCTCCCGACGAAAATCACTGGCGCACATGCGTCCAGGCCGTAGAGCAAATGGGCTGCTCAATCTTGGAAGCGATCAAACGATTCCTCCAAACGATCGAGACCGATCCGGAAATGGATGCAATGAGAAACGAGCTTCGCCAAACGATCGAAGGTGGTCTCAGCCGGATGGACATTGAGGCGGTCGCGGCCCAGGTGCTCGCCGAACAAGCTCGCGAGGACCTTAGTCCTGGGAAATTCTCCGACCGCTACTTCTTCGAATGGTACAGTACCTTAAAACTGAAGTCAGAAAGGACCGATCTACTCCTCGATGCGCGCAAGCTCATCGAGACGACCCTCTCTCAGATCCCAGAGCCCCCGCCAGTGACTGCCAAGCAGATCATGGACACACTGGGAGTCCCACAAGGCCCCATGGTTGGCGAGTTGGTGCGCGAACGAGATCGCCTCTTCAAGGCAGGCACCAGGAATCCCCAGGAACTGCTCGACAAGCTCGCCGTCTTCCACACAGCCCTCACATCTCCCGCCCCAAATAGGCCAGCGTCGTGAACAGCTTAGAAGGAGAGCGCGACTGATGTAGTGCTGAACACCTTGCGGTTGCACTCAGCCCCTTGAAATCGCTGGCCGATTGGTTGCACCCCTCACCGCCGATTCGCCCCGGCGCGGAATGCTGTTTGGAAATCCTCAAAGATGCGGTAGAACACTCTTCCCGGGGCGGCTGCGACCGTCCTGGAAGGTCAGTGAGACGCCAGCAGAGAAGGGGTCAAAGCATAAGGGGTGGCGCGTGCTGGCAGGAGGACACTCATGGCGCGGCAACTACGAGTTGAATATCCGGGAGGCATTTGCCACATCATGAGCCGGGGAGAGCGCAGGGAGGACATCTGAGAGGATGACGCGAGCCGGGCCGTTAAGTGGAAATGACTGAAAATAACTGAAAAAAAACCTGGCGGAGCGCCTGGAAACGGGCGGGAACCGGCTCCTGGCCGGGTGCGAACCGAGGCGGCGCTGTCAGTTTGGCATTCACCGCGTGCTCGTTATAGCGCGTCTTGGGCTTGATGCCAAATGCTCCATTGGCTGCATTGCCTGTATTGGCTGTATTGGCATTTTTGCGGTCTCTTTGCCCCCGCGGTCGCAAGGAACAAGCGCCCCTTGCGCGGAAAGTCGAGCGATGGTCTGGGCTTTCAGCCCTCAGCGGGGCTGCCGCGTTGGCAGGGCGGCGCAGGTGCGGCCGCGTCAGTTGGGCTTCAATTCCAGGCAGACGAGTTCGCCGTCCTTGTTGTTGCGGGCATAAATGCGGCCGTTGGCCAGGACGGGCATGGTCCAGCATTTGCCACTGAGCGGCCTGGCTTCGGCCAGTTGGTTGAAAGCGGAAGGCGAAGCTTCGGCGATGACCAATTTGCCGCCGTCGGCCAGGACAACCAATTTGCCGTCGGCCACCATGAGGCCACCGGCGCTGAGGTCGGCCTGTTCCCAGTTGGCGGCGCCGGTGTGGAAGTCGATGCACTTGAGCCTGGCGCCACCGGCCTGGCCGTCGAAACCGTAGATGCAGGCGCCCACGAGGACGGAGTTAGCATAGTGGTTGCGCAAGGCTTTGTTCTCCCAGACTGTGGTGACAGAGTCGCCGGTCATCCGGAGCAAGGCGCAGCCGCGATTGTAACCGGAGGAGATGAACACTTTGTCGCCGGAAATAATGGGATCGGCGGCGTTAATATCGTAGCTGGTCTGCCAGGGGAATTCCCAGAGTTTCTGGCCGTTGGCCACGGCCACGGCCAGAACCGATTTGGCGGAGAAGAGCGCTACGGCCTTTTGTCCATTGAGGGAAAAGGGGACGGGGGTGGAGTAGCCCCCGGTCCCGCGGCTGGACCAAAGAATTTTCCCGGTGGCTTTTTCCAGGGCGCAACCGGCGCCGCCGATGTTCAGCAGGGCCAGATTGTCCCAGATCAGCACTGACCCGGCCAAGCCCCAGGTGGGGCGATTGGCGCCGGTGTCCTGAAGGAGTTTTTGCGCCCAAAGGACTTTGCCGGAGGCGGCGTCCAAAGCAAAGGCGTCGCCGTAGCGGCTGCAGGTATAGACTACGTTGCCAGCCACAGTGGGGGTGGCGCAGGGGCCGCCCTCAAAGCTGTTTGGGTCGAGCTGGCACGGATAGGAGTGCTTCCACTGGACCGAGCCGGTGTCGGCCTCGAGGCAGAAGATGGTGTCGGTTTGGTCCTGGTTGCCCATGCTATAGACGCGCCCGTGGCTGACGGAGATGGCGCTGAACCCGGTGCCCAGCGTGGCTTTCCAGAGTTGCTTGGGTCCGCCGGCCGGCCATGGCGCCAGCCAGCCGGTTTCTTTGGAAAGGTCGTCGTGATTCGGCCCGCGCCACTGCGGCCAGTCTTCGGCCTGGGCCCGCGCAGGGACAAGCCAGAGGGCGATGGCCACCGGGAGCAGTATGACCGAGGAGCATGTTTTGGGTGATTGTTTCATGTGACTGTGTTTGCTGACCGTTTGGGCTTCCGACTTTGCGGCTCATTGGTCGAGCACGGATTGCGCGCGCACCTTGAGGAAGGGCTGGAGCGGCTTCATCGGTTGGCTGTCGTGATGGTCTTCGTTCAGCGGATTGAGGATAGCCTGGCGTCAGCGGATGGATCAAACACTTTCAGTTTTTCCATAAGTGGAGGACGGCCTCGCCGGCGAAAGGCGGTCGTAGAGTTTTCTTCCCCTCGCCAGCCACCGGGTCGGCGCGGGTGAAATCCGGCATAAACACAGGGTCCTTAGGCGCTGGAATATTTCCGGCACAGGGCTTTGATCTTTCCGATGAGCTTTGGCACGCCGGAGAGGGCGTCTTCATCGCCCTCATATTCGAGAGACATGAACCCCTTGTAGCCGCTCTGGGCAAAGAGTTGCCAGACGCGGTCGAGGTCCAGCGGGGCTTTGTGGTCGCCGTAGAAGTCGCGAATGTGGGCGTGCGTGGCGAACGGGAGGCAGGCCGCAATCTGTTCGTAGGGGTTGTCGGGAAAGTTGCTGATGTCCAGGTTGCACCCGGCATAGGGCGAATCGACCCGGCGGAGAATTTCGAGGATGTTGTCGGCCTTGGTGGAGATTCCCCCGTGGCTCTCCAGGCCGAGAATAACGCCCTTGGTGGCGGCGTATTCGCAAGCGAGCTTCATCGTTTCGGCCACCCATTGAATCCCCTGCTCCTCGGTGGCCCCAGCCGGAAGCCTCTCGCCAAACACGCGCAGATGAGAGGCTCCCAGAAGCTCAGTTGCGTCGACCCATTTCCTGACGGTCTCCAGGGTCTCCTTGCGTTTGGGGGCGTCGGGTTGGCACAGGTCGGCCCCAATCGCCAGGCCCGAAAAGGGCATCCCCTGCCGGTAAGCGAAACGGCGCAGACTGGCGAGGTAGGCCGGTTCGGTGGATTTGAGCCAGTAAGTCGTAATGTCGACGCCCAGGACGCCCAGTTCGACCGCCCGGACGATGAATTGCTCCATGGTCATGCGCCCATTCTGCAGGTACGCGCGGTAGGAATAGGCACAACATCCGGGCAGCAGCCTGGGGCGGGCCGCCAGTGCTGTCTCGGCTGACCTATCCTGAGCGTTGAGGTTGCCGGCCAGCGAACTGACGGAGGCCAGGCCGGCTGTTTTGAGAAAATCGCGGCGGTTCAGCGGAGTGTGCATTTGGGGCAGGTTCTTTCTGGCGGGGGCGCCGGCAAACGGTTAGGTCGGTGGAACGCGTTCACCACTCTGAAGACTGGGCAAGCAGGCGGCCCGCTCAAGCCTCGTGGATGACCTCCAGCTTTAGCCGGTCGGCCAATTCGGTAATGCAGTCCCTCAGATCGCCGTAGAACGTCACGCGGTGCCAACCCATGCGCCAGTTCTCGGCGAGCTTCTCGAGGTCGCCCTGGACGACCGCCTCGAGCTTGGTGCGGCAAGCCATGTCGCTGAGGTTGTTGCCGGTGGTTTTTGCCTGGTGCATCAGGACCTGCTTTGCGGTCGGGTTAATCTCCAGCGTGGTGGTCATATAGCCCGCGGGCAGGAGCGACTGGATGGCAGCTCCCTTCCGGTCTTCCGAGTGGTTGCGGATGCGATAGGGGTTCGCTGGGCCGTTGGGACCGAAGGGCCGGGTCGTGGCGACGCAGTGGGCATAGATAATCCTGCGGTTGGAGGTGTCGAGCACCGGGTCGGAGATTATGCCCGAGCGGCCGGCCAGAGCGCCCATGATGACCAGGGTCAGGGCTGACATCTGGTCGCCCTCGCAACCGCCCACCAGACCGTCGTTGTTGAATTGGCTGAAACCGAGGCACGGGTAGGCCTTGATATGTCCGCCGTAGAAACCGCCCAGGCAATTGATGCTGATGCCGCGGGCGCCGTGCTGGTCCATGAGTTTTTTCATGGCCACGTACATGGCGCCGGAATTCTCGATGTCCTGGCGGCTGGGTTCGACCACCTTTTCCGCCGCGTTGATCCAGCGGTCGGCAAAGGCCTTGGCGGCCTCGCGGTCGGCTTCTTCATAGGCATCGGCGAGGGGCTTGAAATCAAGGGCGATGAGTTGGACACCGGCCAGCTCCGCCGCGGCCCGGCTGAGGGCCTCGCCACCCCAGCCCCCGCCGACCACGAGGACCTTCGTCTGGCGCACCAGCCGCAAAGCTTGGTCGAAGTTGGGCTTGGGGAGGGGATCATCCTTGCAGGTCCAGTCGGTGACCGTGGGCGTTTGCTGGCGCCGTGTGGCGCGGAAGGCGGCGGCTACTTGTGTTGGGTTCTTGCCCGCTTGCAGCAAGGCGAAGTTCCGAGCCGAGGCGACAATATCCCGGTCATTGGAGGAACTGACCCAATCAACAGGCTGGCCGGATTTCATAATCTGGGCCAGGCGGGTGAGGAGCAGACCCGAGCCGCCGAACAGATTATCGACCAGCAGGGTAGGCTTGCCGGTGGCGCAGAGTTTGCCGATGTCATTGCTCCAGCCGAGTCCCTGGAGGCAAACGATATAGCCCTGCACCTCGCCGTCGCTCTTGAGCACTTCGTCAGCGTGTTTGGGGTCGTCCATGACTGTGGTGGGCAACAAGTCGAGCTGCGGACAACCCTGGGTCAGGGCGGTCAGCACCTGTTTGCGCCGGGCGTCGAAGTCATAACCGATATTCGGCCAGATGGGCTTATCGTTGGTTGTCTCACAGAACACCAGCCGGACCTTTGGCTTGCCGGATGGCTGTGCCGCCGCGGCGCGGGCCGCAGGCGACCCAAGCATGGCCAGGCCCGCGGTGCAGCCGGCGCAGGCGGCGAAGCTGGAAAGAAACTGACGCCGCGAACAGGCGGAAGGGCGAAATGACTCGCTCAGCGGATTATGGGCGGGAGATTGCTTTGCCCACGCGCGGCGGGTGAGGGAGAAATGGTTGTCGATCGTGCTCATTTGAAAGCCATTTAATCAGCCAGGCCGGCCGTGTCAAGAGGCAATGGCGACCGAGGGCACCGGTTCGAAAACATCAAGCATGAAGACAATTCATGTCCGACCCACGAAACCTGGATGCTTGAGGCCCGTCGCCAATATGCCCAGGGCAAGGGTCATTTCCAGAACTGCCACCAGCGCCTTTTGGGCGGCGGGTTTTTCCACTCCTGGTAGCGGCGGGTGATGACGGGCGCCAGCTTGTCGTAGTTTTCCCAGGAGTCCGCCACGTGCCAGAAGCTGGGCAAGCGTTCGGCGAGCACCTGCTTGTAATCGGCGAAATAGGCCCCGCGCTGGCCGGCGTCGTCCCGGTAGTAATGCTCGGCGAAGGCATTGCCTTCGACGCCCAAATCTTTGAGCGCGAACTGCTCCCGGCAGGCCGCCTCGAAGAACTGCCGCCCGGTGATTTCGCGCTGGCGCACTCGGGCCAGCAAATCGGCCGAGTGTTGGCGGTGGTAGTCGCTTTCCAGGCTGTTGAGGATGGCCCAGGCCAGGAACATCCCGATATGGGTGGCGGCATGTCCCTTGGGCAGGGGCTGCTCATCGGTGCTGTAATCGAAATCCGCGCGGTCGTAGGCCATGGTTCATTTCACGACCAGCGGCAGGCTTTGGCTGTGGCTGTTGAACTCCGGGGCGTACATGCACTGGAGCTGGGCGACGCCGGTCTGGTAGTCGCCGCGCAGTTGGACGCGGGTGGAGTACTCGAAGACATAAGTGCCCTTGGGCAGGTAATCAATGAAGAAATGGCTGGCGGTATCGCGGGTGCTCTCGTAATAGGCCAGGCCGTCCTGGTAACGGTATCCGGAGAGGACGTTGACCGGCTCGGTGCCGCTGCCGCGCTGGTCCTTGAGGTGGACGTATTCCATGTCCCGGTCCACGCGCAACTCGACCCGCACCACGAGTTCGTCGCCGACCTGCACCGGACCTTTGACCGGCTCGAGCACCTGGCCGGCCCCGGTGGCCTTTTTCGTGAACAGCACCTTCTTGAGCTTGAGCGGCGTGCCCTCGTAAGGCGTCACTTTGGTCATGTCCTCGAGGTACTGCCAATGCATGCTACCCCAGGCGACCCCGGCGTCCACTTTCTTGACGGTGATTTCCCCAAGGCCGGGTTTGATGTCCGCCGCCGGAAAACGCACTTCGTAAAAGCCGGTGCCCGGCTCCGGCCGGCTCCGGACTTCAGACTTTGAGGCCTCGGGGGATATTCGGACTTCAGACTTCGGACTGCGGACTTGAGCGGTCACATCGATCCCGTCGAGCTTCACCTCGACGAGCGCGTCGCTGGAGAGGATGTCTTTGCCCCGGAGCAACAGGGCATAAACCGCGTCGGCGGTGGCCTTGGTGGTTTTCCAGTCCTGGGTCTGTTTTTGCTTGAGCAGCCAGACGCGGCACTCCTCGACGGCGGGCAAATCGCCCAGGACTTCGTCGAAGGCCTCGAGCATGAGGGCCTGGGTCTCGATGGGCGCGCGATACCACCACCAGCTCAACTCCGTATCGCGCCAGAACCGGCCCATCTCCTCGTTGGTCACGCTCCGTTCCTTGAGCGAGATCAGGATGTCCTTGGGCGTCGAATCATTCAAACCGTTGAGGGCATCGAACCGTTTCAAGGCAATGGCCAGGTGGCCTTGGGTCTGCCGGCAATTGGTCTTGAGCCAGAATTTCCGCGCCTGTTTGAGGAAGAATTCGACGGCCGGCTTGTGGGCCGGGGCAATCGGCAGGTCTTTGAGGAAGAAGCTCCGCCCATAGAGGTAGAGGGCGTCGGTCGCGCTCGGCACGTAGAGCTCCGGCGAGGGCGCTTCTTGAATCCTTTGGTATTCCTCGGTCATCCAGGCATCCAGCCGTTGGAGCGAGCGGATGGCGGGGGCCACCTGGATGTCCACCCCCAGGTGGCGCAGCCGCCCGAAGCCGGTGGTGATGTAGAGGGTAATGTAGTCGGCGCGCGGGCCGCCGGGGAACCACGGCCAGGAGCCGTCGGCGAGCTGCATCTGGGCCAGCTTGCGCAGCGTGGCCTCCATTTCGTAGTTGAGCCGGTTGTCGTCGAAGAGGATGCCGACATTGCGCCGGGCCTGGCTCTCGGCCTGCGCCTGCCGCAGCCAGGGGGTCTCTTCAATCATCACCGCCTTGAGGTCCTGGTTCTGCTCCAGCGGGCTGTCCAGGGCCGGGGTGTTTTTCCACTGGTCGAAGATGCGGCGGATTTTCGGGTCGCTGTTGGCGATGAAGCGGGCCAGGGCGTTGGCATAGAGCCGGTTGAAGGTCTGCTCGCTGCACTCGTGGGGAAACTCCATCAGGTACGGCAGGGCCAAGACCGCGTACCAGGCCGGATTCGAGACCATCTGCACCGTCAGGCTCTGGCTGCGCAGCGTCTTCGAACTGCCCGACTTGAGCAGTTTGGTGAACTCGAACTTCCTGGTCGCCGGCCCGCGAATGGGCAGGGGCAGTGATTCGGTCACCAGGATGCGCCGGGACAGGACCGGCAAGCCGCCCTCCTCGCCGTCGGACACGTTGGCGGCGGCCCCCACGGCCTTGTAAGCCAGAAAGCCGCAACCGTCGGGCACCTGGATGCGCCAGGCGAAGCTGCGCGATTGCTTGGGCGGAAGGTCGAAGGGGCGTTCGGGATTGGTGTTGCCCAGGAGCTTGTCGGTCTTGGAGGGCACGGCGGCAGGCGGGAGGCCTGCCTCACTGGAGAGGAGGTCGTTGAAAGTCAATCGGACCGTGCCGGCCTGGCGCGTGTCGGATTGGTTGGACACCTTGACCGTGAACTCGACCGTGTCGCCTTCACGCAAAAAGCGAGGGGGGTTGGGCTGCACCATGAGGTCCTTGGCGGTGACCGCGTGGCCCTCGAGGTAACCGCTGCGCACCGAGTGGTCGTGGGCAAAACCCAGGAACCGCCACTTCGTCAGCGCCTCCGGCATCGTAAAGGTGATGCGCACCAACCCGTTGGAATCGGAGGTTAATTGCGGGAAGAAAAAGGCCGTCTCGTTCAGGTTTTTCCGGGCGGCGACCTGGCTCAAATCGGGTTTCGGCCCGGCCGGTCGGCTGGCGGCCGAGGGTGGCGGAAGACCGGCCGCTGTAGCGGCGAACTTCGCTCCGCCGCCCAGGGCGCTGTCCAGCAAGAGCATCTCCGGGCGCATCTGCCTGGCCGACGCAGCGTTGACTGCCGCGAGGGCCGTGGGCGCCTCAAGCGCACCAGTCGGCACCGGCCCTAACGTGTCAATGGCTTCCTCCGCAAAGCCGCGCTGCCTGGCCAAACCGTATCCCATGGTGAAGACAGAGTAACCCCAGAGGTTCTGCGTCAAGTCCGGCGGGAAAGACCGATAGGTTATGGTCACGCCCTCATAGTGCGGGTTCCACTGGCCGAGGACATGTTGAAACCCCTTGAGCACATTGCCGAATTGAGTTTGCGCGTCGGATTGGTCCTCGTGGAAGATGTTGAAGCGGTGCAGCCAGTCGTGCCGGGCAAAGGCATCGAGCGATTCGTCGTAAAGGGCCGCGACCATCTCCGCCACCACCCGTTCGGCACTCTGGACTTCGGACTTCGGACTTTGCGCTTGGGCCTTCGGTCCGGCCACCACCACCGTCCAGGTTTCCTTCTGGCCGGGCTGGAGCTTGGAGACGAAATGTTCCCAACTCAGGTCCAGTTCCTTGTTTTTCCAGGGCACACTGACGCGGCGCGATTCGAGATAGGCGCGATTCTGGCGCACCTGGGTGACATGGAGGGTGAAGCCGCCACGCATCGCCTCGGTCACCGCCAGCTTGAGCTGCTGCTGGGTCCGGCCCGGGCTGGTCCAGTAGCGCTGGAGCAGTTGGTGCCGGCGCTCGATTTCGATGAACGCCCGCCCGGCGTCGTAGCCCGTGCCCCACAGGGCGAGAAATTCCTGGCCGGGCTGGACCTCCCAATCCGGGGCGGCGAGCAGGTGGGGCAGCTTGAGGGCCAGCCGCGCGGCGTCGGGTTTGACCACCAGCAACGGCAGGCGGCCGGTGACCTTCTTGCCAAAGCGGTCTTGGGTCTCGAGCACGGCGCGATACGCCCCGGCGTCCAGCTTGAAGGCCATTTTCGCGGCGCCGTTGGTGTCCGTGGTGAAGGCCTTTTCGGCCGCCACCTTGGCGAGCGGCCAGTGGTTCGGGTCCGACATGTCGGCGGCCTCTTCCTCGGCGCCTGCGCCTCGGTAAGCCGAGTAATCCTCGCCGGGCAAGGGCGCCCGCTGCACCTGGTCGGGCGCCTGCAAGTGGTAAATCTTCACGCTGCCCTCGGCCACTTGCGGCTCGCCATCCAGGGTCGTGGTCTGGAGCTTCAACTCGACCAGTTGGTCGTCGGTCTGCCAATCCGCCGCGCTCATGGTGGCCGCCAGGGCGGTGTAACCCACGTTGATGCCCCGCTCCGCCGAGCGGGTCTCGCCGGCGCTGTCCGTCACGTCGGCGTTGATCGAAAACACAAACGTCGGCTCCTGTTTCTCGGGCACCTTTGGGTCGGGCCGGGCGGTAAACTCGATTTGGAACGAGCCATCGACCTCCGTGCGGGTCGTCCCGTGAGCAATCACCTGGCTCTGGTTCTGCATCGAGCGGCCGCGCCACAGACCCCACCACCACGGCAGGCGCACCTCGCGCACCACGCGGTACTGCACCGGCGCGCCGTCCACCGCCGCCCCGGTGTAACTGAGCGCGTGGCCCGTCAGGCTCAGCTTCTGGTTGAGCTTCGCCGCGGTCTTCGGCGCGTCGAGGGTGACCTCGAATTTAGGGCGTTTGTATTCCTCGACCCGGAAAGCCGCCGTGCCGCGGGCGCGGCCCTCCGCCTCCAGGCACATCTGGCCCAGCGCCCGGTCGCGCGGCGCGGTGAAACTGCCCGCCAGGGAACCGTAGTCGTTGGCCCGGTGTTTCTGGCGCGCGATCTCCTTGCCGTTGGGGTCCTTGAAGACTACCGTCACTTCCTCGCCCTTGAGGACTTCGTAGTTGTCCCTGGCCTGGTCAACCCAAAGACAGATGCCCTTGTATTGGATGAGCTGGCCGGGCCGGTAGAGCGCGCGGTCGGTAAAGAAGATTGTCTGCGGCGCCGGGCGCTCCGGCTGCTGGCGCTGCCAGTCATATACCGGCACGTCGCCGGCCGTGGCCAATTCCCGGCCTTTGGCGTCGCGCACGCGAAACAGGTAAGCGCCCCGCGCGGGCTGCTTGAGGGCAAAAAAGCCGCTTTCGTCGGTGGTCAGCGACGGGTCGGCCACCCGGTTGCCCTGGTTGTCCAAATGCCACACCGAAACCGTGGACCCCGTCACCGGCTCCCCGGACGCGGCCTCCAACACGAAGCCCTCGAGGTCTCCGTGGCGCTGCCGCGTCACCAGCGCCAGTTCACTCACCCATACCTCCGTCATCGACACGATGTTGTCCGCCTCGCCAAAACCGGGATTGTGGCTGGCGGCGATGAAGTAGAATCCCGGCTTGAGCTTGTCCGGGGCCGGGGCCGCGTAGGTCTTTTCCTTGTAATCTTTGGTCGGCGGCAGCTTCTCCGACCATTCCAGCACGGGGGCTTTGGCCAGGATTGCGCGCCGTTCCTGGTCGCTCAAGTACTCGGGCCGGTGATGCCGTTTGTCGAGAAAGACTTCCCAGTCATACGGAATGGCGCGGAAATAGACCGCCTGGACGTTCCGGTAACGGACGGTAATCACGGGACCGGCCGCGTGGCGGCCCGCGGCGGGAGTTTGGCTGGCGGGCGAGACGCCCGCTCCGGCAGGCGGGAGGGCGGCCCCACTAATGTCAAAGCCATTCCAGACCCGCTCGGTAGTGATGCTGGCGGACTTGGCCTCGAGCTCGGTGACCAGGTTGCGGCAGAGCTTGCCGCCGGGCGATTGCGGGAACAGCTCCGCGCCGCGCTGCGCCAGGTTGTGCGCCGCCACCAGGTCGCCCTCCTGCTGGAGCACCCGCCCCTGGCGCTCATAGGCCAGCGTCGCAATCTCGAAGTCGCCGTACTTCCGGATGAAGGCCTCCAGGGCTGCCTTGTAGCGCGCATTCTTGTCTTCGCCGAAGGCCGTGTTCCAGCCCCAGGTCAGCCGATCGAGGTCCGCGTCCGCAAACGCCAGTTGCGGCGGCGGATCGTTCTGGTGAAAGCGCAAGAGCGCCTGGTACAACTGAATCGCCCGGAGAACGGGAGAAAAGGCGCCCATTTTTCCGGCAGCCTTGGCCGCCGGCCGTTCCCCTTGGGGCGCCACGCCCGGTGCCGGCTCCCACCCGATGAACTGGTCCGCCGGCCCCAGGAGAGGGCTGTCCGCCGGCACCTCGAAGGCATCCTCCGGCCGGGCGCCGGCCTGCTCGCCGGCGGTGTAAAAGGCCAGCGCCTCGTGCGCGATGAAATCGTAGAGCGTGGGCCGGCAACTGTCCGGCATCGTGCCCTTTTCGAGCAGGTCATCCCAGGCGCCCACGGGCGTGGCCTTGAGGGCCTGCTCCCCTGCCAAGGCCTTCTGGAAATGCCGGTCAATCTCCGCAAAAAGCCGCGGCAGGTCCCACGTGGTAAAGTCCATGCCCGGCGCCTGCGCCGTCGCCGTCCGCTGGAGGAAACGCCAGCGGTTCTGCTGGAAATAGTGCCAATACCAGTGCGCCAGGAGCGTCTGGAGCACCGGCGCCATCTCCTGGGGCGCCTTGGCCAACTCCGCCTCCAAGCGCGTGATCTTCTCCTCCGGCTTGTTGCCCTGGATATTGCCTTGCAGGGCGATCTTCTTGCCGATGGCCTTGACGGCCTCGGCGTAGGCGCGGTCATGCAATGCGTCCCGGATAATCGGCTCGAGGTTCGTGATGGCCGTCTGGGGCAGGCCGCGGCTGATGGCCTCCTCGACCTTTTTCCATTGCGCCTCGCGCGCTCCGCCAAAAAGCGAAAGACTCACAAAAGCCAGCAAAACTCCCGGCAACAGTCTCTTCATTTTATTGTCTGCTTTCAAGTCCGAAATCCGAGGTACTTACGAGCCGCGCTCCCCTCACTCGTATATCTCATAGACTGTTTTATCCAGGACAAACTGGAGGTTTTGACCCAAGGCCAGCCAGGGCAGGGCCTTGGGATTTCTGGCGGAGAAATCGAAGTACTCCGGCGAAGCGAACAGGAGGCGGACGCGGCTGGCGTCCGGGGATTTCTGCACGGCGGAATCAAGCCATTGTTGCCCGTTCCAGAAGAAGTTCTTGCCGGCCACAAACTGAGATTGCTGCGAGTATTGGAGGAGGCGAGCCTGGCCGGAGTCTGCGGGCAGGGTGGCGAGGAGGTTGGCGGGGTTGCCGGGGGCGGCGGGGGCGGGGCGCGGGCCGTAGCGGCGCATGAAGGCCACCCCGGCCTCGGCGGCGGCGGCAGCCGGGGCCTCGGCCGACCTGAGGGCGTAGCCGTAACGGGCGTCGGCCACGGCGGATTCCCCAGCGTGCTGGGTCGTGAATTGTTGCCAGGATTGGGCGGCTTCCCGGCGCGCGGCGCGGTCAGTCTCGAAGCCCGGCAGGGAGCGCATCTGCGCCGGCACGTCGCGGCGGGTTTCATCCTCCATGATGAGGTAGGCGGTGTAGGGGGTCACGATGCCGTATTTGCGCGCCAACTCGGTGGCTTCGTCGCGCAACTCGGCGTTCTCGCCGTGCAGCCGGATTTCATCCAGCAGATAGCCCACGCGCCGCGTGGCCCAGAGCCGCGGAATAAACTGGTTTTCCGAGGATTCCTCCGGGAATTTCACTTCGTAAGTGAACTGTTTTGGGGCCGCGTTGACGGCGCCATCGAGGATGACGGCGGCGGCGCCCTGGCCGGAGTAGCGGCCCACCAGGACCAGTTGTTCGCCTTTGAAGAGGTCCGGGAGCGGCGAGGGGTACAACTGCCTGACCCGGATGCCGCCGGTAAACTTGAGTGTGGGATTGGCGAGCACCGGCTCTTTGATCTTCGAGTAGAAATTGGACAACTTCACCTCGAGGTCTTCCTCCGGCAAGACGTATTGGCTGGCGGCCCGGGTTGCCTCGGTGATTCGGTCCAGCAAATGCGCGTTCACATCCGTGCCGATGCCAAAGCAGAAGATGCGCGTGCGCCCGGCGCTCGCCCGGTTCACGTCGGCCACAATCTGCCCCTCATCCGTCGTGCCAATGGTCGGCTGGCCGTCGGTCAGGAAAATGACCACGAATGGCCGCCCGGCGTCGCCCGGCTCGACTGGGGATTTCGCCCCTTCGGGCCTCAAGGCCAGCGCCTGCTTTAGGGCATCGTCAATCGCCGTGCCGCCAATGGGCTGGAGTTCCTTGATGAAATCTTCCGCCCGGGTGCGGTTCTGCCTCGAGGCCTGGACCAAACGCCCGAACAGGGGCTCGACCTCGGTCGAAAAACGGATGAGCTCGAACCGGTCGCCGTCGTTGAGGTTTTCCACGCAGAAGGCGAGGGCCTTCTTGGCCTGCGCGAGCTTCTTGCCGGCCATTGAACCCGAGGTGTCCAGCACCAGCGCCACATCCTTGAGCACCACCTGCTGCTCTTTGACGTCCACGCCCGGCGAGGCGAGCAGCAGGAAATAGCCGTCCTCCCCCCCGGCCTTGCAGGCTAGCAGATTGAGGCCCAACTCGTCCTTTTCCGGCGCAAAGTAGAGCGCGAAATCCGTCTCCGGCCGGACCTCGGCCGCCTCGTAAGCGGCCGTGGCGCTGGTGGGGCTGTGCCGCTTGACTTCCACCGCATGGGTGGGCGAGTAAATCGATTTGAGCGGCCGTTTGCTCTCCAAGTCTACCTTGACACTCACGTTCTTGATGGGCGCCGCCGAGAATTTCTCCGTGTCGAGCGGCAGCACAAAACTGACCAGGCCGCTCTCGGCCTTGAGCAGTTCGGTATAGCGGAGCGTGACCCGCTTGCGGCTGTTGGGTTCGATGGGGAATATCCGCGCCTTGAACAGGTCCCGCCCGGCGTACTCGAGCAGGGCCGGGTCCCGCAGTTTCCGCACAATGTCTTCGTAGAGCCGCCGGGCCTTGTCCGCCGGGAGCAACTCCGCCTCGACCTGCCGCCCGTCAATTTCCATGGCAAACTTGTCCAGGTGCGCCCCCTTGGGCACCGGAAACACGAACGTCCCTTCCAGGCGCACGGGGTTGGGATTGCAGAACTCCTGGTCCAGGGACGTGACGGCCACCTGGTCCGTGATGCGGGTTTGGACCTTGACGAAACTCACCTCCAGCGGCGCAAACGGATGGGGCCGGGGCGGGGGCAGCGGGCGGGGCGGCCAGGCCGGGGGCACCGGGCGGGGCGGGTTTGGCCCCGGCCACCAATGCGTGTCGTCAACCAAAATCATCCCGGCCCCAAAGGCCGGGGCCACTGCCGCGCACAGCACCATCAGAACCGATAACCAGGTCCACCGTTTCATATGCTGATTAGACGGGTCCCCCGCGAAAATGCTCCGCCCCAAATCGCTACAGTTCTTGACCGGCAAAACTCGTTGTAATCAGGTCAAATTTCGCTCCAATTGCAAGCCCGATTCGGAATCGGGACTTTTAGGTGAATTGAGCATTGAGGATTGAAAAACGATCATTGGTTATTGAAGAATGCCCGCGGATGACGCCGCATGAACCTTCGGACTGCGGACTCAATGACCAATCCCGATTCTGAATCGGGACTCAATACTCAATACTCAATGAATCTCTCCGGGCAGGCTCGATTCCAGAGGTGGTCTGAGGCGCAGCCTCGCCAAAACCTCAGTCCTGCAAAAAGTCCGCCAAGCCCCGTGACTGGCCTGGGTGAGTTTTCGCCCCTTGCGGGCAGGTGTTAGTCCTGGTCCGCCGCCAGCGAGACGCAGAGCAAGTCTTTGCCATTGTGAACGTAGGCGCAACGATTGGCGTAAGCCGGGTGGCACCAGGTGACGATGCGCCCCCGGGTTTTTTCCAGGGGCTCGAGCAGTTTGGCGCGGCTGACCTCCTGGTAGCCTTCCGGCCGCAGTTTCGCAATAATCAGTTCACCCTGGTCATTATAGAGAAACGTGCGGTCCTGGTTCTCAGTCATAAAGGCGTTGGCAAAGAAGCCCTTCCGGCCGCCCGTTGCGGCATAGGTCTCCCATCTGCGGTCGCCGGTCTTCGCGTCCAGGCAGCGCAACTCGCCGAAGCCGCAGAAGCCGTAGATAAGACCGTCTCTGAAGAGCGGTGTGCCCAAGACCGAATGCAGGCCGTCATTCATTTCCGAGTCGCTCGTGCTGCGCCGGTTCCACAGCACTTTGGGTCCCTCGGCTGTGACTTGCAGGAGTAATGAACCCTGGTAATAACAGGTCAGGAACAATTGGTCACCCTCCAGTCGCGGCAGGGCGATGGTCACTTCCGGGCGTTGGGGTTTGCCCCCCACGGGGTAGGGCTGGGACCAAAGGAGCTTTCCGGTTTCGGGCTCCAAGCTGCTGACAGCGTCGGGGTGCCAGAGGATCAACTGGCGCCGGCCGTGGACGGTGTAGATGGCCGGCGGTGCGTAGCCAATCTCGACTGCGGTCAAAGCCCGCCAGAGCTCCTGGCCGGTGTCTTTATGGAAGGCGACCACGGCGCTGTTCGAGCCGCCGACCAGGCAAATGAGTCGCTCGGCATCCAGCAGCGGATGGCCGGCCCAGCCCCACACCGGGGGCCGGGGCAACTTGAATTCGCGCATGAAATGGCGTGTCCAGAGGACTTGGCCGTGGTCCGCGCTCAGACAGAGCAGGTCCCCCATTGCGCCCAAGGTGTAAAGGCGGCCAGCGGCGACCGTGGGTGTCGTTCGCGGGCCGGCCGGATAAGCGATATTATAGGGGCAAGGGTAGGTGTGCTCCCAGAGCTTGCTGCCGGTCCTGGCATCGAGACAAAGCACCCGTTCGTTGGCTGGCGGTGGGGGAACCCCTGGCTGCCCTGCCTCGCTGGCCGAGATAGCTGCCGGGGGGCGATCCAGGACAAAAAGCCTGCTGCCGACCACCGCGGGACCGGAATAGCTCGGATAGATGGGCACCCGCCATAGCACGGGCGGGCCGTGGGTCGGGAATCGCTCGACGATGCCGCCCTCGCGCCAGACGTCATCCCGGCGAGGCCCCATCCATTGCGGCCAGTCGTCCGCCGGCGCGGACAGGGCGAGTAACTGCACGGAAAGGGTGACCAGGCCCCCGGGAAGTTGGATACGCATTGTGGGCAGAGTACCACCTGGCCGGTTGCCAGGCAACCCAGCGCAGCGCGGGGCGGGCAGGCTGCCACGGCTCTCCCGGCGATGGAACTGCCCCCGCAGAAAGCCGCCAGGCTGGCGCCAGCTTTTGCCCACCATTTTGGACTGCGCCCTGGCGCCCGGACGAGGCGAAGGATGGCACTGGACGCCGGGGTGGAGTCGTGTGTAGGATACGGCCGCCAGCGAAAGCCAGGCGGCTGATGAAGACGATTCTAATCATTGATGACGACGCGGAGTATCGGCAGTTTATGGATGAACTGCTGCGGCAGAACGGCTGGGAGGTGCTTGCCGCCGAAGAGGGGGAGGCGGGCATTCGGCTGGCGAAAACGCACCGGCCCGCGATCATTATTTGCGATTTGCTGATGCCGCGGTGCAACGGCTTCCAGGTTTGCCGGGCGCTGCGGACCGATGAGTCGTTGCGGCACACCAAGGTCATCATCACCTCTGGCCGGGATTACGCGAGCGACCGGCAGGAGGCGCTGGCCGCGGGCGCGGACGAATACCTGACCAAACCGATTGAGCCCGAGGGGCTCATCCAGCTTTTGTCCCGGCTGGCCGGCACGGCCGGGCCCTCGGAAGCGGCGGCCCAGGCAGTCCCCGCCGCGGCCGTCTCGAGCACGCGCGTGCGCTTCTGGGGAGTGCGCGGTTCGGTGCCCACCCCCGGGCCAAGCACGGTCCAGTACGGCGGCAACACCCCGTGCGTGGAGGTCCGCACCGGCGGCCAGATCATTATCCTGGATGCGGGCACGGGGCTGCGTCCGCTGGGGCTTTCGCTGATGAAGGAGTTCAACCATCAGCCGCTCCAATTGACCCTGCTGCTGACGCACACGCACTGGGACCACATTCAAGGGCTGCCGTTTTTCCAGCCGGTCTATGAACCCCAGAACCAGTTGCACATTCTGGGTTACGAAGGGGCGCGGCACGGCCTGGGCGACGCGTTGTACAGCCAGATGGACACCTCCTACTTCCCGGTTGGGCTGCCGGAGGTGCCAGCCAACGTTCGCATCGAAGAACTCAAGGACCTCGAGTTCAGCGTCGGGGCGGTGCCGGTGAAGGTCTGCTACGCGAACCACCCGGGGATCTGTGTCGGGTATCGCTTGTTCACGGCCCGAGGCTCGGTCGCTTATTTTCCCGACAACGAACCGCGCCAGTTCCGACGCCTGGCTGGCCGCGGCCCGGGCGCCCCGGACTCGCGGGTGCTGGCCTACGCGCGCGGCGAGGACCAGAAGATAACCCAATTCCTGCGCGGGGCGGACGTGCTGGTCATGGATGCCCAATACGACTGCGAGGAGTACCGGCAGCACGTCGGTTGGGGCCACGGCTGCGTGGATGAAGTGGTGGCGCTGGCCCTGGAAGCCCAGGTGAAACGGCTCTTCCTGTTCCATCACGACCCCAACCACGACGACGCCAAGATCGGGGAAATGGCCGAGCACGGCCGCCAACTCGCGGCGGCGCAGGGGAGCACTCTCCAGGTCGAGGCCGCGCGGGAGGGCGAAACGGTGGAATTGGCGTGAATTCCAGTGGCCCTGTGCGGCCCGATGATGGGAGTTCACCGCCATGTTCGAGTTGCTTAAAACGGAGCCGACGACCAAGGCGCGCCTGGGCCGCTTGACGACCGTGCACGGGGTGGTGGATACCCCGGTCTTCATGCCGGTCGGCACGCAGGGCAGCGTCAAGACCATTGATCCCCGCGAGTTGGGCGAGATGGGCGCCCAAATCATCCTCGGCAACAGCTATCACCTCAACCTCCGTCCCGGGCTGGACATCATCCGCGCCGCCGGCGGACTGCACCGGTTCATGAGTTGGCCGCACTCCATCCTGACGGACAGCGGCGGGTTCCAGGTCTTCAGCCTGGCGACGATTCGCAAAATCCACGCGCACGGCGTCGAGTTTCGCTCGCACCTGGACGGTTCGCTGCTGTTTCTGGGGCCCAAGGAGGCGATGGCCATCCAGAATGTCCTCGGCTCGGACATTGCCATGGTCTTGGATGATTGCCCGCCCCACACCAGCACCCCGCGCGAACTGCGCGCCGCCGTCGAGCGGACCGTGCGCTGGGCCGCCGCCTGCCGCCAGCAGCCGCGGGCCGCCGGCCAACTGGTCTTCGGCATCGTCCAGGGTGGAACCGACGCGGCGCTGCGTGAAGAGTGCGCCCAGGCCCTGGGCGCGCTCCAGTTCGACGGCTACGCCATCGGGGGCGTGAGCGTCGGGGAACCGGAGCCCGAAATGATGCGGGCGGTGGAGCTGACCGAACCGTTCCTGCCGGCCAGCCAGCCGCGCTACGCCTTGGGCCTGGGCACGCCGGGGCAAGTGGTCGAGTTGGTCGCGCGCGGCGTGGACATGTTTGATTGCGTGCTGCCCACGCGCGTGGCCCGCAACGGCACCGCTTTCACCCGCCAAGGCAGCCTCAGCGTCAAGGCCAGCGCCTGCAAGGCGGACTTCCGGCCCATCGAAGAGGGCTGCGACTGCTTCGCCTGCCGCCATTTCACCCGGGCCTATTTGCGGCACCTGCTCAATGTGGGGGAGATTCTCGGCCTGCGCCTGCTCAGCCTCCACAATACACGGCTGTTCTTGAAGGTCATGGCCGAAGTGCGCGCCGCTATCGCCGCCGGGACCTTCGCCGAGTACCGGCGGCAGTTCGCCGCCAACTACAGGCCGACGCGCAAAGTGCTCCTGGCCCGCGCCGCCGCCGCCGCCCGCGGAGCAGGGATGCCTTGCCAGGGGGCATAAAACGGCTAAGCTGGCGGCGTGAAGGTCAAGCGATTGACATCCATAATTCCATCCAGCAGAGTTTTCTGCCTCTGGGCAAAGGCCTTGGGCGGCGGCAGGACTGATTTGAGCCTTTGGCGGCGCCGCGGCGGCGCTGGGTTCCTGGCCTTGCTGCTGGGCGTGGCGGCGGCGCCGTTGCCTGCCGGTGAAGTCAAAACCGATCGCAGGTTTTTCCAGGCAACCATTGCGCAGGCTAAGCAGGGCGATGCCCTGGCCCAATGCGCCCTCGGCGCTTGCTTTGAATCGGGGCGCGGCGTGTTGCAGGACCTCGGTGAAGCGGTGAAGTGGTATCGCAAATCCGCCGGGCAGGGCGATGCCCTGGCCCAATGCGCTCTGGGGGTTTGTTATGAAAAGGGCCGGGGGGTGGCCAAAGACTTGGCCGAGGCCGCAAGATGGTATGCCAAGTCCGCCGCGCAGGGATACCCGCGCGGGCAATATGACCTCGGGGCTTGCTATGCCAATGGCCTTGGCGTCGCCAAAGATTACGTCGCGGCCCACAAATGGTACAGCCTGGCTGCCGCCAAAGCCTATGAGCCTGCCAGGAAAGCCCTGCCCGCCCTGGAGCGGCGAATGACGCCGGAGCGACTGGCCCAGGCGCGGCGGGTTTCGATGGCCGCGGTGTCGGAAAAGAAAACAGCGCAATAAGCGGGGTGCCGAGGCGCGAGGCACGAGGGACGAGTATCAAGGGACGGAAGTGCACGCGCGGTAGTGAGTCAGTGGGAGGCAAAGCGGCGTGGCCCGAGGCCTCGGGATTGCCGCCGCACTCCCTAACTGGCGCGGGGCGAGGCCATGGCGGACCTGACAAAAAGAGTGTGGCGACAAGCGTGAATTCTGCCGATTCTTCTTCCCAAAGTTGAGGTTCTGTGCCAGGGTGCGGCCCAGTCTGAGAGATTGTTGGCCGACACTGATCGAGCCTTGAAGCGATGCAGAAACCGTACCGATTCGCCCTGATAGTCCAACCAGCTTTTGCGGCCTGGGCCCTAAACCACCGCCCGGGGTCCAGGATTTGGAGGCGCTGCCGCCCGGCGCTGTGGTCCCTGGGTCTGTGGCTGCTGCTGGCCGGGCCGCAGGCCCAGGCACAAGAGGCCCTGCGCATGTCTTTGGCCAGCGCCGAAGCGGCCGAGGCGCGCCGGAAGGCGGCGGCGACCCTCGGCTATTATAACCTGAAGCTGGGGCCGACGGCGTGGAATTTCGATGCGGGCACAGCGGTCATTTACAACGATAATATCAATTATGCGTCTCAGAATCCTGAGGGGGATGTGGTTTTCCGGCCCGAGCTCGAGACCCACGTCCTTTGGCCCGTCTCGGCCGTCAACAGCCTCACCCTGACCTTGGGCGCCGGCTACTCGGCCTACGTCCGGCATTCGGAGTTGGACCGGTTGTTTCTCGTGCCGGGCTCGGAGACGTCGTTCGACATTTACAGCGGCGACTTTTGGATCAATTTGCACGACCGTTTCTCGATCACCGACAACGCCTTCCAGGACCCAACCTATGCCGGCACGGGAGATTACCAGCGCCTGGAGAACACGGTGGGAGTGGCCGCGACCTGGGACCTGAACAAGATCATCCTGAAAGCCGGCTACGACCATCTGAACTATAGCGCCCTGAGCGGCCCCAGCCTGCGGGTCCGGGACGAACAGTCGGAGCTTTTGACCATGTCCGGCAGCTATGCCCTCAGGCCAGAGGTGCGGTTGGGCCTGGAATTGAGCGGCGGGCTTACTTCTTATTCCTATTGGGACACGACCACGTCGACCACCATGACGTTGCAAGGCGACGGCAGGCAGTGGAGCGCGGGGCCTTTTGCTGAAGTCCGGTTGAGCGAAAACATGCGCTTCCGGTTAGGCGTGGGCTACACCGCCTTTGAGCCCGAATCGAAAAACTCGCTCGGGGGCAGGGTTGACGGCCCTTATGGCCGCGTCGCTTTGGCCCATCGCGTCAATAAATACCTCGATTATGCGCTGTCGGGCGGCCGGGAGATCACCTTCAACTCTTATTCCGGCATCGTGGACCTCTACCAACTGGAGTGGCAGGCCAACTGGCATATCTTGCGCAAAGTCACCGTCGGCACCTCATTCTCCTATCAACACGGAAACGAAGCGGCGTATGGGGTTGAAACTTTTGACTGGTTCAGTCCGAGAATAAGCCTGAGCCGCCCGCTCACGCGCAAGCTGACCGCCGACTTCGGGTACCGATATTTCCAGCGCGGGTCCACTTTGGCCGCGAATCGTTACACCGCAAACGTGGTCAGCTTGAATTTGACCTACCAGTTTTAGGCGCATTCGGGAGCCTGGCGACCGGGAAGCCGGCGGTACAGCAGACTTGAGGCAGGAGCGCGCCGCCTTGGCTCCCAGCGACTCACTCCCGCCCCGGGTCTGGAGCCGGGGCGCCGGGCTGGACGGCCTTGCGATAGTCTCCGCGGCTGAAGTATTTCTCCAGCCAGAGGTACATGCAGATGAAGAAGTAGCGGCTGCCCATTTCCTTGATTCTGAGCTTGGGCAGCCCGCTGCGGCGGTTGCGCCAAATGGTGGGGATGACGGTCCAGGAATAGCCCCGGACGATGGCCTTGAGGGGCAGTTCCACGGTCAGATTGAAGTGCGGCGACAGGAAGGGCCGGCAGCCGTCGAGGGTGGTTTTGCGGTAGGCCTTGAAGGCATTGGTGGTGTCGTTGAGAGGGATGCGGAACAACCGCCGGATGAACAGGTTGGCCAAGCGATTGATGCGGAGCTTCAGCCAGGGGTAATCAATGACCCCTCCGCCCTTGACGAACCGGCTGCCGAACACGCAATCCCACCCCTGGTTCAATCGCTGCCAGTAGCGCACCACATCCCGGCAGTCGTCAGACTCGTCCGCCATCACCACGACCACGGCATCGCCCCCGGCCGCATCAATCCCTTTGGTCACCGCCCGGCCAAACCCATGAAGCCCCTCGTTCCGGATGGGGCGCAAGGCCGGGTTCTGCGCCCGCAACTCGCCCAGCACCTCCCAGGTGCGATCGGTGCTGCCGTCGTCCACTACCACAATCTCATGGGGGACCCGGTTCAACTCCAGTTCCAGGTGAAGGTGCGCGATGGTGGCGGCGATGCACCCGGCTTCGTCGCGGGCGGGGATGACCACGCTGAGCAGTTGCAGTGGCGGCGCCGGAGGCAGGGTCGAGGTCATTTGGCTTTCACAGCTACGACCAGGAACTGCTTGCCAAAAACCTTCCAGAGAAAGGGCAGCCGCAGGTAGAGGCGCAACCCAACCAACGGATAGCGTGGTCCCTGGCTCATCGTGTAGGGCAAAAAACGGTCCACCATTCGCTCCAGGCCCAGCCCCGCTGCGTTCATCCCTTCGGCGAGGCTCAGTTCCGTCAAAGGCAGGCAGTGGTCCCAGAAGTCCCAGTATCGCCCAGGCAGGAACTTGATATTGGGGCCCAGGGCCACGAGGCGTCGCCCGGGCTTCAAACACCGCCGGATTTGAGCCAGGGTCCTGGCCAGGCTGGCTTTGTTGGGCAGGTGCTCGAAAAAATTGCTGGTAAATACCAGGTCCAGGCTATTGTCGGCCAAAGGCCAGGGGCTGGCACAATCCTGTTGGAGCAGGCGGACCTGGGCGTCCAGGTGCCGGGCGGCGTCGGGGTTGCAGTCCATGGCATAACGTTGGCGGGCGGGAAGCTGGTTGATGAACTCGCCGTAGCCGCAGCCCAGGTCCAGCACCGCTTGGGCGTCCCGCAGGTAGGGCGCCAGGCAATCCGAAATCAGTATCCGCCAAACCGCGCTTCGGTAGGCGGGGTCGCTGGCAAAGCGGCGGCGGTAAAGGGCCTGCAGTTCCGTGGGCGTGGGGTTGGCTGGCATGAGGGGCAAGAGCCTACAAGTTCCGGAGCGGCGGCTCGTTTTGCGCCACCCAGGCTGCCAGGTCGGAGACGAGTTGGCGCACGCCGCGCCGCGGCCGCCAGGCCGTCCGCTCGAACAGCCGGCGGCAATCCCCCAGGAATAGCCTGACATCCCAGGGCCGGTTGGCGCCCACCGATTGGACCGCCACGCGCCGCCCGGTGATTTCCTGGCAAAGGGCCGTCAGTTCACACAGCGAGGCGCTGTTGGCCAACCCGCCCGCCACGTTGCCCAGCCAGCCCTCCCAGCGATTAAACTCTTTGACTTGCTCGGCCAGGAGTTCACACAAATCATCAATGTGGAGGAAATCACGCACCTGTTTGCCCTGCCCGCCGTAGCCAATATAACTCAGGGGGCGGCCGAAATAATGCGCCAGCACCCACAGGGAGGCGACGCCCTGGTCCGGCTTGCCGAACTGCCACGGGCCGGCGATGATGCCGCAGCGGTCAACCACCGCCTTGAGGCCCCAGGCCGCCCGGTATTCCTCGATCAGGAGTTCAGCCGCATACTTGGTGTAGCCGTAAAGCGAGCGGGCTCCGCTCATGTCCAGGCACTCCTGCACCCCGTGCGAACTGATCCCGGCGGTGCCTTCGTCCGCCCAGGCAAAGCGCGTGGCTTGCTCATGCCAGGGATGCCGCTCCAGCCGCTCGATGGGATAAACGCGGCTGCTGGACAGGAACAGCAACCGGCTGCCCCAGAGCCGGGCCTTTTCCAGGCAATGGCAGACCCCGGCCAGGTTCGTTTGCAGCAGGAAATCCGCCCCGCCGCTCTGGCCGGCCAGCACGGAGGGCTCGGCCGAACAGTCGAGCAGGAAATCAAACGGACCACGCGGAAAACTCCGCTCGTCCCGCACGTCGCCCCAGCAAAAGGCCACCTTCTGCTCGCGCAGCCGCGGCAGGTTAAGTTCGGAGCCGCGCCGGTAGAGGTTGTCCATGCAGACGATCTCCGCGTCCGAAAAGACCCCCCGCAAGGCCACTGCCAGATTCGCGCCCACAAAGCCCGCCCCGCCCGTAATCAGGACTCTCATCGAGGCGCTCATCCGGTCAGCCTAAGCGTGCAATGACAACTTTGGACATAGCATCAGCCTAATGTCAGGTTCCGCGAGCCATTATTAGCTGCAAGCGCGCGCGATTGGCAAGCTTTGATGCCCCCGCCCGGATTGGCCGGGCCCAAATCACGTCATGGAATGCCGCCCGGCTTATGGAGCTTGGGTTCCGGCCTTTCCGTGAACCGCGAGGTGGTGGGGCAGGCGTCCCGCCTGCCAGTGGGGTCCCGATTCGGAATCGGGAGCCTGCCACCCGGAGGTCTTGCCCGCGAATCACCCGGTTCATGGTCCCTATGCCCGGTCGAAAGGCCGTCGAGGCTCTCCATGAACCACTGGGCGTGCCGGCATCTTTGCCGGCGAGCCTTGAAGGCCCCGGCCTGGGCGGCAGAGAGGCCGGCGCTCCCAGTTTCGCCTGTCGGCCAGCCCTGCCTCCCCCGCCTGGCGCCGGGCGGGAGCGTTCGCCCGACAGCAGGGGCCGTCAGGCCTTGGCGCCCTCTGGGTGTCGCTGGCGGCTTTCGCTTTCGCCGTCACCGCCGCCGGGGTAGGATTTGTAGTAATCCTTGTATTTGTAGTAGTAATAGTAATCTCCGCTGCGCGGGCGGACGGCGTTGAAAACCACTCCGAGCACGCGCACCTGGCGCTGGTAAAGCAATTGCAGGGCGGCGTGGGCGACGCGGGCCGAAGTGTGTTCGGAGCGGACCACGAAGACGACGCCATCGATGCGCGGCGCCAGGCTGGTCACGTCATCGGCCGCCATGACGGGGGCGGTGTCGAAGAGGATGAAATCATATAGGGGCGCGACCTCCTCGATGAATTTGTCCATGACCGGGCTGAGGAACAATTCGCTGGAATGACGAGAGATGGAGCCGCGGCACAGGAGCCAGAGGTTGGGGTAGTGGGTCGTCTGGACGGCTTGCTTCCAGTTCTGCTTTTCGGAGAGGACTTCACAGAGGCCCGGCCCGGAGGGGACTTCGAAGCGGTTATGGAGGATGCCCTTGCGCAAGTCGGCGTCCACGAGCAGCACGCGGGAGCCGGCACTGGCCATGGTGATGGCCAGGTTGGAAGCGGTGACGGACTTGCCGTCATTGGGCACCGAACTGGTCAGCAGGAGGGTCTTGGGGCGTTTCCCGGCCTCGGCCATATAGAGCAGCGAGGAGCGGAGGTTGCGGTAGGATTCGACGTAGGAATGGCGGGTATCGTCGGGCATGAGCAGCTTGATCTCGCGCTTGCGTCCGGCCCGCTCGCGCGGGATTTGGGCCAGGATTTCTTCGTCGAACAATTCCTGCAGTTCGGTGACGGAGGCCATGCGATCATCCATGCGGTCCAGCAGCATGAGCAGGCCGACCCCCAGGATCAGGCCGGCCAATCCCCCGGCGGCCATCAGGCGGGCGAGGGTGGGCCGGCCCTCGACCGGCTCGGAGGCGGGCTCCATGATCGTGACGCTGTCTGGGGTGACTTCCTTGTTTACATCCAGGGTCTCCATGGTCAAATACATGTGGTCGTAGATGCTCTCGAACCGTTGGGCCTTGGTTTTAAGGCGGTGGTATTCAGCCAGTTTCTTGCTGATGTCCAGGGCCTTGACATTCCATTGCTTGATTCCGTGTTCGAGGTTCTTGATTTGCAGGGCGAGCGAGTTGGTCCGGCTCTCCAACTGGTCGAGTCCCTGCTGGCGATAGATATCCAGCAGGCGGTTGTGGTAGGCGATCTCTTCGGCCATGGCCACCATCTTGGGGTGCTGGTCCTGGAGGTATTGGGACATTTCCTCCTGGTCGGCCTTGAGCAGGAGCATTTGCTGTTTGGCGCGGAGATAGTCCGTGGCCAGCTCGTCCACGCTGCTGGGGGCGTTCTGGCCCAAGGCGCCGTAGCGGCCAGTCAGGTCGTCCACGATCGGCAAAGCCGTGCCCATTTGCTGCCAGCGCTCCAGGCTTTGGTCCAGGCTAAGGGACTGCAATAACTCGAACTCGGAGGTCAGGGCCGCCAGCCGCTGGTTCATGGCCGCCAAGTAATTGCCGATGCTATTGCCCTGTTCCTCGAAGAGGGCCATGCTGTTGGTCGTCTCGAATTCGACTTGCGCCTGGTCGTTTTTTTGCAGCTCTCCTTCCAGGCGACCGATTTCCAAGCCCAGGCCGCCGACGGCGGCGTTGGAAGTGCGGGCGCGCATTTCGTCCTTGACAGTCTTGAATTCCTCCATGCAATACTGGACGAAGGTCCGGGTCCACTGGCGGTCGGTGCCGGTGCCGGTGAGGACGAAGATGCTGGTCTTGGGCGTGACTGCCACCTTGAGTTTGACGGCGGGCCCGGCCCCCGTGCGCTCGCGGGCCCCGTCCGGGTAGAGGAGCGCCACGCGGGAAAGCGCCCGGCGGAGGACCTCGTCGCTTTGCATCAAGGCGGCCTGGGTGCCCAGGAAGTTGTTCATTTCCTCCGTATAAGCCGAGGTCTCCTGGGAGGCCAGCTTGGTGCTGACGATCATGCGCCCGACCGAGATGAACGAGGGCGGCCCATACCAGGAGAGCGACCAGATGCTGACCAGGCCGGTCAGCACACAGAGCGCTGGAATCCAAAATTTCCTGGCGAGCAGGCTCTTGTAGCGGTGGAAGCTGGCCAGAAAGTGCGCCTTCTCCGTCGAGCGATTGTGCGTGGGGCGGTCCGTGAGATTCATTACCATAAAATTGTACGAGGGTGCACCGGGGAGGGGAGCGGCTGGGATTAGATGCTCCAGGAGCGGGACGGGACCACCACGGAGTCTTCCGGTTGCAGGGCCACGTCCTGCTCGATCATGCCGTCCTCGAGGATTTTGACCATGTTCAGTTCGATGATTTGTTTGGGGACCCCGTTGGCGCCACCGCCCCGGATGATCATGACCTTGGTCTTCTTGGCGAAGTCACCAAAGCCGCCGGCGCGGAGGATGGCCTTGCCGGCGGTGATGTTCTCGTGCATCTGCACCTCGATCGGCCCCTGGGTCTTGACCTGGCCATAGACATAAATCCGGCCCCAGAGCTTGTTGGCCTCGTCGAGCGCCAGGACGACGGTGGCGCGCTTATAGTATTCCTTTTCCAGCTTGACTTTGAGTTCGCCGACGAGCTGTTTGGAGGTCTTGTCCAAGGCCAACACCCGCCCGATATACGGAATCTCCAGCTCGCCGGAGTCCGTCACCACCAGGCTGCGCGGCAGGTCGCGGTCCTCGAGGATCTGGAGGCTCACTTTGTCGCCGATCCGCAGCTTGTATTTGTCGTCCGGCACATAGCCGCTCAGGCTGGCGGGCGTGACGGTGATGTTGGTCAGCGCCGGCCGCATACCATAGGAGCCGCGGAAGGAACTGCCGCCCGAGCGCGGGTATTGGGCCCGGGCCGGCCCGCCGGCCAGCAGGGCGGCTGCCAGGGCCAGCCAGAGCGCCAGCGCCCGCACACAAGAGGCAGGGTCAGGGCGGCCCAAGCCGGCCAAGGACGCGGCTTGTGGCCCTCTGCCGGGGCATCTCCCCCCACGTGCCAAGACACGAATTCGGTTCTTCATTTTCTGTTAACCGTAGAGTTCAGTATTATTCTATTTATAGCAGATTGGCGAGAAATGCCAATACTCTTTTGGAAGTATTTTGCCCTGGGGCTGAGGAATCGGAGTTGGGTGAAGAATTTCAAGCGGCCCAGGACCGAGCGCCACGGCGAACCCTGCGCGGCGCCGACGCCGGAGTTCGTACTGCTTGGAGGGCATTTACACCAAGCCCGACGGCAAGACCGAACCCGGCCGCATGGGCCTCCGCCGGACGATTGGCCAAGGCATGCGGAGAACTTCGGCCCCGGCTCGGGTGTCTTACGGAGGAGCCTTTTGGCCCACAAGCTCAGATGCCTGCTTTTCCGACAAAGTTTCAACCACCGATTCGGCGGGCAACTGGGCTTCGGTCAACGCAAAGAGGCCCGGTTGCCAGGGGTCGAGCTGGAAGCGAAGGCGGTCGGTGTGGCCGAGGTACTTTTGCGCCCGGAGGTCATAGACGTGCGCCGGCTGCGGCAGCGCAGCCTCGAGTTCAAGCGGTTTTTCGAGCGCTTCGTTGCCGCCGGCCTGTTTCAACTCTTCGCTCATCTGGTAATCGATATTGCGCTCGAAGGCGACCAGCCGCGCGCCTGGGACGCGGAAGCGGTGGATACGCGTTCGGGCGGTGCCGGGCAACCGGATTTCCGGCGGCAGCGGTTTAAGTTGGCTGCTAATCCAATCAAGCCCGGCCGTGGCGGGGTTGGCCTTCAGCCGCTCTGCGGCATAGCGGTCAAGGTCGCCGGGCGCCGGGGTTTGTGGGCGGCCACTGGCCGGGGCAACGCAACTGACCGAGCCGGGAGCCGCAGCCGGAAAGAGGGGTTCGAGCGGGCTTTGGCGGCGGAGCTTGCCGTGCCGGTCGAAGAGCCCCGGGGTGCCGTCGCAAAAGGCCGCGCGCCAGGCGGCCTGGGCCGGGGAGGGCTCCAGGAAGGCCCGGATTTCGGTCGCTTCCTGGTCCGAAAGCGCCCAAGTGGTCGGAAGCACCAAGACCGCCTGGCGGAGCTCTCGCAGGCCGCCTTGCTCAATTTGCTCCGAGGAGATGAACTGCGGGCTGTAACCCAAATCCTGGAAGGCCTTGAGCCAACTGTCGCGCACGACGGCCATGCGATTGTGCTCGGCCTCGTAACTGGAGAACCGCCGCAGCCAGGTCGAGCCGTCCACGGTGGATTCCAGCAGCCAGTCGACCTGGATGCTGGGCTGAGAGTAGAGGAGGAAAATCGGGTCGCGCTCGGGCCGGGCCCGGAGGAAGAGCCGGGCCAGCGGGGCAGTCAGCTCCCGGAGGGCGGGGGCCAGGGCCTTGGCCTTGGCGGTGAGCGGGTAATCGGGGTTCTGCCAGTCAAGGCAGTCTTCGCTCCACCAGACGATGCAGCCGCGATCGCCCTCGAGCAACAGATGCCAGAGGCGGCGGCGGGCGGGGTTAGTGTCCGATTCGAAGACGGTGGTAACGCAGGGTTTGCCGGGCATGAACGAGCCGAAAATCTCGCGGGCGTTGGCGACGTCGTAAGGTTCGACCCAATCCAGGACCCGCGAGAGGCGCCAGAGGTCGTAGCCGCCGAAGGGATGGGGCATCTGGGTGCCTTCGATGCCGAGCGGTGTGCGCGGGTCCAGTTGGTGTGCCGCCTGGCGGAAGTCGTCGAGGGCGCGCGCCAGGGCGAAATCCATGTAGGTGCGAAAATCGGCCCAGGGGGCGAAATTCCAGCGGGTGGGGTACTGCCGGGCGGCGGCCGGCTCGAACTTGAGGGCCTGGACCTGCTGCCAATCCGGTTGGCCGCCCGGCAGGGCCTCCCCGCTGGCCATGCGGTTCTTGACCTGGTCGGTAGTGAAGGGCCTGACCTCCTCCCAGGAGTTGAAGCGGGTTTGCCATTCGGCGTTCAGGGCGGCCAGGTCGGCGTATTGGCTCTTGAGCCACTCGCGGAATTTGCCCAGGGCGATGGGGTTGAAGTCGTAGTCGAAGGGATTGGCGGAGATGGTCGTGGAGAGTTCGTCGCGGAGATTGTAGGCGAGCGGCTCGTGGTCGCGGTGTTTGCGGACCAACCGCTGCACCTGTTCGCGCGCCCAGGCGCGCCACTGCGGGTCGTCCAGGCAATAATCCCGGACCAGCGCCGAGTCGGGCCGGCCGCCATTGGCCCAGCCGGTCACGAATTTGTCCCAGTCGCGCACGTTCGAGTTCCACTTCAGACACAGCCCGCGGTTGACCATGTTCTCCAGGTAATAAGGGAACCGGTTGTCGAGCAGCGGCTGCGCCTCGCCCTCGCCGTGGACCATGGCGGTGTTGATGCCCATCTGGCGCAGACGCTCGAAGAAGAGCGGGAGCTTGGCCGGCTGCCGGTAGGCGCTATCACCAACCCACATGATGGTGCGGTATTCGCCCCAGGGCCGGAGCTGGGCGGTGTCCGCCGCGCCAACCACCCCGGCGCCACACATCAGGCAGAGCCACCCCCGCCACCAACGCCACACGCACATTCGAGCCGGCCCATTTCGCATGGCCATTGAATAGACCAGGCGCGGGCGGGGCGTCAACCAGCTTCGGGAGCGCGGACGCCGCGTCCGCGCGTTGCGGTTCGGCTGCACCGCACGGACGAGGCCTCCGCGCGCCTTCGCTTGCTGCTCCGGCGCGTTCAGGGCAGTGTCAGGATGCTCCCTCGTTCAGCCAGGCATCGCCTCCCAATCGCTGCCCTTGAACAGGTGCGAAAGGAGGCGCTGAAAGCCCGGCAGCAAGCGCCCTCGGTCCAACGAACCGCCTGGACCAAGGATGCGGCGGTTGGCGGGCGAACAAGCGACCTCCACGAACTGGTCCAAAGCAGCGGGGCGGGGGAAGGCCCCCGTTGCTGGGCGGAGGCGGGAATTCTCGCCGGACTTTGGTTGCGGCCGCGCCGCGCTAGAGCGTTTTAAATAAAACTGTAGCCAGAATCCGGCGGCTGTGGCATACTGGGTTCATGCGAACACTATCGCTGGACTTGCGTGAACGAATCCTGGCCTCTTACGACCACCAGGAGGGC